>NZ_CP014596.1:427500-1110000 GCF_001687105.1 Salipiger sp. CCB-MM3
CGCGAGCGCATCGTCGCGGACCTTGGCGACCATCCGGTGCTGATGCTGCGCAACCACGGGCTCATCGCTACGGGCCGCAGCGCCGCCGAGATGTTCAACAACATGTTCTATCTGGAACGCTCGTGCGAGATTCAGATCGCCGCCACCTCCAGCGGCCAGCCGCTGCGGCTGGTGGAGGATGCGATTGCCGCGCGGGTCTATCAGCAGACTGTGCAGATGAACGAGGATGACGGCGATCTCGAGCTTGAGTGGCAGGCGCATCTGCGCTCGATCGAGGGCATCGGCGCCGACTACCGCGCCTAACTATTGGGCCTGAGACAGGGGACCAAGACCCGGTACATGTGATATGGCGTGGGGCCAATCTGCCCCGCGCCCGCCATTGCGCCCTTCGGGACATTCTTGCCGCAGGATGATGAGGCCGGGTGATGACGCTGGACAGCGGCGCCGCGCGGGTATCCTATCGCGCGCATGACCCTAGACCTCGATCATCTGCGCGACTGGATCGGGCGCGAAGAGCGCCAGTCCGAACTTCTCACCGCGGCTCAGGTGCAGCGGTTCAACGCGACCTTCGACCGTGAAGGCCCGCTCGAGGACGGGGCCGAGGCGCCGCTGCTCATTCACCTGTGTCTGTGTCAGCCCGCCGTGCCCGGCGCGCAGCTTGGCCCGGACGGGCATCCGGCGCGCGGAGGCTTTCTGCCACCGGTGCCCCTGCCCCGCCGCATGTGGGCAGGCGGCGCTTTTGAGTTTCATGACGCACCGCGCATCGGCGAGACGATCACCCGCCGCTCGGTGATCGAAGATGTGACCCTGAAACATGGGCGCAGCGGTGTGCTGTGTTTCGTGACCGTCACCCATCATATCAGCGCGGGCCCGCGCCGGCTGCTCACCGAGCGGCAGGACATCGTCTATCGCGAGGCCGGTGGGGCCGAGCCCCCTGCCCTGCCGCCCGCGCCCGCCGGGGCCGCGCGGCGGATGCTGCCGCCCGATCCGGTTCTGCTGTTCCGCTACTCGGCGCTGAGCTTCAACGGCCACCGCATACATTATGATACCCCCTATGCGAGTGGCGAAGAGGGCTATCCGGGGCTGATCGTGCACGGCCCGCTGCAGGCCACGCTGCTGGCGCAATTCGCTGCCGATTTGCGCGGCGCGGTGCCCGCGCGCTTCAGCTTCCGCAGCCTTGCGCCGATCTTCGACACCCATGCCTTCTCGCTCAACGCCTGCGCCGAGGGCGACGGGCTGGGCCTGTGGACCGCTGCCGAGGATGGGCCGCTGGCGATGCATGCCGAAGCCGTGTGGTAGGCGGCGGTGCGTGATGCATTATCGTGCCGCAGGCAGCGGCGGGGCATGATTATCGCTCATCGTCCTTGCCTTGCGCGTGCTCCGATGCATCTTCTGCAATGTGTCCACCTTCAGCCTTACGCCGAGATGACAGCCCCAGAGACCCTGCCCACGTCGCTTCGCGACTATATTCTAAAGTCCAACATCGCGCTTGCGGTGTCCCAGACCGAAGACGACGCGCCGCTCATCTTGGTAAATGACGCTTTCTGCAAACTGACCGGTTACAGCAATGAAGAGGTGGTCGGACACAACTGCCGCTTCTTGCAGGGCCCGGACACCAGCGAAGAGATGCGTCAGCCGCTGCATGATTTCGTGCATGGCGAGGGCCCGGACAATGGCCGCTTTCCGATCCTGAATTATCGCAAGGACGGCAGCAGCTTTCTCAACTTCGTCTTCATGACGCGGCTGCTTGGCGCGGAGCGCAAGCCGCGCTTTATTCTGGCCTCGCAGTTCGACATGACGACGGCACTGCGCCGCTCGGGGCTGGCGCAGAATGATGAGACGCTGCGCCGCGTTCTGAGCGATGTGGAGCAGATCGGGCGCGAGTTCGGGCTGGCGATGGTGGGCTCGGCACAATTGATTGCGGACTCGATCGCGATGATGGCAAAGCTGTCACTCGACGAAGACGAGCGCTGAGACGGCAGGCGCGAACAGGCAGCGAGCGGACCCCAGATGAAAGACAAGGATCTCCAGCAGGGCGAGATGACCCGCGAAGAGCGCGAGCGCCTCTGCATTGTCGGCATCGGCGCGTCCGCAGGCGGGCTCGAAGCGATCCGCGAGATGCTGGCGGAGGCGCGGGCCGAGAGCAATCTGGCCTATGTGGTGATCCAGCACCTCGATCCGAACCACGAAAGCCTGCTGGCCGAGCTTCTGGCGCGCCATACCGAGCTGCGTGTGCGGCAGGCCTCGGGCGGCGAGAAGATCGAGGTGGGCAATGTCTATATCATCCCGCCGGGGCATGGGCTGTCGGTGACGGATGGCGTGCTGAACCTGACCGAGTTCGCGCAGCCGCGCGGGCTGCGGCGGCCGATCGACGATTTCTTTGAGAGCCTCGCGGTGGATCAGGGGCGCTTTGCCGCCTGCGTGATCCTGTCGGGCACCGGGGCGGACGGCAGCGCCGGGCTGCGGGCGATCAAAGAGCATGGCGGGCTGTGCCTCGTGCAGGAGCCGGGCACCGCGAAATATGACGGCATGCCGACCTCGGCGCAGAACACCGGTCTGGTGGATTTTGTGCGCCGTCCCGACCAGATCGTCGAGGCGATCGAGCAGTTTTATTCGCATACGCTTGTCGATACCGCCGACCGGCAGCTGGCGAACACCGTCGAGGCGCATCTGGAAGACATCTGCTCGGTGGTGCGCAACTTCGTCGGGCATGACTTCTCGGGCTACAAGAAGTCGACGCTGATCCGCCGGGTGCAGCGGCGCATTCAGGTGCTCGACCTGCCCGACGCCAGCGCCTATCTCAAGCGGGTGCGGGCAGACTCGCGCGAGTGCGAGGTTCTGTTCCGCGAGCTGCTGATCAACGTCACCCGTTTCTTCCGCGACCCGGCGCATTTCGACCGGCTGCGCGAGACGGCGGTGAAGCCGCTGATCCGGGATGCGGGCAGCGATGACGAGATCCGCATCTGGGTGCCAGGCTGCTCCAGCGGCGAGGAAGCCTATACCATCGCGATGATGTTCGCCGACGAGGCGCGGCAACAGCAGCGCACGGTCAATATCCAGCTTTTCGCCACCGACATCGACGAGCAGATGCTGCGGATCGCGCGCGAGGCGACCTATCCGCAGGCGGCGCTGGCCGACATCCCCGAAGCGATGCGCGACAGTTACACGATCGCGCTCGACGGGCGGTTCCGCATCTCGGCCAAGATCCGCGACATGATCCGTTTCTCGGTGCATTCCATCGTGCGCGATCCGCCGTTTTCGAACATCGACCTGCTGTCCTGCCGCAACCTGCTGATCTACTTCGGCGACACGCTGCAGTCCTCGGCGCTGCCGATCTTCCATTACGCGCTGAAGCCCGGCGCGACGCTGTTCCTTGGCCCGTCCGAGACCGTCGGGCGCTATGACCATATCTTCAAGCCGCTGGATCAGAGCGCGCGGATCTTTCAGCGCAACAACAGCAGGCCGGAATATCCGCTGCATCTGCGCAGCCCGCAGCGCACCCAAAGCTCGGGCCGCCGCCACGCGGAAACCGATTCCGAGCCGCCGACCCGCCTCGATTGGGGCCAGAGCGATGTCGCCGAGCGGATCCTCTCGGCCTATGCGCCGGCGACGCTGCGCGTGACGCCGCGCGGCGAGATTCTGCGCTCGACCGGCAAGCTGGGCAAATATCTCGAGGTCACGCCCGGACAGGACAGCGACAATTTCGCCCCCTCGCTGGCACGCGCGGGCGTGCGCGAGGCGCTTTCGGCGATCCTGCGGCAGGTGGCGCGCGGCAAGAAGCGCACCATTTCGCGCGATCTTTCGGCGCGGTCGGAGTTCGGCCAGCAGTCGTTTGACCTGATCGCCGACCCGCTGGAGGATGGCACGATCCTTCTGGTGTTCCGCGACCGCGACCGCTTCGAGGCGCTGGACGACGACGAGTTTGAAGAGCTCGACCCCACCGACAGCCATGTGCAGAGCCTAGAGCACGAGCTGCGCGACACCCGCGCCCGGCTGCACACCACGGTGGAGGAACTGGAGACCGCGAACGAGGAGCTGAAAAGCTCCAACGAAGAAATGATGTCGATGAACGAGGAGCTTCAGTCGACCAACGAAGAGCTTTCGACGGTCAACGACGAGCTCAAGAGCAAGGTCGACGAGCTTTCGGTGGCCAATGCCGACCTGACCAACTTCTTCGTGTCGACAGCGCTGCCGCTGGTGGTGGTCGATCAGCGCATGGCGATCCGCAATTTCACCGATGCGATCCAGTCGATCTATCCGTTCCGCGGCACCGACCGGGGCCGCCCGCTGACCGAAGTCACCAGTACGCTGCGCCAGAACGAAGAGGTGCTGACCGCCATCGGCGAGGTGATGCGCGACGGCGACGTGCGCCATATGCGGGTCAACGACCGGGCGGACAGCCGCACGTGGTCGCTGGTCATCACGCCCTATCGCAGCCGCGATGGCGATCTGAACGGCGCGACGCTGGTTTTCACCGAAGTGACCGACTCGCTGCGGCTTGAGGCGGCGCTGAAGCATGAGGGCGAACGCCTGCGGCTGGCGCTCGACGTCTCGGGCCTTGCGGTCTGGGAGTGCGATCCCAAGGCGGGCACGCTTGCGCTCGACGACAGTGGCAGGCGGATGCTGGGCATCGACGCGCAGCAACTGTCGGTGGAGCAGTTCCTGCACTTGGTGGAGCCGGGGCAGCGCGACGCCGTCGCCGGTGCCCTGCAGAACGCGCTGACCGGCGGCGAGGTCATCGACGTGATCGCCAAGCTGGCCTCGGACGGGCCGCACGCGCGCTCTATCCAAGTGGTCGGACGGCGCATCGCGACCCAAAGCGCCGAGCGGGTGCTGGGCGTGCTCTTCGACGTGACCGAAGAGCAGGACGCCAAAGACGTGCGCGAGATGATGCTGCGCGAGATGAACCACCGCGTGAAGAACATGTTCTCGATCATCTCGAGCATGGTGCGCATGGCCGGGCGCCGGGCCGAGTCGATCCCCGGTCTGGTCGATGGCGTGCAGACGCGGATCAACGCTCTGGCGCGGTCGCATGACCTGACGCAGCGCTCGCCGCGCGCCCGTCACTTCAGCCTAGAGGATGCGGTCCGCGCCTCGATCGAGCCCTATCAGGGCGACGCCGAGGTGACGATTTCCGGTCCGGCGGTGCCCGTGGCCAATCATGAGCTGACCTCGCTCTCGCTGCTGCTGCACGAGTGGTCGACCAACGCGTCGAAATACGGAGTCTTTGGGCATTCTCCGGGCCGACTTGAGGTGAATTGGACACAGGACGGCGGAACCGTCGAATTGATATGGAACGAAATCCACGAAGCGCGTGTTGAACCTGACAACGGAGCCGAGGGCTTCGGCTCGACGCTGGTCCAACTTTCGGCCGTGCAGCTGAACGGAACGGTCTCTGTCGAATACGGTGATCACGAACGAAGGATGGTGCTGCGCTATGTCCCCGATGAGCGGTGAGACGACCTCGGCTAAGGGCCCGGCTAAAGGCAAGGTGATGATCTGCGAGGACGAGGTGATCGTCGCGATGGATCTGCAGATGCTCCTCGAGGATTTTGGCTATGAGGTGATCGGCCCCTTCCCCAGCGTGGCACAGGGGTTCGCCGCCATAGAGGGGCTGCGCCCTGATGTTGCGCTGCTCGACGTGCGGCTGAAGGATGGCGAGGTCTATCCGCTGGCAGACCGGCTGCAGGAGTTGGGCGTTGGCCTGGTGTTCCAGTCCGGGCACGTCAACGAAGAAGAGATCGCCGCGCGCTATCCGCAGGCGCGCTGCAGCCTCAAGCCGATCAACCCGGCAGGCCTGCAGATGGCGCTGACCAAGGCGGCGATGACGGGGTCGACCTGCGGCGCCACCAGCTAACGGCGCTTGCGGATGGCGCTTTAGGCGGGCAGCACCGCCGCCATGGCGCTCATCGCGACCACCCAAGAGGCCAGCACCGCTCCGGCGACACGGCCCAGCTTCGCCTGAGCGATATCGGCAATTCCCCAGACCAGCAGGCTGAAGGCGGCGATCCCCAAGAGCCCGCCCAGACCGGATAGCAGGCCTTGTTGCGAGAGACCCGCCGGGTCCCCGGCAAGACCCGCGAGCGCCCCTGTGGCCGCCGCCAGCACAGCCACCAGAGCCCGCGGCAGCGCCGCGCCCCAGAGCGCCAGCGCCCCCAGCAGCAGCGCCGACAGCGCGGTGACGCGCAGCGGCAGGCTTGTTGCGGGCCAAAGCGGATGCAGGATTATTGCCGCCGCCGAGGCTAGTAGCAGGACCGGCAGGGCGATGCGCACATTGGCAATCGGCTGGCGCGCCAGAAAGATCGCCAGCGCGGCCAGCAGCAGCGTCTGTTCGGGCGCCATCAGCGGATGCAGCAGCCCCGCGTAGAACGGCCCCAGGTCCCCGAACGCGTTATGCGCCGAGGCCGCGCCCGGCAACGCCAGAAGCGGCGCTGCCAGCAGCGCACGCCGCGCCGCGGTGCCGATGCTCACAGCGCGCCGACCAGAAACACCGCACCGAAGGCCGCGATTACCCCGCCAGCGCCGCGCACGGCCAGCGTGCCCAGCTTGGTGCGGGTGAGCATCCCGAAGGCGATCCCGGCAAGGTGCAGCAGCCCGGTGCCGATCACGAAACCGCCCGCATAGGCCAGCGGATGCACCGCGCCAGGCATCTCGGCGCCATGGGCGTGGCCGTGGAAGATCGCAAAGACCGCCACGACGATTGCCGCCACCGTCAGCGGCGGGCGGGCGGCGAAGAGCACCGCGAGGCCGATCACCACGCCCGAGGCGGCGATGCCGATCTCGATCCCCGGCAGCGGCACGCCGGTGGCGCCCAGCATACCGCCAAACGCCATGACCAGCGGGAAGGTCACCGGCAGCAGCCAGATCGCGGGCTGACCGAGGAACGCGCCCCACAGGCCCACGGCAACCATGGCGATGACGTGATCCCAGCCAAATATCGGATGCAGGAAGCCGGTGATGAACCCGCCCGCGGCAACATCCCCGGCATGCGCCAGCGCGGGCGCGGCGGAGATCAGAGTGATCAGGGTGAAGCTCGCCGCAGCGGCGGCAATCTGTCTGGAATGCATGGCAAAAATCCTTTCTCGCCCGAAATAGCCGGACCCGGCGAAGAGTGCCACGCACAAAAGCGAAAGGCGAGCGATTTACTCTGGCTTCTGCGCTTGGGCGAGCATCGTCATCTCTGGGATCATTGGCCCGACCGTGACCTCGGCGAACCCGGCCTGCCCAAGCGCCGAAGACAGACCCGAAGCGTCGAGCGAGGCGGCCTGCGGCGTGAAGGCGGTGTGCTGCAACTGCCAAAGCGCGGTGAGATGCGGCCCGCTCCGGTCGCCGCGCACCACAAAGTCATGCACCAGCAGCAGCCCGCCCGGACGCAGAGCACGGAAAGCGGCCTCGAAAAGCGGCGCATGGGCTGCGGCGGGCACGCCCGACAGAAGATAAGACATCAGCACGACGTCCTGCCCCTCTGGCCAGTCGAGGTTGGTGGCATCGGCTTCCTTATAGGTGATGCGCGCCTCAAGGCCCGCCTCCGCCACCTTCTCGCGCCCGACGGCGACGACATTGGGGAAATCGACGATGGTCGACTGCAGCTGCGGGAAGGCTTTGCAGAAGGTGATCGAGAAGGCCCCGGTGCCGCCGCCCACGTCCAGCATCCGCCGCGCATTCGACAGATCGAGCCGCCTTGCCAGAACGCCCGCCGGACCCAGCGAGCCCGCGTGCTGGCTGTCGGAATAGAGCCGCGCCTCTTCGGGATCAGAAAACCATTGTGCGTAAGACCCGGTGGCGCCCTCGGGCAGATCGTCCTTCAGCGCCGCTTCAAGCTGGCTCATCAACGGGTACATCTGGCGCCCAACCTGAAGGCGCAGGTAGTCGCTGAAATCATATTTCTCGCCCTTCACCAGAAAAGCGGCGGCGGCGGGGGAATTGGCAAAGCGGCCTCCTTCGACCGACACCACCCCCAGCCCGGTCAGCGCAGTGAGCAGCGTGCGCGCGCGTTCGGGATGCAGATCGCAGGCGGCGCCGATCTCCTCGGCGCTGCGCGGCCCCTCGGCCAATGCGTCGAACAGGCCAAACTCCAGCGCGGCAAACAGCGCCTTTGATCCCATGAAGCCGAAGGCGATGTCGGAAATCTCGTGTGCTTCGCTGAGCAATGTCATGCGGTCTCCCTCTCCGTTGACCCTCAAGACGTAGCAAGCGGGGCCCTCGAAAGACAGGAAAAGCCGGAAAGCGTGCTTAGAGGTCGCGGCGCGAGAGGATGTCGGCGAGCACGATATAAGAGGCCGCCACATGGCTGCGCATCAGCCCGCGCGCGGCCTCGGCATCCTGCGCGAGGATCGCTTGGGCGATGGAATCATGCTCGGCGCGCGAGCTGCCCAGCCGCGAGGTGTCCACATGGAAGTTCGCCGTCCGCCACGCCTGCGTGCGCAGATTGAGCTCATCCAGAACCGACGAAAGCGCGGCGTTGCGCGCGCCGGTCTTGAGCGTGGCATGGAAGCGCGCGTTGATCGCACTGTAGCGCTCGGCATCGTCGCCGCAGTTTTTACCCTCTTCGAGAATGGCCTGCATGTGCTGACGCTCGATCTCGGTCATCCGATGCGCCGCGAGCGCGGCCAGAACGCTTTCCACCTCGCCCACCGCCTCGAAGAGCTCGGCCAGATCGCTGGCCTTCATCTGGCGGACCACGAAGGCGCGCCGCGCGCCGCGCTCGGCGAGGTTGGCCTGCTCGAGCCGGTGCAGCGCCTCACGGACCGGGGTGCGCGAGACACCGAATTGTTCGGCCAAGGCCTGCTCGGCCAGCGGCTCACCGGGCTGCATCCGGCCCGCAACGATCCGGTCCACAAGCGTGTCGAAAATGCTTTCTGCTGTCCGAATAATCATCCGCCGCGCGCCTTCGCTAAAATGAACACTTTTATCTTGTTTATGTATACATGTGCCCGCAACCTGAAATCACGTGACGACAGGTCGGTACCGGAGGAAACAGAAAAAATGCCGTCCATTTGGGCTGAACGCCAAGAAAACCGGGGGAACCGGGCAGATTCGGCCCTTTGCACTCGTCCGTACAAGGGAGGAGATCATGCCAACAGGAGAGACAAGACATGACGCAAGTCGACCACAAGAAAGTGCTCGCCGAGCGCCTCTCGGCCCGCTTCGGCCGCCGGGCGGTCCTCAAGGGTCTCGGGGCCGGCATCGTCGCCGCCACCAGCGCCGGCAGCTTCCCGGCCATCGCGCGCGCGCAGCAGAGCGGCCATCTGAAGATCGCCTCGGTCAAGGTGATCGACACGCTTGATCCGCATTTCACCGGCTTCCTGTCGGCGATCCAGATCATCAACAACATCCACAACGGCCTGCTGAAGATCGCCTATGACGGCGAGCAGGTGACCTTTGAGCCCGATCTGGCCGAGACCTGGGATCTCGAAGACGACAAAACCCATGTGTTCAAGCTGCGCGAGGGCGTGAAATTCCACGACGGCACCCCCTGCGACGCCGAAGCGGTGAAATTCTCGCTGCTGCGCGTCAAGGAAGGCGAGCCGAAATCGCCGCACGCGTGGAAGCTGGAACTGCTCGAAGAGATCGAGGTCGTCGACGATCTGACCGTGAAGCTGCACTTCTCGCAGCCCTATGCGTTCCTGCCCGTTGCGCTGAACGGCTCGACCGGCCGCGCCGGCACCATCGTCAGCCCCGCCGCCGCGCAGAAATACGGCACCGACTATGGCCGCAACCCGGTCGGCACCGGCCCGTTCAAATTCGTCTCGTGGCGCGAGAATGACGCCATCGAACTGGAGGCCAACACCGAGTATTTCGAGGAAGGCCTGCCCAAGCTCGAGCGCGTCACCTTCGTGCTGATGAACGAGGCTTCGACCGCGCTGGCCGCGCTGATGTCGGGCCAGATCGACGGCATGACCGATTGCCCGATGCAGCTGGTGGATCAGGTCGACGCCTTCCCCAAGGCGACGCTCTACGGTGAGATCGAAGGCAACTACACGTTCGTCGGTATGAACTGCAAGAAAGGCCCGTTCACCGACATCAATCTGCGCCGCGCCGTCGCTTGGGCGCTGGACCGCGAGAAACTGGTGAAACAGGCCTATTTCGGGCGTGCCCAGCAGGCCTATACCCCGATCTCGCCGCCGATGACCGGCTTCTTCGATCCCGACATCGCGACCTCGGGCCGCGGCCAGTGGTTCGACCTCGAGAAGGCCAAGGAATTCCGCGCCATGGCGGAAAATCAGGACGAGATCGAGGTCACTTACATGATGGCCGAGCGTGGCCCGGTGGGCACCCGCGTGGCACAGACCGTGGCACCGATGCTGGCCGAGATCGGCATCAAGGTGAACCTCGAGCTGATCGAACCCGCCGCATGGGTCAAGCGCCGCAACGAGGGCGACTTCGACCTTTACGATTTCGAATGGGTGGCCGACCTCGACCCCGACGAGACCATCTACCCCGAGTTCAAATCGGACGGGGCGTGGAACTTCTGCGGCTGGGTCAACACCGACTTCGACGACCTGTGCAAGCAGGCGCAGGTGATCCTTGAAACCGAAGAGCGCGCCAAGCTCTACCATTCGGCAGAAGACCTGCTGATGGATGAGGCGCCGATCGCGATCATGGCGCATATGCCGATCTACAAGGTGTTCTCGGACAAGGTGCAGGGCTTCAACTACATCCCCGCCGACCTCGTGAACCTGCATACGGTCAGCCTCGCCTGATGATACTGGTCCAGACTCTCGGAAAGATCGGGCAGACGCTCGTCGTGCTGTTCATCGTCTCGGTGGCCACCTTCGGACTTCTGAAGCTGGCGCCGGGCGACCCGGTGCAGATCATGCTCGGCTCGGAATACTCGCAAGAGGCCTATGAGTCGCTCACCGCCGAAATGGGTCTGGACCGGCCCTTTCTGGCCCAATACGCCGATTGGGCGGTAAACTTCGTGTCGGGCGACTGGGGCACCTCCTTTGTCGCCCGCACCGACATCTTCACCTATGCCTTCAAAGAGGCGCTGCCGGTGACGCTGACGCTGGCGAGCTTCTCGCTCGCCTTCGCGGTGCTGATCGGGGTGCCGCTTGGCGTGCTGTCGGCGGTCAAGAAAGACACCGCCTTCGACGCGGGCTCGGCGGTGTTTGCGCTGACCGGCACCGCCTTTCCGTCGTTCCTGCTTGGCATCCTGTTGATCTGGTTCTTCGGGGTGAAACTGGGGCTGTTTCCGGTGATGGGATATGTCTCGCCGTGGGAGGATTTCTGGGGCGGCATCTATCACATGATCCTGCCGGGGCTGACGCTGTCGACGTATTTCATCGCGATGATCACCCGCCTCACCCGCGCCACGCTGATCGAAGTGCTCGACCAGCCCTATATCGCCGCCGCCCGCGCGCGCGGCGAGCCAAGCTGGCGGGTGATCTGGGTGCATGGCGTGCGCAATATCGCCATGCCGCTGGTCACCATCCTCGGGCTGCAACTGGGCACGCTGCTGCAGGGCACCGTGCTGACCGAAACCGTGTTCAACCTGCCGGGCATCGGCCAGATGCTGACCTCGGCGGTGCTGGGGCGAGAATACATGGTGGTGCAGGCAGGCGTGATGATGACCGCCTTCCTGTTCATCGCGGTCAACCTGCTGGTGGACCTGTCCTACCCGATCCTTGACCCAAGACTGAGAGACCGCAAATGAGCGCAGAGGCCACCAATTCCCCGGCCCCCGCAACGCTGCCGCCCGCCGGGCCGCAGCCCGGCCACAGAAGCCCCGGCAAGGCGCGCCGCGCCCGGCGCTCGATCTTCCTGCGCCGCCCGTTCTTCACCGTGGCGCTGATCGTCGCACTTGGCTACGTGCTGGCCGCCGTCTTCGCGCCCTTCGTCGCGCCCTATGATCCGGTCATGCAGTCGATGGAGGCGATGATGCAGCCGCCCAGCGGCGCGCATCCGCTGGGCACCGACAGCTATGGGCAGGACATCCTCTCGCGGGTCATCTACGGCGCGCGCTACGCGCTGGTGATCGGCATCTTCTCGGTGCTCATCGGCGCCGCCGGTGGGCTGGTGATCGGCCTTGCCGCCGGGCTGTCGGGCGGTTGGGTGGAATGGGCGCTGATGCGGCTCATCGACTCGATCCTCGCCCTGCCCTCGCTGATCCTCGCCGTCGCCTTCATCGCCATTCTCGGGCAGGGCGTCGACAAAGTGGTGATCGCCGTGGGGCTTTCCATGGTCGGGCCGTTCTCGCGCACCGTGCGCGCCGACGTCATGCAGGTGAAAGTGCAGGGCTTTGTCGAGGCGGCGCACCTCATGTCGATCCCCTCGCTGCAGGTGATCCGCCGCCACATCCTGCCCAATGTGATCTTTCCGCTGGCGGTGCAGGTGACGATCCGCATCTCCGAGGCCATTCTTGTGTCGTCCTCGCTGTCCTTCCTCGGCATCGGCGTGACACCCCCCACCCCCGATTGGGGCCTGATGATCGCCGAAGGGCGCGATTTCGTCAGCTTCGCGCCGTGGATGTCGGCGATGCCGGGCTTCGCGCTCGCACTGCTGCTGATCGCGCTGTCGATCGTCGGCGACGGCATCCGCGAAGAATACGACCCCAAGAGCCGGAGGGGCGCATGATGGTGCAACAAATAAACGCCGAGGCGCTGCTGAGCGTCTCGGATCTGACGGTGTATCGCGGTCCGGCGAAAATCCTCGATCGGGTGAGCCTGTCGCTCGCCAAGGGTGAAACGCTGGCCTTGGTCGGCGAAAGCGGCGCGGGCAAATCCACCATCGCCACCGCGCTGATGCAACTGCTGGACGGGGCCGATGTGGAGGGCAGCGCCGAATTCGAAGGCGCGGGCGATCTGCTGTCGCTGCGGCCGCGCCAGATGGTGAAGCTGCGCGGCCAGCGCCTGTCGATGATCTTTCAGGACGCGGGCGCGGCGCTCAACCCGGCCTATACGGTGGGGCGGCAGCTGATCACCACGCTGCGCCGCAACCTTGGCCTCTCGCGCCACGAGGCGCGGACCCGTGCCATCGAACTTTTCACCCAAGTCGGCATCAATGACGCCGAGGCGCGGCTTTCGGCTTTCCCGCATCAGCTTTCGGGCGGCATGCAGCAGCGGGTCATGGTGGCCATCGCGCTGGCCTGTAACCCCGATCTTCTGCTGGCGGATGAGCCCACATCGGCGCTCGATGTGACCATTCAGGCGCAGATCATCCGGCTGATCCTGCAGCTCACCCGCGAACGCGGCGCGAGCTGTATCTTCGTGCTGCACGATCTGGCGCTGGCGAGCCAGTCCTGCGACCGGATCGTGGTGCTCTATGCCGGGCAGGTCGTGGAATCCGGCCCCGCCGAGGAGGTGCTGAAACGGCACCGCCACCCCTACACGCGCCAATTGGAAAGCTGCGTGCTGGAGATCGGGCGCAAGGATCTGGTGGCCCCCGAGGGCACCGTGCCCTCGCATGACCAGATGCCCACCGGATGCCGCTTTGCCACCCGCTGCCCGCGGGCGCTGGCGAAATGCGCCGGAGACGCGCCGCCGCTGACCCCCGCCGACCCGGCGCGCAGCGGCGCGCGTGACCATCTCTTTGCCTGCTGGAACCCGGAATGATGCTCGATACCGCCAAAGCCGAAACCGCCCCGGCCCGCACCGCGCCCGTCTTCGAGCTCATTGAGGTCGAGAAGGTCTTTCAGGTGCGCCCGCCGGGCCGCCGCTTCACCCGCGAGAAAGTGGGGCTGCGCGCGCTCGACGGGGTGCGGCTCAGCGTCGAAAAGGGCGCGTCGCTGGCGCTGGTGGGCGAAAGCGGCTCGGGCAAGTCCACCCTGCTGCGCGTGTTGCTGGGGCTTGATGCGCCAAGCGGCGGGCGGGCGCTCTACCATGGCCGTCCGATCCGCGAGGTGCGCGCCGAAGGGCCGGGCTTTGCCCGCGATGTGGCCATGGTCTATCAGGATGCGCGCGGCTCGCTCGATCCGCGGATGACCATCGGCGCGCTGATCGCCGAGCCCTTGCGCCATTTCGGCATCGTGCCGAAGGCGCAGGAAGAGGCGCGGGTGGCCGAGCTTTTGCAGCGCGTTGGCCTGCCCGCCGATGCGGCGAAACGCTATCCCTCGGCGCTTTCGGGCGGTCAGGTGCGCCGCGTCGCCATCGCCCGCGCGCTGGCCTCCGAGCCTTCGGTGCTGGTGGCCGACGAGGCGGTCTCGGGGCTGGATGTCTCGACCCAGGCGCAGCTTCTGACGCTGCTGCGCAGGCTGCAGCAGGAGATGGGGCTGACGCTGGTCTTCATCACCCATGATCTGGGCGTCGCCAGCTACCTCTGCGAGCAGATCGCCATCATGTACCTTGGCCGCATCGTCGAGACCGGCCCCACGGACGCCGTGTTGAACAACCCCGCGCATCCCTATGCCGCCGCGCTGCGCGGTGCCGCGCCGCGCTTCTTCGAGCCGATGCCCGAGCCGCTGCCGGGCGAGATCCCCAGCCCGCTCGATCTGCCCAAGGGCTGCCGTTTCTCGACCCGCTGCCCCATGGCGCGCGAGGATTGCCGCGCCCGCGACCCGCAGCTTGGACGCTACGGCACCGGTCGCGCGGTGGCCTGCCTGCATCCGCTCAGCCCATCAGACACTTGACGAGACTCTGCCGAGACCGCCATCACTCACGGAAAAACACTCGGCACCTTTTATCACCGACAGGACGACCCACGCATGTTCGACTTCTTTTCTGCCCGACGCCCCAGCACGCTGGCCTCGCAGGCGATGATCGCCACCTCGCATCCGCTGTCCACCGCCGCTGGCCTCGAGGTTCTCTCGGCGGGTGGCAATGCGGTCGATGCGGCCATCGCCGCCGTCGCGGTGCAATGCGTGGTGGATCCGCTGATGACCGGCATCGGCGGCGATTGCTTTGCGCTCTACGCGCCGAAGGGCGGCGCGGTGAAGGCGCTGAACGGCTCGGGCCGCGCGCCCGCCGCCGCCACGGTCGCGGCGCTGAAGGACGCGGGACTTGGCGATGAGATCCCCCAGACCAGCCCGCATTCGGTGACCATCCCCGGCGCGATCTCGGCATGGTGCCGCCTGCATGAGGACCACGGCTCTATGCTGCTGGCGAAGCTCTTCGAGCGGGCCATCGGCTATGCGGAAAACGGCTATGCGGTGACGCCGCGGGTGGCGCAGGACTGGGCCGAGAATGCCGAACTGGTGGGCAAGGACGAGCACGCCGCCAAGGTCTTCTTGCCCGGCGGGCGCGCCCCGGTGGCGGGCGAGCGCCACGCGCAGCCGCTGCTGGCGGACCGTCTGCGCGAGATCGCCGAGAAGGGCGCGGCGGGCTTCTATCAGGGCGAGACCGCCGCGAAGATGGCGACGCATCTGCAATCGCTGGGTGGGCTGCACACGACCCAGGATTTCCACGACGGCACCGATCAGGCGTTCTGGACCGATCCGATCTCGGCCCCCTACGGCGGTTATGACGTGGTCGAATGCCCGCCCAACGGGCAGGGGCTCGCGGCGCTGCTGATCCTGCGCATCCTGTCGAAATTCGACATGGCCGCCGAGATGTCCGAGGCCGACCGCATCCACCTGCACGCCGAGGCCACCAAGCTGGCCTACCACCACCGCGACGCGCTGATCGCCGATCCGGCGCATTGCGAGGGCGTGGTGGAAACCCTGCTGTCGGATGAGGTCATCGACACGCTCGCCGCGCGCATCGACATGGGCCGCGCCATGCCGCCTGCGCTCTGGGACGAGCCCGAGCACAAGGACACGATCTATCTGTCGGTGGTCGATGCCGAGGGCAATGCGATCTCCTTCATCAACTCGATTTTCCATGGCTTCGGCTCCACCCGCCTCGACCCCGAGACCGGCGTGCTGTTCCACTCGCGCGGCGCGTCCTTCCGGCTGATCGAGGGGCACCCGAACGCCATCGCGCCGCACAAGCGCCCGATGCACACGATCATCCCCGGCATGCTGTGCAAGGACGGCGTGGCGGTGATGCCCTTCGGCGTGATGGGCGGGCAATATCAGGCGGCGGGCCACGCGGCCTTCCTGTCGGGCGTTCTGGACCTCGGGCTGGACCTGCAGGCGGCGATGGACGCGCCGCGCAGCTTCGCCTTCGGCGATGAGTTGCAGATCGAGCCAAGCGTGTCCGAAGAGGCGCGCGCCGAGCTTGAGGCGCGCGGCCACAAGCTCAAGGTCATGGACAGCCCCATCGGCGGCAGTCAGGCGATCCGCATCAGCGAGGAGACCGGGCTGCTCTCGGGCGGGTCGGACACGCGCAAGGACGGCATGGCGCTCGGCTTCTGACCCCCTGCCCTGCGGCGCAGGGCAGCCATGCGCAAAGCGCGCGGGGGCGGCCATTGAACCGCCCCTCTGCCGACAATAAATAGACTGCAGTCTACGAGGCGCCCGCAGACCGGGCGCCTTTTTTCGTTCCATGGTCCCCGCACGCGTTTCTGAAGGCAAAGTTTTTGCGACGGAAGCCGCGGCGGTCCCCGTGTAACCCTCTGAAAGCAATTCGGAGCAGCCCATGAGTTTGCGCAAAACAGCCGTGATCATCGCCCTGCTCGCCCTTGCTGGCGCAGGGGCGGGCTGGGCCTATCTGGACCATAGCGCCGCCCCCGCCGAGACCGCGCCGCAGACCGTCGCCGTCTCCACGGGCACGGTCGAAAGCACCGTGCTGGCCACCGGGCTGATCGAGGCCGAGAACCTCGTTTCGGTGGGTGCCCGCACCTCGGGGCTGATCGAGGAGCTGGCGGTTTCGGTCGGCGACGAGGTGGCGCAGGGCGATCTCATCGCGCGCATCGACTCGCTGGAGCAACAGAACGCGGTGGCGCAGGCCAAGGCCGATCTGGCGCAGATCGAGGCGGAGATCGAAGCCAAACAGGCCGAGATCCGTCAGTCCGAACTGGACCTCGAACGTCAGCAGGGATTGAGCGCGAAGCGCCTGTCGGCCACATCGGACCTCGAAGCCGCAGAGGCGACGCTGGCGATGAACAAGGCCAACCTGCAATCGCTGAACGCACAGCAGGCGCGGGCCGAGATCGAGGTGTCGACCGCCGAGCTTGATCTCGAGCGCACCAAAATCACCGCGCCGATCGATGGCACCGTGGTGGCGGTGGTCAACGGCGAGGGCACCACGGTGAACGCCTCTCAGGAGGCACCGACCATCGTCAAACTGGCGCAGCTTGACCGGATGGAGGTGAAGGCCGAGATCTCCGAGGCCGATGTGGTGAACGTGAAGCCGGGCCAAGAGGTGGAGTTCACCCTGCTCGGCGCGCCGGATCTGACCTATCGGGCGGAACTGGCCTCTGTCGAACCGGCGCCCTCGTCGATCGAGGATGACGACGAGATCGATACCGACAGCGCTATCTATTACAACGCCCGCTTTACCGTCGAGAACGCCGATCGTCTGCTGCGGATCGGCATGTCGGCGGATGTGACGATCTTCCTTGGCCGCGCCGAGGATGTGCCGACCCTGCCGCTGGCGCTGCTGCCCAATGCCGGACCCGACGGGCGCA
Organism: Salipiger sp. CCB-MM3; assembly: GCF_001687105.1. Lineage (NCBI taxonomy): Bacteria > Pseudomonadati > Pseudomonadota > Alphaproteobacteria > Rhodobacterales > Roseobacteraceae > Salipiger > Salipiger sp. CCB-MM3. Next base: position 444,946 of record NZ_CP014596.1, read on the forward strand.
CCATGCTCGACGTGCTGGGCGCGGACGGGCGCCCCAAACGGCAGGTGATCGAGGTCGGGCTGAAAGGCGCCACCTCGTTCGAGGTCACCGCCGGGCTGGAGCCGGGGGATGAGGTGATCTCTTCCGCCCCGCCCGCACCGCCAAGCGGCGCGCAGGACAGCGGTCGCGGGCCGGGGGGCCGGGGCGGCCCGCCGCCGATGATGGGCCTGTAAGGAGCACGTCATGGCACTCATAGAGCTTTCCGATATCGAGCGGTCCTTCACCGCAGGCGAGCAGACCGTGCGCGTGCTGCGCGGCATCGACCTTTGCATCGAGGCGGGCGAGATGGTCGCGATCATCGGCCAGTCCGGCTCGGGCAAGTCGACGCTGATGAACATCCTCGGCTGCCTCGACCGACCCACCACAGGCAGCTACCGTTTCGACGGACGCGATGTGCAGCAACTGAGCGATCTCGATCTGGCCGAGCTGCGCCGAGACCACTTCGGCTTCATCTTCCAGCGTTATCAGCTGATGGCCGAACTGGATGCGGTGGGCAACGTCGAGATCCCCGCCGTCTATCGCGGCGCGGCGCGCAAGGCACGGCGCGAGCGGGCGAAGGCGCTGCTCACCCGACTGGGCCTTGGCGAGCGGCTTGGCAACAAGCCCGGCGCTCTCTCGGGCGGCCAGCAGCAGCGGGTCTCGGTGGCGCGCGCGCTGATCAACGGCGGCGCGGTGATCCTTGCCGACGAGCCCACCGGCGCGCTCGACAGCGCCTCGGGGGCCGAGCTGATGGCGCTTCTGCGCGAGCTTCATGCCGAGGGGCACACGGTGATCCTCGTCACCCACGACCCGCAGATCGCCGAGGCCGCCGACCGGGTGATCGAGATCTCCGATGGCGAGATCACCGCCGACACCCGCAAGCGCCCGCACAATGCACCGGCCCGCGTGGAGACGGATCACCCCGCCGCTTCGGGTCTTGGCGCGCTGGCCGACCGGCTGCGCGAGGCGACGCGTATGGCGCTGAAGTCCATGGCCTCGCACAAGCTGCGCTCGTTCCTGACCATGCTCGGGATCATCATCGGCATCACCTCGGTGGTCTCGGTGGTGGCGCTTGGCAACGGCAGCCAGCAGAAGGTGCTGGAGAATATCTCGTCGATCGGCACTTCGACCATCGACATCCGCCCCGGCACCGGCTTCGGCGACCGGCGCGCCAACCGCGTCGACACGCTGGTCGGCGGCGATGCGGATGCGCTGGACGGGCGCGCCTTCGCCGCCTCGGTCTCGCCCGAGGTGTCGACCACCGCGACGGTGATCCACGCGGGCACCAGCGCCTCGGCCTCGGTCAAGGGCGTCTCGGCGGGCTATTTCCAACTGGGCGCCTACTCGGTGACCGAGGGCGCGACATTCACCGAGGCCGACCTCAAGGCCCGCGCGCAGGTGGCGGTGCTCGACAGCGACGCCGCCGAGACCTTCTTTGGCACCGAAAGCCCGCTTGGCCAGCGCGTGATGATCGGCCGCGTGCCGCTGCAGGTGATCGGCGTGGTCGAGGCCTCGGGAGCCAGCTTTGGCCCGCAGTCGATCAAGGTCTTCACCCCCTACACCACCGCCATGGCGCGGATCACCGGTGGCGAGACGGTGGATTCCATCTCGGTGCAGGTGGTCGATGATTACGACATGGATCAGGCCGAGCAGGAGATCACCGCGATCCTCAGCCAGCGCCACGGCACGGTGGATTTCTTCCTGACCAACACCGACACGATCCGCGAGACGATCCAGAGCACCTCGCAGACGCTCACATGGCTGATCTCGGCCATCGCGCTGATCTCGCTCTTCGTCGGCGGCATCGGGGTGATGAACATCATGCTGGTCTCGGTCACCGAGCGCACGCGCGAGATCGGCATCCGCAAGGCGGTGGGGGCGCGGCAGTCGGACATCACCGCGCAGTTCCTGATCGAGGCCGTTCTGGTGTGCCTGATAGGCGGCGCACTGGGGGTGGTTCTGGCCTTCGGCTTCGGCGCGTTGATGGGCGTCGTGGCCCCCTCGATGCGGATGGTCTACTCCGGCGCGACCGTGGCGGCGGCCTTCGGCTCGGCAACGCTGATCGGCGTGGTGTTCGGCTATCTGCCCGCGCGCTCGGCCTCGAAGCTCGACCCGGTGGTGGCGCTGGCGCGGGAGTGAGGACGGAACGCGAGCCGGGCGGGCGCCTGCCCGTGGGATGGCGCTGCAAACGATGAGGTCTGCGCTTTATCCCAGCCAAGTCCGTCCAAGACTTGAGCGTCGTGCTTCATGCCCAAAGCGCCAGCCCTCCGGGGCGGGCAGGCGCTCGCCCGGCGGCTTCGCCTTGATTCCGGTCGCGATTGCGCGCTGGCCCAGTCAGCCTACCGATACGCCCCCGCCTCGTGCAGGCCCTGCTCGAAGCGGGTGATATGCGAGAGCGCCCCGTCTGACTGCACGATCATCGCCGCCACGATGGCCTCGGCCATGGCGAAACTGCCCAGCATGCTCGGCAGCGGCTGCGGCCCATGCATCTGCGGCATCAGCACCACATCGGCGCCATGGGCCAGAGGACTGTCCGTGGTATCGGTGATTGCGATGGTCCGCGCGCCTTGCCGCAGCGCCAGCTCATGCGCAGCGATGGTCTCGACCGAGTAGTGCCGGAAGGAGATCGACAGCACCACATCCGCCGGACCCGCAAGCGCGATCCGGTCGCGGATATCGCCGGGCGCGGAGGCGCGCGGCGCGATATTGTCAAAGGCCATGCGGGCGACATAACCAAGATAGTCGGCAATGGCGTAGCAACTGCGCACCCCAAAGACATGCACCTGCCGCGCGTTCAGCATCAGGGCGGCCGCCGCCTCGATCGCGGCGCAGTTCTTCTCGGTAAAGGCGCTGTCGAGATTGCGATGACCCGACTCGTGGATGGCATCCAGAACCGACGCGGCATCATGCCCCGAGAGCGCACCGGCGCGAGGCCCATAAAGATCGCCGCCCCGGCGCAGCGCGTCCTGAAAGGCGTTGCGGCAGGCCTCATAGCCGGAAAATCCCAGCGCCTGCGACAGGCGCACAACCGTGTTTGCATTCGCCCCGGACCGGTCGGCCAGCCCGCGCACCGAGTTCAGCGCGATCTCTTCGGGTTGCTCCGCAGCCCAGCGGGCCAAGGCCGCCACGCGCGGCGCGCCGGACTCTCCGAGCCGTCGCAGCGCGCCCGCAAGTTCATCGAGGGATAGGGACGTTGTCAGAGCAGTCTCCCCAAGGCTTTACCCGGCAGAATTCCGTCCTAGGTAAACGGTATTGGCAAAACGATACAAATGTTTTGTTTTGCTTGACCGGGGGGAATGAAATGTTTCACTGACACGTGAGATCCGAATCTCGGACAAACTCAGGGAGACATTCAACATGACCAAACCGCTGATCGGCGCCCTCGTCGCTGCCGCAACGGCCTTTGGCGCAGGCGCTGCCGCCGCGCAGGACCAGACCTTCATTTCGATCGGGACCGGCGGCGTCACCGGCGTCTACTACCCCACCGGCGGCGCGATCTGCCGTCTTGTGAACCGTGGCCGCTCCGAGCACGGCATCCGCTGCGGCGTGGAGTCGACCGGCGGCTCGGTGTTCAACATCAACGCCATCCGTGGCGGCGAGCTGGAATTCGGCGTCGCCCAGTCCGACTGGCAGTACCACGCCTACAACGGCACTTCGCGCTTTGAGGAAACCGGCGCCTTCGAAGGCCTGCGCGCGGTTTTCTCGGTGCACCCCGAGCCCTTCACCGTGGTCGCCCGCGCCGATGCGGGCATCGAGACCTTTGAGGACCTCAAGGGCAAACGCGTGAACGTCGGCAACCCCGGCTCGGGCCAGCGCGGCACGATGGAAGTGCTGATGGGCAAGCTGGGCTGGACGATGGACGATTTCGCCGTGGCCTCCGAGCTGCAGGCGGCTGAACAGTCGCAGGCGCTCTGCGACAACAACATCGACGCGATGGTCTACACCGTCGGCCACCCGTCGGGCTCGATCCAGGAAGCCACCACCGCGTGCGACTCGGTGCTGGTCGAAGTGTCGGGCGAAGCGGTTGATGAGCTTGTCTCCGAGAACCCCTTCTACCGCACCGCCACCATCCCCGGCGGCATGTATCGCGGCAATGACGAAGACACCCACACCTTCGGTGTCGGCGCGACCTTCGTCAGCTCCGAAGACGTTCCGGAAGATGTGGTCTACGAAGTGGTGAAAGCCGTGTTCGAGAACATCGACCAGTTCCGCGGCCTGCACCCGGCCTTCGCCAACCTCGACCCCAAAGAAATGGCGTCTGCCGGTCTGTCGGCGCCGCTGCACGCAGGTGCCGAGCGCTATTTCAAGGAAGCTGGCCTGATCGAGTAAGATCGGCACAGCTTTCGCAAAGACAGTCGGCCCGGGCGCTCAGAGCAGCGCCCGGGCCTTACCGGAAGACGGCATCAGAGGGGCCTCAGCATGAGCGACAATCCACAGCAGGGCGGACGCCAGTTCAGCGACGAGGAGCTTCAGGACCTCGTTGCCAGCACGGACAGTGGCGCGCGCGCACCGAGCAACCGCTACGTCGCGATGCTGATCGCCGGGCTGGCGCTGGCGTGGTCGCTGTTCCAGCTTTGGATCGCGCAGCCGCAGCTTTGGTTCGCCGACATCCTGCCTGCGCTGAACTCGTCGCAGACCCGGCCCATTCACCTCACCTTCGCCATTCTTCTGGCCTTCCTCGCCTATCCGGCGCTCAAGTCCTCGCCGCGCGACCGCGTGCCGCTGACCGACTGGCTGCTGATGGCGGTGGGCGGCTTCTGCGCCTTCTACGTGTTTCTCTTCTCCGACCACCTCGCGATGACCGCCCGCTCAGGCTTGCCGACGCAGCTGCAGGTGATCATCGGCGCGGTCGGCCTGCTGATCCTGCTCGAAGCCAGCCGCCGCGCGCTGGGACCGGCGCTGACCATCGTCGGCGCGCTGTTCTTGCTGTACGCCTATATGGGCACCGGCTGGCTGATCCCCGAACTGATCGAGCACGAGGGCCTGTCGTTCACCGCACTGATCAACGCGCAATGGCTCGACACCGCGGGCGTCTTTGGCATTCCGCTGGGCGTTTCGACCGCCTTCGTCTTCCTCTTCGTGCTGTTCGGCTCGCTGCTCGATAAGGCGGGCGCGGGCAACTACTTCATCAAGCTGGCCTTTGCCGGTCTTGGCCACCTGCGCGGCGGCCCGGCCAAAGCCGCGGTGGTGGGCTCGGCGATGACCGGCCTGATCTCGGGCTCGTCGATCGCCAACGTGGTGACCACCGGCACCTTCACCATCCCGCTGATGAAGCGCGTCGGCTTTTCCAACGAGCAGGCGGGTTCGGTCGAGGTCGCCTCTTCGGTCAATGGCCAGATCATGCCGCCGGTGATGGGCGCCGCCGCCTTCCTGATGGTCGAATTCATCGGCATCTCTTACGTCGAGGTGATCAAACACGCCTTCATCCCGGCGGTGATCTCTTACATCGCGCTGGTCTACATCGTGCATCTTGAGGCGCTGAAAAAGGACATGCCCGCGCTTGGCGAGGCCAAATCCTTTGCCGGGATGATCCTCAAGTTCTTCATCGGCTTTGCCGTCGCCGGTGCCGGGTTCACCGCGCTGATCTACGTCGTCGGCGCGCTGAAGGGCGCGATGCCCGCGCTGGCCGGGCCGATCATGATGCTGGTGCTGGCCGGGCTCTACCTCTGGCTGGTGGCCATCGCCGCACGCCGCCCCGATCTCGAGGTCGACGATCCGAGCAACCCCAACATCAAGCTGCCCACGGTGGGCGAGGTCTATGCCACCGGCCTGCACTACATCCTGCCCATCGTGGTGCTGGTGTGGTTCCTGATGGTCGAACGTCAGAGCCCGGCGAAATCGGCCTTCTACGCCACCGCACTGATGCTGCTGATCATTATCACCCAGCGCCCGCTGAAGGCGGTGTTCCGCGGCGAAGGCGCGCATCTGGCGGCGGAGTTCAAGGCGGGCTTTGGCGATCTGATTGAGGGGCTCATCGCCGGGGCACGCAACATGATCGGCATCGGCGTCGCCACGGCGGCGGCGGGCATCATCGTCGCCACCGTCACCAAGACCCCCATCGGCACCGAGCTTGCAGGCCTCGTCGAGCAGCTTTCGGGCGGCAGCCTGATCATCATGCTGATCCTCGTGGGGCTTTTCTCGCTGATCCTTGGAATGGGCCTGCCGACCACTGCCAACTACATCGTGGTCTCGTCGCTGATGGCCAATGTGGTGGTCTCGCTTGGCGCCCAAGAAGGGCTGATCGTTCCGCTGATCGCGGCGCATCTCTTCGTGTTCTACTTCGGCATCATGGCCGATGTGACGCCGCCCGTGGGCCTTGCCTCCTTCGCCGCCGCCGCCGTGTCGGGAGGCGATCCGATCAAGACCGGCTTTACCGCCTTCTTCTACTCGCTGCGGACCGTCGCGCTGCCCTTCCTGTTCATCTTCAACCCCACGCTGATCCTCTATGGCGTCGACCTCGGCACTGCCTCGGGCATCTTCCACGCGGCCTTCGTCTTCGTGGTGGCGACCTTCGCCATGCTGCTCTTCGCCGCTGCGACGCAGGGCTATTTCCTGGCCCGGTCGCGCATTTGGGAAAGCGCGGCGCTGCTTTTGGTCGCCTTCACCCTCTTCGTGCCCAACGTCTGGCTGAACTGGGTGCAGAGCCCGTTCGAGAATGTGCCCCCCGCGCAGTTCGAGCAGGTGCTGGCCGATCTGCCCGAAGGCAGCCGCATCCGGCTGGAAATCGCGGGGCCGGACTTCAACACCGGCGAGACCGCCTCGACCACGCTGGTCATGGACGCCCATGGCGACAGCGCGCAGGAGCGGATCGACAATTCCGGCCTGATGCTCTTCCCCGAGGGCGATGTGGTGAAGCTTGACGAGCCGATGTTCGGCACGCCCACCGCCGAGAAACTGGCGAACTTCGACTTCTACGCCGACACGCCGGTCACCCTCGCCTCGGTTCTCGTGCCGCAGGATCGTCTGCCCGCACAGATCTTCTACATCCCCGCGCTGCTACTGCTGGGGCTGGTCATCCTGATGCAACGCCGTCGCCAGACCAAGCCGGCCTTCTGAGGAGCGAAGCCATGTATAAGACGATCCTTCTGCCCGTCGATCTCTCGGCCCCCACCAGTTGGACCAAGGCGCTGCCCACCGCGCTGCAACTGGGCGGCGAGGGCGTGGTGCTGCATGTGGTGACGGTGCTGCCCGATTTCGGCATGTCTGTGGTCAGCGGCTTCTTCAAGGAGGGCTTCGAGAAAGGCGCCCTGCAAGAGGTCGGCGAAAAGCTGAAGACTTGGGTGAATGAGAACGTCCCCGATAGCGTCACCGTGCATCCGCATGTGCTGCACGGGCGCATCTACGACGAGATCCTGCGCGCCGCCGACAAGCTCTCGGTCGATGCCATCGTGCTGGCCTCGCACACCCCCGAACTTGCGGACTACCTGCTGGGGCCGAACGCCGCCCGGGTGGTCCGCCATGCCAAACAATCTGTCTTCGTCGTGCGCGGCGAATAATCGGAGAACTTCAATGGGACATGTCTTCGGACGCTCGAACGCGCAGCTGCCTTTGGCGGTGCGCGGCGAGGGATGCTATATCCACGACGCGGAGGGCCGCGCCTATCTCGACGGCTCGGGCGGCGCGGCAGTGTCCTGCCTCGGGCATTCCGACCCGGACGTGCGGGCCGCGATCCATGCACAGCTCGACCAGCTGGCCTTTGCCCACACCGGCTTTTTCACCTCCGAGCCTGCCGAGGGGCTGGCCGATCTGCTGATCCAGAACGCCCCGCAGGGGATCGACAAGGTTTACCTGCTGTCGGGCGGGTCGGAAGCGGTCGAGGCGGCGATCAAGCTCGCGCGGCAGTATTTCCTCGAGACCGGCCAGCCGCGGCGCCACCGGGTGATCGCCCGCCGCCAGAGCTATCACGGCAACACGCTGGGGGCGCTGGCCGCCGGGGGCAACGCATGGCGCCGCGAGAAATACGCGCCGCTGCTGGTCGAGACCTCGCATATCGCGCCCTGCTATGAGTACCGCCTGCGCGAAGACGGCGAAAGCGCCGAGGCTTACGGGCTGCGCGCCGCCGATGAGTTGGAAGCGGAGATCGAGCGCCTCGGCGCAGAGTCGGTCATGGCCTTCATCGCCGAGCCGGTGGTGGGTGCCACGGCGGGCGCGGTTCCGGCGGTCGAGGGGTATTTCAAGCGCATCCGCGAGATCTGCGACCGCCACGGCGTGCTGCTGATCCTCGACGAGGTGATGTGCGGCATGGGCCGCACCGGCACGCTGTTTGCCTGCGAGCAGGACGGGGTCTCGCCCGACATCGTCACCATCGCCAAGGGCCTTGGTGCGGGCTACATGCCCATCGGTGCGATGCTCTGCACCTCGGCTATCTATAATGCCATCGCCGAAGGCTCGGGCGCGTTCCAGCACGGCCACACCTACCACGGCCACCCGCTGGCCGCCGCCGCCGGGCGCGCCGTGCTCACCGCCATTCAGGAGCGTGATCTGCTGACGCAGGTGCGCAGCCGGGGCGCCTCTCTGCAGGCGGCGCTGACCGAGGCGCTCGGCCAGCATCCGCATGTGGGCGACATCCGTGGGCGCGGCCTCTTCCGTGGCGTCGAACTGGTCGAGGACCGTGCCAGCAAGACCCCCTTCGACCCGGCGCTGAAGATCAACGGCAAGGTGAAGAAATTCGCGATGGAAGAGGGGCTGATCTGCTACCCGGCGGGCGGCACGCTCGACGGCAAGCATGGCGATCACGTGCTGCTGGCACCGCCCTTCATCATCTCCGAAGAGCAGATCGGCGAGTTGGTCGGCAAACTGAGCCGCGCCATTGATCGGGCCATCGCCGCATGAGCCGGTTGGCACATCTGCCGCGCATCATGCTGGCCCCCAATGGCGCGCGCCGCACGCGCACGGACCACCCTGCCCTGCCCGAAACGATCCCGCAGATCGTGGGTGCGGCGAAAGACGCTTTCGCCGCCGGCGCAGAAGCGCTGCACGCCCATGTGCGCGACGCCGCGGCCAAGCACGTGCTCGACGCCGGGCTCTACCGCGAACTGCTGGCAGAGATGGCGCGCGCGGTGCCCGAGATGCCGGTTCAGATCACCACCGAGGCGGTCGGGCTCTACAGCCCCAACGCGCAGCGCGCTTTGGTGCGCACGCTCAGGCCCGAGGGTGTCTCGGTGGCCCTGCGCGAGATGTGGCCCGATCCCTGCCCGGACGCCGAAGCGCAGCGCTTCTATGCAGAGACCGACGCCGAGGGCATCGCCCTTCAGCACATCCTTTATGCCCCCGAGCAGGTGACGCTACTGGCACATCTGGCAACCGAGGGGCTGATCCCGCCGCCCGGGCAGGTGCTCTTCGTTCTTGGCCGCTACGCGCCGCCGACACTGGCCCAGCCCGAAGACCTCGATGGTTTCCTGCGCGCGGCGGAGGCGCTGCCGCAGGGCGTGCAATGGGCCGCCTGCGCCTTCGGGCGCACCGAAGAGACCTGCCTGCTGCGCACGGCTGAACTGGGCGGCGGCATGCGGATCGGTTTTGAGAACAACATCGAGCGCCCCGATGGCAGCCCGGCCAAAGACAACGCGGGACAGGTCGCCGCGCTTGTCTCGGTGCTGGCCGCGCGGGCAGAAAAGGTCTGAGCCGGAACAGGCCCAGACCAAACGCGTAAGCGCTTAGGCCTCGGCCATCTCCGCCTCGGCACCCTGCCCCCGGTGCCCGACCGTCCACAGCAGCCACGCCAGCGACGCGGGCACCAGCAGCCCCAGCGCCATCGGCAAGGGCGTCCCGCTGCCCCCCAGCGCCACGCAGGACGACACCGAGAAGGCCAAGCCGAACTGGATCGCCCCAAGCAGCGCCGAGCCGATGCCCGCGCCCTCGCGCGCCGCGCCCATGGTGATCGCCATGGCGTTGGCGCTCAGCAGGCCGACCATGCCGATCGCCAGCCACAGCGGTGCCACGAAGACCCACAGCGCCTCGGTGCCCGAAAGCACGACCAGCGCCAGCCCCGCCAGCGCGTAGACCGGCAGTCCTGCCGCCATGATGCGGGCCGGGTCGAACCGGTCGAGCAGCTTGTTGTTGAGCTGACCCGACAGGAAAAGCGCCGCCGCAATCGCCGCGAAGAGCAGGCCGTAGGATAGCGAGCTGAGCCCGAAGACGCCCTGAAACACGCCCGACGAGCCGGTGATGAAGGCGAACATGCCGCCTTGGATCAGCCCCGCGACCACAGCCGGGACGACAAACTCGCGCCGCGACAGCAGGTGGCCCGCGGTGCGGGCGGCGCTGCGGAACGGCGCCGAGACCCGGCGCTCGCGCGGCAGCGTTTCGGGGATCACCAGCGCCGAAAGTGCAAGCGCCAGCAGACCCACCAGCACCATCGCCACGAAGATTGCACGCCAGCCAAAGCCTTCGAGCAGCAGGCTGCCCAGCGTCGGCGACACGATCGGCCCGAGGGTCATCAGCATCACCAGAACGGTCATCGCCTTGGCCGCCTGCCGCCCCTCGTAAAGATCGTTGACCACCGCGCGGCCCACCACCATGCCCGCGCAGGCCCCGACCGCCTGCAGCAGACGCAGCGCGTTGAAAACCGCGATGTCCTCGACCATGAGCAGCGCCACCGAACAGCCCGAGAAGAGCGCGACGCCCGCCAGCAGCGGGCCCTTGCGCCCATAGGCGTCAAGCAGCGGCCCCATCACCAGCTGACCAAGGCAGAGCCCGAGAAAGAACAGCGACAGCGACAGTTCGATGGTGGAATGGCCGGTGCCGAAGGCCTCGGCGATATCGCCCATGGCGGCAAGATACATGTCGGTCGCAAGCGGCGGAAAGATCGACAGCAGCGCCAGCGTCGCGGTGATCGCGGTGCGGCGGCCTTGGCTGAGCGAAATGGGTGGAGAGCTTGCGGGCTGCGGTTGCTGCATGGCGAATTTTCCGATCTGCTATGAACGCCCGCTCCGGCGCGGGCTGAATAATGGACTTGAGTCTAGAAAGCACTTAATAGACTACAGTCCATAAATCAATGCGGTCGTTCTGTGCGGCGGCAGACAGGAGAATGTGCATGTCGGACGAGGCAAGGCAGAGCGGCAGACCGCGCGACGAGGAAGCGGGCCGCGCGTTGAAGGCGGCGGCGTTGCGCCTCGTGCGGGAACGCGGCTATGCGAAGATGTCGATCGCCGCTATTGCCCAAGCCGCCGGGGTGGCGCGACAGACGCTCTACAATCGCTGGAACACCAAGGCCGATCTGGTGCTCGACGCGGTATTCGAGGAAGCCGGTCGCAATGTCGCTCTCCCGGCTGCGGACGAAAGCAGCAGCTTTGCCGCGCAGCTCGAAGCCTTCCTCGCGCAGGTCTTCACGCATCTCACCGAGGATGGCGACACGCTCTGCGCGCTGATCGCCGCCGCTCAGGAAGACGGCGGATTCCGTACGGCGCTGCACACGCGGTTTGTGGCGCCACGCGAAGCGATCGTCACCGACCTGCTGCGCCGGGCGCAAGCGCGCGGCGAGCTTGCCGCAGGGCGCGATCCGCTGATCCTGTCGCAGATGATCCACGGCGCCTTCTGGTACCGGCTGCTCAATGGCGCGCCGGTGGATGCGCATCTGGCGCGGGCGCTTGCCGCCGAGGTCTTCGCGCGTTGAAGTCAGGGATATCGGCCTGCGGCGCGCGGGGATTTGTCACCGGTTCACCACAACTTGACCGGGATACCGGGGATCAGTCTGACGCCACGGCAAAACTTGATTGAAACACTCATCTATGCGCGCGATACCGCCCGCAACGCCCGCGCGTTTCTTTTGATGATTGCCGACCCGAGCCCTGATGCCCCTCGCCCAAGCCCTCTCTTCCAGCCCTGCCGACTGCCGGCCGCGTCTTGCCGCGATGAACGCGCGTCTGGCCCGGATCGAGGCCGGGCTCGCAGGGCTCATGCTCGCGGCGGTGCTGCTGATCAGCTGTGCTGGCGCTGTGGCACGCAGCCTTGGCACACCGCTGATCTGGGCCGATGAGGCGGCGGTGGCTGCCATGGTCTGGTCGGGCTTTCTCGGCGCTGCGGCGCTGTTTGGCCGCCGCGGGCATATGGCGCTGACCTTCCTGCCCGAGCGCCTTGGCCGCCGCGGCACCGCAGCGCTGCGGGTGCTGGCGGATGCGCTGCTGCTGACGGGTTTTGCCGGGCTCGGGCTTGTGGTCTGGCGCTGGTTCGACCTGCCGGGGCTGCGCGCCGCCGGTTCGGCGCAGGCGCTGGCGGATGCGAGCTTCAACTTTCTTTACCTCGAACCGACGCAGACGCTGGGCATCCGCAAGATCTGGATCTGGCTGGTGCTGCCGCTCTTCACCCTTGGCGGCACGCTGCACGCCGCGCTGCTGCTGGCCATGGACCTGCGCGGAGAGACCCCGCAATGATCCCCGTCTTTGCCTTTGCCGGGATGCTGACCCTTGCCGTCCCGATCGCGGCGGCGCTGGCGCTGAGCGCGGTGCTGCTGATCATCCTGCGCGGCGACATGATCCTTTTTGCCAGCCTGCCGCAGCAATTCGTCGCCGGGATCGAGAGCTATGGCTTGCTGGCGCTGCCGCTCTTCATTCTGCTGGGCGAGGCGATGAACGCGGGCGGCACGGGACGGCGGCTGATCGCGCTGGCGGGGCTGCTGGTCGGGCCGGTGCGCGGCGGGCTGGCCTATGTGAGCCTCATCGCCAACGTCATGCTTGCCGCGATCCTCGGCTCGACCGTCGCCCAGCTGACGGTGATGAGCCGTATGGCGGTGCCGCAGATGGTCCGGGCGGGCTATCCGCGCGCCGATGCCGTGGCGCTGACCGCCGCGGGCGCGATGCTGGCGCCGGTGATCCCGCCGTCGATGCTGTTCATCCTCTACGGGGTGATCGCGCAGGTGCCGATCGGCGATCTCTTTGTCGCCGGGCTGGTCCCAGGCGCGCTGATGGGGCTGGCGTTCTTCGGCGTGATCTACTGGCGGGCGCGGCGGGTGCCATGGCCGGGAGGAGCGACAGGCGATGCCGCCTCTGGCGAGGTCGAAGCTGCGTATTTGGGGAACAATGAAAGGGCGCGGGTGCTGCGCGAGGCGCTGCCGGCGCTGCTGATCCCGCTCTTTGTCGTGGTCTCGATCCTCTGCGGGATGGCCACACCGACCGAAGCTGGCGGGCTGGCGGCGCTGCTGGCATTGGGTCTGGGGCTTTTTGTCTACCGCGAGATCACCCTTTCTGATCTGCCGGGGCTGTTCACCCGCGCCGCGCTCGGGGCGGCGGTGGTGCTGTTTCTGGTGGCCTGCGCGCAGCTTCTGGCGTGGGTGTTGGCCTATGCGGGCATCCCGGCGCAACTGGGCAGCTGGCTTTCCGCCAGCACCGAGAGCCCGCTTGTCTTCCTGCTGCTGCTGAACCTGCTGCTGCTCGGCGTCGGCATGGTGATGGACCCGATCCCGGCGCTGCTGCTGACGGTGCCGGTGCTGCTGCCGCTGGGGACCGGGCAATACGGGCTCGATCCGGTGCATCTGGGGCTGGTGATCTGCATGAACCTGTCGCTTGGCCTGCTGACGCCGCCCGTCGGCGCCGGGCTCTTCGCGGCGGCGAGCCTTTCGGGCGAGCCCGCCGGACGCATCGCCGCGCGGCTGATGCCCTTTCTTGCCGCCGCTTTCGCAGTGCTGATCGCCGTGTCGATCTGGCCGCTGCTGACCATCTAGGAGGACCCCCCATGGACCGTCGTACGTTCGTGAAAACCGTCATCGCGGGCAGCGCCCTGAGCGCCGCCCCTGCCCTGCCAGCGCTGGCCGGTCCCGGCACGCTGCGCATCGGGCTGATCACCCCGCCGAGCCACCAGTGGAGCAAGAGCGCCGAGGCGCTGGCCGCGCGGCTGGCAGAGGCCAGCGGCGGGCGCATTGCGCTGTCGGTACATGCGGCGGGTCAACTCGGCAGCGAGGCGCAGATGCTGCAGCAGTTGCAGGCAGGCGCGCTTGATATGGCATTCCTGACGCTGGGCGAGCTGTCGAACCGGAACGCTCAGTTCGGCGCGCTCACCGCGCCCTATCTGGTGCGCGATATGGGTCAGGCGCGGCGCTTGCTGGCAGGCGCCACGGCGCAGGAACTGCTGGCCAAGGCCGGGCGGTTGGGGCTGGTCGGGCTGGGCTTTGGCATGGCGGGGATGCGGCAGGTGCTGCTGCGCGAACCGGCCCCGGCCGGGGAGGCGCTGCAGGGGCGCAAGATCCGCACCGTGCCTCTGGCGCAAGAGCTGGACTTCTGGCGCCGCGTCGGGGCCGCGCCGACGCCCCTGCCGCTGCCCGCGCTTTACGATGCGCTGGCGAACGGCCAGATCGACGGCATGCAGATCGACTTCGAAGGCACGTGGAACAGCCGCTATTTCGAACATGCCTCCGAGATGCTCGCCTCGGATCACATGATCTTCCCGATGATCGCAGTGGGGTCGGGGCGGCGATGGGCGACGCTGTCGCATGAGGACCGCGCGCTGATCGACGGCGCGGTGGCAGAGACGCTGGAAGAGCTGCGCGCGACCTATGAGGAAATCGACGCGATCTACCGCGCGAAGATCGAGGAGGCGGGTTTCCCGGTTCGATCGGTGGACCGCAGCTACTTCGGCGGTGCCGTGGACGCATGGTACAGCGAATGGCGGGTCATGACGCCGGTGCTGGAACGGCTCGAGGCCGAGGCGGCCGAGCTTTAAGGTGCCGCGCGGGGCACCGCCATGTGGCGGCGCCCCGCGCTAGGTCTCAGCCGCGGCCCGCCATGCGGCGCAGCGTGCCATCGCGCCACAGCCCTTCATGCAGCGCGACCATGGCGATGTGACCGGCGATCACCACGGCCATGACCCAGCCAAGCTCGCCGTGCACCAGATTGCCCGGTGCCGTGGCCCAAGCCAGTTCCGCCTCGCGCGGGGCGAAAATCTGCGTGCCAAAAGGAGCAAAGCCGCGGGTGCCGCCCCATGCCCGCAGCAGCGCCAGCGTCGGGATCGCCAGCATCAGCAGGTAGAGCACGCCATGCCCCGCCGCTGCCGCCTTGCCCAGAGCGCCCTCGCCATGTGACGGGCGGCGCTTGCGGCTCAGGATCGCCCAGGCCACCCGCAGCACCACCAGCAGGAAGATCACGAAGCCCACGCTCTGGTGCGTGCCGACGAAAAACCCGGTAAACCCATTGCGCCCAAAGAGCAGCTTCAATCCCATGCCGAGGAACTGCCAGAGGATCAGCGCCGCCAGCGCCCAGTGCAGCAGCCGCGAGATGGCGCCATAGCGCGTTTCACTGTCGAGCAATTGCATGTGTCTAATATCTCCGAGAAATTTAGGGGCCCGAGAGCCCGTCTACCATGACCATGACGCGCCCTTCCGAGCAACGTTCGACCCGTGCGTCGATGCCGTAGACCCGCGACAGGCTGTCCGGCGTCAGCACCTCCGAAGGCGCGCCCGCCGCGTGCAACGCGCCGCCTTCCAGCAGCACCACCCGGTCGGCCCATTGCGCCGCCAGCGCCAGATCGTGCAGCACCGCGATCACGATGCGCCCCTCGCGCGCCAGCTTGCGCGCCTCCGACAGCAGGTGGAACTGCCGCGCCAGATCAAGCGCCGAAGTCGGCTCATCGAGCAGCAGAAGCTGCGGATCGCGGATCATCGCCTGCGACAGACCCACCGCCTGCCGCTGACCGCCCGAGAGCGCCGCCATCGGGCGCATCGCCAGATCGGACAGCCCGAAACGCTCCAGCACTTCCAGCGCGTGGCGTGCCGCCGCCGGGCCGCGCAGCGTGCGCCCGGTCAGCCCGCCGCCCGCATTCATCGCAACAATCAAGCTGTCGAGCACCGAAAGCGCCGAGCGGCTTTCCAGCGTCTGCGGCATGAAGCCGACGCGCTTGGCCTGTTCGGCGCGGGAAAGACCGTGCAGCGCTTGCCCTTCCAGCGTGATCTCGCCGCTCGAAGGCAGCAGCCCGGCGATGGCCCGCAGCAGCGTGGATTTGCCGGCCGCGTTGGGCCCGGCGATCACCGCGAACTCGCCCATGGCGAAAGGCGGCAGCGTCAGCCCGTCGATCACCTTGCGCGCGCCGCGCGCCACTGAAAGGCCCTTGATCTCGAGGCTCATCGCATGTCCTTCCGCAGTACGAGGGCGAAGAACACCGGCAGGCCGACCAGCGAGGTCACGATGCCCACCGGCAGCAGGATGCCCGGCACCAGCAGTTTCGAGGCGACCGAGGCCAGCGACATCAGCAGCGCCCCGGTGAAGAGGCTTGCAGGCAGCAGGAAGCGGTGATCCTCGCCCACCGCCATGCGCGCGATATGCGGCCCGGCAAGGCCAACGAAGCCGATCACCCCGACCATCGAGACAGAAGCGGCGGCCAGCAGGCTCACCCGCACCAGCGTCCAGCGCCGCAGGTGCGCCACGTCGAGGCCGAAGCCCTGCGCCTGATCATTGCCAAGCCGCAGCGCCGTAAGCCGCCACGAGGCGGCCAGCGAGAACGGCAGGCAGGCGGCCAGCACCAGCGCCAGCACCGCGATGCCCTCCCATCGCGCGTTGACGAGGCTGCCCATGGTCCAGAACACCAGTTGTTGCAGCGCATCGGGGGAGGCCACGAATTGCACCAGCGCCAGCAGCGCCGCAGCGGTGAAGTTGACCGCGATGCCAAGCAGGATCACCACCTCAGAGCCGCCGCCGCGCAGGGCCGAGGCCAGTTGCAGCAGCCCCAGCGCCAGCAGCGCAAAGAGAAAGGCATTGCCCGAGACAGCCCAGAGCGCCGGGATGCCGGGGATCGCAAGGCCGAGCACGATGGCGACCCCCGCGCCAAGCGCCGCTGAGGCCGAAATGCCCAGCGTGAAGGGCTCGGCCAGCGGGTTGTCGAGCACGGTCTGCATCTCGGCCCCCGAGAGCGACAGCGCCGCGCCCACCAGCAGCGCCATGACCGCCACCGGCAGGCGCACCTGCCAGACGATCACCTCTGCCGCCTTGGGCACCTCGCCCAGCCCGGTCAGCGCGCGCAGCACCTGATCGAGCGGCAGGCCAGAGGGGCCCGACACCAGATCGAGCAGCACCGAGGCCAGCGCCCCCAACCCCAGCAGAACGACCAGCAGAACCCGCCGCTGGCTGCGCCGGGACTGCTCGGCCAGAATGGTCTCGATCGCGGTCATTCGCTTTCGATCCAGTAGCTTCCGGTCATATCGACGGGTGAGAACCGCGCTTCGAATTCGGCCATGGTGGCCTTGGGGTCGAGATCGGCGAAAACCTCGGGATGGAAGCGTTTGGCCAGCGCCTCGATGAGCGCGATATGGGCGGGGAAATCGTTGAACAGATGCCAGATGCCGATGGCGTGCCCTTCGGAGACCGCGCGCAGATCGGCAAAGCCGTGCGCTGCGAGCAGCTGCGCAAAGCTGTCCTTCGCGGTGTCTTCTTCGATGCCCGCGCCCAGCACCAGCCCGCCGCGCGCCTGCATATGGGCGCCGCCCGTGGCGAGATAGACGTCCGGGTCGGCCGCCAGCAAATTCTCGAGCCCGACGTTGCCCATCACGCCGGGCACGCTATCGCGGCCGATGTTGTAGCCGCCCGCCGCCTCGACAAATTCGTCGAACACGCCCGGCCCGATGGTGGCGCAGCAATTGGTCGGCGCGGCATGCACATGGATGAAGACGCGCGGCGGCTCGGGCTGGGCGGCCTTCAGCTTTGCGCGGATCGCACCCAGATGCTCCTCGTAGAAGGCGGCGAACTCCTCGGCCCGCGCCTCGGCCCCAGTGAGCGTGCCGATCAGCCGCAGGCTGGGCAGCGTGTTCTCGAGCGGCGCGGTGAAGAAATCGACAAAGGCCACCGGGATGCCAGCCGCCTGAAGCTGGCGCAGCGGCATCTCCATCTGCGGCGCGTCCGCATCCATCACGCTCAGCAGCACCAGATCGGGCATCAGTGCGATGGTGCTCTCGACCGAGAGCAGCCGGTTGCCCGCCCCCACCGGCGCCACATCCTTCAGCGCCGGAAACTTGGCGAGATAGGCGTCATAGGTGGCCGGGTCGAGCCCCTTGTCCTGCCGCCAGCCGGCGACCAGCGACACCGGATTGTCATGCAGCATCCCCAACACCGCAAGATGCCGCCCCTCGCCCAGCACGATGCGTTTCGCAGGCGCGTCCAGAACCACTTCGCGCCCGGCAATATCCGTCACGCGGATCTCGGCCTGCGCCGGCAGCGCCAAAAACGTCAGCAGCGGCACGAGAGCCAGAAACAATGCCGGGAGCCATCCCGCCCGGATATTGCGCGGATGCCTGAGACACAGTGTCATGGGGGTCCTTTCTTCAGCGCGATCGGCCATTGCAGCCGGCGCCAAGGGAAATTACTTGAGTGGTATTGTCAACTAATAAGCCCGCGAGCGGAATGTCATGCGCGACCCTGCCCCTCAGCCCTCCCTGCCGCCGCATCGCGGACAGGCTGCGACGCTGGAAATCCTTGCGACTCCGGTTTCTTCTCATGTGCTGAGCAGCCGGGTGCTGCCGCGCGAGACCTGCGGCCCCGAGGCGAAAGAGGCTCCGGCGACGCGCGTCTTCCTCGCGCTGCCCAAGGCCCCGGCGCCCGAGGGCGGCTGGCCGATCCTCTATATGCTCGATGGCAATGCCGCCTTCGATTTCCTGACGCCCGCACTGCTCGAAGCGGTTCCGGGTCTGATCGTCGTCGGCATCGGCTATGACACCGACAAGCAATTCGCCCGCGCCCATCGCATCTTTGACTATTCGCCGCCCGAGACGCCGGGCGCCACGCCGAGGCCCGACCCGCATCACCCCGAGCGCATGGCGGGCGGCGGCGAGCGGTACCTTGACCGGCTGACCGGCGGCATCCGCACAGAGATTGAGCAGGGCCTGCAGGTGGACGCAGCACGCCGCACGCTCTGGGGGCACAGCTTCGGCGGGCTCTTCACGCTCTATACCGCGCTGAGCGTACCCGCCGCCTTTGCCCGCTACGCCGCGATCAGCCCCTCGGTCTGGTGGGACGAAGCTTTGGTGACCCGGCTGATCGACACGCGCAAGATCACCGACGGCCCCGCGCGGACGCTGCATTTCGGTGTCGGCGACCGCGAGAAACGCACCGGCAGCACAGGTGCGCAGCCCGACGGACCGCCGCCGCCGACCCTGCGGATGATCGAGCGGCTGCGCGGCACCCCCGCCGGGCTGGAGATCAGCGCGCAGGTCTTTCCCGGCGCTGTGCATATCGCTTCGCTGCCCGCTTCGCTGCCGGGCTCGCTGGCGCTGGCCGCCCGCGCCTGACCTCAGGCGCGGCGCGCACCCGGGGCACACGCGCCCTCCTCGGCCTCGGCCATACGGGCCGAGAACTCCGGTCCCAGCCGCTCTGCCGCAGCCTGCGAGACCATCTCGGGGTGCAGCAGCGGCAGGTCGAGCGCATCGACCGCCGCGACATGCGGCTGCCACAGACCCGCGTGCAGATCGCGCCCGGCATGATCACGCGCGGCACGCACATGCAGCACGCGCCCGCCATAGCTGCGCTGGTCGTGACCCCGGATCAGCCGGTTGGTGCCGGTGACCAGTTGCACCACCGCGTCGAGCACGGCATCGGGCAGACTGCCGAGCGGCGTGCCGCCCTGTTTCAGGAACCCGACGACCGCAGCGCGGCTGTCGAGCTCTGGGTGGCTGTCGGGGTCATGCCCGGCGATGGCCAAGAGCGCACGCAGCGCCTCGGCGTCGGTCAGTTCGGGCTCTGCCTGCCAACATTCCGCAGGATAGGCATCGAGCATCGCCACCAGCCCAACCGCGCGTCCGCGTGCCGAAAGCTCCACCGCCACCTCCTGCGCGAGGATGCCGCCCACCGACCAACCGGCGAGGTGGATCATCCCCTGAGGGGCCTGCGCCGAGATACGTTCGGCATAATCGGCGGCAAGGCTGCGCAGGCTGCCCGGCAGCCCCTCACCGGTCAACAGCGGCGATTGCAGCGCGTAGACCGGACGCGGCTCGGTCAGCGCCCGTGCCAGCCGCCGGTAGCCCCAGCCGAGACCACCCGCCGGATGCAGGATGAAGAGCGGCGCGCCCTCGCCGCCTGCCAGCGGCAGCAGCGGCGCCAGACCGGCGCGGGCGGTGTCGGCCATCTCCAGCGCGCGGGCCAGTTGCGCCAGCCCCGGTGTCTCGAAGATCTGCCCCAGCCCCGGATCCTGCCCGAAGGTGGCCTCGATGCGGAAACTCAGCGTCAGCGCGGTCAGGCTGTCGCCGCCCAGATCGAAGAAATCCGCTTCACGGCTCGGCGTGTCGGGCAGATGCAGCACCTCGCGGTAGAGCGCGGCGAGGCGCTCTTCGACCGGACCGACCGGCGGCGCGCCCTGCGGCATCTCGAGCAGCGGCGCGGGCAGCGCCTTGCGGTCGAGCTTGCCCGAGGTGGTCATCGGCCAGCTGTCCAGCGTGACAACCGCAGACGGCACCATATGCGCGGGCAGCGCGGTGGCCAACTCGGCCAGCAGCGGCGCGCTGTCGAAACCGGGCGCGGCGAGCACATAGGCCACCAGCCGCGGCTCGGTGCCGCCATCGCTGCGGGCCAGCACCACGGCGTCGCGCACGAGGCCGGTTTGCTTGATCGCCGCCTCGATCTCTCCCGGCTCGATCCGCATGCCGCGGATCTTCACCTGATGATCGGCGCGCCCGGCATAGACCACCGCGCCATCGGGCCGCAGGTAGGCCACATCGCCGGTGGCATAGAGCCGCTCGCCGGGGCGGAAGGGATCGGGGATGAACCGCTCTTCGGTCAGGTCGGGCCGCCCGAGATAGCCGCGCGCCAGCTGCACGCCGCCAAGGTAGAGCTGCCCATGCACGCCCGGCGGCACCGGGCGCATGCGCCCGTCCAGCACCTGAACGCGGGTGTTCCAGACCGGGAAGCCGATCGGCAGCGGCGCGCTGCGATCATCCGGCGCGGCGTCCCAATAGGTGACATCCACCGCCGCCTCGGTCGGGCCGTAGAGGTTGTGAAGCTGGGCGCTGATCCGTGCATGGAAGCGCTCGCGATGCTCGGCGGTCAGCGCCTCGCCCGAGCAGAACACGCGGGTCAGCGCCAGACCTTCGGAGGCCGGGGCCTCGAGGAAGGCCGAGAGCATCGAGGGCACGAAATGCATCGTGGTGATGGCCTCGCGGCGCACCAGCCGGGCGATGGCCGACGGGTCGCGATGCGCGCCGGGCGCGGCAAAGACCTGCGTGGCGCCGCAGAGGAAGGGCAGGAACAGTTCCCAGACCGACACATCAAAGGTGGTGGGGGTTTTCTGCAAAATGCGGTCGCTGGGCCCAAAGCCATAGTGATCGCGCATCCACAGCAGCCGGTTCACGATGGCGCGGTGCTCGATCATCACCCCCTTCGGCTCGCCAGTGGAGCCAGAGGTGAAGAGGATATAGGCCAGATCATCCGGGGTGATGCCGGGCTCGGGGGCTGCGCCGGTCGCGGGCCAGTCTTCGGGCGCGAAAGGCGCCATGCCGCCCGCGTCGAGATCGCGCTCCGCCAGCAGCGCCACCGCACCCGTGCGTTCGATCAGCACGGCAAGGCGCGGTGCCGGGTTCTCGGGGTCGAGCGGCACATAGGCGGCCCCAGCGCGCAGGATCGCCACCAGCGCCACCGCCAGATGCTCCGAGCGCGGCAGCGCCACCCCCACCACCTTGCCCGGGCCTGCACCGCGCGCGCGCAGCGCGGCGGCCAGTGCGGCGGACCGGCGGTCAAGCTCGGCATAGCTGAGCGTCCGATCCTCGAAGACCACGGCGGGCGCCTCCGGCGTCGCCGCCATCTGCGCGGTGATCAGCTCGGTCAGCGTGGTCTCGGGCAGCGGATGGTCCGAGGCGTTGACCTCCTGCACCGCCCACTGCTGCTCGGACGCGGTCAGCGTCGGCACTTCGGCGAGCGTTTCCGCCTCAAGCGCGGCGGTGAGGAACGCCGCCAGCCGGTGCAGATGCGCGCGGGCGTCTTCGGCGGTGTAGAGCGCCGGATTGCTGTCGATCTCCAGTGACAGCGAGGTGGTCGCGTCGCCGCGGAAGGTGGCGGTGATGTCATCCACCGCTCCCGCGCCGAGGATGTGCAGATGCGCCTCGAGCCCGGCAAAGCGCGGCGGCATGTCGAAGGGCTGTACGTTGATCATCGGCCCGTAGAGCCGCGCGTCGATGGCGGTGCGGCGCATATCGCGGCGCAGCTGTTCCGAGCGGTAACGCCCGTGCTTGCGCAGCGCGGCAAGGCGCTGTGCCTCGGCCTTCAGAAGGCCCTCAAGCGGCGCATCCTCGTCCGGCGCGCAGCGGTAGGGCAGCACGTTCATCCACATGCAGGGCACGCGGGCGGCCTTGGAGCCCATGCGGGCCATGAACGGCAGGCCATAGACCCGCTCGCCGCTGCCCGAGACGCGCGAGAAATAGGCCGCGCTCAGCACGGTCAGCGCATCGGGCCAGCCAACGCCAGCGGATTTGGCGCGCGCCTTCAGCGCGGTGCAGACCTCTAGCGGCAGATCGAGCCGCGCGCGGTCGAAACGGGTGGAGGTCACGGCGCGGCCCTCGGCGGGCCCGGCGACGGTTTCCAGCCCGCGCATCTCGCCGCGCCAAAAGGCCCCGTCCTCGGCGCGCCGGTCCGAGGCGCGATAGGCGTCTGCATCCTCAAGCACCGGCTCCAGCCCCGGAAAGGCGGAGGGCGCGGGCTTGTCCAGCGTCTCGGCGGAATAGATCTCGCCCACCCGGTTGGTCAGCAGCACGATGCCAAAACCGTCGGTGGCCAGATGGTGAATGCGCTCGTACCAGAAGGCCCGGTCCGGCCCAAGGAGGTAGAGCGCGAAATGCCCGGCCTGCTCGGCGGCGAGATCAACCGCACGGCCACTGTCGGCCTGCATCCGCGCCAGAGCCTCGCCCGCCGGATCGTCCTGCGCCGACAGATCGACCACTTCGAGCCGCAGCCCCTGCTCGGCCAGCCACTGCCGGGGCGCGCCCTCCACCATGCCGAAGCGCAGGCGCAGCGCCGGTGTCTGCGCGACAGCGGCATCAAAAGCGCGGGTAAATCGGGCGACATCGAGCGGGCCGCAAAGTTCGATATACTGCCCGCAGTTGAAGATCGGGTTCGCGCGGTCGAGCGCCTGCGCGTACCAAAGCCCTTCCTGCGCCTCGGTCAGCGGGAAGGCCTGCGCCGCGGCCGCCATGTCAGGCCCCCGCGCGCTGCGCGGCGACCACGCCCCACCAGGCGCCGAAGGTCTGATGCTCCCAAATCTCCGAAAGATCGCCCTCTTCGCCCTCGTCCTGCCATGTCATCACCAGCGACATCAGGCGCATGGAATCGAGCCCCAGATCGAAGAGGTTGGCCTCATCGGTGATCTCTTCGGGGGCGATCTCCAGCGCTTCGGCGATATCGGCGCGCATCTTGTCCTTACTGAGGCTCATGCGGCGTCTCCTTTGTTCAGGTAATTGTCTTTCAGCGCCGCGCGCAGTGCCTTGCGGCTGACTTTGCCCACGGCGGTGGTCTGGAACTCGGGCACAAAGACGATCTGGTCGGGCACCTTGAACTCGGCGATGCCGCGACCGCGGACAAAGGCCTTGAGGTCTTTGGACTGCACGTCCCCCGCTTCCGCGCGCACCACGAAAGCGCAGGTCTTCTCGCCAAGGAACTTGTCGGGCAGCGCCACGACGGCGGCATCGAAAACCCCTTCATGGGCGATCAGGTGATCTTCGACCTCTTCGGCAGAGATCTTCTCGCCCGCGCGGTTGATGTGATCGCCAGCGCGGCCGCGCACCTCGAGGTAGCCGCCGGGCAGACGCCGCACCACATCGCCGGTGCGGTAAAAGCCGTCGGGGGTGAAGCTGCGGGCGTTGGCCGAAGGCTCGGCGTGGTAGCCCCGGATCGTGTAGGGCCCGCGGGTGTAGAGATTGCCGGGCTCGCCCTCGGGCACCGGCTTGCCGTCGTCGTCGAGCACCAACACCTCGTCGTGGGGGCTGATCGGGCGGCCCTGGGTGTTGATGATCATCTCTTCGGGATCGTCGAGACGGGTGTAATTCACCAGCCCCTCGGCCATGCCAAAGACCTGCTGCAGCGTGCAGCCCAGCACCGGGCGCACTTTCGCCGCCGCCTCGGGGATGAATTTCGCGCCGCCGACGCCCAGAACCTCGAGGCTCGACAAATCGTGTTTGCTGCGCGGCGCGGCCTGCATCCACAGCAGCGCCAGCGGCGGCACAAGGCCGGTGATCGTCACACCATGTTCGGCGATCAGCCGGAAGGCGATATCGGGCTGCGGGTTCGGGCTCATGACCACGGTGCCGCCCACATGCAGCACGCCAAGATAGCCGGGCGAACTCATCGGGAAGTTATGCGCCGCGGGCAGCGCGCAGAGATAGACGCTGCGCGCGCTCAGCCCGCAGATCTCGGCCGAGGCGCGGACGCTATAGAGATAATCGTCATGGGTGCGCGGGATCAGCTTCGGCAGGCCAGTGGAGCCGCCGGAGATCTGCAGAAAGGCCACCGCCTGCGGATCGCGCGGCACCGGGGCGCTCAGCCCCTCCCCGCCCAGCGCGTCAAACGCGGTGAACTCGCCGGGATCGCCCGCGACGATCACATGCTCGACGCCCTCGACCTCGGCCAGCACGCGGCGGGCAAGCGGCAGATAATCGAACCCGTCGTGCCGGTCAGCGACCACATAGGCGCGCGCGCCGGATTTGGCGGCGAGATGGAGCACCTCGGTCTCGCGGTGCGCGGGCAGCGCGTAGACCGGGATCAGCCCCGCATAGAAGAGACCGAAGGCTGCGGCGAGGAACTCGGCCCGGTTCGGCATCTGCAGCAGCACCCGCTCGCCCGGCTCCAGCCCCAGTTCGGCAAAGCCCTCGGCTGCGATCCGGGCGCGGCGCGCCAGTTCGGCATAGCTCCAACGGGCCTCACCGGCGATCACGGCCATGCGCTCGGGATACGCCTGCGCCAGCCGGTCGAGCATCTGACCGAAGGTTTCGCCCTGCCAATAGCCCTTTTCGACGTAGGTTTGCGCCAGTTTCTCGGGCCAAATTTGCTCGGGGGTCGTCATGCTCGATGCTCCGGCTTTGCAATGCAGGGTGGCGCGGCGCGCGCCGTTCCTTCGCGCTATCAATCACTACAAATTTGGTCAACTTACAATACCGTGTATTTTGATCAGGTATTGATCCGCGAGAAACCGCCTGACAAATCGAGGAAATTTTTGAGGTGCCACAGGCCGTCAGCTGTCGAGCCGCGCAATCCGCTCGCGGGCCGCTTCGGCCATGAAGTCGACGAAGAGGCGGATCTTGGGGTCCTGCAGCTTTCTGTGCAGGAAGAGGCAGCCAAAGGTCGACGGCAGCGGTGGCGTTGTGGGCAGCACTTCGACCAGCGCGCCGCTGCCCAGGTGGCGCGCCACCTCCAGCCGTGGTCGATTGGCGATTCCATGCCCCTCCAGCGCCCAGGCGGTCAGCACATCGCCGTCGTCGGCATCGAACCGGCCGGCGACCTCAAGACGGCGTAGCCCGGTCTCGGTCTTCAGTTGCCAGAAGTATTCGGGCGAGCGCGGGTAGCGCAGCAACAGGCAGTTGTGCCGCCCGCCCAGAAGGTCCTCGGGCGTTTCGGGCATGCCGCGCTTTTCGAGATAGGAGGGCGCTGCGCAAAGCACGCGCGGGCAGTCGTAGATCTGTCGCAGCTTGAAGTTGGAATCCTTCGCCACCCCCAGGAAGAATGCCACATCCAGCCGCTCTGCCATCAGGTCGACCTGCCGGTCCGACAGGCGCATCTGCACTTGCACCTCGGGGTATTTCTCAGTGAAGGCGGGCACCAGCGGCGCGATGATCCGGCGTCCGATGCCAAGCGGCGCGGTCACGCGCACCGCCCCGCGAGGTGTTTCCGAGAAATTGGCCACCACCGCTTCGGCCTCATCGACCGAGGCCAGCACCGTCTTGGCCTGATCGTAGAACACCCGCCCCACCTCTGTCGGGCTGATGGAGCGTGTGGTGCGGTTGAACAGGCGCACGCCAAGGCGGCTTTCGAGTTCCTTGATCCGCTTGCTGGCCACCGCGGGCGTCAGCCGCAGGTCGCGCCCGCCCGAGGTGATGCTGCCCAGTTCGACCACCCGGACAAAGACCCGCAGGCTTTCGATATATTGCATTGCTGACCTCCGTGCCCCCGGCATACTACGGCGGGCGACAGATTATTATCAACAATCCGTATAAAGTCCTTGGCGAAACCACGCGTATTCAGAGAGAGTGCGCGCTGC
The DNA here is from genome assembly GCF_001687105.1 of Salipiger sp. CCB-MM3. Classification (NCBI taxonomy): domain Bacteria; kingdom Pseudomonadati; phylum Pseudomonadota; class Alphaproteobacteria; order Rhodobacterales; family Roseobacteraceae; genus Salipiger; species Salipiger sp. CCB-MM3. The sequence goes on from NZ_CP014596.1 coordinate 471,097, forward strand.
TAGCGTCCCCCTCCGTAAACCCAGCCACATGCTCAGCCACGGAGGGATGCATGACGCACCGGAGCGAGATCCGTTTTCTGCTCAACGGGAGGACCGTGAGCCTGCCTCAGGTTCCGGCGACGCAGACCCTGCTCGATTTCCTGCGGCTTGATCGTCGCCTCACCGGCACCAAGGAAGGCTGCGCCGAGGGTGACTGCGGGGCCTGCACCGTGCTGGTCGGGCGTCTGCATGAGGGCGCATTGCGATATGAGGCGGTCAACGCCTGCATCCGCTTCGTCGCCTCGCTCGATGGCTGCCACGTGGTGACGGTCGAGCACCTCACGGGCCCGGACGGCGCGCTGCACCCGGTGCAGCGGGCGATGGTCGAGCATCACGGCGCGCAATGCGGCTTTTGCACGCCGGGCATCGTCATGTCGCTCTATGCGCTCTGGATGCAGACCCCGCAACCGAGCGAGGCGCAGGTGGAGACGGCACTGCAGGGCAACCTCTGCCGCTGCACCGGCTACGCGCCGATCATTCGCGCCGCCGTGGCGGTGAGCGAGTATGGAACGCCCGAGGCGGATCATCTGATGCAAGAGCGCGGGCGCGTGGCGGCGGAGCTGCTTGCCTTCAAGGATGGACGCCGGGTCGAGACCGGCCCCGACGGCGACCGCGCGATCCTGCCCGCCGATCTGGATGATTTCGCGGACGCCTATGCCGCGCATCCGCAGGCGACGGTGATTGCCGGATCGACCGATGTGGGCCTCTGGGTCACCAAGTTCCTGCGCCCGATCTCGCCCGCGATCTTCATCGCCCATCTCGATGCGTTGAAAGCCGTGGAGGTCACCGAAGGCGCGATCACCCTTGGCGCAGGCGTCAGCTATTCTGAAGTGCAGCCGCTGATCGCCGAGCATCTGCCGCATCTTCAGGAATATTGGAACCGTATCGCGGGCTGGCAGGTGCGCAACATGGGCACGGTCGGCGGCAATATCGCCAATGGCTCGCCCATCGGCGACACGCCCCCGGTGCTGATCGCGCTTGGAGCCGAGGTCACGCTGCGCCACGGTCAAACCCGCCGGACCCTGCCGCTCGAGGCGTTCTTTATCGACTATGGCAAGCAGGACCGTCGCCCCGGTGAGTTCGTCGAAAGCATCCGCGTGCCGCTGCCATCGCCCGCCACGCGCTGCGCCGCCTATAAAATCTCGAAGCGCCGCGACGAAGACATCTCTGCCGTCGCCGCCGGGATCAGCGTCAGCGTCGAGGGCGGTGTGATCCAGAGCGCCCGCATCGCGCTTGGCGGGATGGCGGCCACCCCGAAACGCGCCGGAAAGGCCGAGGCCGCGCTGCTGGGCCAGCCGTGGAGCGAGGCCAGCTTTGCCGCTGCCGCCCGCGCCATGGCCGAAGATTTCGCGCCGCTCAGCGACTGGCGCGCCTCGGCAGGCTACCGGATGCGCGTCGCCCAGAACCTGCTGCGGCGGTTCTTTCTCGAACAGGATGGCCAGCCCGTCCGTCTGAGCGCCTGAGGGAGGAGAGACATGAAACACCAGCCCAACATCCGCGGCGCGGTCCACGAGGATCGCCAGCACGACAGCGCGATCAAACATGTGCGCGGCCTCGCCGAATACACCGACGATATCGCCGAACCCATTGGCACGCTGCACGCCTATCTCGGGGTCTCTTCGGTGGCCCATGCCACGCTGAAGGGGCTCGACCTTTCCGCCGTGCGTGCTGCCCCCGGCGTGGTCGATGTGCTCACCGCCGCCGACATTCCCGGGCACAACGACATCAGCCCCACCGGGCGCGGCGATGAGCCGGTCTTCCCCACCGAGAAGATCGAGTTTCACGGCCAGCCGCTCTTTGCGGTGATCGCCGAAACCCGCGATGCCGCCCGCCGGGCCGCCGCGCTTGCCAAGGTCGAGGCCGAAGTGCTGCCCCATGCGCTGGGTCCGATCGAAGCGCAGGAGGCGGGCTATCCGCATATCACCGACCCGCTGAAGCTCGAACGTGGCGAGGTCGAGACCGCGATGGCCACCGCTCCGCACCGGCTGCAGGGGCGGCTCGCGGTGGGCGGGCAGGATCACATGTACCTCGAAGGGCAGATCGCCTTTGCCCTGCCCGGCGAAGATGAAGACGTGATCGTGCATTGCTCGACCCAGCACCCGAGCGAGGCGCAGCACATGGTGGCGCATGTCTTGGGCGTGCCCTCGAACGCCGTGGTGGTGAACGTGCGGCGCATGGGCGGCGGCTTTGGCGGCAAGGAAAGCCAGATGAACCTCTTCGCCGTGGTCGCGGCGATGGCCGCCAAGCGGCTGAACCGCCCGGTGAAGATCCGCCCCGACCGCGATCAGGACATGACCGCCACCGGCAAGCGGCACGACTTCGTCATCGATTACGACGTAGCGTTTGACGGCGCGGGCCGCATCCGCGCGGTGGACGGCAGCTTTGCCGCGCGCTGCGGCTGGTCGTCGGATCTGTCGGGTCCGGTCACCGACCGCGCGCTCTTTCACGCCGACAACGCCTATTTCTACCCGCACGTCCGCCTGCAGAGCCGCCCGATGAAGACCAACACCGTCTCGAACACCGCCTTTCGCGGCTTCGGCGGGCCGCAGGGCGTGGTCGCCGCCGAGCGGATGATCGAAGAGATCGCCTATGCGCTCGGCAAGGACCCGCTGGAGGTCCGCAAGGCGAACTTCTACGGCGACGCGCATGATGGGCGGAACCTGACGCCCTACCATCAGGAAGTGGCCGACAACATCATCGGCCGCGTGGTCTCGGAACTGGAAGAGAGCTGCGACTACCAGCAGCGCCGCCGTGACATCCTCGCGTTCAACGCGCAGGGCGGCGTGCTGCGCAAGGGGATCGCGCTGACCCCGGTGAAGTTTGGCATCTCCTTCACCGCAACCCACTACAATCAGGCAGGCGCGCTGATCCACGTCTATTCGGACGGCTCGATCCACCTCAACCACGGCGGCACCGAGATGGGCCAAGGGCTCAACACCAAAGTCGCGCAGGTGGTGGCCGACGCCTTCCAAGTGGATTTCGAGCGCATCAAGATCACTCGCACCACCACCGAGAAAGTGCCCAACACCTCGGCCACCGCCGCTTCGTCGGGCTCGGATCTCAACGGCATGGCGGCGCTGGATGCCGCCGATCAGATCAAGGCACGGCTGATCGACTTTGCCGCCGGGCATTGGGGCGTGCGCCCCGAAGAGGTGCGCTTTGTGCCGGGCCATCTGCAGGTCGGCGCGCAACTGCTGCCGTGGAACGAGGTGATCAAGGCTGCCTATATGGCGCGCGTGCATCTTTCGGCGGCGGGGTTCTACAAGACGCCCGACATCCATTGGGACCGCGCGGCGGGCAAGGGGCGGCCCTTCTACTACTTCGCCTATGGCGCGTCCTGCTCGGAGGTCACCATCGACACGCTGACCGGCGAGTACCGCGTCGAGCGCACCGATATTCTGCACGACGTGGGACGCTCGCTGAACCCGGTGCTCGACCGCGGGCAGGTCGAGGGGGCCTTTGTTCAGGGCATGGGCTGGCTGACCACCGAAGAGCTGTGGTGGGACGACAAGGGCGCGCTGCGCACCCATGCGCCCTCGACCTACAAGATCCCGCTCGCCTCGGACCGGCCGCGCGTCTTCAACGTGGACCTCGCCGAATGGTCGCAAAACCGCGAGCGCACCATCAAGCGCAGCAAGGCCGTGGGCGAGCCGCCTTTCATGCTGGGCATCTCGGTCTTTGAGGCGCTGTCGATGGCCGTCGCCAGCGTCGCGGACTACCGCGAATGCCCGCGCCTCGACGCCCCCGCCACGCCCGAGCGCGTGCTGCTGGCGGTCGAACGGCTGGCGGGGCGGTCATGAGCACGCTCGACGCCTTCCTGAGCGCACCCGGCCCGCTCGCGCGGGTGCGGCTGAGCCGGGTGCGCGGCTCCTCGCCGCGTGAGGCAGGATGCGAGATGTATGTCGGCGAGAACTCCCGCCATGGCACCATCGGCGGCGGCCAGCTCGAACACCGGGCCATCGCCGCGGCGCGGGCGCTGCTGGCGCGCGGCGATCTGGCCGAGACGCTGGATGTGCCGCTCGGTCCCGAGATCGGGCAATGCTGCGGTGGGCGGGTCGAGGTCTCGCTGAGCCGCATGAGCGCAAAGGACCGGCACGCGGCGCAGGCGCGGGCGGCAGAGGAGGCCGCTGCGCTGCCCATGGTGCAAATCCACGGTGCGGGCCACGTGGGCCGGGCGCTGGCGGATCTGCTGCAGCACCTGCCGGTGCGCTGCGTTCTGATCGACAGCCGTGCAGAGGAACTGGCGCTGAGCGCCGCGCGGGTCGAGACCCGTCTCACCCCCCTGCCCGAACTTGAGATCGCCATGGCCCCACCGGGCAGCGCCTTCGTCGTGCTGACCCATGACCATGCGCTCGACTTTCTCTGCGCTTCGGCGGCGCTGCAGCGGGATGATGCGCGCTACGTCGGGCTGATCGGGTCGGCCACAAAACGCGAGAAGTTCCGCCGCTTCGCGCGGGATCAGTGCGATGGGCTGGAGACCCACGCGCTCACCTGCCCGATCGGCGCACAGGGCAGCCGCGACAAACGCCCCGAGGTGATCGCCGCCTTCGTGGTGGCCGAGGTGCTGACCGCCCTCACCCGCCAGCAGGCCACGGCGCAGCCCGTGGCCATCGCCGCCGAGTAACCCCCGCGCCCGCCCGAAGAGGAGCGGGCGGCGCGGGACAATCGCAAGCAACCCGAGGAGATCCCACATGCGGGAAGGGAGTTACACCTACAAGCTGTTCTCACGCAGCGATTTCAGCGCCTTCTGGGCGCTGTTCACCGACAATCTGATCAACCTGATGGTGCTGGCGGGTGTCTGCCAGTTCGTCTTTGGCATGCCGTCCGAGATCGTCTATGGCCGCATCCTGCCCGGCGCGGCAGTGGCGATCCTGTCGGGCGTCGCGGCCTATGTGGTGCTGGCCAAACGCGCCGCTGCGCGCCACGGGCGCGATGTCACCGCCCTGCCCTACGGCATCTCGACGCCGGTGATGTTCGTCTATCTCTTCGGGGTCATCGGCCCGATCTACTGGGCCACCAACGATCCCACGCTGGCGTGGCAGGTGGGCATCGGCGCGGGCTTCATCGGCGGCATCGTCGCCGCCTTCGGGGCCATCGTCGGGCCTTGGCTGAAGCGGGTCACCCCGCGCGCCGGGATGCTTGGCACGCTCTGCGGCATCGCGCTGGTGTTCATCGGCACCGTGCCGCTGGCGACGATCTTCGAGCAGCCCTACATCGGTTTTGCCTCTTTGATCATCATCCTCTGGGGCCTTGTCGGGCGCTTCCGCCTGCCGTTCAACATTCCCGCGGGCCTGCTGGCGCTGATCGTCGGCACCGCCGTGGCCTTCAGCATCGGCGAGGCGCGGATCAGCCTCGAGGGCACCGGCTTTTACCCGCCGCTGCCCTATGTGGGCGATCTGATCGCGGGCATTCTGCACCTCTTTGCCAACCCCGAGCTCTTCCTCGTGCTGGTGCCCGTGCAGATCTACAATTTCATCGAAACGATGAACAACGTCGAGAGCGCCGAAAGCGCCGGGGATCACTACCCGGTCGGCGTCTGCCAGATCACCGACGGGCTTGGCACGATGATCGGCGCGGTCTTTGGCTCGCCCTTCCCCACAACCGCCTATATCGGCCACCCGGCCTATAAGCGTATGGGCGCGCATGCGGGCTATATCATCGGTGTCGGCACGGTGATCCCGCTCGCTGCCTTCCTTGGCCTGCTGGCCTTTCTCAACAACCTGATCCCCGAGGCCGCCGCCGCACCGGTTCTGGTCTTCGTGGCGCTGAGCCTGATCACCAACACCGCCCATTGCGTGAAGCCCGCGCATATGGCTGCCGTCACCATCGCGATGATGCCGCATGTCTCGTCCTTCCTGATGATCAAATGGGGGGCGCTGATGGGCGCGCTGCAGGCGACCGGCGTCGAGGGCCTGCCGCAGCTTGGTGACGAGGCGCTGACCGCCGCGCTGCTGCAACAGGGCGCGCATTTCGCCGGGCATCTCTCGCTGAGCCAAGGCGCGATCCTGACCGGGCTCATCTGGGGCGCCATCGTCGCCAGCGTGATCGACGGGAGGTTCCGCAACGCCGGGGGCTTCGCGCTCGCTGCCGCGCTGATGTCGCTGGTGGGGATCATCCACGGTGCCAGCCTGCATTGGCCCGCGCTCGGCCCGGTGTCGGCCGGTTACCTGATCGCCGCCGCCTTCCTCTATATCTACCCGCTGTTCCACCGCGAGGGCGCTGCGCACAACGAACATCTGGTGGTCGAAGAACCGCCCGCCGCGCCCGCCGAATAACCGCGACACACTCTCTGGCGGCGCGGGCCCCATCCCGGCCCGCGCCGCTCTTTCCCTCCCCGCCCGTTCCCGAAAGGTATCCCCATGAAGACCGACCAAGTGCTCCTGCGCGGACGCATCCTCAGTTTCACTGCCGAACCGCAGGGCCCCGAGGATCATGCCGCCTATCGCTATATCGAGGATGGGGCGATCCTGATCGCGGGCGGGATCATTCGTGGCACCGGCAGCTACGATCAGCTGGCCCGGCAAGCGCCGAGCGTGCCGGTGGTGGACCACCGCCCGCATCTGCTTATGCCCGGTTTCATCGACACCCACATCCATTTCCCGCAGGTGCAGGTCATCGCCTCCTGGGGCGCGCAACTGCTGGATTGGCTTAACAGCTACACATTCCCCGAAGAGACCCGTTTCGCCGACCCCGCCCATGCCGAAGCCACGGCAGACTGGTTCATGGGCCAGCTTTGCGCCCATGGCACCACCAGCGCCGTTGCCTATGCGTCGGTGCATGAGACCTCTGCCGAGGCGTTCTTCAGCGCCGCCGCGCGCCGCGACATGCGGATGATCACCGGCAAGGTGATGATGGACCGCAACGCGCCCGAGGCGCTGCGCGACACGCCGCAATCGGGCTATGACGCCACCAAGCGGCTGATCGCCCGCTGGCATGGCAAGGGCCGCGCCAGCTATGCCATCACGCCGCGCTTTGCCATCACCTCGAGCCCCGAGCAGATGGAGATGGCGGGCGCGCTCACCGCCGAGCACCCCGAGTGCTATGTGCAGACCCACCTGTCAGAAAACCGCGACGAGATCGCCTATACGCTGAGCCTTTATCCCGAGGCGCCCGACTACCTTGGCGTCTATGAGCGCTATGGCCTGCTTGGCCCCAAGGCGCTGCTGGGCCATTCGATCCACCTTGAGCCGCGCGAGATTGACCTGCTGGCCGAGACCGGCGCGAAGCCGGTGTTCTGCCCGACCTCGAACCTCTTCCTTGGCAGCGGGCTTTTTGACGATGCGGGGCTGCGCGGCCGTGGGATCACCAATGCCATCGCGACGGATGTCGGCGCGGGCACCAGCTACTCGATGCTGCAAACGCTGAACGAGGCCTACAAGGTGCTGCAGTTGCAGGGCCAGAAACTGCACCCGTTGCGTGCCTTCCATTGGATCACCCGCGGCAATGCCGTGGCGCTGGGGCTGGAAGACAAGATCGGCACGCTTGAGCCGGGGACCGAGGCGGATATCGTGGTGCTCGACAGCGCGGCGACCGAGCCGATGGCGCTGCGGATGCAGCGGGCCGAGACGCTGAGCGAAGAGCTTTTTGTGCTGCAAATGCTGGGTGATGATCGTGCGGTGGCTGAGACCTATGTGGCTGGCACCCCGCAGAAGATCGGCGCGCGCGCGGCGAGGCAACCGGCGTTGCAGCCGGCCTGACGCGCAAGGCCGGCCCGCCGCTGGTGGGCCGGCAGAGCGGCTTTTCCTTTCTGCATTGCCGAAAAACCGGGCACGATTTTCTTGTTTTCCAAGAAAGACCTTTCGTCTCGCGCCCTGTCGCGCCCGGCGCAGCCGCCGCCCATACTCGGGGCAATGCCTCTCCGACCGGAACCAGAAATGACCCCCAACTACTACGCCCCCACCGGCGGCCACCCACCGCAGAGCCAACTGCTGACCGACCGCGCGGTGTTCACCGACGCCTACGCGGTGATCCCCAAGGGCACGATGCGCGACATCGTCACCAGCTTCCTGCCCTTCTGGGAAGAAACCCGCCTCTGGGTTCTGTCCCGCCCGCTCAGCGGCTTTGCCGAGACCTTCTCACAGTACATCATGGAAGTGCAGCCGGGCGGCGGCTCGGACCATCCCGAAACCGAAGCGGGCGCCGAGGGTGTGCTCTTCGTCGTGGAGGGCGAAGCTACGCTCACCGTCGAGGGCGAGAGCCATGTGCTGCGCGAAGGCGGCTATGCCTTCCTGCCGCCCGCCACGCTCTGGACCCTGCGCAACAAGGGTGATGACACCCTGCGCTTCCATTGGATCCGCAAAGCCTATGAGGCCGTGCCCGGCCTGCCCCACCCCGAGGTGATCATCGCCAACGAGCAGGACATCGCGCCCACCCCGATGCCCGGCACCGACGGCAAATGGGCGACCACCCGTTTCGTCGACCCCAGCGACCTGCGTCATGACATGCATGTCACCGTGGTGACCTTCGAGCCCGGCGCGGTCATCCCCTTTGCCGAGACCCATGTGATGGAGCACGGGCTTTACGTACTGGAGGGCAAGGCGGTCTACCGGCTCAATCAGGACTGGGTCGAGGTCGAGGCCGGGGATTACATGTGGCTGCGCGCTTTCTGCCCGCAGGCCTGCTACGCGGGCGGGCCGGGCCGCTTCCGCTACCTGCTCTACAAGGACGTGAACCGGCATATGGCGCTGCGCCCCTCTGGCGCCGCCCAGCCCATGCCTGCGGCAAAGAAGATCAGCGCTCCGGCGGAGTGACCCCACCAATCGCCGACGTCAATTCCCGAGCCGCGCGCATCACCGCGCGGCTCGTTTCATCCGTCATGTCCTCGCGCATGCGGATCGTCGGGCCGGAGACGGAAATCCCAGCCGCCGCCTCGCCCGAGGCATCGAAGACCGCCGCCGCGATGCAGCGCATCCCGAGGTTCTTTTCCTCTGCATCAATGGAATAGCCCCGCGCCCGGATCGCCGCGAGATCGGCGCGCAGCGCCTCGGGCTCGGCCAGCGTATGCGCGGTGAACCGCTCCATCTTACGCGCCAGCAGCTTCTCCAAACGCTCCCCAGCCATCTCGGCCAGCAGCGCCTTGCCGATGCCCGAGGCATGCAGCGGCGACAGCGTGCCCGGCGGAAAGAAGGCGCGGATGCTCTCATGCGTTTCGACCTGACTGACAAACAGCACCGAGGCTTCGCGCACGATGCCCAAGTTGGCGGTTTCCCCGGTCTCCTCCATCAGTGCGCGCAGGATCGGTCGGGCCCGCTCCACAAGGCTGGTGCGCCGCAGGAAGCGCGCGCCGATGACGAAGGCCTGCGGGCCGATGTGCCAAAGCTGTTCGGCAGGATCGAACTCGACCAGCCGCCGCCCCTCGAGCGTGACCAGAATACGGTAAACCGTGGCCGGAGACTGCCGCAGGTCGCCCGCCAGTTCCGAGAGGGTCAGGCCGGGATGGGCGCTCAGGTAGTCCAGCACCTCCATCGCCCGGTCGAGCGATTTGATGGTGTTCTGCGCGCTGTTGTCCTCCCAGCCGCGCGGCCTGCCACGCGCGCGGCGGGGGCTGGTTTCGGCATCTTTCGGAGAATCCATCAAATCTCTTTCATTCTACTTGAAAGCCGAATTCACGATATGAAAAAATCAACCCTCTGACAACGCTTGATCTTCTCGACAATTACATTTTTGAAAAACGATTTCAAAAAAATTTCCACACGCGGACAGCCCGGCTACGGTGGCTTTCAGCGACCAAAGGAGGTGGCCATGAGCTTTCAGAACCCCGTTTTCATTCCGGGCCCGACCAACATCCCCGAGAGCCTGCGCAAGGCCTGCGACATGCCGACGATCGACCATCGCTCGCCGCTGTTTGGGCAGATCCTGCACCCCGCGCGCGAGCGCGTGCGCCGTGTGCTGAAGAGCGCCAGCGCCGAGGTGTTCATCTTTCCCTCGACCGGCACTGGCGGCTGGGAGACGGCGCTGACCAATACGCTCTCGCCGGGCGATACCGTGCTGGCGGCGCGCAATGGCATGTTCAGCCACCGCTGGATCGACATGTGCCAGCGCCACGGGCTGACCGTCGAAGTGGTGGAAACCGCGTGGGGCGAGGGCCTGCCCGCAGACCGCTACGCCGAGATCCTCGCCGCCGACAAAAGCCGCCGCATCAAGGCCGTGCTCGCCACTCACAACGAGACCGCCACCGGCGTGCGCTCGGACATCGCCGCAGTGCGCCGCGCGCTCGACGACGTGGATCACCCGGCGCTGCTGTTTGTCGATGGCGTCAGCTCGATCGCCTCGATGGATTTCCGGTTTGACGACTGGGGCGTCGATGTCGCCGTCACCGGCTCGCAGAAGGGCTTCATGCTGCCTCCGGGCCTTGCCATCACCGGCTTCAGCGAGAAGGCCATGGCGGCGACGCAAACCGCAAAACTGCCGCGCACGTTCTTCGACGTGCATGACATGGCCAAGGGCTATGCCAATGATGCCTACCCCTACACGCCCGCCGTCGGCCTGCTGAACGGGCTCAACGAGGCCTGCCGGATGCTGCTGGACGAGGGGCTGGAGAATGTCTTTGCCCGACACCACCGCATCGCCGAGGGCGTGCGCGCCGCCGTCGGCGCATGGGGGCTGGAGCTTTGCGCCGCCTCGCCCGATCTCTATTCGGACACGGTCAGCGCGATCCGCACGCCGGAAGGGTTCAACGCCACCGATATCGTCAGCCACGCCGCGCAGACCTATGGCGTCGCCTTCGGCACGGGGCTTGGCGAGGTTGCCGGGAAAGTGTTCCGCATCGGGCATCTGGGCAGCCTGACCGACGTCATGGCGCTGTCGGGTCTTGCCACGGCCGAGATGTGCATGAAGGATCTGGGGCTGAAGATCACTCTGGGCTCGGGTGTCGCGGCGGCGCAGGAGGTTTACCGCACCAGCACCGCCACCGCCCGCACCGCCAGTCAGGAGGCCGCGTGATGAAAGATATCGCGCTGAACATCCCTACCTATGACGACATGCTGGCGGCGCATGATCGCATCGCACCGCACATCCATCGCACCCCGGTGCTGACCTCTTCGTTGCTGAACGAGCTCACCGGCGCGCAGCTGTTCTTCAAGTGTGAGAACTTCCAGAAGGCCGGGGCCTTCAAGGTGCGCGGCGCGTCCAACGCGGTCTTTGGCCTGACCGAGGCCGAGGCAGCCAAGGGCGTCTGCACCCACAGCTCGGGCAACCATGCGCTGTCGCTGAGCTACGCCGCCGGGCGGCGCGGCATCCCGTGCAATGTGGTCATGCCGCGCAGCGCGCCGCAGGCCAAGAAGGACGCAGTGCGCGGCTACGGCGGGATCATCACCGAATGCGAGCCGTCCACCTCGTCGCGCGAGGCGGTGTTCGCCGAGGTGCAGGCGGCCACGGGCGGCGATTTCATCCACCCCTACAACGATCCGCGCGTCATCGCGGGGCAAGGCACCTGCTCGCGCGAGTTCATGGAACAGACCGATGGTCTCGACATGGTGCTCGCCCCGATCGGCGGCGGCGGGATGATCTCGGGCACCTGCCTGACGCTCTCCACGCTGGCCCCCGAGGTGCAGGTCATCGCCGCCGAGCCCGAGCAGGCCGACGACGCCTACCGCAGCTTCAAGGCCGGGCACATCATCGCCGATGACGCCCCCGAGACCGTCGCCGACGGGCTGAAGGTGCCACTCAAGGATCTGACGTGGCATTTCGTCTCGAGCCATGTGAGCGACATTCTCACCGCGTCTGAAGACGAAATCATCGACGCGATGAAGCTGATCTGGAAGCGCATGAAAATCGTGATGGAGCCCAGCAGCGCCGTGCCGCTTGCCACCCTCCTCAAGAACCGCGACCGTTTCGCTGGCAAGCGCGTCGGTCTCATCATCACCGGCGGCAATGTCGATCTCGACCGCCTGCCCTGGACCAAAGGAGCCTGAGCCATGAACGCACCCGTGACTTTCGACCAACTCGAGGTGGGCTATGACGTGCCGGCGCTGCCCGGCATGGACGAGGCAGACATCCAGACGCCCTGCCTCGTGCTCGATCTGGACGCGCTCGAGCGCAACATCCGCAAGATGGGCGACTACGCCCGCGCCCACAACATGCGCCACCGCGTGCACGGCAAGATGCACAAATCCGTGGACGTGGCGAAGCTGCAGATGCGGCTTGGCGGCGCGGTCGGCGTGTGCTGTCAGAAGGTGTCGGAGGCCGAGGTCTTCGTGCGCGGCGGCATCAAGGACGTGCTGGTCTCAAACCAAGTGCGCGATCCGCGCAAGATCGACCGGCTGGCGCGGCTGCCGAAACTGGGCGCAAAGATCATTGTCTGCATCGATGACCTCGCCAATGTCGCCGAGCTGTCGGAGGCCGCGCAGCGCCACGGCACCACGCTCGAGTGCTTTGTCGAGATCGACTGCGGCGCAGGCCGCTGCGGCGTGACCACCGCCACGGCGGTGGTAGAGATCGCGCAGGCCATCGACGCCGCCGAGGGGCTCAAATTCACCGGCATTCAGGCGTACCAAGGCGCGATGCAGCACCTCGACAGCTATGAGGCGCGGCGCGAGAAACTGGCCATCGCCATCGCACAGGTCGAAGAGGCCGTGGCGGCGCTGGAGGCAGCGGGGCTGAAGCCCGAGCTGGTCTCGGGCGGCGGCACCGGCAGCTACTATTTCGAGAGCAACTCGGGCGTCTACAACGAGCTGCAGTGCGGGTCTTACGCCTTCATGGATGCGGACTATGGCCGCATCCGCGACAAGGACGGCAACCGCATCGACAACGGCGAGTGGGAAAACGCCTTTTTCATCCTCACGCAGGTGATGAGCCACGCCAAGCCCGAGATCGCGGTCTGTGACGCGGGCCTCAAGGCGCAGTCGGTGGACAGCGGCCTGCCGGTGATCTTTGGCCGGACCGACGTGGACTACACCAAATGCTCGGACGAGCATGGCGTGATCGCCGACCCGAGCGGCGTGCTGAAGGTGGGCGACAAGCTGAGGCTCGTGCCCGGCCACTGCGATCCCACCGCCAATGTGCACGATTGGTACGTCGGCGTGCGCGGCGGCAAGGTCGAGACGCTCTGGCCGGTCTCGGCCCGCGGCAAGGCCTACTGATCCTCCAGCATCACTCTTTGCCCCGTTCACTCTTTGCCCCGTGCCCGGACCGACCTCCGGGTACGCCTCGCCCGCGCGCTCTCTTGTCCCGGCGCGCGGGCGCTTTTCTTTGAAAGGAGAGCTTCATGCTCATCGTTCCCGAACGCGAGATCGCCAGCCTGATGACCCGCGACGCCGCCTTTGCTGCGGTCGAGAAAGTGTTTGCCGCAATGGCCGCCGGTGACGCCTACAACTTCCCCGTCGTGCGCGAGGCCATCGGCCATGAAGACGCGCTCTACGGCTTCAAGGGCGGCTTTGATCGCTCGGGCCTGACGCTGGGGCTGAAGGCCGGAGGCTACTGGCCCAACAACCTCGCGACGCGTGGCATCATCAACCACCAGTCCACGGTGTTTCTCTTTGATCCGGACACCGGCAAGGCCAAGGCGATGGTGGGCGGCAATCTTTTGACCGCGCTGCGCACCGCCGCGGCCTCTTCGGTGTCGATCCGGCACCTTGCGCGCGAAGACGCACGGGTGATCGGCATGGTCGGCGCGGGCCATCAGGCGACCTTCCAACTGCGCGCCGCGCTCGAGCAGCGCGAGTTCGACAAGGTCATCGGCTGGAACCTGCACCCCGAGATGCTGCCCAACCTCGAAAAGGTGGCCGCCGAGGCGGGCGTGCCCTTCGAGGCGGTGGACCTGCCGGGCATGCGTGAGGCCGATGTGATCATCTCGATCACCTCGTCGTTCGACGCGATCCTCATGGCAGAGCACGTCTCGCCCGGCTGCCACATCGCCTGCATGGGCACCGACACCAAGGGCAAGCAGGAGGTCTCTCCGGCGCTGCTGGCCAAGGCCACGGTGTTCACCGACGAGGTGGCGCAGTCGGTGTCGATTGGCGAAGCGCAGCACGCGGTGGCGCAGGGGCTGATCGACGAGAGTGCCATCACCCAGCTCGGCGCGGTGATCAATGGCGCGCATCCGGGGCGCGCTTCGGCCGAAGAGATCACCCTCTTCGACGGCACCGGCGTGGGCCTGCAGGACCTCGCGGTCGCCGCGGCAGTGGTCGATCTGGCGGTCGAGAAGGGCATCGCGATTGAGGTCGATTTCTGACGACAGCGTTCAGATGGAGACGCCAAGGGCGGGGGCTTTGCCTCCGCCCTTTTCCGTTGACCACGAGGCGCCACCAAAGCTGGGCGAGCGCATGCCCGTGGGGTGGCGCTCTGACTTGGGAAGTCGCCGCTTTATCCCCATCACATCCGGATGACCTCAATCCCCGCAAGAGGATGAAGAGCGCCAGCCCGCCGGGACGGGCAAGCGCTTGCCCGGCGGCCTTCGGCCTTGGTTCCGGGCCACTTGCGCGCAGACCATTCGCCGGAACTGCCGAACCAGACACCCACGCAACATCCAATACAAACGGCGCGCCCCCGAAGGGACGCGCCGCAGCTTCCACCTAAGGTCGATCGGGTCAGACCCTCTCGCCGCGCGGCTCCTCTCCGCGATGGCCGGCGAGGCCACCCGAGACCTCTTCGGTGGATTCCTCGGCCAGTTCCTCCGGCAGCACGAGGTTGAGCACGATGGCGATCAGCGCGGCGGGCAGGATCCCCGAAGCCCCCAGAATGCGCAGCGTGTCGGGCAGGTGCTGCAGCGCATTGGGCGCGCCCGGCGCGACGTTCAGCACCTCCAGCTGCAGCCCCAGACCGATCGAAAGCGCCACGGCGAAGATCACCATGTTGCGCCGCGTCCAATCGACGTCGGACAGCATCGAGATGCCCGAGGCCACGACCATGCCGAACATCACGATCACGCCGCCGCCCAGCACCTCGATCGGCACGGTGCGGATCACCCCGCCGACCTTCGGCACCAGCCCGCAGACGATCAGGAAGATCGCGCCGATGGTCACCACATGGCGGCTCATCACGCCGGTCATCGCGATCAGCCCGACGTTCTGGCTGAACGAGGTGTTGGGAAAGCCGCCGAAGATGCCCGCGATGGCCGAGCCGATGCCGTCGGCATAGGTGGCGCCAGAGATCTCGCGGTCGCTCGCCTCGCGGCCCGCGCCACCCTTGGTGATACCCGAGACGTCACCGACGGTTTCAACCGCCGAGACGAAAGCCATCAGGCAAAAGCCGATCACCGAGGCGATGGAGAACTCGAGACCATAGCGGAACGGTTCCGGCAGCGCGAAGGCGGCGGCGTTCTGCCACGAGCCGGTGATGGCCTCCAGGGTCAGCATGCCGGTGAAGAGCGCATAGACATAGCCCACTAGGATGCCGATCAGCACCGCCGAGATGCTCAGCATGCCACGGGCAAAGAACTTCAGCCCCAGCGTCACCGCCAGCACCACCAGCGCCGCCGACCAAGAGGCCCAAGAGCCGTAGCTTTCGGCGCCGCTCGCCTTGGCGGGCACACCGCCCGCGGCATATTCGATGCCCACCTTGACCAGCGCGAGGCCGATCATCGTCACCACAAGGCCGGTCACCAGCGGCGGCAGGGCAAAGCGGATGCGCCCGATCACCGTGCCAAGCAGCGCGTGGAACACGCCGCCCACGAGGACCCCGCCGAACATGGCAGCCAGCCCGTCCACACCCTTGCCCGCAACCAGCGGGATCATGATCGGGATGAAGGCAAAGGATGTGCCCTGCACGATGGGCAGCGCCGCGCCCACGGGGCCGAGGGTGATCGTCTGCAACAGCGTCGCCACCCCGGCGAACAGCATCGACATCTGGATGAGATAGAGCAGTTCGGGAAAGTCCGGGCTGTTCGAGCCAAAGCCGAAGCCCGCGGCGCCGGCGACGATGATCGCGGGCGTCACGTTCGAGACGAACATCGCCAGCACATGCTGAATCCCGAGCGGGATCGCCTTGTGCAGCACGGGGGTGAAATCCGGATCGCGCAATTGCTCCGGTGTTCCGAGACTGTGGTCGGTCATGTCTTAGTCAGATCCCTGTTGGGGCGCGGGGCCGGTCTTGCTGCCGACATCCTCACGCGGTGGCGTGAATGAGGTAGGGTTCGTCGAACCAGTGCTCCTCGAGGTTGGGCCCCTCGCCGATCCGGTCGATCACGGCGAAAAGTCCCGGCGCGTGCAGCGGGGTCAGCACCCCGTGCCACGTGCCGCGGTGGAAATTGATCCCCTGACCGGGGCGGGTCAGGAAGGCGCGGGGCGCGCCGGGGCGGCCGCCTGCGTCCGGGGCGACCACCACGAGGAAAGGATCAAAGCTCATCGGCACGAAGGCCTGACTGCCCTGAGGATGCCGCTCGACCATCTCGAGCCGCAGCGGCAGTTGGCGCGGCTCGGCCTTGAACAGGCTGATCCCGGCGCGGCCCCCGGTGATGTCGAGCGTGGCGCGGTCGTGGAACCGCCCGCAAAGCCCCTGATTGATGATCTTGTCGGGCGTGCCGTCCGCCTCCAGCACCTCGCCAAACGGGGCGAAGGCTGCGGCAGTCAGCGGCGCGGCGTCGATCCGGCTCATGCGCCGAGCTTGTCGATCAGCCGCAGTTCGGCGATCCGTTCGACCTGACAGCAGGCCTCGGCGAACTCGGTGGCGCGGTCGTTCTCGATGCGGCGGCGGAAGGCCTGCATGATCGACGCCTTGTCGTTGTCGCGCACCGCGATGATGAAGGGAAAGCCGAATTTCGCGGTGTAAGCCTCATTGAGCTCGGTGAAGGCAGCGCGCTCGTCGTCGGTGAGCGCGTCGAGCCCGGCGCCTGCCTGCTCCGAGGTCGACTCCGCCGTCAGGCGCTTGGCCTGCGCCAGTTTTCCCGCAAGGTCGGGGTGCGCGGTCAGCACCGCCAGCCGCTTCTCGTCAGGGGCGTCGCGGAACACCCGCGCCAGCACCGAATGCACGCCCAGCGCGCTGTCATGCGTCGGGCCAAGCTGCAGCGCATGGGCGCCCTCGGCGATCCACGGGCTGTGCTCGAAGACACCGCCGAAAGCCTCGGTGAAGCTGGCCCGGTCCATCTCGGAGGGACGCGGGCCCGCCTTCGCAGGATGCTGCGCCGCCCAATGATCGGCGATCTGCTCGCGCGTGGCGAACCAGACCCCGTCGTGCGAGGCCATATACGCCAGCACCCGCTTCAGCGCCGCGACACGGCCCGGGCGACCGACCAGACGGCAGTGCAGCCCGATCGACAGCATCTTCGGCGCGCCCTCCTGCCCTTCCTCATAGAGCGTGTCGAAACTGTCGCGCAGGTAGCTTTCGAACTGGTCGCCAGAGTTGAACCCCTGCGGCGAGGCAAACCGCATGTCATTGGCATCCAGCGTATAGGGCACGATCAGCTGATCCTTGCCCGCGACCCGGCTCCAATAGGGCAGATCATCGGCGTAGCTGTCGGCGATATAAGCGAAATCGCCCTCTTCGGCGGCGAGCCGGACCGTGTTCATAGAGCAGCGCCCGGTGTACCAGCCGCGCGGCGGCGCGCCGGTCACCAGCGTGTGCAGGCGGATCGCCTCACGGATCTGCGCGCGCTCTTCTTCCTCGGGCATATCCTTGTGCTCGACCCATTTGAGCCCATGCGAAGCGATCTCCCAACCGGCGCGCTTCATCGCGGCAACCTGCTCGGGCGCGCGGGCAAGCGCGGTGGCGACGCCATAGACGGTGACGGGGATATCCTTCAGCAGCCGATGCAGCCGCCAGAACCCGGCGCGGGCGCCGTATTCATAGATCGACTCCATGTTCCAATGGCGCTGGCCGGGCCATTGCGCGGCACCGACGATCTCTGAAAGGAACGCCTCGGACGCCGCATCACCGTGCAGGACGTTGTTCTCGCCGCCCTCCTCGTAGTTGACCACGATCTGCACCGCGATCTTGGCGCCGTTCGGCCAGCGGGCATCAGGCGGGGTCTCTCCATAGCCGGTCAGGTCGCGGGGATAGCGGGTCGCGGGCAGCGGGCTCAACAGCGTCATGGGGGACGGGCTCCTTCGGTGTTGCCTCCGGGTCATCCCACACGTGTAATCCGGAAAATACCGGATGATTTTCAAATTCCGTTTGAAGCTGCCTCAACCGCCTTGCGGGCGCGCGGGAACACCCCTACCGCCCGCTTTCCGCCGCGCGCTGCTCGGCCTGCCGGATCGCTGCGCCGATGCGGTCGGTCACATAGTCCATGAAAAGCCGCGTCTTTGGATCCTGCCCGCGGCGATGCGTGAACAGACAGGCCATCTGGATCGGCTCCGGCGGGGTGGCCTCGGCCACCGGCACGAGTCGCCCGCTGCGCAGATACTCGGCCACCTCGAAGACCGGCTTCAGCGCAATCCCCTCGCCCGCCAGAGCCCAATCGGTCAGCACGTCGCCGTCGTCGGACTCATAGCGCCCCGAGACGGCAAAACGCTTCGTGCCCTCGGGCGTGCGCAGCGGCCATTGAAACTCCGTCGCGCCGGGGAAGCGCAGGTTGAGGCATTCGTGCTTTTCCGCGATCAGCGCCTCGCCCGAGGCCGGGTTGCCACGCCGCGCAATATAGGTCGGCGCGGCGCAGAGCACGCGCGCGACGTCGGCGATCTTGCGCATACGCAGGGTGCTGTCTTCAGGCTGGCCAAGGAAGAACGCCAGATCGAGTCCTTCGGTCGTAAGATCGACCTTGCGGTCCGACAGGCGCAGGCGGATCTGCACCTCGGGATATTCGCGCAGGAACCCCGGCACCTGCGCAGCGATCAGCCGCCGCCCCACCCCCAGCGGCGCCGCGACAAAGAGCGAGCCCTTGGGATTTTCGGTGAGTTGCGCCACCTGCGCCTCGGCGCTCTCGAGCGCCTCCAGAACCTCGCGCGCGCCGGTATAGAAGGCGCGGCCCTGCTCTGTGGCGGTGAGATTGCGGGTGGTGCGCTGGAACAGCCGCACGTTCAAATGGTCCTCGAGCTGCGAGATTCGCGCCGAGGTGACCGCCGGCGAGATGCGCAGGTCGCGACCCGCGGCGGACATGCTGCCCAACTCATAGACACGCACGAAGGTCCGGATATTGTCGAGGTAGGACATTTTTCGGAATTTCTTGAAACTGCTTGGTAGAACCCGGAGATAGCAGAATAATCGACGCCGAACTAGGGTGCGGCATAACCATAAGAGGGAGACACCGGGATGTATGATCTCGCCATCATCTGGGACTGGCTGGGCTTTGCCGTGCGCTGGCTGCACGTGATCACCGCAATCGCGTGGATCGGCTCGTCGTTCTATTTCATCGCGCTCGACCTCGGTCTGCGCAAGGTGCCGCATCTGCCCGTCGGCGCCCATGGCGAGGAATGGCAGGTCCACGGCGGCGGTTTCTACCACATCCAGAAATACCTCGTGGCCCCCGAGCAGATGCCCGACCACCTGACGTGGTTCAAATGGGAAAGCTATGCCACATGGCTTTCGGGCGCGGGCCTTCTGATGATCGTCTACTGGGCAGGCGGCGAGCTTTTCCTGATCGACCCCACCAAAGCGGACATCTCGCTGTTCCAAGGCATCGTGATCTCGGCGCTGTCGCTGACCATCGGCTGGCTGATCTACGACCGGCTGTGCAAATCGAAGCTCGGCGAGACGCCGACGCTGCTGATGGTGCTGCTCTTCGTGATGCTGGTGGTGATGTCATGGGGCTACAACCATGTGTTCACCGGCCGCGCCGCGCTGCTGCACCTTGGGGCCTTCACCGCCACGATCATGACCGCAAATGTGTTCTTCATCATCATGCCGAACCAGCGCATCGTGGTGGATGACCTCAAGAACGGCCGCACCCCCGATCCCAAATACGGCAAGATCGCCAAGCTGCGCTCGACCCATAACAACTATCTGACGCTGCCCGTCGTCTTCCTGATGCTGTCGAACCACTACCCGCTGGCCTTCGCCACCGACAATGCGTGGATCATCGCCAGCCTTGTCTTCCTGATGGGCGTGACGATCCGCCATTTCTTCAACTCGATGCACGCCCGCAAGGGGGCGCCCTACTGGACATGGGTCGCCACCGCGCTGCTCTTCATCGCCATCGCGTGGCTGTCCACGGCCCCGATGATGGACAGCTACGAGGAGGCCGCAGCGCGGCCCCTCACCCCCTATGAGGAGAAATTCGCCGGGGCAGATGGCTTTGAGGATGCCTATTACGCGGTCGTCGGCAATTGCTCGATGTGCCACGCGCGCGAGCCTTCGTGGGACGGTCTGAACCATCCGCCCAAAGGCGTCGTGCTGGAGACGGAGTCTGATGTGGCCCGCCACGCCAAGCTGGTGTTCCTGCAGGCCGGTGCCAGCCACGCGATGCCGCCGCCCAACGCGAT
Source organism: Salipiger sp. CCB-MM3 (assembly GCF_001687105.1). Lineage (NCBI taxonomy): Bacteria > Pseudomonadati > Pseudomonadota > Alphaproteobacteria > Rhodobacterales > Roseobacteraceae > Salipiger > Salipiger sp. CCB-MM3. The sequence continues at coordinate 491,427 of NZ_CP014596.1, forward strand.
CCAGATGGATCCCGAGGCGCGCCGCGAGATCGTCAACTGGTATCACGCCGCGACCAAAGGCTGAGCACCAGCGGCAGCGCGCCCCCCAAGCCACCCTGTGCTGGGGGCGTTGCCGCCCACCCGCGCAGAGCTACTTCTCTTTCATTCGTCACCGACACTGCCCTCAAAGAAGGGCCGGTCGCACAAGGGGAGTATTCATGCGCACTTCTGTTACTTCGATGATCATTGCGACCGCGACTGTGGTCAGCACGCCGGCTTTTGCCGAAGACATTTCCTACACCGTCAATGACGAAGCCTTCACCGGCTATTGGGCCGAGGCGGAGTCGCCCAAAGGCCTCGTCCTGATCATGCACGATTGGGACGGGATGACCGATTACGAACGCGAGCGGGCCGACATGCTGGCCGAAATGGGCTATAACGCCTTCGCTCTGGACATGTTCGGTTACAAGACACCCACCGAGACGGTCGATCACCGCCGCGCGGCGACAGGTGCGCTCTATGAAGACCGAGAGCGGATGCGCAGCTTGATCAAGGCGGGCGTAGATGAAGCTCTGTCGCGCTCGGACGTCTCGCAGATGGTGGTCATGGGGTATTGCTTCGGCGGTGCCGTGGCGCTCGAAATGGCACGCAGCGAGATGGCGGACACCGCAAGCGGCTATGCCACCTTCCATGGCGGGCTGACGACACCCGAAGGCCAGACATGGCAGGGTGATGAGCCGCCGGTCCTCGTGATGCATGGCGGCGCGGACAGCTCCATCAAGATGGAGGACGTCGCCACGCTCGCGACCGAGCTTGAAGGCGCTGGCACGACCTACACGATCGAAGTGTTCTCGGGTGCGCCGCATGCGTTCACGGTGTTCGGCTCCGACAACTATCAAGAGCGCGCCGATGTCGCGAGCTGGGAATCCTTCAACCGCTTCCTAGCGGCACAATTGCCGGGCTGACGGGCGTATCATGAGCTTCGGAGCCTTCCCCCGGAAGGCTCCGGCCCGCGCGTACGCCAGTGCCCCGCTCACGCGGCCCGTCGTTCCTCCAGATCCAGCCACATGGTCGCCATGCCCTGACGCCGCGAGAGTTCCTCGTAGCCAGCCGAGAGGTAGGCGTTATGCGCCGGGCCATTTTCGACCTCGACCTTCAGCGTGAGGGTCAAAGCACCAAGGTCCCGCGCCGCCTGCTCCACAAGGTCCGTAAGCTCTGCACCAGCACCGCCACGCGCCTCTTCGGCCACATAGGCGTAGGTCAGATGCCGCACCTCGGGACCAACACCCACGCGCAGGGCGAAGAACCCAACGTCCCGACCCGCATCGTCGCGAAGGTAGAACGAAGCGTCGTCACGCTCTCCAAGCCACTTGCGATGCCACTCCATCTCATCGAAGGGCACTTTGGCGTTGGGATTAAGCAAGGGTATCTCGGCGTCCGGCAGCATTGCCGCCAAGGGAGCCAGATCGCGGTCACGGTTGTGGCGCAGGGTGAGGGCCATGGGTCCTTCCTTCGGCTGGGCCCGGCGCCCGCGCGCCGGGGGCAAAATGAAAGCCGCGTGCCTGCCACAGCCGCCCCGCTCGGGTCAACCCGGGGATCCGCAGACTCGACCAACAGTTTTCATCCGCGAATGCAGGGTTTTCTTTCTAGATTGCGAAACTCGGCCTCCTCAACTTGGCCGAAGTCGCCAGAATGTCGGGAGACGGGTGGCCGCTTCAACGCGCAGCAGCGGTAAGGATGAAGACATGCCGATTTCGTATTGTTTTAGTCAGGTATTGAGCATTCCGCGCGATCGTGACACACAGAGGGCAATTCGGAGTTAAACTTCCCCGCATTGCCAGCCTCGGGCATCCTTTGCCGGGCCAGCCATCCAAGGAAAAGTCAGGAGACCCCAGTGTTGCGTACTCTCCGCATGAGCCTGCCGCTTCTCGCGTTGCTGCCCCTGCCCCTTGCCGCCCAGACCGCCGACGCAGGCGATCCGGTCGACACGCTTTCGATCGAACTCAACACCACCAAAAGCGTCGAACAGGGCTGCCAGTTGAGCTTTCTTATCCGCAATGGCCACGAGACCGACATCGACAGCGCCATCTACGAGACGGTGCTGCTCGACACCAACGGTCAGGTCGACCGGCTGACGCTGTTTGATTTCGGCGAATTGCCTGCGGAACGCCCGCGTGTCCGGCAGTTCGTGGTTCCCGGCACGGGGTGTGACGGGCTGGGCCAGATTCTCATCAATGGCGCGAGCCGCTGCGAAGCGGCTGGCGGCGAGTCGGACCTTTGCACCAAGGGGCTCGACCTGAAGTCGCGCAGCGACGTGGAGGTGATCGGATGATCGACATGGTTGTTGATGGCGTGCGTCGCATCGCGGAACTGGGCGGGCCGGTCGTGCTGCTGCTGGTTGCCGTCTCGCTGCTGACGCTGGCGGTGGTGCTCTACAAACTCTGGCAGTTCGCCGCTTCCGGCGTCGGGCGCCACGCAGCGCTGCGCGAAGCGGTCGAGGCATGGGACAATGGTGATCGCGCCGGGGCCCGCGAGGCGCTGAACCGCTCGCGCTCTTACCTGCGCCCGGTGATCGACATGGCAATGTCGGGCCAGAGCGATGCCGCCCGGCTCGAGGCCGAAGCAGAGACCCGTTTCGCAAGGCTCGAGAAAGGCTTTCGCCTGCTCGACTCGGTGGCGCAGCTGGCGCCGCTTCTGGGTCTCTTTGGCACGGTGCTGGGGATGATCTCGGCGTTTCAGGCGCTGCAGGATGCGGGCAGTCAGGTCGATCCGTCGATCCTCGCGGGCGGCATCTGGGTGGCGCTGATGACCACCGCCGTCGGGCTTGTGGTCGCCATGCCCACTTCGGTGGTGCTGAGCTGGTTCGAGGCGCGGATGGAATCCGAGCGCGTGCTGGCCGAACGCGCGGTGCACACCATCCTGTCGCCCAATGGCAGCCGCGAGGCGCAGGTGCACGCACAGGCGCAAGGGGCGCCGCGCCATGCGTAAGATGCGCCGGCGGCGGAAGCTGTCGATGACCTCGCTCATCGACGTGATCTTCCTGCTGCTGCTGTTCTTCATGCTGACCTCGACCTTCACGCGCTTTGCCGAGGTGGAGCTTGCCGCCGCCGGGTCGGGCGCCGCGGTCTCCGGCGAGACAAAGCCGCTGTTCCTGCAGCTCGGGGCCGAGGATCTGCGCCTCAACGGCACCGTGCTGACCTTGGAAGATCTGCCGGCCAAGCTCGACGAGACCCGCGGCGACACCGCCGAGGGGGCCGAGCCCAAGCCGCTGATCGTGGCGCTGCGCGGCGAGGTCAATTCGCAACGGCTGACGGATCTGCTGGTCGTCCTGCGCGGCGTCAGCGGCTACCGCGCCATGGTTCTCGGAGCGTCCTGATGCGCCGCAGAAAACAGAAATCCGAACGCGAGCCGACGATCGCGCTGATCAACATCGTGTTCCTGATGCTGGTGTTCTTCCTTGTGGCCGGCACCGTTGCCCGGCCGCTCGACCCCGATCTGAAGCTGGTCCACACCGCCGATCTGCAGGGCGCCGCGCCCGCCGACGCTTTGGTACTGCATGCAGATGGCACGATGAGCGTGCAGGGCACGCCGATCGAAGACAGCGCCGCCGCGCTTGAGATGCTCGGCGATGGGGCCAAGACGCTGGCCCGCATCGTGCCGGACCGCGATCTGCCCGCCGCCGATCTGATCCGCGTCGGGCGCGAATTGCGCGCCGCCGGAGCCGAGAAAGTGGTGATCGTCACCGAAAGGGGGCTGGAATGATCGCGTCCTCGCGCAAGGTGAAGATCGCCGCAGCGGTGCTCGCGCTTTCGGCGCATGGGGCAGCGGTTCTGGCGGTGATGCCGCCCAATGAGACCGCCGAGATGGAAGGCATGTCGGGCGGGACCGATCTCGCGCTCGGCACCGCTTTTGCCGACATGGCGGTGGGCACGCTCAGCAGCCAGCCCACCGAAGAGACCGCCGAGCCGATCACCCCCGAAGAGGTGACGCCAGAGCAGATCGAGTCGGTGCCGCAGGCGCAGCCTGAAGCCATCACCGCGCAACGCCCGGTCGAGCCGACCCCTTCGGACACCCCCGAGCCAGCGGAAGACGTGACCGCCGCCCTGCCCGTGGTGCCGCCGCTCGAGGCGGAGCCGGTGGTGCCCGTCGCGCCCACCGAGCAGGTTGAGCCCGAAGAGCTGCCAGATAAGCTCGAAGCGCTGCCGCCCGAGACCGTCACCCCGGCGGAGCCCGAGGTCGCCGAGGCCACGCCGACCGAGCCAGAAACGCTGGAGCCCGAGCCGCAGGAGCCGGAGACGGTGGAGGCCACAGAGCCTGAGCCTGAGCCTGAGCCCGAAGCCACACCAGAAACCGAGGTCACCGAGGCCGCCCCGCAAAGCTCGATGCGCCCGAAGCCGCGCAGCCCGGACCTTGCCAAGCGCCAGCGCACGCCCGCACCGCAGCCGCAACGCCAGCGCGAGCCGGATCCCGAACCGCGGCGGCAGGCGCAGCAGCCGCAGGGCAACGCTGATCGCAATGCCACAGCCGGGGCGGCCACGGGCCGCGCGGGCGGCACCTCCGCCACGTCCGGCAGCGGTGGCCTGTCGCGCGAAGCGGGCAATGCCGCCGTCAGCAACTATCCGGGACAGGTGATGCGCAAGCTCTCGCGTGTGCCGCGACCGCGGATCAACGCCCGCGGCTCGGCGGTGGTTGCCTTCCGCGTGTCCGGTGGCGGCGGGCTGGCCGGTCTTTCGGTGGCGCGCAGCTCGGGCTCCTCTGCCCTCGACCAAGCCGCGCTGCGCGTGGTGCGCAGCGCCGCGCCCTTCCCCGCGCCGCCTGCCGGAGCGCAGACCAGCTTTACCGTCCAGATCAAGGGACGCTGAAGACACCCGCGGCGCGAGGCGGCTTTACAGCTGCACCGCGCCGCGGGCCATCGCCAGAGACGCGGCCTGTTCGACCGTCGCGGTGCCCAGCTTCAGACAGACATTCCGGATCTGCCGCAGCACGTGCTCCTGCGTCACATGCAGCCGCTCGGCAACCTCAATCGGGCTCAGGCCAACGCCCGAAAAGCACAGCATGTCGCGCTCCTCCTGCGTGAGCAGCGGCCAGCCTGAGCCGAAGGACAGATCGTCGGCGTCAGCCCGGCCCGGGGGCTGCAGCGCCAGCGACAGCATCGTCGAAATCGCCGTGAAGGCCCGCTGCGTACCCGGGCCGAAATGCGAGGTGGGGTCTTTTCCGCAGTAGAGGACCACAACCTGATCGGTCGCGCCAAGGGGCATCATCCGGCCAATGAAGTAGCGGTAGCCACTGAGCAGCGCCGCGGCCTGCAGGTGCCTCCGGGCCTGTTCCTCGCGCGTTGGCCGGGCCTTCGATGTGTCGAGAAACTCGGGCATCTTGCCCGCGATCGCGCCGCGCAACAATGGATCGACGCGGTAAAGCTCGCTCTCTCGGTAGTCCTCGAACCACTCGTCCGAGGCAGAACTGCGCATCCAGACCAAGTCACGGCTGTCTTTCATCAAGGCGCCCGCGCCCACCGCTTTGGCACCGATCCGCCGCGAAATGGCGACCACCGTCTCCCAGATTTCCTGATCATTGCCAGCCGCTGCCAGCTTGTCCGCGGTGTCGATCAATAGGTTTGCGTAGCGGCTCGATCCGATCACGTCGAAGTCATCCCATGCGTATCCCGACACCGACCAATCACGATGGCTGACGCTACGCCAGCACGAACGGCTGGGGAATTCTTAAATCCAGAGTTGAACTGTGATCAGTGCTCAAAGACAGGGCAAAATCCCGTCAAATTCGCGACTTAGAGCACGAGGCCGCCGCGCACCAACATCAGCGACATCGCCTGTTCCGGGCAGGGCGTGCCGAGCCGCCGACACGCGCGCTCCAGAAGCCGTTGCACCTGCGAGACCGGCCTCGCGAGGTGATCGGCAATCTGCTCGGGGTGCAGGCCTTGGCCCAGATAGCTCAGCACGTCGCGTTCGGCGCTGCTGAGCCGTGACCACGGCGCGCCAAACGCCCGGTCGCCAAGATCGTTCAGCCCCGGTGTCCGCATCGCCGCAGACAGCATCGCCGAAACCGCGCGGAACGCCTGCGCCGTGCCGCTCCCGAACAGCTCGGACGGGTGGCGCTCGCAGGCCAGCGCAAAGGTGTGCTCGGCAGCGCCTTCGACCCATGTGTGATTGACGTAGTGACGATAGCCATGCGCCAGCGCCAGTTCGTGCAGGTCCCGCGCCCTCGGGTCGGTCTGCAGCGGCAGCCGCGCCGCGATATCCATGTAACGCGGCACATGGCCCGCAATGGCAGCGCTCTGGATCGGATCGACCTCGTAAAGCCGCTCCGCGGTGAACGGCTCGAGAAACCGCTCTTCCATCGAGGTGCGCACCCATGCCACACCGCGGCTGTCGCGCATCACGGCACCGCAGGTCATGGCGCGGGCCCCGATCTTATTGCCGATGGCAACGGCGACGTCCCACGTCTCGCGGGGGCTGCGGGCCTCGGCGAGGCGTGCAGCGGTTTCCATCACCAGATCGGCGTAGCGTGTCGTCACCTAGGCCCCATGCATCGACAGGTCTTTGCCAGACCATCAGTGCACGGCGCCCCGGCAAAATCCAGCAGGTAACGTTCTCTTAACCTTCAACCAGAAGCAGAGAGCGCCACGCCTGCGAACACCACGATCAACCCAAAGATGATCGCCGCCAGCCGCATCACCAGCGGTGCCCGCCCAATCAGACCGTAGGAGATCAGCGCCAGCCCCAACCCGACGCGGACAAAGGCGAAAAGCGCCCTGCCCGGTGCCTCGGCCAGTTCCAGCAGGCCGGGGTTGGCTACCATACCGAGCGGAATAATGTAGAGCCCCACTCCCAGCGCCATGGCGCTGCCCGCCACCTTCACCCAATTCTCGCCGATCATGCCTGCCGCGATGAAAACCGCGCCGCAGACCGGCGGGGTGATCGTCGACAGCAGCGCGAACCAGAAGACGAAAAGATGCGCCTGAAGCGGCTCCAGCCCAAGTTGGGTCAGCGCCGGTCCGGCGACCGACACGCAGATCACATAGGCAGCGGTGGTCGGCACCTCCATGCCCAGCACCAGACAGGCCAGCGCGGTGAGGATCAGCGAGGGCCAGAGCATCCCGCCCGAGCCCGAGAGGATCAGCGAGGTGATCTTCACCCCAAGGCCGGTGACCGCCAGCACGCCAATGACGATCGAAGCGCAGAGGATAATCGAGGCGATCATCGCCACCTGTTTGGCCGAATTGACCAGCGCCGAGGCGACCCGCTCGCCGGTCTGGCGCGCATCGAAGCTCAGCGAGCCATTGGTCAGCAGCAGCAGCGCCCCCGCGAGGATCGCAAGGCAGGCGGCGTATTGCGGCGTGTAGCCCAGCCCGAACATGCCGATCATCAGCACGGTGAAGGGGACGAGGAAGAACAGCGATGTGATGATCACGTCGCGCTTCGCCGGTCGGTCCTCGGCGGCGATGCCCTTGAGATCGTAGCGCGTGGCATAGGCGTTGATGCCAACCCAGACCGCCCAGAAATAAAGGATCGCCGGCAGGATCGCCGCGCCCATGATCTGCGTGTAGGGCGTGCCGGTGAGTTCGACCATGACGAAGGCGCCCGCACCCATCAGCGGCGGCATGATCTGCCCACCCGAGGAGGCCACGGCCTCGACCCCGGCGGCGAGCTTCTTGGGGTAGCCCAGCTTCGTCATCGCAGGCAGGGTGATCGCGCCGGTCGACGCGACATTGGCGCTGGCCGAGCCCGAGATCGAGCCAAACAGCGCCGAGGACAGCACCGAGACCTTGGCCGCGCCGCCCTTCAGCCGCCCGGCGGCGGCGGCGGCGACATTCATGAAGCCCTGCCCCGCCTCACCGGCGTTGAGCACCGCGCCGAAGATCACAAAGATCGACACCACGCCCACCGATGTCGCGGTCAGCGAGCCCCAAAGGCCGCCCTCGGCGATGGTCATCGTGCCCAGGAAGCTCTGGATCGGCGTGCCCGCATGCCCGAACTCGCCGGGGATGTGCTGCCCGAAAAGCGCATAGGCCAGCGCGATCACCGCCACCAGCGGCAGCGGCCAGCCGATGGCGCGACGCGCAGCCTCGATCACGCAGAGCAGCAGCACCGCCGCCACGCCGATCTGGAAGTCGCTTTCCAGAAAGCCGTATTGATCGCCCAGCATCTCGTGGTTCAGCGCGATCCAGCCAGCGGCGCCGACGCCCAGCACCGTGAGCACTGCGCCCGAGATCAGCTGCCAGCGCCCGGTGGCGCCAAAGATGAAGACCCAGGGCAGGATCACTGCCATGTGCAGCGGACGGCTGACGAGGTTGGGCACCAGACCCGAGAAGATGAGCCCGAGGTGATAGACCACGACCAGCGCCGCCAGTCCGATCCACACCGCCCGCTTCCATGCCGCCTGCGGCATCTGCGTCTCAAGCCCCATCGTCTGCCTCTTTCTCAAATGAGGTCGGGCCGGACAATGATGCCCGGCCCGCCTGAACTGGTTTTACGCGGAGTTACTTCTGCGCGTCCGGCAGCGCAATGCCCGCTTCTTCGTAGTAGCGCACGGCGCCCGGATGCATCTCGCCTTCGACGTTCTGCAGCAGCGCCGGATCGACACCCGTCCACCAGGGCGACTCCGCGCCCATGCGCGCCTTTTCTTCCCAGAAGGTCTTGGTCAGCTGATAGGCGGTCTCGTCGTCCATCTTGGTGGTCGTATAGGCGATCACCGGCAGCGAGGTGGTGGTGATGTCGGCGTCCTGCCCGGCGTAGGTGCCGGCGGGGATCACCAGCTTGGCGCGGCCGGTCTCGGCGACCTGTTCGTCGCTCAGCGACAGCACGGTCACATCGGTCGAAGCCGCGGCCTCCACGACGTTCGGCGCCGGGAAGCTGCCCGCGGTGACGAACCCGTCGATCTGGCCGTTTTTCAGCGCCGGGACGGCGTTCGACAGTTCCACGTCGGCGATCTCGACCTTGCCGTCGAGGCCGAAGAGACCGAGGTACTTCTCGCCCTCACGGGCACCGAAGCTGCCCTTGCCGAGCAGAAGGGTCTTGCCCTCCAGCGCGCCGAAATCGGTCGCGCCGCTGTCTTTCGACATGACGAAATGCATGGTCAGCGAGGGCAGCGGGAAGAGCGCGCGGATCTCGCCAAAGGCGGGGTTGCCCTTGCCCTCGAACGCACCAGTACCATTGCGGGCACCGCTGACCAGAGCGGGCGGCGAGGTGAAGACGTAATCGCCGCCACGGGCGCGCACTTCCATTACGTTCTGCTGGCTGCCCTGGCTTTCCTCGACGGTGACGATCACGCCGCCATCGGTGCCCGCCTTCATCGCCTCGGCGATCTGCACGGCCATCTGGTAATAGGACGAGCCCGACTTGGCCGCCTTCAGCGTGACGCGGGTTTCGGCCTGCGCCGGCAGGGCTGCCAGCGTGGCGAGGCTGGCCGCAAGCGCGGCCTTTGCGAGAAATTTCATCGTGAGGCTCCTCCTGGACTTCGCGCGCGACCTAAACACCTGTGATCACGCGGGGTCAAGCCGGTGGCCCCAAGCGGGCGTGCGCCTCAGCGTGTCCCGAAGCAAAAACTCATCTCGGCGCGGCGCAACTCGCCGGGCCGCAGCACCGGGCTTTGCGCGCCCCAGCTTTCGGGCATGTTGATCGCATCGGGCCAAATCTGCGGCTCGAGGCAGATGGCGTCATGTTTGCGCGCGGCGTAGCCGCCTTTGCCCGGCACGGTCCCGTCGAGGAAATTGCCGGTGTAGACCTGCAGGCCGGGAAGGTTGGTGCTCATCCACATGACCCGCCCGCTCACCGCGTCCGACAGTTCCACTTCGCCCGCGTCCAGACACAGGCAATGATCATAGCCGTCGAGCGCCCCCGAGCGCACGGCGGTCAGCGGCTGTCGCCCCTCGCGGAAGTCGAAGGGGCTGGCGCCCACCGGCACCACGCCCGTGGGGATCTTCGCCTCGTCGACCGTCAGATAGCGCGACGCGGGCACCTTCAGCCGATATTCCAGCGCCGAGTTCGGACGCCCCGCCAGCGCCGAGATCCCGGCCAGCGCAAAGAAACTGTGGTTGGTCATCGACACCAGCGTCGGCGCGTCGGTTTCGGCCTCATAGGTGATCGTCAGGCAGGGCTGGCCACCGTCGTTCGTGCGCAGGGCATAGCAGGCGCGGGCCAGAAGCTGCCCCGGAAAGCCCTGATCACCCGCTGCGCTGACCATCTCCAGCGTGACCGCGCCATCGCCGAGCTCGGAAACCTGCCAGTTGCGCCGGTCGAACCCGTCGGGACCGCCGTGCAGCGTGGTTTGCCCCTCGTTCTGCGCCAGATGGTAAGCCTTGCCGTCGAGATCGAAGCGGCCACCGGCGATGCGATTGGCCACGCGCCCCACGGTGGCGCCATAGAAGGTGCGGTGCTCGACGTAGCCCGCCAGATCGTCAAACCCGAGCACGATGTCATCGAGCCGCCCCTCGCGGTCCGGCACACTCAGCGCCTGCAGCGCCGCACCATAGGTGATCACCTCGGCGCGCACATCTCCGGCGCGCAGGGTGATGCGCTCGATCGGCGCCCCACCCGGCGTCGCGCCGAAAACATGTCGCTCAGGGATCATCATGGAAGGCCTCGACACGGCTCTGCGCGCCCAGCAGGAAAGCGTCGGCCACCAGTTGCAGCGGCGCGAGATCGACGTCGGACTCGCCCGCCGCGATCAGCTCGCCGAAGCGGGCATAGAGGCGGCGGTACTCGCGGTCCTCGGCGGCGATGCGCGCCGCTCCTCCGACAAACAGCTTCGCCCCGCCCTCGCGCAGCAGCACCTCGGGGCCATCGGTTTCCACCCGGATATCCCAAGTTTGCGGGCCGGTCTGGCGCCAGTCGAACTCGGCCCCCACCTGCGCGCCCGAGGCGGTCAGCATGTCGAGCTTGGCGGCAATGGGCGCTTGCTTGTTCTGCGGCACTTCCAGATGCGCCGAGACCGGATGCACCGGCTCGGGCAGGATGCGGGTGAGGATCGACAGCGCGTTGATCCCCGGATCGAAGACGCCAAGCCCGCCCGGCTGCCAGATCCATTCCTGACCCGGATGCCAGTGTCGCACGTCTTCCTTCCAGATGATCTCGGCCCGCTTGATCTTGGCCCCCGCGAGCAGCGCGCGCGCGTCCTCGACCGCCGCCGCCTCGCGCGAGTGCCACGTGGCAAACAGCGTCACGCCCCTGTCGCGCGCCAGCCGCGCCAGCCCTTCGACCTCGGAAACGCTCGCCCCCGGCGGTTTTTCCAGCATCACATGCTTGCCCGCACGGATCGCCGCCACCGCCTGCTCGAACCGGCCCTGCGGCGGCGTGCAAAGCGAGATCGCCTGCAAGCCGGGCTCTTTGGCCAGCATCTCGTCGATGTCGTGATAGGAGGGCAGCGTGTCATGCCCGGCGTGGCGGCTGGCGATGGCGGCCAGCTGCAGCGCCGGCACATCCTCGAGCGAGGGCAGATGCTGGTTCCGCGCGATGGTGCCAAGGCCGACGAGGCCAAGCTGGATCGGATCGCTCATCAGGCGTCTCCCCTGTCGAGTATGAAGGCGGGCTCCGCCCGGCCCTGCCCCGCGCCAAGCTGGGCAAAGAGCTTGCCCGACAGCGGCGCCTCGGCCAGCGCGTCCGGGCCAAGGCCCTGCGTCGCCGTGGTGCAGTAAAGCGTGGTGAAATCCGGCCCGCCGAAGGCCGGGCAAGTGCTGTGCGGCGCGGGCATATCGTGGCGCGCGCCAAGCACGCCCTCGGGCGAGACCTCGACCACCGCCCCCGCCCCCCAGAGCGCCACCCAGAGCGTGCCCGAGGCATCGGTGAGCGCGCCATCGGGGCTCAGCCCGTGTTCGGCGAAATCGACGAAAAGCTCGGGCTCCGCCGCGGGCCAGCCCGCCGCGTCCAGCGCCACGCGGTAGAGATGCGCCTTGGCCGTGTCGGCGAAATAGCCGCAGCCGCGATCGTGGTCGAAGCAGATGGCGTTGGGAATGCTGATGCGATCCGCGATGGTGCGCAGCGCCCCCTCGGCATAGCGGTAGATCGCACCGGCCTTGTGTTCGGCCTGCTTGCCCATGGTGCCGATCCAGAACCCGCCCCAAGGGTCCGCGCGCCCGTCGTTCGAGCGGGTCGAGGCGCAGTCCTTTTCCAGATCGACGAGATGCCCGAAGACACCGGTGGTCACGTCATATTCCCAAAGCCCGGTCTCCGAGGCGATGAGCATCCGGTCCCGGTCGATCCATGCCGCGGCAGAGCACATCTCGGTCAGCGGCACGTCCCGCGTGTGGCCCGAGGCGGGATGATGCGACAGCAGGCGTTTGCCGGTGATGTCGAACCAGAAGATCTCGCCGCGAAGGGGGTGCCACAGCGCCCCCTCGCCCAGTTTGCAGGTCCGGTCGTCAAACAGATCCATCAGTGGCTGTCCTTGCCCACGTCATTGCCACGGCAGCCCTTGAGGAAGTCGAGGTCCGCGCCGGTGTCGGCCCCTTCGACGTGGCTTTGGTGCAGCCATGCGTAGCCGCTGCCAGGCAGATCATGCGTCGGCTTCCAAGCGGCAAGGCGCGCGGCCAGTTCCTCGTCGGGAATGTCGAGGTGCAGACGGCGGCTTTCCACGTCGAGCTCGATCATGTCGCCATCCTTGACCACCGCAAGCGGCCCGCCCGCCGCAGCCTCGGGCGAGGTGTGCAGGATCACCGTGCCATAGGCGGTGCCCGACATACGCGCGTCCGAGATGCGGATCATGTCGGTGATGCCCTTCTTCAGCACCTTGGGCGGCAGCCCCATATTGCCAACCTCGGCCATGCCGGGATAACCCTTGGGCCCGCAGTTCTTCAGCACCATGATGCAGGTCTCGTCGATGTCGAGCGCCTCGTCGTTGATCTTGGCCTTGTAGTCGTCGATGTCCTCGAAGACGACGGCGCGGCCCTTGTGCTTGAGCAGATGCTCCGAGGCCGCCGAGGGTTTCAGCACTGCGCCCTTGGGCGCGAGGTTGCCGCGCAACACGGCGATGCCGCCCTGCTCGGTCAGCGCCTTTTCAAGCGGCAGGATGACGTCCTCGTTGTGGTTCAGCACGTCTTTGACCTCATCCCAGATGCTGGCGCCCGAGACCGTGAGTGCATCCTTGTGCAGCTGGCCGCTCTCGCCGAGGCGCTTGAGCACCACCGGCAGGCCACCCGCATAGAAGAACTCTTCCATCAGGTATTTGCCCGAGGGCATCAGGTTGACGATGGTCGCCACATCACGCCCGCAGCGGTCCCAGTCGTCGAGCGTCAGGTCGATGCCGACCCGGCCCGCCAGCGCCAGCATGTGAATGACAGCGTTGGTCGAGCCGCCGATGGCGCCATTGGTGCGGATGGCGTTCTCGAAGGCTTCTTTGGTCAGGATGTCCGACGGCTTCAGATCGTCCTTCACCATCTGCACGATGCGGCGGCCCGAAAGCTGCGCCATCACGCGGCGGCGGCTGTCCACCGCCGGGATCGCCGCATTGCCGGAAAGCGCCATGCCAAGCGCCTCGGCCATCGAGGCCATCGACGACGCCGTGCCCATGGTGTTGCAGGTGCCCGAGGAGCGGGACATGGACTGCTCCGCCTCGAGGAACTCCTCCTGCGTCATCTCCCCGGCCTTCACCATCTCGGAGAACTTCCAGAGGTGGGTGCCGGAGCCGACGCGCTCGCCCTGGAAATAGCCGTTGAGCATCGGTCCGCCGGTCACGACGATGGACGGCACGTCACAAGAAGCCGCCGCCATCATCAGCGAGGGCGTGGTCTTGTCGCAGCCGACCATCAGCACCGCGCCGTCAATCGGCTGGCCGCGGATGGTCTCTTCGATGGCCAGCGCCGCGAGGTTGCGGAACATCATCGCCGTGGGACGGAACGTGTTTTCCGAGGCCGAGAACACCGGCACCTCGACCGGGAAGCCGCCGGCTTCCCAGACCCCCGCCTTCACCTTTTCCGCCAGCTCGCGCAGGTGGCCGTTGCAGGGGGTGAGATCGGACCATGTGTTGAGGATGCCGATGATCGGCCGCCCGTCGAACAGGTCGTGCGGGTAGCCTTGGTTCTTCAGCCAGCCGCGGTGGTAGATCGTGTCGCGCGAGTTGCCCGAATACCAATGGGTCGAGCGCAGCTTGCGCGGCCAGGGGGCGGGGGTGAAATCCTTGACGGACATGGGTGCCTCCAAAGCGGCTTTATTGGGGGCTGAGCGCGCGGCTCAGCCCTGTTTCGATTTGTTGTAGACGTCGAAGATCACGGCAGCGAGCAGCACCAGCCCCTTGATCATCTGCTGGTAGTCGATGCCGATGCCCATGATCGACATGCCGTTGTTCATCACGCCCATGATGAAGGCGCCGACCACCGCCCCGACGATCTTACCAGAGCCGCCCGCCATCGACGCCCCGCCGATGAAGACCGCGGCGATCACGTCCAGCTCCATGCCGAAGCCCGCCTTCGGCGTCGCGGTGTTAAGACGCGCGGCGAACACCAGACCCGCGAGCGCCGCCAGAACGCCCATGTTGACGAAGGCGAGGAAGGTCAGGCGCTCGGTCTTGATGCCCGAGAGCTTGGCCGCCTTGCGGTTGCCACCCAGCGCATAGATGCGGCGACCGATCACCGTCTTTTGGGTGATGAAGGCGTAGATGATGATAAGCACGCCCATGGTGACCAGCACGTTCGGCAAGCCGCGGAAGGTGGCGATCTTATAGGTCAGGAACAGCAGCGCGCCGCAGACGATGGCATTGCGCACCCAGAAGAAGTTGGCGGGCTCGCCCTCGATGCCATAGGCCTTGTCACGGGCGCGCTCGCGCAGCCCCAGCCAGACGATGGTGACGGCGGCGATGATGCCCACGGCCATGGCCAGCAGGTTGAAGTTGCGCGACCCGGCGATCTCGGCCAGCCCGGCAGTCATTGCAGCCGGGAAGAGATCGGGCACGAAACCGGTCGACAGCATCTGGAAGCCCGGCGGGAACGGCCCCACCGACTGCCCCTGCAGCAGCCACAGCGAGGCGCCGCGGAACACCAGCATCCCGGCCAGCGTCACGATGAACGAGGGGATCGACCAATAAGCCACCCAATAGCCCTGCGCCGCGCCGATGAGGCCGCCGACGATCAGACAGGCAAGGATGGTCAAGGGCACGGGCCAATCCCATTGCACGATCATCACCGCCGCCAACGCGCCGATGAAGCCCAGCACCGAGCCGACCGACAGGTCGATGTTGCCCGAGACGATGACGATGAGCATCCCCAGCGCCATGATGATGATATAGCTGTTCTGCAGGAACAGGTTGGTGATGTTCACCGGGCGCATCAGCGTGCCGCCGGTCACCGCCTGAAAGAACACCATGATGGCGATCAGCGCGAAGAGCAGCCCGTATTCACGCATGTGGTTGCGCAGGTAGTGCTTGAGCCCTTGGCTTTCAGGCTGGCCTGCGGTTTCTGCCGTTTGAGTGGACATGTCCCCTCCCCCTCACTCGCTGACGATGAGCGACATGATGCGCTCTTGGCTGGCTTCCTCGGCGGAGAGTTCCCCGACAAAAGCGCCTTCGTTCATGACATAGATGCGGTCGCACATGCCCAAGAGCTCGGGCATCTCCGACGAGATCATCACCACGGCTTTGCCTTCGGCGGACAGCTCGTTGATGATCGAATAGATTTCGTATTTCGCGCCGACGTCGATGCCGCGCGTGGGCTCGTCGAGGATCAGCACCTCGGGCTCGGTGAACAGCCATTTGGCCAGCACCACCTTCTGCTGGTTGCCGCCCGAGAGGTTGCCGACCTGCTGCATCACCGTGGGTGTGCGCGTGGCCAGCGCCTTGCGGTAGCGTTCGGCGACCTCGGTTTCCTCGGCCTCGTTCAGCACGCCCTTGTCCGAAACGCCGCCAAGGTTCGACAGCGTGGTGTTGAACCGGATGCTCTCGTCGAGGATCAGCCCCAGAGACTTGCGGTCCTCGGTGACATAGGCGAGGCCATTCTCGATCGCGCGGTCCACTTTCGACACGTCAATCGGCTTGCCGTGCAGCGACACCTCGCCCGAGATGTTCCGCCCCCAGCTTTGACCAAAGATCGACATGGCCAGTTCGGTCCGGCCCGAGCCCATGACGCCCGCGATGCCGACGACCTCGCCCGCGCGGACGTTGAAACTGATGTTCTTGATGACCTGCCGCTCGGCGTGCTCGGGGTGCCAGACGTTCCAGTCCTTCACCGCCATCACCACCTCGCCGGCGCGGCGGGTGCGGTCAGGATAGCGCTGCGACATATCGCGGCCCACCATGTCCCGCACGATCTGATCTTCCGAGAGGCCCTGCGAGGCATCAAGTTCGGACACTGCCATGCCGTCGCGGATCACGGTGACCGTGTCGGCGACATAGCGCACCTCATTGAGCTTGTGCGAGATGATGATGCAGGTCACGCCCTGCGCCTTCAGCTCAAGCATCAGGTCGAGCAGCTTGCGGCTGTCGTTCTCCTGCAGCGCCGCCGTCGGCTCGTCGAGGATCAGCAGCTTCACGTCTTTCGAAAGCGCCTTGGCAATCTCGACAAGCTGCTGCTTGCCCACACCGATGCTGTCGACCAGCGTGCCCGGCGCGTCGCGCAGGCCCACTTTGGCCAGCAGTTCCTCGGTGCGGCGGAAAGTCTCCTGCCACTGGATCACGCCGCCTTTCTGTCGCTCGTTGCCAAGAAAGATGTTCTCGGCAATCGACAGCTGCGGCACCAGTGCCAGTTCCTGGTGGATGATGACGATGCCCTTGTCCTCGCTGTCGCGCAGCGTTTTGAACTCGGCGAGCCCGCCATCGTAATGGATTTCCCCGTCGTAGCTGCCCACGGGATAGACCCCGGAGAGCACCTTCATCAGGGTCGATTTCCCGGCACCGTTCTCGCCGCAGATCGCGTGGATCTCGCCTTCGCGGACCTGAAGGTTCACCTGGTCGAGCGCTTTCACACCAGGGAATTCCTTGGTGATGTCGCGCATCTCGAGCAGAAGAGTCATGACCCGTACCTGCCTTGTATGAAGTGAAGGTCGGGGGAGGCCAAAGGGCCTCCCCCTGATGTCATGCCCCCGGAAACAAGAAGGGGCATGGCGGGAGGATCACTTGATCTGATCTTCGGTGTAGTAGCCCGAGCCGATCAGAACCTCTTCCCAGTTCGAGGCGTCCACCGGGACGGGCTCGAGCAGGTAGGACGGGACGACCTTCACGCCGTTGTCGTAGGTCTCGGTGTCGTTGATCTCGGGCTCGGAGCCTTCCATCACGGCGTTGACCATGCCGACGGTGACGCGGGCCAGTTCACGGGTGTCCTTGAAAATGGTCGAATATTGCTCGCCTGCGAGGATCGACTTCACCGACTGCACTTCGGCGTCCTGACCGGTGACGATCGGCATCTTCAGATCGCCCGAGCCATAACCGACGCCCTTGAGCGACGAGAGAATGCCGATGGACAGACCGTCATAGGGTGCGAGCACGCCGTGCACGTCCTTGTCGGTGTAGTTGGCCGACAGGATGTTATCCATGCGCGCCTGCGCCACCGCGCCGTCCCAGCGCAGCGTGCCGACCTTGTCCATGCCCATCTGGCCGGACTGCACCACGATGTCACCGCTGTCGATCAGCGGCTGCAGCACCGACATGGCACCGTTGTAGAAGAAGTAGGCGTTGTTGTCGTCCGGCGAGCCGCCGAAGAGCTCGACGTTCCACGGCTTGCTGTCGGGAAAGCGCTCTTCGAGACCTTCCACCAGCGAGGTCGCCTGCTGCACGCCCACTTTGAAGTTGTCGAAGGTGGCGTAATAGTCGACGTCGCCGCTGTCGCGGATCAGGCGGTCATAAGCCACGATGCGCACGCCCGAGGCGGCAGCGTTGGCCAGAGCGTTCGACAGGGTGGTGCCGTCGATGGCGGCGATCACCAGCACGTCGACACCCTTGGTCACCATGTTCTCGATCTGCGCGAGCTGGTTGGGGATGTCGTCCTCTGCGTATTGCAGATCGGTCTCGTAGCCGGCTTCCTGCAGCTGCTTGACCATGTTGTTGCCGTCGTCGATCCAGCGCGCCGAGCTTTTGGTCGGCATGGCGATGCCAACGGTGCCCTTGTCCTGGGCGAATGCCGCGCTGGAAAGCGCAACAAGGCTCACCGCGAGCGCACCCGCGAGTTTCTTGAAAGTCATCGGTATCCTCCCGTTAAGGGGGCGTCTCCCGCACCCCACTTGTCCCCGCGGACTCCTTATGGACTCCCTTGGCGACGTCAAAAGTCCTACTTAATGGCGACATACCGAACAAATACCATTATTGGTAATCTGCATATCGATATAGGTATGTGACATGTCCGAGCTTCTGAAGAACCTGCGCCCCGCCCAAATCCGCCTGATCGCCGCCATTGCGGAACACGGGCAGCTGCAAGTGGCGGCGAATGTGTGCCGGATGACCCAGCCCGGGGCCTCACGGATGCTTGCCGATCTGGAAAAAGCGGTGGGTGCGCAGCTGTTCAGCCGCACGCCGAAGGGGATGGAGCCCACGCCCACCGGCGCTCTGCTCGCGCGGCATGCGCGGCGCATCGAGCATGACCTGCGCCGCATGGCCGAGGATTTCGACGATTTGCACTCGGGCCTTGGCGGCACGGTGAGGGTCGGCGCGGTCACCGGCCCGGCGCTTGGCCAGCTGGTGCCACAGGTGCAGCGGCTGAAGGCCGAGTCGCGCTCGGTGGACATCTCGATCGAAGTCGCCCCTTCAGTGGCACTGGTGCAGGCGCTGGAGCGTGGCGAGCTCGATTTCGCCCTCGCCCGCCTGCCGCCGCAGGTCAACGAGCGCGAGTTCCTGATCGAGCCCGCGCGTGACGAAATCGTCCAGCTGCTTGTGCGCGAGGGGCACCCGATGCTGGCGCAGGGACCGGTGGCCATCGCCGATCTGCATGGCACGCGCTGGATCCTGCAGCAGCGCGGCGCGCCGATCCGCGCCGCCATCGAGACCGCCTTTCACGACGAGGGGCTGACCGCGCCGCCCGATGTGATCACCACCTCCTCGCTGCTGGCGATCATCGCGCTGCTGAAGGATTCAGACGCCGTCGCGCCCATGTCGCAGGAGGTGATCGACTTGATGCTGGAACCGCCCGTCTCGGCCGATCTGCGGCGGCTGCGGCTGAACCGGCTGATCACCGTCGAGCCCTATCTGATCATTCAGGCGCGCGGGCGTCATCTGTCGACCGCCGCACAACGGCTGCTGACCATGGTTCAGGAAAGCATCCGGGCGTTCTGAGCCGGATCAGCCGGCCCGTTTCACCCCGCCCGCGGGCGCGTCCGTCACGACTTTTTCCATCGCCCGCCTTGCCGCATCCGGCGCCCCGGCGCGGATCGCATCGACGATGGCGCAATGCTTGTCGACGCTGCGCGCCAGATCTCCGGGATCGCGCGCCTCCTCGGCCTCGGCGATCAGCTGCGCATAAAGCGCCGCCTGCACGAGGTCTCCGAGCGATTGCAAAAAGCGGTTGCCTGAAAGCTGCAGGATCAGCTTGTGGAACTCCAGATCGGCCATGGCAAAGGCGCTGCGGCTCTCGGCCTGCGCCAGCGCCTCGCAACTCGCGGCAAGGCGCTTGTGCTCTTCCGGCCCGGCCCGCTCGGCCACCAGTGCCGCGGCAGAGGGCTCGATGATCAGGCGGATCTCGCTGAGATCATGCACGAAGCGCCCCGGCGTCTTCTGCTCGGAATGCCAGCGCAGCACGTCGGGATCGAACATGTTCCACTCGGACGACGGCTGCACCCGCGTGCCGACCTTCGCCTTCGAGGCCAGCATCCCCTTGGCGATCAGCGTCTTCTTCGCTTCGCGGATCACCGTGCGCGACACGCCGAACATCTCTTCGAGGTCCGGGTCGAGCGGGATCATTGCGCGTTCGGGATATTCCCCGGCGACAATCGCCAGCCCAAGCTGGTCGACAACATGGGTGGTATGGCTTTGGGCGCGGTCAGAAAAACCGCCGCCCGCCGTCAAAGTCATGATCGCGCGTCTGATGCGGTCAGATGCCTTATGCGCGCCGTCGTTGCCCAACCCAAACCCTTCTGCAGCATGATGAAGGCGAACAGCAGGCCCCCGATCACGATCTTCGTCCACCAACTCGAAAGCGTGCCGTCAAAGACGATATACGTCTGTATCAGCCCCATGATCAGAATGCCAAAGAAAGTGCCAGCGACAAATCCGCTGCCCCCGGTCAGAAGCGTGCCGCCGATGACCACAGCGGCGATGGCGTCAAGCTCCACCCCCACCGTCGCCAGCGAGTAGCCCGCCGAGGTGTAAAGCGTGTAGACGATCCCCGCGAGCCCGGCCAAACCGCCCGAGACGGCATAGATGCCGATGGTCGTCCGCGCCCGCGGCACGCCCATCAGCTGCGCCGTCTGTGCCGAGCCGCCGATGGCATAGACGTTCTGCCCAAAGCGCGTCCGGTGCAGCACGATCATCGCCGCCACATAGGTCAGCAGCATCAGCGCCCCGGTCAGCCGGAACCGCCCGCCGCCCGGGGCCTTCCAATAGAGCGACTGCAGCCAGTCGTAGAATTCATGGGTGATCGGCACGGACTCGGTCGAGAGCACATAGGCCAGCCCGCGCATCAGGAACATGCCCGCCAGCGTGACGATGAAGGGCGGCATCTCGAGATAGTGGATGATCCCGCCCATGGCCGCGCCAAAGCCGGTGGTGATCAGCAGCACAAGCGCGAAGGCCACAAGCGGGTGAATGGATGTGTCGCGCAGGATCACTGCAAGGAAGACCCCGGTAAAGGCGATCACCGAGCCGACCGAGAGGTCGATGCCACCCGACAGGATCACGAAGGTCATTCCGACTGCGGTTATCCCAAGGAAGGCGTTGTCGGTCAGCAGGTTGGCCACCACCCGCGTCGAGGCCATCGCCGGGTATTGCGCAGCGCAGAGGACGAAGGCCAGCACGAAGGTCGCCAGCGTGATGTAAAGCGGAAGCTTGGTGGACTGGCTCACGGCTGGCCCTCCTCTGGCTGGGTCCGCCGCGTCGGCTTGGGCCGTTCACGCAGGACCGGCCCGGTCGAGGCGCGCAGCAGGTAGAGGCTGTGGCGCACGCGCGGGCTTTGGATGACGAGGATGGCGATGATGATCAGCGCCTTGATGACGAGATTGAACTCCACCGGCATGCCCGACAGCAGGATCAGCGAGTTGACCCCCTGAATGATCAGCGCCCCCAGCAGCGACGCGGTGATCGAGAACCGCCCGCCCAGCAGCGAGTTGCCCCCGATGACCACGGCAAGGATCGCGTCCAGCTCCATCCAAAGCCCGGCGTTATTGGCATCGGCGCCCTTGATGTCGGCGGCAACGATGACGCCCGCCAGCGCGGCGCAGAGCCCGGAGACGAGGTAGACCGCGATCAGCAGCACCCGCGCATTGATCCCGGCAAGGCGCGAGGAGGTCTGGTTGATCCCCACCGCCTCGATCAGCAGGCCAAGCGCAGAGCGGCGGATCACAAGGCCCACAGCGCAGGCCACGGCGATCCACAACCAGATCGGCGTGGGCACGGCGGCGATGGTGCCCGCGCCGAGCCGGATCAGGCCGGGATCGTTGAAGGTGAGGATCGCGCCCTCGGTCAGCAGCTGCGCGATGCCGCGCCCGGCGACCATCAGCACCAGCGTCGCGACGATGGGCTGGATGCGAAAGATCGCCACCAGCACACCGTTCCACAGCCCGCAGGCCGCGCCCGCCGCCAGCGCCATGAGCACAGCCACCGACCAATGCGCGCCGCCGACCACGGCCGAGGCGGCGACCGCCCCGGCGATGGCCATGACCGCGCCAACCGACAGGTCGATGCCGCGCGTGGCGATGACCAGCGTCATGCCGGTGGCCAGCAGCGCGGTGGGTGCGCCGCGGTTGAGCACGTCGATCAGGTTGCCGAAGAGCCGCCCGTGCTGGAACTCGACGTGGAAAAACCCGCGAAAGACCAGAAAGTTGACCCCCAGCACCAGCGCCAGAATGATGATCTGCGGCATCACCCGCCTCAGCGTGGATGTCATCATGCCGCGTCCTCCGCCGCGATGGCCTCGACGATGGCCTTGGTGGAAATCTCGGCGCCCGAAAGCTCGCCCACCTGCCGCCGGTCGCGCAGCACGACGATGCGCGACGAATAGGCCACCAGTTCCTCCATCTCCGAAGAGGCGACGATCAGCGCCATGCCCTTTTCACGCAGCTGCTCGATAAGGGCGATGATCTCGGCGTGTGCGCCAACGTCGATGCCGCGTGTCGGCTCGTCGAGGATCAGCAGTTCCGGCTCGGTCGCCAGCCAGCGCGCCAGCAGCGCCTTTTGCTGGTTGCCGCCCGACAGCAGCCGGATTGGCATGTCCAGCGAGGCGAGGCGGATATCCAGCGCCTTCACGTAGTGCTGGGCGATCTCCTCGGCCTTGGCGCGGGGAATGGGGCGGTGCCAGCCCTGACGCGCCTGCAACGACAGGATGATGTTCTCGCGCACCGACAGATCGCCGACGATGCCGTCGGTCTTGCGATCCTCGGGGCAAAGCGCAAAGCGGTTGCGGATGGCCTCGCGCGGGTTGGTGATGCGCAGCCCCCTGCCCCGCAGTTCTGCCGTGCCCTGATCCGCCGCGACCACGCCAAAGACCACATTGGCGGTCTCGCTGCGGCCTGAGCCGAGCAACCCGGCAAGGCCGACCACCTCGCCCTCGCGGATCTCCATGTCGAACGGCTCGATGCTGCCGCGCTTGCCGAAGCCCTTGAGCGAAAGCAGCAATTCACCCGGCTCGGACTGCGCGCGATGATGCGTCGCCGCCTCGAGCTGGCGGCCGAGCATCAGGGTGACGATCTCGGTCTGGCTGACATCGGCAAGCCGCCGCGTGCCCACCACCCGGCCATTGCGCAGGATGGTGGCGCGGTCCGAGATGGCAAAGACCTGATCGAGGAAATGGGTGATGAAGACGATGGCCAGCCCCCTGCCCTTCAGCCGCTCGATCACCGAGAACAACAGCTGCACCTCGTCATGGTCGAGGCTGGCGGTGGGCTCGTCGAGGATCAGCACCTTGCCCGACAGCTCGACGGCGCGGGCGATGGCCACGATCTGCTGGATGGCGATGGAATAGCTGTCCAAAAGGCGGCTCGGGTCGATATCGAGCCCATAGTCGCGCAGCACCTCGCGCGCCTCGGCCCGCATCCTGCGATGATCGACCATGCCCCAGCGCATCGGCTGGCGGCCCAGAAAGAGGTTCTCGGCCACGGTCAGGTTCGGCAGAAGGTTCACCTCCTGATAGACCGTCCCGATGCCGAGGCTCTGGCTGTCCAGCGGATCGCGCGGATCGATCTCGGCGCCCGCAAGCGCGATCGTGCCGCCGTCGCGGGTGTAGGCCCCCGTCAGGCATTTGATCAGCGTGGATTTTCCCGCGCCATTCTCGCCGAGGAGCGCATGCACCTCGCCCGGATAGAGCGCCAATTCGACGTCATCGAGCGCGATGGCGCCCGGAAAGAATTTGCTGATGCCGCGCGCGTGCAGCACCGGTTCTGGCGTGACCATCCCGTGTCCTCCCCCCCTGAAACAGGGCCCCTTTGCAGGGCAATGCGCCCCCCGGCCCCCGCCGGAAGGCGCCCTTGGCAGGGGCATCGCCCCCGCCGCGCAGCGTCAGTATCCGAGATCCTTCTTGCTCTCGTAAATGGCCGCGTTGTCGTCATCGCTGGTGTAGAGCTTGGACTCGGTCTGGATCCACTTCGGCGGCATGGTGCCGTCCTTCCAGTAAGCTTCCAGCACGTCAAAGGCCGGACCCGCCATATTCGGCGTCAGCTCCACCGTGGCATTGGCCTCGCCTGCCTTCATCGCCAGATGGATGTCGGGCACAGAGTCGATGGAAACGATCTTGATGTCCTCGCCCGGCTTCAGACCCGCCTCTTTGATGGCTTGGATCGCGCCGACGGCCATGTCATCGTTATGCGCATAGAGCGCGCAGATGTTCTCGCCGCCCTCGGACTTGAGGAAGCTCTCCATCACCACCTTGCCCTGCGCACGGGTGAAATCGCCGGTCTGGCTGCGGGTGATGCTGATATTGTCCGCCGCGGCGATGGCCTCTTCAAAGCCCTTCTTGCGCGAGATGGCGGGCGATGAGCCGGTGGTGCCCTGAAGCTCGACCACCGGGCAGTCGGCATCGCCCACGGCCTCGACCAGCCAGTTGCCGGCCACCATGCCCTCATGCACCTGATCCGAGGTGACGGCGGTCATATAGAGGTCTTCGGGCGCGTCGATGTTGCGGTCAAGCAGGATCACCGGAATCTCGGCGTCCTTCGCCTCTTCCAGCACCTCTTCCCAGCCGGTGGCGACGACCGGCGCCAGCAGGATCGCATCGACCCCCTGCGCCACGAAGCTGCGGAGCGCCTTGATCTGGTTTTCCTGTTTCTGCTGCGCGTCGGCGAACTTCAGCGTGATCCCGCGCTCGTCGGCCTGTTGCTTGGTGACCGTGGTCTCGGCGGCGCGCCAGCCGGACTCCGAGCCGATCTGGCTGAAGCCCACGGTCTCGCCTTCGGCAAGGGCGACGGCAGGCACAAGGATAGCGGCGCTTGCGAGCAAGCTTTTCAATATATTCATGATTTCCTCCCTTGGACCTCTCCTCAGGTCCTGAGGTTATTAAGTATTACTTTATTACTATTGTAAAGCGCCGTGTTGCGGCGCTCTTGGGGTGGGCTTCCAGCCTTGGGACCATCGGGGGCGCCGCCCCCGCCGCCGCTGGCGCGGCGACTCCCCCGGGATATTTCCGTCTAGACGAAGGCTCAGGAGCCGATCTCGATCCGGCGCAGGCCGGGAAATTCCTGTTGGGCCATGCCGTGCAGCGGGCGCATGTGGTGCGTCAGCACGTATTGCGCGGCAAAGGCCGAAGGCGCCTTAAGCATCAGCAGGCCGTTCTCGAAGCTCTCAAGCGCAAGCCCCGAGAACCAGCTGCGATAGAGGCCCGGATCGCTTTGCGCCAGCCGCGCCAGCGTGCGTGGCCACGGCGTGTCGGCGGGCGGCACGGGCTCGGCACTGCGGGCCGCGGCGAAATCCACGCGGACGACCTTTTCGGCGGGCGGCGCGTCTTGCGGTTGCTGCACCTCCATCCGGGCCGAGAAATCGGGGCCAACCTTGTCCCAATGCGGTTCGCTCAGCCGGTAAATCTCGGCGTAGTTCAGCCGGTAGGCCGCCACCCTGCCCCGAACGCCGGGGCGCAGTTGCAGCAGGATCTCGAGTTTCGTGAGACGTTTGACCTCTCGCTTCACGGTTCGCTCGTCCACCGACCAGAGCCGGGCCATTTCGCGCTGCCCCACGGTCAACTCGTCGTTGCGCCAGTTGTAGCGCGCCGTGACGAGCGCCACGAGCCGCAGCATCGAGGTCTGGAATCCGGGCGATCCGTTCAGCCCGGCCACCGCTATGGCGGTCAATAGGTCATATTTCTGAGACCCTGCCTGAGGTCCCGTAAATCGTTTGAAGTCCATGCTCGTCTGCTCTGCCGCCTGATTGGGTTCGGCTTCATTGGCCGATTCCCCGTTGGCTTCGACAGTGCTGGATTTTCCCGTCGTTTGTCAACGGGGGCTCAAATACGGGACGGGATCCCTAATCCAAATTTATTTGGAAAAAATCGGTATATTGGTAATGGGTGACACGTATGCTGACACCGTTTCAAGGGGGGATTGTCACCATATCTGCCCGTTCCCGGCTGAGGGTGTCACGAAAACTGTGCCTGACCCGCCGCAGAAATCCCGTAAATCTGAAAATCTTCGCGAAAATACGAGAAATCGAGACTCCGGGTTTTGCCCTTTCTGCAATTCGCGTTATTGAAAGGACAGTAACAGAAAACACGAGCAGGCTCATGAGAGATCATACAGACCTTCAATCGATGAACGAACGCAGCCTCGCGCAGCAGGCTGCGGTGCGTCGCGCGACCTTCTCCCCGGCAGAGGAAAAGATCCTGCGTCCCTTCTCTATCTGGGAGATCAGCCACTTCATGTTCGACGTGCCCGCGGACACGCTGCGCAAGAAGCTGGCCGATGATCCCTCGCTGCCGCAGGGCTCTGTCGAGGAGGATGGCCGCCAGCGGTGGTTCACCCTGCAAGAGATCAATGAGCTGCGCCGCCGCCTGCGCTTCCGCGGCAAGTCGCTGCTGCCCCACCGCCCGGCCGGGCGCGCGATGCGCGTCGCGGTGTCGAACTTCAAGGGCGGCGTTGGCAAGACGGTCGTGGCCCAGCACCTCGCCAATGCCGCCGCGCTCGACGGCTACCGCGTGCTGGTGATCGACTTCGACCCGCAGGCGACGATGACCCACTCCATGGGCCTCACCGAGGTGAAGGAATGGAACACCGTCTGGGGCATCATGTGCCGCGACCTCTGCCGCGAGGCCGACCGGATCGCCGCCGCTTATGATGACCCCGCCGACTGCCCCTACCCCACCGCCGATGAGCTGCCCGAGGATGTGCAGTCGATCGGCGCGCAGCGCATCCAGGACTTCATCCAAAAGACCGCCTGGCCGACCATCGACATCATCCCCTCCTGTGCCAACGCCGCCTTCGTCGAGTTCGCCTCGGCCCAGTACCGCGCCATGCACAAAGCGTGGAGCTTCTTCGGCTGCGTCTCGCGCTACCTCGATGAGCTGCCCGAGGATCAATACGACCTCATCATCTTCGATTGCCCGCCGGCCATCGGCTACCAGTCGCTGAACGCGGCCTTCGCGGCGGACATCCTCTATATCCCCTCGGGCCCCGGCTATTGGGAATATGACTCCACCACCAGCTTCCTTGGCCAGCTTGGCGATGCGCTCGAGGATATTTCGGACGGGTTCGCCAAGGTCGCCGAAGATGCGGGCATCCGCCTGCCCAAGCGTTTCGCGGACGTCCGCCTGCTGATGACGCGCTTCGAGCAATCGAACCCGCTGCACGTGGCGATGATGGATGCCTTCCGCAATGTCTTTGGCGCTGACGTCTGCAAGCACGCCATCGAGATGACCCGCGCCGTCGAACAGTCGGGCCGCTTCCAGCAATCGGTCTACGAGCAGGACTACCGCCAGATGACCCGCGAGACGTGGAAGCGGGCGCGGCAGAGTTTCGACTCCGCCTATGATGAGTTCAAGGAAGTGGTGCTGCGCGCATGGGAAGCGAAAGGCGCGAAGGAAGAGGTTGAAGCATGAGCAGCAAGAACAAGTTCGGTTTCGGCCCCATCGAGCCCGCGCAGGTCAAACCGCGCCGCCGCGACCCCGGTCCGATGGGCGCGGCAGTGCGCGAAGCCGCGAGCAGCATGACCGAGAGCACCGAAAACCTCGTCGAGCAGCGCCGTCAGAATGCCACTGACGCCAAGGCGTTCCGGCTCGCGCAGGAAGAGGGCCGCGTTCTGGTGGCGGTGCCGCTCGAAGACATCCGCACCGATGATCTTCCGCGCGACCGTCTGGACCTTTCCAGTGTCGCGGCGTCCGACGAGATGGAGGAGCTCAAGGCCTCGATCCGCGAGCGTGGGCAAAAAGAACCGATCGAGGTCTATCGCACCGAGACCGGTTTTCAGCTGAAGAAAGGCTGGCGGCGTCTGACCGCGCTGCAGCAACTGCTGACGGAAACCGGCGATGCGCGGTTTGCCAAGGCCGTGGCACGCGTCGCTGAAGAGGCGGGAACGCGGATCGATCTCTATATCGACATGGTCGAAGAGAACGTGATCCGTGAGGACCTCAGCTTTGCCGAGATGGCGCAGGTCGCGATCACCGCTGCGCAGGACACCGGGCTCGACGGGATGGGGGCCGAAGAACTGGTCGGCCGCATTTACGCGTCGCTACATAAGATGAAACGCTCTTACATTCGCAGCTTTGTCTATCTGCTCGACCATCTCGACGAGGCGCTGCCGTATCCGAAATCCGTGTCGCGCAACCTTGGTGTCGATGTGGCGCGTAAGATGCAGGCCGCGCCGGGCCGGATTGCTTCGCTGAAATCGGCGCTGTCGAACGCCAGCTCTGTGGATGAGCAGACAGAGGTGCTGAAGAAGTTCGTTCTCAGCGCCGAACGGTCCGAGGGCAAAGCCGAACAGGCACCGCGCCAGCGCAGCGTGAAATACGAATTTCACGTGGGCCTGTCGAAAGTGACCGCGCGCAAGGGCGAGTGCCGTATCCTCTCGGAGATCGATTTCTCCTCGGTGGACCGCAAGCGGCTGCAGAAAGCGGTTGAGGCGTTCGAAGCGGTTCTGCGCGACGAGTAACCCGCGGGTTACGGGGCAGGGGGCGGTAACCCGGCCCACAAACTAAGGCATGAGAGGCCGGTAACCCATGGGTTACCGGCCTTTTGCTTTGGTGGGTGATTTAGGGCAGGGGCGCCCATAGCGAGAGCGGCTGAAGGCCCCGATGCGCGCGGCGCTGAACTTCTTGATTGTAGTGACGGCGGGCTTGAGAAGTCCGCAGCCAGCGAGGGAGCTAGGCTGCGTTGCGATGCGGGCGGGAGGGAACATCTGATGCGACTCTGGGTAACCCGTGGGTTACCCAGAGTCGCCGGGCAGGGCGTTCGAACAGGCCAATACGGTTTTGCGGGGTGGGTGTCCGCTTCGATCTGCAGCGCAAAAGGCGACCCCAGAGCAGCGGGAAAACTGGCCCATGATCACCCCGCTCGATCCGGGTTTAGCCGCATGCGGGAACGGCAATACCGGGAGTCGTGGAAAACGCGGAAAATCAGGTGATTCGGGCCAAAATCACTGCGAATCAGGGCTTTGGAGCCGATTCGCAGCTCATATCAGGCCTTAAATGCATGTAAAACAACAAAAAACCCGACGGTTTTCACCGCCGGGCAGGGGCAGACGCCCCGAAAGCCCGAAAATGGGCCGAAAACCCTGTCTCAGACGATCCCGCCGCCCGCGCCACTGACCTCCGGGCGCTCCGCAGAAACCTTCGCGCGGTAGTGCGATGCCCGATACGCGGCGACCGGATCGATCGCTGCGCCAGCCTCAAAGCGGGCCATGGCGAGGATCGGTTCGACGTCGGTGCGATAGGCGGCCTTGAGCGTCGCTGCCGCCATCAGCGCGTCGTTCTCTTGCTGGAAGCCTGCAAGGGCAGGGCGGTCCACCAGCAGAGCCTGCGCATAGGCCCGCCGCACCTCGTTGGCGGAGGAAATCAGGCTCTCGATAGGGTCTGTGACGTTGTGCGACTGATCCAGCATATGGGCAGGCGCAAAGCCCTCCTTGCCCTCCGCCGCGACCAGCTCGTTGAACACGAGGAACAGCCGGAACGGGTCTATGCTGCCGGTGTCGAGGTCGTCGTCGCCGTATTTGCTGTCGTTGAAATGAAAGCCGCCCAGCTTGCCGAACTGGATGAGCCGCGCCGCGATCATCTCGATATTGGTGTTGGGCGCGTGGTGCCCCAGATCGACGAGGCAGAGCGCTTTGTCGCCCAGCTCCTTGGCGATCAGATAGTTCGTCCCCCAATCCTGCACGACGGTGGAATAGAAGGCGGGCTCGAACATCTTGTGCTCCGACAGCAGCCGCCAGTCCTCGGGCAGAGCCTTGTAGATGTCCTTCATGGACCCGAGATAACGCTCGAACTGCGCGGTCAGATCGGTCTGCCCGGGGAAGTTCGAACCGTCACCGATCCACACCGTCAGGGCCTTCGACCCAAGCGCCTCGCCGATTTCGATGCATTCAAGATTGTGCTCCACCGCCTGCGCGCGCACCGCCGGATCGGTGTGCGACAGCGAGCCGAACTTGTAGCTCAGAGCTTGGCCCGGCTGGTCCTGAAATGTGTTTGAGTTCATCGCGTCAAAGCCAAGCCCCAGCGCGGCGGCTTTCTGGCGCAGCGCGGCAGGGTCCGCCTTGTCCCACGGGATGTGCAGCGAGACGCTGGGCGTCGCGGCGGTGAGCTGATGGATGACGCCGCAATCGTCGAGCTTGTCGAAGATGTCCCGCGGCTCTCCGCCGCCGGGAAAGCGGGCGAAACGGGTGCCGCCGGTGCCCACGCCCCAACTGGGCACAGCCACGCCATAAGAGCCTACTTTGCGCTTGATAGTGTCGATGTCGACCCCGCGCCGGGCGAGTTGCGCGCCCAGCATTTCGTAGTCGAACTTGAGCGCATCGGCGCGCCCCTCGTTCTGCGTGGCGATCAGATCGCTGCTAATCATGAAATCCCTCCCATGCCGCCTCTCCCGTGGCGGCTGCTGGCGGGCGGGACGCTCGGCCCGCCGCCGTATCAGACACAGTTTTGGCCGAAACAGAGCCTTACCTCGTGAAGGCTTCCTTGTTGCCGGCATCGACGTTGAGGATGTTGCCGGTGGATTTTGCCGAGAGGTCAGAGGCCAGGAAATAGGCCGCCTCGGCGATATCCTCGGGCAGCACCGAGCGCTTGAGCATCGAGCGGTTGCGGTACATTTCTTCGAGCCCCGCCTTGTCGGTGCCATAGGTCGAGGCGCGCTGGTCGAGCCATTCGCCCTCCCAGATGCGCGAGCCGCGCAGCACCGCGTCGGGGTTCACCACATTGACCCGGATGCCATGCTCGGCGCCTTCCAGCGCGAGACAGCGGGCGAGGTGCAATTCCGACGCCTTGGCGGTGCAATAGGCCGAGGCGTTGGGCGAGGCGGCAAGCCCGTTCTTCGAGCCGATGAACACCAGCGCGCCGCCGAGGCCCTGTTTGCGCAGCAGGCGGAACGCCTCCCGCGAGGCAAGGAAATAGCCCGTCGAGAGGATGTCCATATTGCGCGACCAGAGCGCCAGAGAGGTCTCTTCCACCGGCGCGGAGGAGGCGATGCCCGCGTTCGACACCAGAATGTCGACGCCGCCGAACGCCACACAGGTCTCTGCATAGGCGCGCGCGACGGCGTCTTCGCGGGTCACATCCATGGCGACCGAGCGCACGACATCGCTGGAATAGAGACTGGAAAGCTCGGTGCCGACCCTCTCCGCAGCACTGATGTCGATGTCGGCCAGCACCACGCAGGCCCCCTCGCGCAGCAGGCGCTCTGCGGTGGCCGCGCCGATGCCGCCGCCGCCGCCGGTGACCAGCGCGATACGCCCTGCGAGCGACTTGGGCTTGGGCATGCGCTGCAGCTTGGCCTCTTCCAGCAGCCAGTACTCGATATCAAAGGCCTCCTGCTCGGGCAGGCCCTGATAGTCGCTGACCGCAGACGCGCCGCGCATCACATTGATCGCGTTCACGTAGAACTCGCCCGAGATGCGCGCCGTCGCCTTGTCTTTGGCGAAGGTGATCATGCCGACGCCGGGGATGAGATAGACCACCGCATTGGGGTCGCGCAGGGCAGGGGAGGTCTCGTGCTTGCAGCGCTCGTAATAGGCGGTGTAGGCGTCGCGGTAGGCCTCGACCTGCGCAGGCAATTCGGCAAGAACAGAGTCTATATCGGGGCTTTCAGGGTCGAATGCCACAACCAGCGGCGCGATCTTGGTGCGCAGGAAATGGTCCGGGCAGGAGGTGCCCATGGGGGCGAGCGTCTCGAGCGCATGGGCGTTGACGAATTCCAGCACCGCCTCCTGATCGTCGAAATGCCCGACCATATGCTGATTGCCGGACACCATGCCGCGAATGGCGGGCATCAGCGCGGCCGCAACCTCGCGCCGCGCCTCGGGGGCGAGGCTCTGGTGCTTGGCACCGCCGAAGGCCGGGGTGCCGGAGGTCTTCTCTTCGAGCCATGCGATGGCTTCGTTGATGATCCCGATGGTGGTCGCGTAACAGCTCTCAGCGGTGTCGCCCCATGTAAAGAGACCATGGCTTTCCAGCACCACGCCTTCCGCCTCGGGGTTCTCGCGGCAGAACGTCTCGAGCCAGAGGCCAAGCTCGTAGCCGGGCCGCTTCCACGGCAGCCATCCGATGCGGTTGCCAAAGATCTCCCGTGTTAGAGCCTGCGATTCCGTCGAGGCGGCGATGGCAATGATCGCGTCGGCATGCATGTGGTCCACATGCGCGCGGGGGACATAGGCGTGGAGGGGCGTGTCGATGGAGGCCGCGCGCGGGTTCAGGTTGAAGGTGCAATGGGGCAGGTAGCCGACCATCTCGTCTTCGTGCTCCGGGCCGCGGTAGACGCCCTTCAGCGCGCGCAGTTTGTCCATATAGAGGGTCGAAAACCCGTCCAGCTTCATCGAGCCGACATCGCCGCCAGAGCCTTTGACCCAGAGCACCTCGACCTCGCTCCCGGTGAGCGGATCGCGTTCCGTCACTTTGGCCGAGGTATTGCCGCCGCCGTAATTGGTGATTCTCTTGTCCGACCCCAGAAGGTTCGAGCGGTAGAGCAGCTTTTCCGGCTCGCTCATCGCCGCCGCCTTGTCGCTATCCCACAGATTTTGCAGGCGGTCCTTGGCCCGTGTCAGCATGGTGTCCTCCCAATGTCGCGGTCCGATATGGCCGCCTCCTCGCCCTGAAAGCTGCGGCGCTGCTCTCATTCTGTCAACCACAAACAATCAAAACCAATCATGCTGCGGCGCAGTATGATCGAAAATGAAAAAACGTGATTGACTTGATGGGGGATTCGTCCAATCTGAGCGGAACAGGAGGACCCGATGCACGAAACCGAGCGCCATAGGATCATATTGTCTGCCGTTCAGGAGCGGCCGATCGTGACGGTCTCGGAACTCGTGTCTCTGACCGGCACCTCCGAGGCGACGATCCGGCGCGACATTGCCACGCTGCATGCCGCCAAGCGGCTGCGCCGTGTCCGCGGCGGCGCCGAGGCGCTGGCCCCGCCGCCGCTGCCGGGACTGGCCGGGCGCACCTTCGCGGTGAACCAGGCGATCAACAGCGACCAGAAGCAGGCCATCGCCCGCGAGGCCGTGGCCCTCTGCGACGATGGCGAGGCGATCATCATCAACGGCGGGACAACCACCTTTCAGATGGTGCACCCGCTGGCCAACCGCCGGCTGCAGGTGCTGACCAACAGCTTTCCCATCGCCGAACATCTGCTGAAGAATTCCAAGAACACGGTGATGCTGCCCGGTGGCGCGCTCTACCGCGAACAGAACATCATCCTGTCGCCCTTCGCGAGCGACATGACGCGGCACTATTACGCCAAGCGCATGTTCATGGGGGCCCACGCGCTGGGGCCCATCGGGCTGATGGAAGCCGACCCGCTGCTGATTCAGGCCGAAGAGAAGCTCATCGATCAGGCCGACGAGCTGGTCGTGCTGGTCGACAGTTCGAAATTCGACAACCGCTCGAGCCTCGTGCTCTGCCCGCTCGAGCGCATCGACATCGTGATTACCGATGAAGGCATTTCCGACCGCACCGCCTCGATGTTGGAGGCAGCCGAGATCCGGCTGATCGTGGCGCAGACCGGTCGAGCGCGAGACGCCGGGGCGGGGTGACCGCCGCGGCACATAGGGAACGGCTCATAACTTAGGGAGGAGACAATGGGCATTACGAGACGGATTTTCGGAGGCACGGCGCTTGCGGCGCTGATGCTGGCGGGCGGTGCCGCGCAGGCGCAGGACAATGTCCGCATCGCGCTGGTGGTGAAAGCGCTCGGCATCGGCTTCTTCGAGGCCGCCGCCAAAGGCGCCGAGGAGGCCGCCAGCGAGCTTGGCAATGTCGAGGTGATCTACACCGGCCCCACCGACACCACCGCCGAAGGGCAGATCGAGGTGATCAACTCGCTGATCGCACAGCGCGTGGACGCCATCGCGGTCTCGGCCAATGACACCGACGCGCTGGTGCCGGCCCTCAAGAAGGCGATGCAGCGCGGCATCACGGTGATCTCATGGGACAGCGGCGTCGCGCCCGAGGGGCGGCAGCTGCATCTCAACCCTTCGTCGAACCCGCTTATCGGCAATATGATCATCAAGCTCGCCGCCGACAATCTGCCCGACGGTGGCGAGGTGGCGGTGCTCTCGGCCACCACCACATCGACGAACCAGAACATCTGGATCGACGAGATGAACAAGGTGATGGGCGACTATCCGGGCATCGAGGTGGTCACCACGGTCTATGGCGACGATCTTGCCGACAAATCCTATCGCGAGGCGCAGGGCCTGATGCAGACCTATCCCGACCTCGACGCGATCATCGCGCCGACCTCGGTGGGCATCGTTGCCGCCGCGCGTGCGGTCGAGGATGCGGGCAAAGTGGGGCAGGTGAATGTCACCGGTCTTGGCCTGCCGTCCGAGATGGCGGGCGCGATCGAGAGCGGCGCGTCGAAAAGCTTTGCCATCTGGAACCCGATCGATCTGGGCTATTCGGCCACCTATCTCGCCTATGAGCTGGCCACCGGCGACGCCGAGGCAGCACCGGGTGCCGAGATCCCCATGGGCCGCATGGGCACGCTGACCCTCGATGACAACAACGAGGGCGCCATGGCCGATCCCTTTGTCTACGACGCCAGCAATATCGACGAGTTCAAGAGCATCTTCTGATCCGCGCCTGAACCCGGCGCAGAGTCTGGCCCCGGCGCGCCGCAGCGCCGGGGTTGCACCCAAACCCATGAACCCGGGGGCCTCGATGCAAGTCAGCCTCACCACCCCGCCCGTCGCAGCAGCGTCGGCCGATGCCGCGCCCGTGCTGCGGCTCGAGGGGATCACCAAGACATTTCCCGGCGTGAAGGCGCTCGACGGCGTCACGCTCGATCTCTACCCCGGTCAGGTCACCGCGCTGGTGGGCGAGAATGGCGCGGGCAAATCGACCATCGTGAAAACGCTCACCGGCATCTATCAGCCCGATGGCGGCACCATCACCCTTGGCGGCGCGCCGGTGCATTTCGCCACAGCGCAGGACGCCACCGCCGCCGGGATCACCGCGATCCATCAGGAGACGGTGCTCTTCGACGAGCTTTCCGTCGCCGAGAACATCTTCATCGGCCATGCGCCGCGCGGCCGCTTCGGGCTGATCGACTGGCCGAAGATGCGCAAGGCCGCGCAGGAGATCCTGTCGCGCATCGACGCCGATCTTGATCCCGACATGCCGCTGCGCGAGCTTGGCATCGCCTCGAAACACCTCGTGGCCATCGCCCGTGCGCTCTCGGTGGACGCCCGCGTGGTCATCATGGACGAGCCCACCGCAGCGCTGTCGCACAAAGAGATCGAAGAGCTTTATGAACTGGTCGAGCGGCTGCGCGCCGAGGGCCGCGCGATCCTCTTCATCTCCCACAAGTTCGACGAGATCTTCCGCATCGCCGACCGCTACACGGTCTTTCGCGACGGGCAGCACGTGGGCTCGGGTCTTATCTCCGAGGTCGATGAGGCTGAACTGGTGCGCCTGATGGTGGGCCGCTCGGTGGATCAGATCTTTCCGCAGCGCGCCCATAACGTCGGCGATGAGGTGCTGAAAGTGGTGGGTTACGCCCATCCCACCGAGTTCGACGAGATCAATTTCACCCTGCGCCGGGGCGAGATCCTCGGCTTTTACGGGCTCGTCGGGGCCGGGCGCTCCGAGGTGATGCAGGCGCTGTTTGGCGTGACCAGACCCAGCAAGGGCGCGGTGCGCATCGACGGGCAGGTGCGGGTGATCCGCTCGCCCGCCGAGGCGGTCGAGAATGGCATCGTCTATGTCCCCGAGGATCGCGGCAAGCAGGGTGCCGTCATCGGCCTGCCGATCTTCCAGAATGTCACGCTGCCCTCGCTGGCGCAGACCTCGCGCCGTGGCTTTTTGCGGCTGTCGCAGGAATTTGCCCTCGCGCGCGAGTATACCGAACGCCTCGATCTGCGCGCCGCCGCGCTGGATCAGGACGTCGGCAACCTCTCGGGCGGCAACCAGCAGAAGGTGGTGATCGCCAAATGGCTGGCGACCCAGCCCAAGGTGATCATCCTCGACGAGCCCACCAAGGGCATCGACATCGGCTCCAAGGCCGCCGTGCATGGCTTCATGGCCGAGCTTGCCGCGCAGGGCCTGTCGGTGATCATGGTCAGCTCGGAAATCCCCGAGGTGCTGGGCATGTCCGACCGCGTCATCGTCATGCGCGAGGGCCTCATTGCCGCCGAGCTGGAGGGCGACGCGCTGACCCCGGAAAACCTCGTCCGCCATGCCGCCGGGATCGGAGCGCAGCCATGACCCGCGCGCCCGCCCATGCCGCTTCTTCTCTTTCCAAATACGCCGGGGGTGAATTCGCGCAGCGAAGAGGGGGCAGCGCCCCCAACCGCCCCCAATCGCCCTTGCCACCCGCGCCAGACCAGGGAGCCTGTGAATGACGACCTTCCTGAAATCCCGCGAAGCGATCCTTTGCGCGGCCATCCTTGCGCTGCTCGCGCTGATCGCCAGCCGCTTTCCGGCCTTTGTGGCGCCGGGCAATCTTGTGCGGGTCTTCACCGACACCTCGCCGCTGATCCTGCTGGCGCTGGGGCAGACCGTGGTGATCCTCACCCGCTGCATCGACCTGTCGGTGGCCGCCAATCTCGCGCTCACCGGGATGGTCTGCGCCATGCTCAACGCCGCCTATCCCGGCGTGCCGGTGGCGGTGATCCTGCTGCTGGCGCTCGCCATGGGGGCTCTCATGGGCATGTTCAACGGGCTGCTCGTGTGGAAGCTGAACATCCCGCCCATCGTGGTGACGCTGGGCACGATGACCATCTACCGCGGCATCATCTTCGTCATCTCCGGCGGTGCATGGGTCAATGCGCATGAGATGAGCGCGGCCTTCACCGGCTTTCCGCGGGCCAACCTGCTGGGCCTGCCGGTCCTCGCATGGATCGCCATCGCCGTCACCGCGCTGTTTCTGATCGGCATCGCCCGCGCGCCGCTGGGCCGGGCCTTCTATGCCGTGGGCGGTAACCCGCATGCGGCGGTCTACACTGGAATCGACGTGGGCCGCACGCAGTTCATGGCCTTCACCATCTCGGGCATGCTGGCCGGGCTGACAGGCTATCTTTGGGTGGCGCGCTACTCGGTGGCCTATGTGGACATCGCCGGCGGGTTCGAGCTGGAGGTGGTCGCCGCCTGCGTGATCGGCGGCATCTCCATCGCCGGGGGGGCGGGGACGATCCTTGGCACGCTTCTCGGGGCGCTGTTTCTGGGCATCGTCAAGAACGCCCTGCCGGTGGTCGACATCTCCCCCTTCTGGCAACTGGCCATCTCCGGTACGGCGATCATCGTCGCGGTGGCGTTCAACGCCCGCTCGGGGCGCTCGAGAGGCCGTATCATCCTCAAGCGGGCGGAGGGCCACGGATGACCGATAGCGCTATCATCGCGAAGGGCGACGCGGCCAAAAATGGGCCCACAGACAACCGTACAGATACCCATCATGACAAGTCGGCCCCGCGCCACATCCCCGACCGGCTGCATAGCCCGGTCCAGCGGTTGCTGAAAAGCTGGGAGCTGCTGCTTTTTGCCGTGGCGGTGGCGATCTTCACCGCCAACAGTTTCGCCTCGCCCTATTTCCTCGACGCGTGGAACCTCAGCGACGCCACCTTCAACTTCACCGAAAAGGCGATGATCGCCTTTGCCATGGCGTTGCTGATCATCAGCGGCGAGATCGACCTCTCGGTCGCCTCGATCATCGCGCTGGCCTCCACCGCCATGGGCGCCGCCGCGCAATATGGGGCGGGTACTCCCGAACTGGTGCTGATCGGCCTTGCCACCGGTCTGGTCTGCGGCACGGTCAACGGGCTGCTGGTGACAAAGATGGGGCTGCCGTCGATCGTGGTCACCATCGGGACGATGAGCCTCTTCCGCGGCATCTCCTATATCGTGCTCGGCGATGGCGCTTACCGCGGCTACCCGCCCGAGTTCGCCTTCTTTGGGCAGGGCTACGTCGCTTGGGTGATCTCCTTCGAGTTGGTGCTCTTCGCGCTGCTCGCCGTGCTCTATTACCTGCTGCTGCATCGGACCAACTTTGGCCGCATGGTCTATGCCATCGGCAACAACCCCACCGCCGCCAGCTTTTCCGGCATCCGCGTCGCGCGGGTGAAGTTCATCCTCTTCCTGCTGACCGGGCTCATGTCGGGCGTCGCGGCGATCTGCCTGACCTCGCGGCTCGGCTCGACGCGGCCCTCCATCGCCTTTGGCTGGGAGCTTGAGGTGGTGACCATGGTGGTGCTCGGCGGCGTGTCGATCCTTGGCGGCTCGGGCTCGATCCCCGGC
Organism: Salipiger sp. CCB-MM3; assembly: GCF_001687105.1. Classification (NCBI taxonomy): domain Bacteria; kingdom Pseudomonadati; phylum Pseudomonadota; class Alphaproteobacteria; order Rhodobacterales; family Roseobacteraceae; genus Salipiger; species Salipiger sp. CCB-MM3. The sequence continues at coordinate 529,327 of NZ_CP014596.1, forward strand.
GTGGTGATCGCCGCCTTCGTCATGGGGCTGGTGACCTTCGGGCTCGGGCTCTTGAACGTGCCGGGGATCGTCATGTCGATCTTCATCGGCGCGCTGCTGATCGGGGTGATCGCCCTGCCGCGCCTCTGGGCGATGTGGAGGCGCTGATGGAGAAATATGCTTTCCGCATGGTGCTCAATCCCGGCTGCGCCGAAGAGTACAAGCGCCGCCATGATGCGATCTGGCCCGAACTGGCCGCATTGCTGAAAGACGCGGGCGTCGAGGATTACTCGATCCACCTCGACCCCGAGACGAACCATCTCTTCGGTGTGCTCTGGCGGCGCGAGGACCACGGCATGGACGCGCTGCCGCAGACCGAGGTCATGCAGCGCTGGTGGGCGCATATGGCCGATATCATGCAGACCAAGCCTGACAACGAACCGCTGGCCGTGCCGCTGCAACCGATGTTCCATCTGCCATGAGCGGGCGGCCCCCTCCACGCCGTGTCGCCGTCTGGGACATCGGCAAGACCAACGCCAAGCTGGCCTTGGTCGATATGCAGAGCCTGTCCGAGATTGCCGTGCGGACGCGGCCCAACACCGTTCGGACGGACGGACCCTATCCGCATTACGACATCGACGGGCTTTGGGACTTCTTGCTGGACGGGCTGAGTGAACTTCAGGCCGAGCTTGGGATCGACGCGATCAGCATCACCACCCATGGTGCCTCGCTGGCGCTGCTCGACAGCGCTGGGGGCCTTGCCTGCCCGGTGCTGGATTACGAACATACGGGTCCCGACGATCTGGCCGAGGAGTATGACGCCATCCGGCCCGGCTTTGCGCGGACCGGCTCGCCTCGGCTGCCGATGGGGCTCAATGCCGGGGCGCAGTTGCATTGGCTGCTGCAAACCGAAGTTGGCCTGCGTGACCGGCTGGCGCAGGTGGTGACCTATCCGCAGTATTGGTCGGGCCGGCTCACCGGGCGCTTTGGCTGCGAATATACCTCGCTTGGCTGTCATACCGATCTGTGGATACCGCGCGAGGCGGGCTTTTCGCCGCTGGTCGCGGCGCTGGGGCTCGAGGGGAAGATGGCGCCGCTCAATCATGCCAGCGATTGCGCCGGGCACATTCTGCCGCAGCTCGCCGCCCGCACCGGGCTTGCGCCGGACACTCCCGTAATGTCCGGCATCCATGATTCCAACGCCTCGCTGCTGCCGCATCTGCGCTGCCTGCCGCAGCCCTTTGCGGTGGTCTCCACCGGGACATGGGTGATCTCCATGGCGGTGGGCGGGCGGCAGATTGCGCTCGATCCGGCGCGCGATCTGCTGATCAACGTCAACGCGGATGGCGGGCCGACCCCGTCGGCGCGTTTCATGGGCGGGCGCGAATACGATCTGCTGAAATCGCAGATCGCGCCGCATGAACCCGCTGATGTGGCCGCGGTCTTGGCACAGGGCGCGCATCTTCGGCCCTCGGTCGAGGTCAGCTCGGGGCCGTTCCCCGGCCAGCAGGGCGGCTGGAGCGCGCCGATGAGCCCGGGCGAGAAATCCGTGGCGCTCGCGTTCTATCTCGGGCTGATGACCGCCGAATGCCTGTCGCTGATCGGGGCCGAAGGGCCGATCCTCGTCGAAGGGCCGTTCGCCCGCAACGATCTGCTGCTCGACATGCTCGCCGCCGCCACCGGGCGCCAGATTGCCTGCTCGCTTTCGGCCACCGGCACCAGCATCGGCGCGGCGCTTCTGGCGACCGGCGTGGCACCGACCGGGGCGGTGCAGCCGCATGCGATGACATTAGACCGGGCTGCGCTGGCGGATTACGCCGCGGCATGGCGCGCTGCGGTGGGCGCTGCGCCCACCGAGGGGCCTTTCGCCCGCCGCGTAAACGGCTAGGGTGCGCGCAAGCGAGGCGGTTTCCGCCCAGCCATGCGCGATTTCCCGAATCCGAGAGGTTTTCCCATGTCAGCCCCAACCCTCCCCCAGACCATCGCCGTTATCGGCACCGGCACCATCGGTGCCAGCTGGGCGACGCTGTTCCTTGGCGCCGGTCTCAGCGTCCGCGCCAGCGATCCCGGCGCCGGAGCCGAAGCTAAGCTCCGCGAGTTCATCCGCGCCGCATGGCCGTCGATGGAAGCGCTTGGCCAGACCTCGGGCCGCAGCGCCGAGGATGCGCTCGCGGCGCTTGCGTTCTTCGCTACCCCCGAAGAGGCCGCCACCGGCGCGGATCTGGTGCAAGAGAACGCCCCCGAGCGCATCGAGATCAAGCGCGAGACCTACGCCAAGCTCGAGTCCGCGCTGGCGCCGGACGTGGTCATCGCCTCGTCCACCAGCGGCATCATGCCCAGCGAGTTGCAGGCCGAGATGACACACCCCGAGCGGCTGGTGGTTGGTCACCCGTTCAACCCGCCGCACCTCGTGCCGCTGGTCGAAGTGGTGCCGGGCAAGCTGACCTCGGAGGCGGCGGTCGAGGCCGCGATGGCCTTTTACAAAGCGGTGGGCAAGGTCCCGATCAAGCTGAACCGCGAGATGATCGGCCATATCGCCAACCGCCTGCAGGCCGCTGTGCTGCGCGAAAGCGTCTACCTTGCGCGCGAGGGGGTGGCGTCGATGCAGGACATCGACCTTGCGGCGTCCATGGGTCCGGGCCAGCGATGGGCCTTCATCGGGCAAGGCAAGATCTTTGCGCTGGCGGGCGGCGTCGGCGGCATGGGGCATTTCCTCGATCATCTCGGCGAGGCGGTCGAGACATGGTGGGACGATCTGGGCGATGCGCGGCTTGATCCCGAGACCCGCACCATGCTGACCGAGGCCTATGGCACGCCGACCGAGGAAAGCTTTGCCAAGGACGTCGCCTTCCGCGACGCGGCACTGCTGCGCCGACTCAAGGCGCTGTCGGAGGATTCTGAGGGGTGAAGTCGGGCGAGCGTCGGCCCGTGGGTTGGCGCTGCAACGGTTGAGGTCCGCGCTTTATGCCCGCCAGGTCCGCGTGACCTCGTTCACCCGCATATGAATGACAAAGCGCCAGCCCGCCCGGACGGGCCGGCGCTCGCCCGGCGGCGCTGCGCGCCTTGTTCCGGGCGGGCTTCACCCCGACACATGCGCCAGAAGCAGGCTGCTTTCCGAGTTGAGCACCCCCGGCACGTCGCGGATCTCGCGCAGCACGCGGTCGAAGTTCACCAGCGAGTCCGTCCTGATCTCCACCACCAGATCCCATGCGCCGTTGGTGGCGTGGATGGTCGAGACCTCGGGGATGCGCGTCAGCGTGCGGATCACATTGCGCGACAGCCGCCCCTGCAGCTCTACCATGGTGATCGCGCGCACCTCGCCTTCCACATCCTGATCGGTCTCGATGGTGAACCGCCGGATCCGCCCTTCGGCCACCAGCGCCTCGAGCCGGGCGCGCGCGGTGGTGCGCGAGATGCCAACGGTCTGCGCAAGCTGCGTGATCGGCATGCGCGCGTCGCCGCGCAGCGCGGCGATGATCGCACGATCGGTTTTCGGAAGTGGGCTCATGCTGTACGGTTTGACTCATATGCTGATCAAAGTGAGTAGATACTAATGCGTTTTGATCACATTGACGATCACATTCGTCAGCAACTCGCGGCATCATGCGCGCAAGCATAACGGAGAGACCATGCCCAGAACCTGTTCCCTTCTCGGCGCCCCGATCCAGACCGGCGCGTCGCAACCGGGCTGCCTGATGGGGCCCGCCAGCCTGCGCACCGCCGGGCTCGAGCCGACCTTGGCCGGGCTCGACTGGCAGGTGACCGACCTTGGTGACCTCAGCATTCCCGCGGTGTCCCCGCGGGGACACGCCAATGGCGCGATCCACAACCTCGCCGAAACCATCGCATGGATCGAGGTGCTGGAAGCCGCCGCCTTCGACGCCGCAAGCGCGCATGATCTGCCGATCTTCATGGGCGGCGATCACTCGATGTCCGCGGGCACCGTCGCGGGGATGGCGCGCTACGCGCAAGAGCAGGGGCGACCGCTCTTTGTGCTCTGGCTCGACGCGCACCCCGATCTGCATTCGCTCGACACCACGGAAAGCGGCAATCTGCACGGCACCCCGGTGAACTATTTCACCGGCCAGTCCGGCAATGACGCTTACCCGCCTCTTGCCGCCGCCGTGCCGACCCAGAACATCTGCATGATGGGCATCCGCTCGGTCGACCGGGCCGAGCACAGGCTGATCTCGGAGCATGGGATCGAGGTGCACGACATGCGCGCCATCGACGAGACCGGCGTTCTGGCGCCGCTGAAAACCTTTCTCGAAAAGGTAAAGGCAGCGAACGGTCTGCTGCACGTCAGCTTCGACGTGGATTTCCTCGAGCCGGGCATCGCGCCCGCCGTGGGCACCACCGTGCCCGGCGGCGCCACCTTCCGCGAGGCGCATCTGATCATGGAAACCCTCGGGGACTCCGGGCTGGTGCGCTCGCTCGACCTCGTCGAGCTTAACCCTTTTCTCGATGAGCGCGGGCGCACGGCGAAACTGCTGTGCGACCTGACGGCGAGCCTCTTTGGCCGCCGCGTGCTCGACCGTATGACCCGGAGCTTCTGATGATGGCCGTGAACCCTTCCGACCTCAAACCCTCGGCGCTGGCCTTCGTGCCCTTCGTGTCGGTCGAGAATATGATGAAACTCGTGCACGCCCATGGCGTCGAAGCCTTCATCACCGGCCTTGCCGAGGTGATCGAGGATGACTTCAAGCGCTGGCCCGAGTTCGACAAGACGCCGCGCGTCGCCAGCCACTCGCGCGACGGGGTGATCGAGCTGATGCCGACGGCGGATGCCGAAAACTACGGCTTCAAATACGTCAACGGTCACCCCAAGAACATGCGCGAGGGGTTCCAGACCGTCACCGCCTTCGGCGTGCTGTCGTCGGTGGCCAACGGCTATCCGATCCTGCTGACCGAGATGACCCTGCTGACCGCGCTGCGCACGGCGGCGACTTCGGCGCTGGTCGGCAAATACCTTGCGCCGAAAGGGGCCGAGGTCATGGCGATGATCGGCAATGGCGCGCAATGCGAATTTCAGGCGCTGGCCTTCCGCGCGCTCTGCGGCATCAACCGCCTGCGGCTTTATGATGTGGACCCGGCGGCGACCGACAAGGCCGAGCGGAACCTTCTGGCGCAGGGCTTTGACGTTGTGCGCTGCGACAGCCCGGAAGCGGCGGTCGAAGGGGCGCAGGTGATCACCACCTGCACCGCCGACAAGCAATATGCCACGATCCTCACCGACAACATGGTCGGCAGCGGCGTGCACATCAACGCCATCGGCGGCGACTGTCCGGGCAAGACCGAGCTGCACCGCGATATCCTTCTGCGCTCGGACATCTTCGTGGAATACCCCGAGCAGACCCGGATTGAGGGCGAGATTCAGCAGCTGGACGAAGATCACCCGGTGACCGAGCTGTGGCAGGTGATGCGCGGTGAGGTGGCCGGACGGCGCGAGCCGAAGCAGATCACGCTCTTTGACTCGGTCGGCTTTGCCATCGAGGATTTCTCGGCGCTGCGCTACGTGCACCGGCTGGTCGAGGGTGGGGCGTTCTGCGAGCAGCTTGACCTGCTGGCCGACCCCGACGATCCCCGCGATCTGTTTGGGATGCTGACCCGCGCGGGCTAAACGCCAGTTTGCCCGGCGGCGGCTTTAAGCGCCCTCAGGTGCCGTAGGCCGCCAAGAAAACCCGCACCGCGTCCTTTGCGACGCGGGCGATTTCATCCTCGCTCGGCGCATCGGGGCGGCGGCCAAAGAGCCGCGGCCGCCATGTGAGCGTGGTCGAAAGTTCCACGAACTGACCGGCGGCAAGCTCGGTGTCGGTGACCTTGAGGGTGCCCGCCTCGGTCTCGCGCTGCAGGAAATCCTGCAGGCAGCTTAGGAAGTGCCGTGCGCCCGCATCGTAAAAGCGCGTGCCCAGTTCGGGCATGCGCTCGACCACGCTGATGACGATGCGCTGCGCGCGGATCACCTCTTCGGAATTAAGCTGCGTCGACAGGCCCATGGCATAGGCAAAGAGCCTCTCTTCGATGGTCCCGGCGTCGGCCAGACGCTCGAAGATGCCATCAAAGAAATCCTTTCGCTTCTCCTCGACCAGCGCGACGAAGAGATCTTCCTTATTCTCGAAGTAGACATAGAGCGTGCCCTTCGAGACCCCCGCCGCCTTGCAGATACTGTTCATCGAGGCGGCGTCGAATCCCTGATCGACAAAGACCTGCCATGCGCCGTCGAGGATCTGACGGCGCTTCTGAGGATCTTCGCCCGCCGCGTGGCGGCGTTTTTGCGCGCAGGCCTTGGCCCGCTCCGAGAGGATATCGAGTTTCATGCCTCTGATATAATCGAACCAGGCGGTTCGATGAAGTCTTGATTTCGTAACGGCACCCGCCTATGTGGTATCGAACCGAGCGGTTCGATCTGTCGAATCTCCCCCCGCTTGGTGCTTTGTCCCGAGATCCGAAAGTCCGCCCCATGTCCCGTCACGACCGCATTGAAGCCACCGATCCCGACACACGTCCCGCGGCGCCGCAGCCTGAACAGGCCACCACTCACGAAGACGCGGCGCCGCCGAAAAAGTCCGGACGCAAGAAGCGCATCCTTGGGGGGATCGCGCTGATCGCACTGCTGGCCGGGGGATATGAGGGCTATGGCTGGTGGACCGAGGGGCGGTTCATGGTCGAGACCGACGATGCCTATGTGCAGGCGGATCTCTCGCTGGTCTCGTCCAAGCTGCAGGGCTACGTCGAAGAGATCCCGGTGCAGGCCAACCAGCATGTCTCTAAAGGCGATGTACTGGTGCGCATCGAGGATGGCGACTACCGCATCGCGCTGGAACAGGCGCAGGCGCAATTGCCGACGCTCGAGCGCACGCTGGCCCGGATCGACGCGCAGACCGCCGCGGCGCAGGCCAGCGTCACGCAGGCCGAGGCCGAGCTTTCCGCCGCCGAGGCCGCGCTGCGCACGGCGCAAACGGCTCAGGTGCGGGCGCAGGGACTGGCCGAGCGCAAGGTGACCTCGCAGGCCGATCTCGACGATGCCAATGAGGCGCTGGAGACCGCCAAGGCGAACAAGGCCGCCGCCGAGGCGGCGATCAAGGGGGCTGAGGCACAGGTCGAAGTGCTGAAGGCCGAGCGCGCCGAGACCGAGAGCAGCCGCCGCGAGATGGAACTCGACATCGCGCAGGCACAGCGCGACCTCGATCACACGGTGCTGCGCGCGCCCTTTGACGGCACGGTCGCCAATATCGCCATCGAAGAGGGCGAGTTGGTCAGCATCGGCGCGCGGCTTGCCGCGGTGGTGCCGGACCACGGGCTCTACGTCGAGGCCAACTACAAAGAAACCCAGCTTGCGCATATCCAGCCCGGCGAGACCGCGAAGGTCAGCATCGACGCGCTGGAAGGCCATGAGATCGAAGGCCGCGTGGTCTCGGTCGCGCCGGCCACGGGCTCGGTCTTCTCGCTGCTGCCGGCGGACAATGCCACCGGCAACTTCACCAAGATCGTGCAGCGGGTGCCGGTGCGGATCGAACTGCCCGAGGACACCCCCGGCCTGCGCGCGGGCCTGTCGGTGGTGGTGGAGATCGACCAGCGCACGGCGCCTGAGGGCACCGAAGTTGCAGGGGTCTCGGAATGAGCACCGACGCAGATATCCAGGCCGGAGAACCCGAGCTGACGCCGCGCAGGGTCGCGGCGTTTTTCGTCATGGTCTTCGGCATGTTCATGGCGATCCTCGACATTCAGATCGTCTCGGCCTCGCTGCCAGAGATTCAGGCGGGTCTTGGCGCCTCGTCAGATGAGATCAGCTGGGTGCAGACCTCGTATCTCATCGCCGAGGTGATCATGATCCCGCTGTCGGGCCTTCTGGGGCGGATGATGTCGACGCGCTATCTGTTTGCCGTGTCGGCGGGGGGCTTCACCGTCGCTTCGTTCCTTTGCGCCACGTCGGGCTCGATCAATGAGATGATCCTGTGGCGCGCGGTGCAGGGCTTTCTGGGCGGCGGCATGATCCCATCGGTTTTCGCGGCGGCCTTCACGCTGTTCCCGGCCTCGAAGCGCGCCATCGTCTCGCCGATGATCGGGCTGGTGGCGACGCTCGCGCCCACCGTTGGCCCCACCGTAGGGGGCTATCTCAGCCACGCGATGAGCTGGCACTGGCTGTTTCTGGTGAACGTCCCGGCGGGCATCCTCGTGACGATCGGCGTGCTGGCGCTGGTGGATTTCGACAAGCCCGAGTGGAAGCTCTTCGACACATTCGACTGGATCGGCCTTGGTGCGCTGGCCTGTTTCCTTGGCGCGATGGAATACGTGCTGGAAGAAGGGCCGGGCAACGACTGGTTTCAGGATGAGATCGTCGCCGTGCTGTTCGTGGTCATGGTCGTGGGCGGCGTCATCACCTTCTGGCGGGCGTTCACATTAAAGAACCCGGTGGTGGATTTCTCGGCCTTTTCCGACACCAACTTTGCCGTCGGATCGCTGTTCAGCTTCGTGATGGGCATCGGGCTTTACGGGATGACCTATCTCTACCCGCTCTATCTGAGCTCGATCCGCGGCTACGACAGCCTGATGACCGGGCAGACGGTCTTTGTCTCGGGGCTTGCGATGTTCGCCTCGGCACCGCTGGCGGGGATCCTGTCGTCGAAGATGGACCTGCGGCTGATGCTGCTGCTGGGCTTTCTGGGCTTCGGGGTGTCGTCGTGGATGCTGACCGGCATGACCGCCGAGTGGGACTTCCAAGAGCTGCTCTGGCCGCAGGTGTTACGCGGGCTGTCGCTGATGATCTGCATGGTGCCGATCAACAACCTCGCGCTTGGCACTCTGCCGCCGGAGAAGATGAAGAGCGCCTCGGGCCTTTACAACCTGATGCGCAACCTAGGCGGCGCGGTGGGGCTGGCGGTGATCAACACGCTGCTCACCGACCGCGGCGCGCTGCACACGGCGCGGCTCAATGAGGCGGTGAACTGGAACAACCCCGAGGCGCTGCGGCAGCTCGACATGCTTGCGCAGAACCTCGCGGCGCAGGGCATCGACGGCGACAAGGGCGCGCTGCAGCAGATGGCCGGGCGCGTGGCGCAGCAGGCGACGGTGATGTCTTTCATCGACGTGTTCATGCTGATCACCGTGCTCTTTGCCGGGCTGGCGGTGATGGCGCTGGCGATGAAGCCGCCGAAAGCCGGGGCAGGGGGCGCGGCGCACTGACGCTGCGGCCCGGAACAAGGCCGAAGGCCGCCGGGCAAGCGCCGGCCCGTCCCCACGGGCTGGCGCTTTGTCATTGTTGTGCAGCGCTCGCGGGGTGCTCGGATTTGGCAGAGATAAAGCGCAAACCTCAAGGGCTTTTGCGCCATCCCCCGGGCCGGCGCTCGCCCCGCTCGCAACATGTCCAAACCCAACAGAAAAGGCCGCCGGAATTTCCGGCGGCCTCTTTGTCATTCTGTAAGCGGTGGCTCAGCCCTTGCGGTGCTTCTTGGGGCCGGCCTTCTTGTGGGCACCGTCGGTGTCGCGGAAGGTCTTCTTGGCACCGAACTTGCCCTTGGGCTTGTCGCCGTCACGGCGCGGGCGGTCGAAGTCGCCGTCCTCGGACTTGCGCTTGAAGCCACCTTTGCCGGGGCCACCGAAGGCCTTCTTCTTGAAGCCGCCTTCCTTGCGGAACCCGCCGCCGTCCTTCTTGAAGCCACCGGGCTTCTTGGGGCCGCGCGGCGCGCCTTTCAGCTCTTCGGGGAGGCCATCGACCTCTTCCATCACGAGGCCCTGCGCCACTTCCATGTCGGGGCCGAGCGCTTCGAGGAAACCGTCGACTGCATTGGCAGCGATCTCGACGTAGGTCAGCTCGTCGGCGATGCGGATGGCGCCAAGCGACTCGCGGGTGATCTGGCCGGCGCGGCAGATCTTCGGCAGCAGCCAACGCGGGTTGGCATTGCCTTCGCGGCCCACGGTCACGGTGAACCAGCGGCTCGGGCCAAAGGGCTCGGAGCGCGGCGCGCGCTCGGGGCGCGCATCCACCGGCAGCAGTTCCTCGGGGGCCGAGCGCAGGCCGCGCCACTGGCGGACCATGGCGGCGGCGATCTGCTCCGCCGAATATTTCTCGGTGATCTGCTTGATCAGCGTCTCGTCGGTCTCGGGCGAGGGATCGGTCCAGATCGGATCACCCATCAGGCGGGCTTCGTCCTTTTCAAGGACGGCATCGGCGCTGGGGGCTTCGAGCCATTCGGCCTCGACCTTGGCAAAGCGCATGATGCGCTCGGCCTTCTTGCGGTCGCGCAGCTGCACGATCAGCGCCGAGATGCCCTTGCGACCGGCGCGGCCGGTGCGGCCCGACCGGTGCAGCAGCGCTTCGTTGCTCTGCGGCAGTTCGGCGTGGATCACCAGATCGAGGTTCGGCAGGTCGATGCCGCGGGCGGCCACATCGGTGGCGACGCAGACCCGGGCGCGACCGTCGCGCATCGCTTGCAGCGCGTGGCTGCGCTCGTCCTGGCTCAGCTCGCCCGAAAGGCCGACCACGGCAAAGCCGCGGTTGGTCAGACGCGTGACCAGCCGTGCCACGGTGGCGCGGGTGTTGGCAAAAACGATGGCGTTGGGCGCTTCGTGGAAGCGCAGCAGGTTGGTGATCGCGTTTTCCTGATCGCCCTGCGCCACGGTGATCGCCTGATAGGAGATGTCCGAGTGCTGCTTCGATCCGCCCTGCACCGAAACGCGCTGCGAGTCGCGCTGGTAGCGCTGCGCCAGCTGCGCGATCTGCGGCGAGACGGTGGCCGAGAAGAGCAGGGTCTGGCGCTCGGGGTTGGAGGCTTCGAGAATGGTCTCGAGGTCTTCGCGGAAACCGAGGTCGAGCATTTCGTCGGCCTCGTCGAGCACCACGGCCTTGACCTGCGACAGGTCAAGCGCGCCGCGGCGCAGGTGGTCGCAAAGACGGCCGGGGGTGGCAACGACAATATGCGCGCCGCGCTCCAGCGCCCGGCGCTCGGTGCGCGCGTCCATGCCGCCGACGCAGGAGGCCATCACGGCGCCCGCTTCGGCATAGAGCCACGACAGTTCGCGTTTCACCTGCAGCGCCAGCTCGCGCGTCGGCGCGATGATCAGCGCTTCGGGGGCACCGGCGGCGCCGAAGCTTTCGGCGTCACCCAGAACGGCGGGGGCGATGGCAAGGCCGAAGCCCACCGTCTTGCCAGAGCCGGTCTGCGCGGAAACCAGAAGGTCGGCACCGGCGAGCGCGGTGTCGGTCACCGCTTCCTGTACCGGGGTGAGTGTTTCGTATCCGCGGGCTTGCAGAGCGGCTGCGAGGGTCTGTTTCAAAGTCTGAGATCCGATCCAAGGACTGTCGGCGAAGGATGTCGGTACGAGGAGTCAGACCGAGTCAGGGCGCCGGGAAAGGGTGCGCTATATACCCTGCATCCGAGTCCGTAAAGCGTCGATTAGGGTCAGCCGAGCATGGCCGAGATGAGATAGAAGCATACCGCCGACAGCAGCGCCGAGGCCGGCACGGTGACCACCCACGCGGCGGCGATGGTCAGGAAATGCGAGCGGCGCACCAGCTTGCGGCGCTGACGCTCTTCCACCGGAAGCGGCTTGCGGCCATTGGCCTTGTTCAGTTTGCGGGCGCGGCGGGCCATGTACCATTCGCGGAAGAAGCCCACGCCGAAGATGCCGCCAACGGCGATATGGGTGGAGCTGACCGGCAGGCCCAGCCACGAGGCGATGATCACCGTCACCGCCGCCGAGAGCGCCACGCAATAGGCGCGCATCGGGTTGAGCTTGGTGATCTGGCTGCCGACCATGCGAATGAGCCGCGGGCCGAAGAGGATCAGACCGCAGGAGATGCCCACCGCGCCGATCACCATCACCCAAAGCGGGATGGACACTTCGGACGCGCCTTCGGTGCCGGTCTGCAGGGCATCGACGATGGCCGCCAGCGGGCCAACCGCATTGGCCACGTCATTGGCGCCATGCGCGAAGGACAGAAGCGCCGCCGAGACCACCAGCGGCAGCCGGAACAGCACCTTCAGCGAGGCGTTGCGGTTTTCCAGCCCTTCGGACTGGCGACGCACCAGCGGCACAGAGATCAGGCCGATGAGGATCGCGGCGCCAAGGCCGATCAGCAGCGCCATCGGCATGTCGATATGCATCACCTTCTTCAGGCCCTTGAGGGCGAGATAGGTGGCAAACGCGCCCGACATCAGGCCGATCAGCACCGGCACCCAGACACGGGCGGCGGCGATGCGGTCGGGGACATACATCACCCGCCACTTGATGAAGGCCAGCATACCGGCGGCGATCACACCGCCCATCACCGGCGAGATCACCCAGCTTGCGGCGATGGCGCCCATGGTTGGCCAGTTCACCGTGGCAAAGCCCGCCGCGGCGATGCCCGCGCCCATCACGCCGCCAACGACGGCATGGGTGGTGGAAACCGGCGCGCCGATCCACGTAGCGAGGTTGACCCAGAGCGCCGCCGAGAGCAGCGCCGCCAGCATCGCCTGCACGAAGAGCCCGCCATGATCGAGGCTGGTGGGGTCGATGATGCCCTTGGAGATGGTCGAGACCACATCGCCGCCTGCCAGCAGCGCGCCGGCGCTTTCGCAGATCGCGGCAATGGCGATGGCCCCGGCCATCGACAGCGCGTTCGAGCCCACGGCGGGGCCCATGTTGTTGGCCACATCGTTCGCGCCGATGTTGAGCGCCATATAGGCCCCGAAGGCGGCGGCGACGACGATGATCATCGTGCCGGGCGTGGCACCGGCGACAAGACCGGCGAGCAGCGCCATCAGGGCGATAAAGACCAGCGAGACGCCCAGACCGACGAGCGGGCGCGCGGTATAGAGCGACGCCGACTCGAGCAGGGACATCCGATTGAGGTCCTTGTCCAGCGTCGGCCAATCTTTATTGGTGTCATGCGCGCTCATCGCCGCATCCTTCATCCGTGTCTGTCAGAGAGCGGCGGTCAGCGAAACTTTTCGAGCGCTTTCAGGATCGCCGGCAGGCGGCGGAACAGGGCGCTGAGCTCTGGTTCTTGAACCATGCCCGCAGCCTCTTCGGGGCTGACCCAGCGCCGCTCGCGCTGCCCGGCCTCGGGGAAGTTATCTTCGAGTTTCGTGACCTCGGTGGCATAGACATGCACTTTGGTGTCCACCGGCAGGCCGCCATCAAGCCGCTTGTCATAGTGGTAGGTGCCGATCTCGGTGGGCGGAACGTCCGGCGGGGTGACCCCGGCCTCTTCCCACGCCTCGCCCATCGCGGCGCCTGCGGCGTCGAGCCCGGCCTTGGGCCAGCCCTTGGGCACCACCCAGCGTCCGGTGTCGCGCGATGTGATCAGCAGAACCTCAAGCGCGCCGCCGTCCGGGGCATAGCGGTAGCACATCGCCGCGATCTGGAATCGCGGCGGCCGCCGGAAGGCCGGGCCAAGAAGCGTATGCAAGAGTTTCCGAAACATGGCGGGCCTCCTAACACCAAAGGATCGGCGACATCAATCTGTCATAGGGCTCTGTCGCTTTTATGTCGCATCTGTGACGCATGGTCATCGGCCTTGGGGATGGGCTTTTGCTGCGCTCATCTGCTTGACGGCGGCCCGGCGGAGCCACAGCTTACCGCTCAAAACAGACTCAAGGAGCTTGCCATGACGTCCACAGCCATCGACCCCGAGCTGATCGACCGCCTTGCCGAGGTTGCCGTGCGCACCGGCGTAAACCTGCAGGAAGGTCAGCAGCTTGTGCTGACCGCACCGGTTTCGGCGCTGCCGCTGGTGCGGGCGGTGACCCGCGCCGCCTATCGCGCCGGTGCCTCGCTGGTGACCCCGCTGCTTTCGGACTCGGAGGTTGCGCTCGCGCGCTTTGAGGACGGGCAGGACGTCACTTTCGATGTGGCTCCCGGCTGGCTCTATAACGGTATGGCCGAGGCCTTCGGAGAGGGCGCGGCGCGCATGGCGATCGTCGGCGAGGACCCGATGCTGCTTGCTGAACAGGACCCGGCAAAGGTCTCGCGAGTCGGCAAGGCCAACTCCAAGGCCTACAAACCGGCGATGGAAGAGATCACCAACTTCAAGATCAACTGGTCGATCTGCGCATGGCCGGGCGTGGCATGGGCCAAGCGCATGTTCCCCGAGCTTTCCGAACCCGAGGCGCAGGCCAAGCTGGCCGAGGCGATCTTTGCCGCCTCGCGCGTCGATCAGGCCGATCCCGTCGCTGCTTGGGCCGAGCATAACGCCGCGCTGCGCACACGCACCGAATGGCTGAACTCCGAGCGTTTCGCGGCGCTGCATTTCACCGGGCCGGGCACCGATCTGACGGTGGGGCTGGCCGACGACCACGAATGGCACGGCGGGGCCAGCTCGGCGCAGAACGGCGTGCAGTGCAATCCCAACATCCCCACCGAAGAGGTGTTCACCACGCCGCACGCGCAGAAGGTCGAAGGCACCGTGCGGTCGACCAAGCCGCTGTCGCATCAGGGCAGCCTGATCGACGGCATCGAGGTGCGGTTCGAAGGTGGCCGCATCGTCGAGGCGAAGGCCGAGAAAGGCGAGGCGGTGCTGAAGGAACTGCTGGCGACGGACGAGGGCGCGGCGCGTCTTGGCGAAGTGGCGCTGGTGCCGCATGGCTCGCCGATCTCGCAGTCGGGTCTGTTGTTCTACAACACGCTGTTCGACGAGAACGCCGCCTGCCACATCGCGCTTGGCCAGTGTTATTCGAAGTGCTTCCTCGAAGGCGCCTCGCTGAATGCCGAGGAGATCGCGGCCAAGGGCGGCAACAGCTCGATGATCCACGTCGACTGGATGATCGGCGGGCCGGAGACCGATATCGACGGCATTCGCACGGATGGCACCCGCGTGCCGGTCTTCCGCAAGGGCGAATGGGCCTGATCGCGCGCGCGCTTTGGCGCACGCGTCAATGACAGCACCCGGCCCGGACGGTTTCCCCCGTCCGGGCCGGTTTTCCTTAAGGTCGCAGTTTCGACAAAAGTCTTAACGCAACGTTAATTTTGCTGATGGCCCATGGGCCGACTCGCGCTACACTGACCGCCGCTGCCACACGAGTGAGGGGGGTTGGTTCATGCGCAAGACACGGACGGTGACCATAAGCGGAGAGATCCTCTCCTATGCCGAGGGTCTGGTGGCCCGGGGCGAGTATCACGACATCGATGCCGCGATCGAAGGCGAGCTTCTGAAGGCGCGCGCCCGGCGGTCGGGCAAGATCAGCCCGTTCCAGAACGAGCTGCGCCAACGCCTGATGATCCAGCCCGACCAGTCGAGCGAGATGGCCCTCACCGCCGAGCCGTTCTTTGGCAACGACCCGGCGCTGGCGCGCATCCTCGACGACCGCAGCTAAGGGCATCTGCCGCGATCAATCGTGATCGTCGCGCGGGCGACCGTGTTCGGTCAGCGCGGCGATCAGCGCAGAGAGCACCTCTGCGCGGCTGCTCGTCGGGCGCTGCACCAGCCCGAGCCTGCGGTGAATGGGCGGCGCGCCGAAGGGAAACCAATCCAGCGCCGCGGTGATCGAATCCTGCAGCGCCACATAGGGGATGATCGCAAAGCCCATCCCCGCGCGCACGCAGCCCACCACCGCCGTCATCGTATTGACCGACACCACCTGCCGCGGCGCCACGCCAAGCCGGGCGATCTCGGTGTCGATCTGCCGGGCCAGCGGCACCTGCGTGCGGTAGCGGATATAGGGCACGCGGCGGATGAGGTCTTGGATCGCCAGCCCGCCGGTGCCCGGCGGGGTGATCACCACCAAGGGCTCGCTCAGCACCTCGGTCCAGCGCAGGCTTGGCGGCACGGCCACATGCTCGGCCACCAGCGCGGCGTCGAGCTGCCCCGAGACCACTTCGGCCATCAGTTCTTCGGACATGCCGATGCGCAGGCGATAGGTCAGCTCGGGAAAGCGTCCCCGCAGGGACGCCAGCGCCTGCGGCACCAATGAGTTGGCCCCGGTCCGCAATGTGCCGAGCGCCAGCGTTCCGCCAACCTCGCCGCCGCTGACCGAGGATTTGGTCTCGGTCACGATGCGCAGGATCTGCCGGGCAGAGCGCAGCATTTCGGCGCCCTTGGCTGTGAGCACCGGCGGGCGGCGCGTGCGGTCGTAGAGCCGTACGCCCAGTTCTGCCTCGAGCGCTGAGACCTGCTGGCTGACCGCAGAGGCGGTGAGATTGACCGCCTGCGCCGCAGCGGCGAAGCCGCCGTGCTGCTCGATGGCGAGAAGGGTTTCAAGCTGACGTGTATCCATGGTTGTAAGTTAAGTAAAACTACAAATGATGGCAATAATTACGCGCTTTGTGTGGCTCGAGCTTGTGTTACGTCTTTTGGCGCAAGCAAAACCACTGGCGGGCAAACCGCCGGTTCGCAACAGGGAGCCTCCCAATGAAACTCCGCACGGGCTTTGCCGCCCTTCTTACCGCAGCCACCATGATCGCCGCGCCCGCCAGCGCCGCCGATTACCCCGATCACCCGGTCGAGTTCATCGTGCCGTGGTCGCCGGGTGGCGGGTCGGACACGCTGATGCGTCTGATCGCCGGCAACATCGAGCCCTATCTCGGCACCGAGATGCCGATCATCAACATGCCCGGCGTCGGCGGTACTGTCGGCCTGCGCGAAGCCTCGCGCCGCGATGCCGACGGCTACACCATCAGCCAGGTGCACGAAGGCCTGCTGGTCGCGACCGAAACCGGCATCACCGATCTGGCGTGGGACGATTTCGAGCCGATCGCGCTGATGACCGCCTCGCCGCAGTACCTTGTGGTCCACCCGACCGAGGACTACTCGGATTTCGAGGAATTCGTCGCCTACGCCAAAGAGCACCCGGGTGAGATCACCATGGGCGTGACGCTGGGCGGTGTGCCGCACCTGCACGCGGCGATGATCGAACAGGCCTACGGCCTGCAGTTCCAATACGTCGGCTATGAAGGCACCGGCGAGCGCGTCCGCGCCCTCGTTGGCGGCAACCTCGACGCGGCGATCGGCGACATCTCCTCGTCGCTGCAATTCGTCGAGAACGGCGATCTGCAATTCCTCGCCGTTGGCTCGACCGAGCGTATGGACGCCACCCCGGACGTGCCGACCTTCGCCGAGCTTGGCCAGGACCTCGAACTGCAGGTGACCCGCGGCATCGTGATGCCGAAGGGCGCGCCGGAAGAAGCCCGCGACACGCTGGAAGCGGCGCTTGAAGAGCTGTCGAAGGACGAGACCTACATCGAGCAGACCAACAATGCCGGTGCATCGGTCATGTTCCGCGGTCAGGACGCCTACAGCGCCTATCTCGCCAAGCTCGACGAGACCGTGAAGTCGCTCTCCGAGGTTCTCGCACCGTGAGCGAGACCGGCTACGACAAGAAGCTGGCGAAGGAGGCGGGCGAGATCGCCCGTCTCCTGAGCTATGTGCTGATCCTTTTCGCCTCGGTCGGTCTGTTTCTTGCAGCGGCCGGGATTCCGACATCGCGTTTCGAGCGCCTCGGCGCTGGCGCCTTCCCCAAGATCGTCTTTGCGGGCATCGCCTTGATGGCGGTTGTGGCCATCATCGACGCGCTGCGCAAAATCCCTTCGGACGCCTATGGCCGTTTCGCCGCGCAGACCTGCGCATGGGCGCGCCGCAGCTACCTCGTTTTCGTGACGCTGGCGGCGCTGGCGGTCTACCTGATCCTGATCCCGCTGCTGGGCTTCTCCATCGCCAGCTTCCTCTTCATCCTCGGGGTCGAACTGGTGCTGATGCCGCGCCGTCCGGCGACCATGCTGATCGCGGTGATCGTGGCGGTTGTGTTCTCCTTCGGGCTGAACTGGCTGTTTGCCGAGGTCTTCAACGTCTTCCTGCCGCGCGGGGTGCTCTGACATGGACAGCTTTATCTCCGGCGTCGCGCAGATCTTCACGCTCGCCACGCTGATCTACATGCTTGCCGGTTCGGTGGCGGGCATCATCGCCGCCGCCATCCCCGGCTTTACCGTCACCATGGCCATCGTGCTGACGCTGCCGCTGACCTTCACC
The DNA here is from genome assembly GCF_001687105.1 of Salipiger sp. CCB-MM3. NCBI lineage: Bacteria > Pseudomonadati > Pseudomonadota > Alphaproteobacteria > Rhodobacterales > Roseobacteraceae > Salipiger > Salipiger sp. CCB-MM3. Next base: position 547,250 of record NZ_CP014596.1, read on the forward strand.
ATGGAGCCGCTTCAGGGCATCGCGGTGATGCTGTCGGTCTATGTGGGCGGCTACACCGGCGGGCTGATCTCGGCGGCGCTGCTCGGCATTCCCGGCACACCCTCGTCGGTCGCCACCACCTTCGACGCTTTCCCCATGGCCCGCCGCGGCGAGCCGGGACGCGCGCTGTCGCTGGGCGTCTGGGCCTCGTTCTTTGGCACCATCATTTCGACGCTGGTGCTGATCGTCGCCGCACCGCCGCTGGCGATGTTCGCGGTGAAACTCGGCCCGTGGGAATATTTCTCGCTGATCGTCTTCGCGCTGACCATCGTCGCCTCGCTGGTGGGCGACAGCGTGATCCGCGGCATGCTGGCGGGGCTGATCGGTCTTGCCATCTCGACCGTCGGCGCCGATCCGATCATGGGTCGTCCGCGCTTTGATTTCGGCATCGAGATGCTGCAGTCGGGCCTGCCGTTCCTCGTGGTGCTGATCGGCATCTTCGCGATCTCGCAGCTGACCTCCGAGGTCGAGGACGCCAAATCCGTCCGCTCGGGCAATGCGCTGGTCACCGGCGCCATCGACTTCCAGACCTGGAAAGTGATGAAAGAAGTGCTGATGCGTCCGGTGAACCTGATCCGCTCGTCCATCGTCGGCGTGCTGATCGGCGCGCTGCCGGGGGCCGGTGGCTCGATCGCCAACCTCGTCGCCTATGATCAGGCCAAGCGCAATTCCAAGGACCCGGACAGCTTCGGCAAGGGCAATCCCGATGGCGTCGTCGCCTCGGAGGCGGGCAACTCGGCGACTGCCGGTGGCGGTCTTATCCCGCTGATCGGGCTTGGCATTCCGGGCTCGGCGGTGGATGCGATCCTGATGGCCTCGCTGATGGTGCACGGCATTTCCGTGGGCCCGCGGCTGATCATGGATCACGCCGATCTGGTCTATGGCATGTTCGTCGCCATGGCCGTGGCCTCGCTGATGATGCTGGTGGTCTCGGTCCTGTCGATGCGGCTCTTCCTGCGCGTCGCCGAGGTGCCGAAATGGCTGATCGTCCCCGTGGTGATGGTCTGTTGCGTCGTCGGCTCCTTCGCGCTGAACAACCGGGTGACCGACCTCTACCTGCTCGGTTTCATCGGGGTGGCGGGCTATGCGCTGCGCGCGCTCGGCTATTCGCTGGCGCCGCTGGTGCTGGGCGTTATCCTTGGCCCGATCGCCGAGACCAACCTGCGCCGGGCGCTGATGACCGATGCCGACCCGATGCTTTTCGTTACCCGCCCGATCAGCCTGATCTTCCTTATCGCAGCCGTGCTTTCCATCGCCTGGGCGATCCGCGGCCACCTCAAACACCGCAAAACCTCCGGGAGGAGTTCCGATGCGTCTGCGTCATGATCCCGTCTACCCGTCGCGCCGCTCGCCCGTTCTGGCCGAGAACGTCGTCGCGACCTCTCAGCCTCTTGCCACGCAGGCCGGGCTGACCATCCTGCAGCAAGGCGGCAACGCGGTGGATGCCGCGATTGCCACCGCCGCCGCGCTGACCGTGGTCGAGCCCACGGGCAACGGCCTTGGCTCGGATGCCTTCTGCATCCTCTGGGACGGCAAGCAGCTGCACGGTCTCAACGCCTCGGGCCGCGCGCCTGCGGCATGGTCGCCCGAGCGGTTCCCCAATGGCATGCCGCAGCACGGCTGGGACGCGGTCACCGTCCCCGGTGCGGTCAGCGCGTGGGTGGAACTGTCGGAGCGCTTTGGCAAACTGGGTCTGGCGACGGTGCTGGCTCCGGCGATCCGCTATGCCGAGGAAGGCTTCATCGTCTCGCCGGTGATCGCCACGCTTTGGGCCAAGGGGGCCGAGACGCTGGGCAAGCAGCCCGGTTTCGCCGAGACCTTCATGCCCGGCGGGCGCACGCCGAAAGCGGGCGAGCGGTTCCGCAATCCGGGCGCTGCGCGCACTCTGCGGGCGATTGCCGAGACCAAGGGCCGTGCGTTCTATGAAGGGGAGATCGCCGAGGAAATCATCGCCTTCTCGAACGCCAATGGCGGCGCGATGACGATGGAAGATCTCGCGGCTCAGAAGCCCGACTGGTGCGGCACCGTCAGCCAGTCCTTTGACGATGTGGAACTGCACGAGATCCCGCCGAACGGGCAGGGGATCGCCGCGCTCATGGCGCTGGGGATGCTGCAGCACACCTCGATCCGCGAGCATGGCCCGGACGATCTGACCGCCGTGCACCTACAGATCGAGGCGATCAAACTGGCCTATGCCGACCTGCACGCCTACGTCGCCGATCGCGATCATATGACCGAGGTCGACGAGACCGCGCTGCTTGATGCCGAGTATCTGAAGTCGCGCGCGGCGCTGATCTCGGAAGACAAGGCGCAGGACTTTGGCCCCGGTGCGCCGAAGCGCGGCGGCACGGTGCTGCTGAACGTGGCAGATGCCTCAGGGATGATGATCAGCTTCATCCAGTCGAACTATGCGGGCTTTGGCTCGGGCGTGGTGGTGCCGGGCACCGGCGTGTCGATGCAGAACCGCGGTTTCGGCTTCACCACCGAAGCAGGGCACCCCAATCAGGTGGCAGGCGATAAGCGTCCGTTCCACACGATCATTCCGGGCTTTGCCATGAAGAACGGTCAGCCGCTCATGGCCTACGGCATGATGGGCGGTCCGATCCAGGCGCAGGGCCATATGCAGCTGCTGCTGCGCACCGAGCTTTGGGAGCAGGACGTGCAGACCGCCGCCGACGCCCCGCGCTGGCGGATGATCCAAGGGCTCGACGTCGCCTGTGAGCCGAGCATGGCGCCCGAACTTCTGGACGGGCTCAAAGCGCTTGGGCACAAGGTGCAGATCGAAGCCCCGGACAACGCCTTTGGTTTCGGCGGAGCACAGTTGGTGCATCGTCTGCCGGAAGGCGGCTATGCGGCGGGCTCGGATCCGCGTAAGGATGGGCAAGCCGCGGGCTTCTGAAGCCCCGGCAGACCCCCGCAAGTTTGGGTGAGGGCGCGGGGCAAGCCGCGCCTTCGCCATTGAAGGGAGCGGCGCGCGCGCCGACGAGGAAAGAGCAGGAGACGAGATGAAGTATCTCAAACGCATCGGCATCGACACTTATATGCTGCTGCTGATCGCGACGGTGTGCCTTGGCGTGCTGCTGCCCGCGCAGGGCGTGGCGGCAGCCGGGCTGAAGCATGTGACCTTCTGGGCCGTCGCGCTGCTGTTCTTTCTTTATGGCGCCAAGCTCGATCCCAGTTCGGTGCGCGCGGGGCTGATGAACTGGCGGCTGCAGGGGCTGACCTTCGCCGCGACCTACCTGATGTTCCCGGTGATCGGTCTTGCTCTGGCGGCGATTTTCTCGCCCGCGCTGGGGGCGACGGTGACGCTGGGGCTGATGTTCCTGTCGGTGCTGCCCTCGACGGTGCAATCGTCGATCGCCTTCACCTCGATCGCGGGCGGCAATGTGCCCGCGGCGATCTGCGCCGCTTCGGTGTCGAACATCGTCGGCGTGGTGTTGACCCCGCTCTTGGTGGCGCTGCTGCTGCACACCGGCGATGGCGGCGTCAGCCTCGACTCGGTGATCAAGATCGGCACGCAGATCCTGCTGCCCTTCGTGGTTGGCCAGATCGCGCGGCCGTGGATTGGGGGCTTTGTGAAGAAGCACAAGGTTCTGACCATGGTGGTCGACCGTGGCTCGATCCTGCTGATCGTCTATTCGGCGTTCAGCGCGGGCACGGTGTCTGGGCTCTGGCAGTCGATCCCGGTGGCCAGCCTGATCATGCTGGCGCTGGTGGTGCTGGTCTTTCTTGCCATCACCATGGGGCTGATGGTCGGAGCCGGAAAGCTCTTCGGCCTGCCGTATCCGGACCGGGCGGTGCTGTTCTACTGCGGCTCGACCAAGAGCCTCGCATCGGGCCTGCCCATCGCAACGGCGCTTTTCGCGGCGGACAAGGTGGGCGCGATCGTGCTGCCGGTGATGATCTATCACATGAGCCAACTGCTGGTCTGTGCCTTCATCTCACAAAAGGCGGCCCGGCGCGAAGAGGCGGGCGCAGTGCCCGCGAGTTGAGCGGCTTCCCAATGCGATACCCGAAAAGACCCGGCTGGCGCCGGGTCTTTTTCTTTTTGAGACGCCTCCCTCTCTCCCTGCCTGCCTGCTTTGGCGGCGGCATAGGCAAAGCCTAATCAAGGCAGAAGAACTTCGTAATTTTTTCGATGTTTCCCGAGCGTTAGAAGGGGCAGTATCGGCCCGTCGCCACGGAAGGACTGCGCATGCCCAAGGAAACCATCGATACGCTCGTCATCGGCGCCGGTCAGGCCGGTGTGGCCATGAGCGAGCATCTGGGGCGCGCGGGCATCCCGCATCTGGTGCTCGAGAAAGACCGTATCGCCGAGCGCTGGCGCAGCGGGCGCTGGGATTCGCTGGTGGCCAATGGACCCGCGTGGCACGACCGCTTTCCCGGCATGGAGTTCGACGGCGACGGCGAGGCCTTCGTCGGCAAGGACGATGTGGCCGACTACTTCGAGCGCTACGCCGGAAAACTGGGCGCGCCGATCCGCTGCGGCGTCGAGGTGACGCGGCTCACGCGGCTGGACGGGCAGGCCGGGTTCCGGGTCGAGACCTCGGACGGGGTGATCGAGGCGCGCAACGTGGTCTCGGCGACCGGGCCGTTCCAGAGGCCGGTGATCCCGCCGGTGGTGCCGCAGGACGCGCCGGTCACGCAGCTGCATTCCGCCGCCTATCGCAACCCGCAGGCGCTGCCCGAGGGGGCGGTGCTGGTGGTCGGCGCGGGCTCCTCCGGCGTGCAGATCGCGGATGAGCTGAACCGGGCCGGGCGGCAGGTCTATCTCTCGGTCGGCCCGCATGGGCGCCCGCCGCGGCGCTACCGCGAGCGCGATTTCGTCTGGTGGCTGGGGGTTCTGGGCCTTTGGGACATCGAAGCCCCGGCGCCCGGCACCGAGCATGTGACCATCGCCGTCAGCGGCGCCGAGGGCGGGCGCACCATCGACTTCCGCCGTCTCGCGTCGGAAGGGATCACGCTGGTGGGCCGCACGGAAAGCTACGCCGCAGGGCGCATCAGCTTTGCCGGGGATTTGCGCGCCAATGTCGAGGGCGGGGATGCCGACTACCTAGCCATGCTCGACAAGGCCGACGCTTTCGTGGCGCGCAACGGGCTCGACCTGCCCGAAGAGCCCGAGGCCCGTGCGCTTCTGCCGGATCCGGACTGCATGCTGTCGCCGCTTGAGACGCTGGATCTGGCCGAGGCGGGGATCACGAGCATCATCTGGGCCACGGGCTATGCGCTCGATTACGGCTGGATGGAGCTCGATGTGTTCGACGAAACCGGCCGCCCGCGTCACCAGCGCGGCGTCTCGCCCGAGCGCGGGCTCTATTTCCTCGGCCTGCCGTGGCTGTCCCGGCGGGGCTCGAGTTTTATCTGGGGGGTCTGGCACGATGCAAAGCACATCGCCGACCAGATCGCCATCCAGCACACCTATGACACCTATGATGCCGAGGCCCGTGGCCTTGGCAGCGGCAGCGAAGCTGCAGAATAACCAACGGAGCGCCAAATGGCCCACACCCGCATTCGCAAGTTCAACACCAAGGACACCTACCCCGAGCAGAAGCTCGACAACGATCTGTGTCAGGCGGTGGTCGCCGAGGGCAAGATGGTGTTTCTGCGCGGTCAGTGTCCGCAGAACCTCGACGATGCCAAGAACATCGAAAGCCATGACCCGGTCGAGCAGACCCATAAGGTCATGCAGAACATCAAGCAGTTGATGGAAGAATGCGGCGGCGCCATGGAGCATGTGTGCCGGGTGCAGGTGTTTCTGACCGACGTGCGCAACCGTGAGGCGGTGTACCGGACCATGGGCGAGTACATCAAGGGGGTGCACCCGGTGTCCACTGGCCTCGTTGTGACTGCGCTGGCGCGTCCCGACTGGCTGGTCGAGATCGAGGCGACCGCTGTCATCCCCCATGATTACAAGGGCTGACCCCGCATGACTTTCTCGCTCGTCGCCCGCTGTCCCGAGACCGGCATGTTCGGTCTGGTGATCTCGTCCTCGTCGCCCGCCGTCGCGGCGCGCTGCTCTTATGCGCGCGCCGGGGTCGGGGCTGTGTCCTCGCAGAATGTCACTGATCCTTCGCTCGGGCCGCTGGCGCTGGACCTCATGCAGGCGGGCAAATCCGCGCCCGAGGCCATCGAAGAGGTGCGCGCGCGCGGCAAGTTCATCGAATACCGGCAGGTTCTGGCGGTGGACAGCGCGGGCCGCACCGCGATCCACTCGGGGCCGAACTCGCTGGGCATCTGGACGCAGGCGCAGGCCGAAAACGCTGCGGCGGGCGGCAATCTTTTGGCCAATGACAGCGTGCCCGAGGCCATGGTCGACGGCTATCTTGGTGCCACGGGGCACATTGGGGACCGGCTGATCGCGGCGCTGCGCGCCGGGCTGATGGCGGGTGGCGAGGCGGGGCCGGTGCATTCGGCGGGGATGAAGATCGTCGATCAGGTCAGCTGGCCCGTGGCCGACCTGCGCTGCGACTGGACCGAGGCGTGCCCGATCGACGCGGTTGCCAAAGCGTGGGAAGTCTACAAGCCGCAGATGGACGCCTATGTGCAACGCGCGCTCGATCCGCGCGACGCGCCGTCCTACGGTGTGCCGGGCGACGAATAACGGCAGGTCAGGTGAAGGCAGGGCAGGGCGGCCAAGGGCCGCCTTGCCTTCAGGCTCAGGGTCCGGCGGCTCAGCCGACGATCAGTTGCTTGAGCTTCAGCGCCTCATATTCCAGCGCGGTGAGCCGGTAGTTCACCACGTCACCGATCGAGACCATGCCGATCAGCGCGCCGTCCTCGAGCACCGGCAGGTGACGGAACCGCCCGTCGGTCATCCGGCGCAGCACCCGCACCAGCGTCTCGTCGCGCCCACAGGTCTCGAGCTCGGAGGTCATCAGATCGGCCACGGTCTTGGGCAGCGTGCCGCCGGGGGTGTCGGCAAGCTGCCGCACGACGTCGCGCTCGGACAGGATGCCGACCAGTTCGCCCTGCGGGTCCTTCACCAGCAGCGCGCCGATCCGCTTGTCGCGCAGAATCTTCACCGCCTCGGCGATGGTCTCCTGCGGCTGGATCCAGAAAAGCTCGCCGCTCTTGGCGTCCAGAACATGGCCGACCGTCGCTTCGGCAGCCGAGAGATTCGTCTCGATCGATTGGCTGTGAGTCGTTTCGTGCTGGTCGTCGTCGCGGGTATGAGGCTTGTATGATGCGGGCATGATGCTCCCCTCCTTGAACCTCTCTTAGGTTAGTGCAATCAGCGCACCTGTAAACGCATTCCGACGGAGAGCCGTGCCCCATGCCCGAGATGACGCTCACACCGGCCCTCGCAACGGTGATCTTCGTGATCGCCTGCCTTGCGGGATATCGCTATCGCAGCGTGTGGAAGGCCGAGGGGCCGCGCTGGCAATTGTGGCTGTTCGGCTTGGTCGCGGCGGTCTGCCTGCTGGTACTTGGGCTGACGCCGCTGACCGGGGGGTAAGGCTGCCCGGAACCAAGGCGAAGCCGCCGGGCGAGCGCCTGCCCGTCCCGGCGGGCTGGCGCTTTGGCCACATTGCACGACGTGTTGATTGCGCTCGGATCTGGCTGCTATAAATCGCGGAGTTCAGAACTTGCGGCGCCATCCCACGGGCCGGCGCTCGCCCGGCTCGCGCGGCACGGTCAGTTCCGACAAACGAAAACGCCGGCCCTTGGGCCGGCGTTTCGCTATCTGTCAGGTGATCCGCAACTCAGGTGGTGGCGCGTTCCTCACGCTCCATGTCCTCGAGCATCTTGCGGGCCTTGGGGCAATGCAGGCGGTCGCGCAGCGGGCTGTCGGGATCGATCTCTTGCTTGCAGACCACGCAGTGATCGGCGCCGGCTATGGCGTTGAGCCCGCCGCAGCTGCCCTTGATCGTGCGCCCGTTGAGGATGACGCCAAGCGCCATGCCCAGCATCACGATCATCAGAAGTCCGAAAGCAAGGATGAAGGTCGACACTGCGCCCTCCTTTCAGCGGTTGCGGCGGTTTAGGCTCAGGCCTGCAGCGCGGTGAAGCGCTTGTTCGGCGTCAGTTCGAAGCCTTTGTCGCCCGCTTCGCCGGCACGATCAATGAAGAGCACCGCCATATCACGCTCATTTGCGATCTCGAGACCGCGCTCGCGGCCCAGCACCAGCAGGGCGGTCGCCCAAGCGTCGGCCAGCATGGCGTTCTCGGTCATCACGGTCACCGAGGCGGTGCTGTGGGTGACCGGACGGCCGGTGGTGGCGTCGATGATGTGCGAGTAGCGCTTGCCTTCGTAGTCGAAGAAGTTGCGGTAATCGCCCGAGGTCGCCATGCCCATGTCCGACACGGCCACGACCTGCTGAACGCCGCGGTTGAAGGCTTCGGGCGTCTCGATGCCGATGTGCCACGGCTGGCCATCGGGGTTCTTGCCCGCGGTGTAGAGATCGCCGCCGACCTCGACCATGTAGTCGGTGATGCCGAAGCTGGCGAGGGTGCGCGACACCTGATCGATGCCGAAGCCCTTGCCGATCGCCGACAGGTAAACTTCTGCGTCGGGGCGCATCTTCTGCAGAGCGCGGTCGCCGACGTTCACCGACTGGGACTGGCCGCAGCAGGCCAGCGCCTGTGCGATTTCCGAATCGCTGGGCATGTCGGAGCGGGTTTTGCCTGCGCCAAAGCCCCAGAGGTCGAGCAGCGGGCCAACGGTGACATCGAAGCGGCCATCGGTGGCGGCGTTGATCTCTTGCGCGGCTTTCATCACATGCGCGACTTCATGCGAGACGGCGAAGTCGTCGGTGGCGCCTGCGGCGTTGAAGCGCGAGATTTCCGAGCTGGAATCCCAGTTCGACATCTGCGCGTTCACCTGTGCCAGGCTGGCGTCCACGGCCTTTTGAAGCTCGGCCTTGTCGATCTTGTTGCTGTGGTCGATCGCAGCGATCGAGTAGCTGGTGCCCATGGTCAGGCCGGAGAGTTCGAGGACAGACCATCCTTTCTTGCACGCTGCCAATGCAAAGGGCATCACGAGGAAGCTACGGCGAGAGAAGGTAAGAGGGTTCATCCGGGATCTCCGCAAGAAACTGTTGGGTCGACGATGAGACAAAGGGCTTCTGAGCCGTTTTGGCGGGTGATTCAATATTAAATTCGAAACTTTCTCGTCAAACTCTTCCAAACTGCGGCTTAGCGGCGCATAAGGCTGCCGGAAAATGGACAGGACGAAGCGACGTGCAGCAATATACGTTGAGAAAAGGTCTCGATGTCCCGGTGCTGGGGACACCCGAAGGCGGAATCGAAGACGGTGCAGCGGTCCGGACCGTTGCAGTTCTGGGGCAGGATTACATCGGTTTGAAGCCGAGACTGGCGGTTCAGGAGGGCGATATCATCGCCGCTGGCGCGCCGATCTTCGCCCATAAGGATACCCCCGAAGTGCAGGTGACTGCGCCGGTATCTGGCCGAATCAAGGCGATCAACCGCGGCGCCCGCCGCGTGCTGATCAGCGTCGAGATCGAGGTCGACCCGAGCGCAGCAGAGCCGGTGGATTTCTCCTCTGTAGGGGATTCGAGCACTGCGGACGGTCTGGCCGAGCGCCTCTGTGCGTCGGGCCTGTGGACGTCGTTCCGCACCCGCCCCTATTCGAAGGTTCCCGCCGCCGACGCGCGTCCCGCGGCGATCTTCGTCACCGCGATGGACAGCGAGCCGCTCTCGGGCGACGCCGCGGCGATCATCGCCGAGGATGGCGCTGCCTTCAGCCGTGGCCTGCAGGCAATCACCGCGCTGACCGAGGGCAAGACCTACCTCTGTCAGGAAATCGGCAAGGACGTGCCCGGCGCGGACCTGCCGGGAATCACCGCAGCGGGCTTCTCGGGGCCGCACCCCTCGGGTCTTGCCGGGACGCACATGCATTTCCTCGAGCCGCCGTCGACCGCCAAGACGGTCTGGTCCATCGGCTATCACGACGTGATTTCCATCGGGAAGCTGCTGGAAACCGGCAAGCTTGATTCGTCGCGCACCATCGCGCTCTCGGGTCCGATGTGCAGCCGTCCGCGCCTCGTGCGCACCGTGGCGGGCGCGTCGATGACCGACCTGCTCGGCGATGATCTGAAGACCGATACGCCGCTGCGGGTGATCTCGGGCTCGATCCTCAGCGGTCGCGCTGGCGAGGGACCGACGGCCTATCTGGGCCGCTACGCGCGCCAGATCACGGTGATCAAGGAAGACCACGAACAGATTCCGATGGGCTGGATTCGTCCGATGCCGTCGAAGTTCGCGGTTCAGCCGGTGCTCGGCTCCGCCTTCACCAAGAAGCTCTATGCGCTGACCTCGAACCTCAACGGTGGCCGCCGCGCCATGGTGCCGATCGGCACTTTCGAAGAGCTGATGCCGCAGGACTACCTGCCGACTCAGCTGCTGCGCGCGCTGCTGGTGATGGACACCGACACGGCTCAGGCGCTTGGCGCGATGGAGCTGGACGAAGAGGATCTTGGCCTCTGCGGCTTTGCCTGCCCGGCCAAATACGAATATGGCATCGCCCTGCGCGACAGCCTCACCAAGATCGAGAAGGAGGGGTAAGGCCTTGGGTCTTCGCAATTTCTTTGATCGGATCGAGCCGCAGTTCCTAAAAGGCGGCCGCTTCGAGAAGTACTTCCCCGTCTACGAGATGGTGGAGAGCTTTATCTACACCCCGAAGACGGTGACCACCGCCGCGCCGCACGCCCGCTCGTACATCGATATGAAGCGGATCATGACCTATGTGGTCATCGCGACGATCCCCTGTATCCTCTTCGGCCTGTACAACACCGGTCTGCAGACCAACATGGCGATCACCGAATACGGCGCATCGGGCTGGCGCGCGGCGATCATCGACGCGCTCGGCATCGGGTTCAACCCGGCCAACCCGCTGGCCAACATCCTGCACGGGCTGCTGTATTTCCTGCCGATCTACATCGTGACGCTGATCGCGGGCGGCATCTTCGAGGTGATCTTCGCGGTCGTGCGCGGCCACGAAGTGAACGAGGGCTTCCTCGTGACCTCGATGCTTTATGCGCTGATCATGCCGGCCTCTGCGCCGCTGTGGCAGGTCGCGCTCGGCATCATCTTCGGCGTGGTGATCGGCAAGGAAGTCTTTGGCGGGACCGGCAAGAACTTCCTCAACCCGGCACTGGTCGGACGTGCGTTCCTCTACTTCGCCTATCCGGCGCAGATGTCGGGCGACACGATCTGGACCCCGGTTGACGGTTTCTCGGGCGCAACCGCGCTGGCGGTGGGTGCAAGCGACGGCGTCGCCGCGCTGCCGCAGCACGGCATCACCTGGATGGACGCCTTCATCGGCACGATTCAGGGCTGTATCGGCGAGACCTCGACGCTGGCCTGCCTGATCGGTCTGGCTTTCCTGCTTGCCACGAAGATCGCCAACTGGCGCCTGATCGTCGGCTGTCTGGGCGGGATGATCGCTTTCTCGACGCTGCTCAACCTGATTGGGTCCGACAGCAACCCGATGTTCGCCATGCCGTGGTACTGGCATCTGGTGATCGGCGGCTACGCCTTCGGCCTCGTGTTCATGGTGACCGAGCCGGTCTCGGCCAGCCACACTAACTTCGGGCGTTACATCTACGGCGCGCTGATCGGTTTCATGGTTGTGATGATCCGTGTCATCAACCCGGCTTTCCCCGAGGGCATGATGCTTGCGATCCTGTTCGGCAACGTGTTCGCGCCGCTGATCGACTACTTCGTCGTTCAGGCCAACATCAAACGGAGGGCCAAGCGCAATGTCTGACACCAATGCGAACAAGGGCATGATCCGCCGTTTTCTGGACATGCCGCCGGATTCCACCGTCAAGACGGTGACCGTGGCTGTGGTGCTCTGCCTCGTGGCGTCGATGATCGTGTCGGCTGCGGCGGTCTCGCTGCGCCCGGTACAGGACACCAACCGCCTGCGCGACAAGCAGCGGAACGTTCTGGAAGTGGCCGGCGTCTACGAGCCCGGCATGAACATCGCCGAAGCCTTCAAGTCCTTCGAGCCGCATGTGCTCGAACTCGACACCGGCGAGTTCACCGACGAGTATGACGTCGCGACCTTTGAAGAGCTTGCAACCTCGGGTGATCCCGCTCTGGTGCGTGCGCTCGACGAGGACCCGGCGGGCCTTGGCGGCTCGCAGCAGATCTTCCAGATGGTCTATATCCTGCGCGACGACGCGGGCGAGATCGACAAGGTGGTGCTGCCGATCGAGGGCTACGGCCTGTGGTCGACGCTCTACGGCTTCATCGCGCTGGAAGAGAACGGCAACGACATCTACGGCCTGCAGTTCTACCAGCAGGGCGAGACCCCCGGCCTTGGGGCCGAGGTGGACAACCCGCGCTGGAAGGCGCTCTGGAACGGCAAGAAGCTGCGTGACGAAGACGGCACGCTGCAGATCACCGTTGCCAAGCAGCCGCCCGCAGCGGGCCGCGAGTACTATATCGATGCGCTGGCCGGGGCGACCCTGACCTCGCGCGGTGTCGACAACCTTGTCCGCTTCTGGATGGGTGAACAGGGCTACGGCCCGTTCCTCGAGCGGCTTAAGGCAGGAGAGATCTGATGGCCCAGACCCGCAAATCCCAGCTCGTCGATCCGCTGATCGACAACAACCCGATCACCCTGCAGGTGCTTGGCATCTGTTCGGCGCTCGCCGTGACCTCCTCGCTGAAGGTGGCGCTGGTGATGGCCATCGCGGTGACGCTGGTGACCGCCTTCTCGTCGATGTTCATTTCGATGCTGCGCAACCAGATCCCCGGGTCGATCCGGATCATCGTGCAGATGGTGATCATCGCGAGCCTCGTGATCGTGGTGGACCAGCTGCTCAAGGCCTATGCCTATGAGATCTCGAAGACCCTGTCGGTCTTCGTCGGCCTGATCATCACCAACTGCATCGTGATGGGCCGTGCCGAAGCCTTCGCCATGAGCAACCCGCCGGGTGCCAGCTTTGTGGACGGTCTGGGCAACGGCCTCGGCTACGGCCTGATCCTGATGGTCGTCGGCGTGATCCGCGAGCTTTTCGGCTCGGGCTCGCTGTTCGGCATCACCATCCTGCCGACCGTCAACAACGGTGGCTGGTATGTGCCCAACGGCCTGCTGCTGCTGCCGCCCTCGGCGTTCTTCGTGATCGGCCTGCTGATCTGGGCGATCCGTGCCTGGAAACCGGGTCAGGTCGAAGAGCGTGAATACAAGATCCAGAGCGTGGAGGCGCACTGATGGAAGGTCTCATCTCACTCGCCGTAAAGGCGGTCTTCGTCGAGAACCTTGCGCTGTCGTTCTTCCTCGGCATGTGTACCTTCATCGCCGTGTCGAAGAAGATCTCGACGGCCATGGGTCTTGGGGTCTCGGTGATGATCGTGCAGGCGATCACCGTGCCCGCCAACAACCTGATCCTCGACTATCTTCTCGCGCCGGGCGCGCTGGCATGGGCTGGCTTTCCCGACATCGACCTCACCTTCCTCGGCCTGATCTCCTACATCGGGGTGATCGCCGCGCTGGTGCAGATCCTCGAGATGGTGCTCGATAAGTATTTCCCGCCGCTCTACAACGCGCTGGGTGTCTACCTGCCGCTGATCACCGTGAACTGCGCCATCCTTGGTGGCTCGCTGTTCATGGTGGAGCGCTCGTATGACTTCGCCGAGAGCCTGACCTACGGCGTCTCGTCGGGCTTCGGCTGGGCGCTGGCGATCACCGCGATGGCCGGTGTGCGTGAGAAACTGAAGTACTCGGACATTCCCGACGGACTTCAGGGGCTGGGCATCACCTTCATCACCGCAGGTCTGATGGCCATGGCCTTCATGTCCTTCAGCGGCGTGAAACTCTGAGGCAGGAGGACAAAGAACAATGGAAACTTTCAGTCTCGGCGTCATCCTCTTCACCCTGATCGTGATCGCGCTGGTGACCATCATTCTGGCCGCCCGCTCGCGTCTGGTGTCGACGGGGAACGTCAACATCACCATCAACGGCGAAAAGACCATCTCGGTCCCCGCCGGCGGCAAGCTGCTGCAGACCCTCGCCGGTCAAAAGCTCTTTGTGCCCTCCGCCTGCGGCGGCGGCGGCACCTGCGCCCAGTGCCGGGTGCGCGTGCATTCGGGCGGCGGGTCGATCCTTCCCACCGAAGAGAGCCACATCACCAAGCGTGAGGCCGCCTGCGGCGACCGCCTGTCCTGTCAGGTCGCGGTCAAGCAGGACATGGACATCGAAGTTCCCGAAGAGGTCTTCGGCGTCAAGAAATGGGAATGCGAGGTCATCTCTAACGAGAACGTCGCCACCTTCATCAAGGCGCTGGTCCTGAAACTGCCGGAGGGCGAGGACGTCAACTTCCGCGCCGGTGGTTACATCCAGATCGAGGCGCCCGCGCACAAGCTGTCGTATAAGGACTTCGACGTCGCCGAGGAGTACCGGAGCGACTGGGACAAGTTCAACCTGTGGCAGTACGAGTCGACGGTCGAAGAGCCGATCGAACGCGCCTACTCGATGGCCAATTACCCGGACGAAAAGGGCATCATCATGCTCAACGTCCGCGTGGCGTCGCCGCCGCCGGGCTCGACCGGCATCCCGGCAGGTCAGATGTCGTCCTACATCTTCAACCTCAAGCCCGGCGACAAGGTCACCATCTCGGGTCCGTTCGGCGAGTTTTTCGCCCGCGACACCAAGAAGGAAATGGTCTTCATCGGCGGCGGCGCGGGCATGGCACCGATGCGCTCGCACATCTTCGACCAGCTCAAGCGGCTCGAGAACCGCGATCGGAAGATCTCCTTCTGGTACGGCGCCCGCTCGAAGCGCGAGATGTTCTTCGTCGAGGATTTCGACGAACTGGCCAAAGAGTTCGACAACTTCGAATGGCACGTCGCCCTGTCGGACGCGCTGCCCGAGGACGAGTGGAAGGGCTACACCGGCTTCATCCACAACGTGCTCTACGAAGAGTATCTGAAGAACCACCCGGCCCCCGAGGACTGCGAGTTCTACATGTGCGGTCCGCCCATCATGAACCAGTCGGTCATCAACATGCTGCTGGATCTGGGCGTGGACCGAGAGGACATCATGCTCGACGACTTCGGCGGCTGAGCCGAAAGTTCGGACAAAACGAAAGGCGGGGTCTTGGCCCCGCCTTTTGCTTTTGTGGGGGCTCCGGGGCGTCGCCGCCTCAGCCCTCGTAAAGCTCCAGCGGCAGGCCATCGGGATCGGCGAAGAAGGTAAACCGCTTGGCGGTCAGCGCATCCACGCGCACCGGCTCGACAGCGACGCCCGCCGCCTCGAGCCGCGCAACGGCGGCGTCCATGTCGGCCACGGTGAAGGCAAGGTGGCGCAGCCCTTTCGCCTCGGGGCGCGAGACCCGCTCCGGCGGGTTGGGAAAGCTGAACAGCTCCAGCTGTCCGCCGCCGGGCACCGCAAGGTCGAGCTTCCAGCTGTCGCGCTCGGCGCGGTGGGTCTCGGCGATCACCGTGAGGCCCAGCAGGTCCACATAGAAGGCGCGGCTGCGGGCGTAGTCGCCGCAGATCAGCGCCACGTGATGAAGGCCGTGCAGCATGGTGGTCCTTTCCGGCGTCTTAGCTTGGTGCCCGTTATGGGCCCTCGTCGAGGTGCCTCCAATGCGAAACAGCCGGGGCGGGGAAATTTACCAGACGTTCAGAGCTTTGGCGCAGGCTTGCCGGAAAAGGAGCCCGCGAGATGAGCCTGCAAACGTCCGGTGCGCACTATGGGTCGAGCACAGTTTGGCTCGCGCAGTTGCAGCTTGCCAGCCTCAGCGCCCGCGCCGGGCCAGACGGGGCAGAGGTTGGCGTCCTGTCTATTGGTGCTGCTGGCGTGGGCGGCGACGTAGAAGGGGACCGCGCGAGCCTGCTGCGCGGGGCCGAAGCGCGGAGCGAGGCCCGCGCTGAAAGCGATGCGCCGCAATCGAGGAACGGCGCTTCAGATACGCGCGAGCGCGGACTGGCCGACGCCCGAGAGCGCGGCTTGGGACGCATCCGGATCCGCATGCGCCGGATGGCGCGCGCGCTGGCGCATCTGCAAGGCGGCAGGAAAGGCAACGGCGTGGCCATCTATTCCGGCGGTGCATCTGGGGCAACGGCGGGCAGCGGCAGTCAGCTCGCCGCCGCTGGATCGTCATCGGGCCATGCACTCTCGATCAGGGCCGGCCAAGTCGCGGCGCTCTATATCGGTGCCGGGCATGATGCGGTGACGGTAGAGGCGCAGCGGGTCCAGAACATCCACACCGACGGCGGCGCGGCGAGCGCTCAGGGTGGCAATGATGCTTTGGCGGTGCGGGCGGAAGAGGTGAGGCAGGTCTACACTGGGGGCGGCAATGATGCGCTGGCGATGGTCGCCGGGTCGGTTCGTGGCATCTACTCCGGCGCTGGCAGCGACGCGCTGAGCATCGCCGCCGAGAGTGTAGCGGATATATACACCGATCCCGGACCACGCACGCTGGCCCAAGCGGGCGCTGATACACTCACGATCACCGCGCGCGAGGTGAGTTCGGCCTACACTGGGGGCGGGGCCGATGCCGTCAGTATCGCGGCGCACAGCATCACCTCGCTCTATACCGGCAGTGGCGAAGATGTGGTGACCCTGAAGGCGGGGCTGCTCGGCGGCATCTATACCGGGGCGGGCCGGGACGCGGTGAGCATCAATGCGGTGGTCGGCGCCTCGCAGGTCTCGCGGCTGAGCGCTGATCCTGCCGAGCCTTGGAGCCTTGGCGATACGGTTGAGGCACGGTTCCTGGCTGCGCGCAGCACGACCGCCGATGTGCACAGCGGGGCAGGGGACGATGTGCTTTCGGTCACCGTCGCAGAGGCGATCGCGCTGGAGGCAGGCGCGGGCGACGATACCCTCGTGCTCGGCGGCGGGACGATTGCGCTGCGCTATGGGGCGGGTGACGGTCATGACACGGTCACTCTGGCGCCGGGCAGCGAGGTGGTCGTGCAACTGGGTGAGGATACCGAAGACTGGTCCTTCAGCCGCGAGGGCGACAGCCTTTTGCTGCAGATCGGCAGCGGCTCGATCCGCTTCGAAGGGGTCAGCCAGAGCGCTGCCATCGGCGTGGCCAGCTGGGGAGCGGACGAATTGGCGCTTCTGCACAGTCAGCCAGAGCTGGACGCCTCGGCATGAGAGAGGCGCAGCGGTCCGAAGGGCAACGGGACACCGACTGCCTGATCAGACGAACTGCTCTCGGATCAGCCGCTCTTCCAGCCCATGGCCCGGATCGAACATCACGCGATGCGCGACGGTCGGCTCGGAGCGAATATCGACCCGAACCACATCGCGCACCGATTGGCTGTCCGCTTCGGCCATGACCGGGCGCTTCTCATGCTCGAGCACCTCAAAGCAAACCTCCGCCGCCTTCGGCAGCAGCGCCCCGCGCCAGCGCCGCGGCCGAAAGGCCGCAACGGCGGTCAGCGCCAGAACCTCGGAGCCGATGGGCAGGATCGGCCCATGCGCCGAGTAGTTGTAGGCGGTCGAGCCAGCAGGGGTGGCCAGCAGCGCGCCGTCGCACACCAGTTCGGGCAGGCGCAGCTTGCCATCCACATGGATCGCCAGTCGCGCGGCCTGCGGACCGGTGCGCAGCAGCGAGACCTCGTTGATCGCAAGCGCCTCATGGATCCGGCCATCGACCGTGGTGGCGCGCATCGAAAGCGGGTTGATCACCGCCTCTTCGGCCTCGCGCAGCCGCTCTTCCAGCCCGTGCTCGGAATAGGCGTTCATCAAAAAGCCCACGGTGCCGCGGTTCATGCCATAGACCGGCACGTTGAGTTCCTGCGTGCGGTGCAGGGTCTGCAGCATGAAGCCGTCGCCCCCCAGCGTCACGATCACATCCGCGCCCTGCTCGGTGTGGTCGCCGTAGCGGTTGCTCAGCGCGGCATGGGCAGCCTGCGCGATGGGCGCGCGCGAGGCGCAGAAGGCAATTCTCAGCGACATGGGGACAAAGGCCTTGGGTGTCCTGCGGTTTCCTGTCCCTGACGGGACGTTCCGAAACAATCACAAGTTTTCCCCAGCCGCCAGAGAGGGCGCAAGAGAAACGCAAGCTGTCGCTTTGACATCTTTGCGTTACGCGCGGTTTCCTTTACTCAGGCCGCGGAACTCGAATCCTTGACACTCCGGAGGCTTGCCCATGACCGCAGCGCCCAACGACACCGGCTTCTTCACCGAAGAGCTTTCGTCGCGTGATCCCGAACTTTTCGCAGCCATCACCGGCGAGCTTGGCCGCCAGCGGGACGAGATCGAACTGATCGCGTCCGAGAACATCGTCTCCCATGCCGTCATGCAGGCACAGGGCTCGGTGCTCACCAACAAATATGCCGAAGGCTACCCGGGCAAGCGCTACTACGGCGGCTGCGATTGGGTGGACGTGGCCGAGAACCTCGCCATCGACCGCGCCAAGCAGCTTTTCGGCTGCGAGTTCGCCAATGTGCAGCCGAACTCCGGCAGCCAGGCCAACCAGGGTGTCTATCAGGCGCTGATCCAGCCCGGCGACACGATCCTCGGCATGAGCCTCGACGCGGGCGGTCACCTGACCCATGGCGCGAAGCCCAACCAGTCGGGCAAATGGTTCAACGCCATCCAATACGGCGTGCGCAAGCAGGACAACCTGCTGGACTACGATCAGGTGCAGGAGCTGGCCAACGAGCATAAGCCCAAGCTGATCGTCGCGGGCGGCTCGGCCATCCCGCGCCAGATCGACTTTGCCAAGATGCGCGAGATCGCCGACAGCGTTGGCGCCTATCTGATGGTCGACATGGCCCACTTCGCGGGCCTCGTGGCCGGTGGTCAGCACCCGTCGCCCTTCCCGCACGCGCATGTGGCCACCACCACCACGCACAAGACCCTGCGCGGCCCGCGCGGCGGCATGATCCTGACCAACGATGAGACCATCGCCAAGAAGGTCAACTCGGCGATCTTCCCCGGCATTCAGGGCGGCCCGCTGATGCATGTCATCGCCGGCAAGGCGGTGGCCTTCGGCGAGGCGCTGCGCCCCGAGTTCAAGGATTACGCCAAGCAGGTGATCGCCAACGCGCAGGCGCTGTCGGATCAGCTGATCAAGGGCGGGCTCGACACCGTGACCCATGGCACCGACACCCATGTGGTGCTGGTTGACCTGCGCCCCAAGGGTGTGAAGGGCAACGCGACCGAGAAGGCTCTGGGCCGCGCGCATATCACCTGCAACAAGAACGGCGTGCCGTTCGATCCGGAAAAGCCGACCGTGACCTCGGGCATCCGTCTCGGCTCGCCCGCCGGGACCACCCGCGGCTTCGGCGAGGCGGAGTTCCGCAAGATCGCCGACTGGATCATCGAGGTGGTCGATGGTCTGGCGGCCAACGGCGAAGAGGGCAATGCCGAGGTCGAAGCCAAGGTGAAGGCTGAGGTGCAGGAGTTCCTCAAGGGCTTCCCGATGTACCCGACGCTCTGAGCTTCGGTTCATTGAGAAATTGAGGGGCGGGCCGGAAGGCCCGCTCTTTTTCGTTGTGTTATGGTGATTTGGTCGTCGGGTGGGCGCCTGCCCGTGGGATGGCGCCGCGACGGTTGGGGTCGGCGCTTTATCTCCGCCATGTCCGTGAAACACACGATCTCCGCGCAAGGGTGACAAAGCGCCAGCCCGCCGGGACGGGCAGGCGCTGGCCCGGCGGCTTCGCCTTGCTTCCGGGCGGACTCCCCCCTCGCTCCTATTAGGGGGCCTTCGGAAAATACATGCGCCGCGCATCTATTTTCCCGCAGCCCCCTTGGCGACGCGGGAAAAAACCGCTCTACCTTGGCGGCAGGCCCCTCGCTTCTGTCGCTCCCAAGGGCCGGCGACCAGCCCCCGAGAGCCCCCCGAGAGCCATGCCCACCAAATCCGCCTCGCCCCTCACCGTCTTGCGCATCCCGGCCTTCCGCGCCCGCTGGACGGCCTCGATGGCCTCGAACCTCGGCACGCTGGTGCAGTCGGTGGGCGCGGGCTGGATGATGACGCAGATCTCGGACAGCGACGCGATGGTGGCGCTGGTGCAGGCGGGTGTATCGGTGCCGGCGATGTTGTTCGCGATCTTCGCCGGGACGCTGGCGGATAATTTCGACCGCCGCCGGGTGATGATCGGCGCGCAGCTTTTTATGATGGCCTCGGCGGCGCTGCTCTGCACGCTGGCGTGGTTCGAGCTGCTGACGCCTTGGCTGCTGCTGGTGCTGACCTTTCTGATCGGCACCGGGTCGACCTTCTTCAACCCGTCGTGGCAGGCCTCGCTGGGGGACATCGTGCCGCGCAACGATCTGCCCTCGGCGGTGGCGCTGAACTCCATGGCGTTCAACGCCATGCGCTCGGTCGGTCCGGCGATCGGCGGGGTCATCGTCGCCGTGGCAGGGGCCGCGGCGGCCTTCGCGCTGAACGCGGTGAGCTATCTGCCGATGATCGCCGTGCTCTGGCGCTGGAAGTCGCCGCCGCCGGACAGTTCGCTGCCGCCCGAGCCGATGCGGCTCGCGGTGGGCTCGGGGCTGCGCTATGTCGCCATGTCGCCGAACCTGATGAACGTCATGGCGCGCGCCTTCCTCTTTGGCTTGGGATCGGTCGCGGTGCTGTCGCTGCTGCCACTGATCGCCCATGAAAGGCTGGGCGGCGACGCCTCGACCTTCGGGATCATGCTGGGCTGTTTCGGCGTCGGCGCGGTGATCGGCGCGCTCAACAACGCGCGGCTGCGCGACCGGTTCGACAACGAGCATCTGGTGCGGGTCGCGGCGCTGGCAGCGGTGACCGGCACGTCGATCCTTGCGGTGGCGCCGACGCTGCTGCTGTGCCTGCCCGCGCTGCTGCTCAACGGCATGGCGTGGACCGTGGCGTTGTCGCTGTTCAACGTGACGGTGCAGCTGTCGACGCCGCGCTGGGTCGTCGGGCGGGCCATCGCGCTCTACCAGTCGGCCAGCTTCGGCGGCATGGCGGCGGGCAGCTGGGTCTGGGGGTCGGTGTCGGACGGCTGGGGGCTCAGCACGGCGCTCGGCGGCGCGGCGGTGCTGCTGGCGATCGCCGCCGTGATTGGGTTCAAGATGCCGCTGCCGGAATACAGCGATCTCGATCTGTCGCCGCTCGACCGCTTCAAAGAGCCGGTGCTGCATCTCGACCTGAAGATGCGCAGCGGTCCGATCGTCGCCTCGACCGAGTTCGAGATCGACCCGGACGACGTGCCGGAGTTCCTTGCGATCATGGCCGAGCGCCGCCGCGTGCGCATCCGGGACGGGGCGCAGAACTGGGTGCTGATGCGCGATCTCGAGAACCCGCGGATGTGGGAAGAGACCTACCACGTGCCCACATGGGTCGAATACATCCGCCATAATACGCGCCGGACCAAGGCCGACGGCGGTACGTTCGAGCGGCTGATGGCGCTGCACCGCGGGTCGGAGCGTCCGCACACCCGCCGGATGATCGAGCGTCAGTCGATCCCGCGCCGCCGCAGCGGGGTCTATGATTTCAACATCTGAGGCGGCGCGGCTAGCGCTTCAGGTGTTGTCACTGTCCTCGTCATAGCCCTCGTCGCCGCGCCGGAACGAGGTCACCCGATCCTCGCGCGCGTGATAGGGCGTGCCCTCCTCGGGCGGCGCGGTTTTTCCGGGCTCCTCGGTGAAGGGCAGCGCGCCGGGCTTGGCCATATGCACATGCATGTCGGTCTGCGGGAAGGGGATCGAGATCCCCTCGCGGTCGAAGGCCTCCTTCACCTGCCGGGTGAGGTCCCAGTAGACCGTCCAGTAATCCTCGACGTTCACCCATGGCCGGCAGATGAAATCCACCGAACTGGCCCCCAGCGCGTTGACCCGCACCACCGGCGCCGGATCGTCGAGGATCAGCGGATGCTCGGCCACCACCTTTTCGAGCACCTCCTGCGCCTTTTCGATCGAGTCGCCGTAGCCGATGCCGAAGGTCAGATCGACGCGGCGCGTGGCGCTGGCGGTGACATTGGTGATCACGTCGCCCCAGACCTTGGAGTTGGGGATGACGATCACCTGATTGTCGGGCGTCAGCACGGTGGTCGAGACGATGGACACCGATTGCACCGTGCCGCCGGTGCCCGCCACGGTGACGTAATCGCCCTCGTCGAAGGGCCGGTTGATCATGATCATAAGTCCGGCCGCAAGGTTGCCCAGCGTGTCCTGCATGGCGAAGGCGATGATGAAGGACGCGCCGCCGACCAGAGCGAAGAGCGGTGTGACGTCGATCCCCAAGGCGCTGAGCACGATCATCAACCCGAACGCGATGGTCAACCAGTAGATCACCATGACGATGAAGGCCTGCAGCAGTTTCGACAGGTCGGGTACCCGCGAGAGCGCCCGGCGCGCCACGCCGCGCACCGCGCGGGCGAGGATCAGCAGACCCAGCAGCGAGCCGACGATGACCGCCACGCGCAGCGCCAGCTGCACGCCGCCATCTTCATCCGTCGCCCAGTTCGCCGCCTGCGACAGCAGCGTGCGCCAATCGGCGCGCTGGGTTTCGTCGACATGAATGGCCGCCCGGTAGGCGCGGTAGCCCGCAACCTCGGCCTCGTCGCCGCCCTTGGCTTCCAGCGCGGCGACCACGGTGCTGAGGTTCTCGAAGGCGTCATTGCGGACCTCAGTAAGCTGGGTCAGCCGCTCGCGCGGCACCTCTTCGCCATTGGCCTCGCGAGCGTTGATCGCCATCTGCTCTTGCACCACCGCCTTGGTCATGCCCTTGGCGATCCCCTCCCAGGCCTGCGCCAGCTGCGAAAGCTCGGCGGCGGTCAGCGGCAGCGTGCGCAGCGCCAGTTCGTCAGACGGGATCGACGGATTGGCCAGCGCGGTGAGCAGCGCAGCATCGCTCTCGGGCTCCAGCGGTGCATCGGCGGCACCCGCCGCCGAGAGCACCTCTGGCCGGCTGATCGCGGCCTGACGGCCCCGTTCCTCGGCACCTTCGATCACTTGCTCGGCGGGGGAGGGCGGCTCTTCAGCAGCGGCCTCGGGCGGGGCATCGGCGGTTTCCTGCGCGATGGCGGGGATGGCGATGCAGGCGGTCAGAGAAAGCAGGAGAATGGAAAGAAGTCGCAATATGTCGCGCGGCATGTAGGCCTCGATTCAAGTCGTGATTTCAATGGATTGGTAAGTTACAAAAAGACTTGTTTCGAGTTTAGCAGGACAGCGGCGCAGACACACCACCCAAGGGAGTTTTAAAGCGCCGTTCCTCGCATTTGCCGCGAGCGCACGCTTTGCCACGCCCACATGATTGGCGGACTGGCAAAAGAAAACCACCCGGCGGCGCCGCCGGGTGGTTTCCCAAATCAGTACCTAAGAACTGCGCGTCAGTCCGGGTTCTTGGCGAAGCGCAGGTAGGGCAGCTTGATGTCCAGCTCGCCGTATTTGGCCGCCGCCGCCTCGTTGTCGAGCGACAAGGCGACGATCACGTCCTGACCGGTCTCCCAGTTCGCCGGGGTCGCCAGCGGCTGCTCATAGGTGCGCTGCAGACCGTCGAGCGCGCGCAGCACCTCGGCGAAGTTGCGGCCCACCGACATCGGGTAGGTCATCATCAGCTGCACCTTCTTGTTCGGCGCGACGATGAAGACCGAGCGCACGGTCGCGCTGTCCGCCGGGGTACGGCCGTCGGGCAGATAGGCGTCGGCGGGCAGCATGTCGAGCGCCTTGGCCACTTCCAGCCCGTCATCGGCGATGATCGGGAAGCCCGCTTCGGAGCCGGCCACCGCTTCGATGTCGCCTTTCCACTTCTTGTGCTCTTCGACGCCGTCGACCGAGATGCCCATCACCTTGGTGCCGCGCTTGGCCCATTCGTCGGCCAGCTGTGCGACCGCGCCGAACTCGGTGGTGCAGACAGGCGTGAAGTCCTTCGGGTGCGAAAACAGGATCGCCCAGCTGTCGCCGATCCAGTCGTGCAGGTCGTATTCGCCCTGATCGGTGACCACGTGAAGGTTCGGGATGGTGTCGTTGATGCGAAGAGCCATTGGAATAGTCCTTTCCTGTCCGAGTGATCGGCGTTTGGTCTCGCGAAATAGATACGTCCTGCAAACCTGATGTAAAGAGGCCGCTTGCGGAGCCCGCGACGCAGTGACACTGTGCCGCCAGGGATAATTTGATCAAATCCAGACTCAGTTCCAGACTTGCGGAGAGCATCATGATCGAGAAGCGCCAGTTCTACATCGACGGTCAATGGGTGGACCCGGTCACGCCGCGCGACCACGCCGTGATTAACCCGGCCACCGAAGAGCCCTGCGCGGTCATCTCGCTGGGCGATCAGGCCGACACCGACGCCGCCGTCGCCGCCGCCAAGGCCGCGCTGCCGGGCTGGATGGCCACCCCGGTGGCCGAGCGTATCGGCTATGTCGAAAAGCTGCTCGAGGTCTATAAGGCGCGGGCCGAAGAGATGGCGCAGGCGATGACCCTCGAGATGGGCGCGCCGATCTCGCTGTCGCGCTCGGATCAGGTCGGGGCGGGCACCTTTCACCTCACCAATTTCATCCGCGCCGCCAAGGAGTTCCCCTTCGAGCACGCGCTGCGCGAGGACATTCCCGAGCACCGGATCATCCATGAAGCGGTGGGCGTCGCGGCGCTGATCACCCCGTGGAACTGGCCGATGAACCAGGTGACGCTGAAGGTTGGCGCCGCCGCCGTCGCGGGCTGCACCATGGTGCTGAAGCCCTCCGAGGAAAGCCCGCTCGACGCCATCCTCTTTGCAGAGATGATGGATGAGGCCGGGTTCCCGAAGGGCGTGTTCAACCTGGTCAACGGTGATGGCGCGGGCGTCGGCACGCAGCTGTCGTCGCATGTGGACGTGGACATGGTCAGCTTCACCGGCTCGACCCGCGCGGGCCGGGCGATCTCGAAGGCGGCTGCGGACACGCTCAAGCGCGTCTATCTCGAACTCGGCGGTAAGGGCGCCAACCTCGTCTTCGCCGATGCCGATCCAGAGGCGGTGAAGCGCGGCGTGCTGCATATGATGGAGAACTCCGGCCAGAGCTGTAACGCGCCTTCGCGCATGATGGTCGAAGCGCCCTTCTACGACACGGCGGTCGAGCAGGCAGCAAAGGCCGCCGAGGCGGTGAAGGTCGCCGACCCGCAGCAGGAAGGCGATCACATCGGTCCGGTGGTCAACGAGGTCCAGTGGGGCAAGATCCAGGATCTCATCCAGAAGGGCATCGACGAAGGCGCGCGCCTCGTGGCGGGCGGCCTTGGTCGTCCCGAAGGGCTGAACAAGGGTTTCTACGTGCGCCCCACGGTCTTTGCCGATGTGACCCCCGAGATGACCATCGCGCGCGAAGAGATCTTCGGCCCGGTGCTCTCGGTGATGAAGTTCGAGACCGAGGAAGAGGCTGTGCGCGTCGCCAATGACACGCCCTATGGCCTCACCAACTACGTGCAGAGCCAGGATGCCGCGCGGGTGAACCGGATGACCCGGCAGTTGCGCTCGGGCATGGTGCAGAACAACGGCACCGGCCGCGCCGCGGGCGCGCCCTTCGGCGGCATGAAACAGTCGGGCAATGGCCGTGAGGGCGGATCCTTCGGCATTCTCGACTTCCTCGAGGTGAAATCGGTCAGCGGCTGGGCCGCCGAATAACCCTTTCATCTTTCTAAAAATACTCGCAGCGCGACGCCCTCCACGGGCGCCGCGCTTGTCGTGTCAGCAAGGCGCCTCCGGCGGGAGTATTTGAGGAAAGATGAAAGGCCTTCTCAGAGCCCGAGCTTCTCCAGCCCAACGTCCAGCGGTGCGGGGTCTTTGAAGCGCAGGCGGACCGGCAGGCTCAGCACCTTGGGGCGGAAGGCGGCGGGCAGGCGCGCGGCGTCCTTCTCGGTGGTGACAAGCTGGGCGCCCAGCATCTGCGCCTCGCGCTCCAACCTTGTGAGCAGCGCGGGTGTGAAGGGCTGGTGATCCTCCAGCGCCTCACCCCGAACGATCTCGGCACCGAGGCTGCGGAGCGTGGCAAAGAACTTCTCGGGATGGCCGATGCCGGCGAAAGCCAGCGCGCGCAGGTCCTGCCAGTCCATGCCAGTCTGCAGCGGCTCCAGCGCGCCGCGCAGGCGGGGCAGGGCGATCTGATCGCCCCATTGCGCGTCGAAGGCCCGCTGCGCGTCGTCGTCGCCGATCGAGAGCAGCAGATCGGCGCGCTGCAGCCCCACCGCCACCGGCTCGCGCAGGGGACCGGCGGGCAGGCAGCGGCCATTGCCGAAACCGTAGCGCGCGTCGACCACGATGATCGAGAGGTCCTTGGCAAGGCCGGGGTTCTGGAAGCCATCGTCGAGGATGATCGCCTTGGCGCCCGCCGCCACGGCGGCACGAGCGCCCTCGGCGCGGTCGCGCGACACCCAGACTCGTCCGAAGGCGGCCAGCAGCAGCGGCTCGTCACCGACCTCGGCGGCGCTGTGCTGACGCGGGTCCACCTCGACCGGTCCCGAGAGGCTGCCGCCATGCCCGCGCGAGACCACATGCGCGCCCGCCTCGCTCAGCCGCTCGAGCAGAGCGATGACGGTCGGGGTCTTGCCGGTGCCGCCGGCGTTGATATTGCCGACGCAGATCACCGGAACCCCGACGCGTGCGCCGGGTCCCTTGGCCACGCGCCGCGCGGTGGCGGCTGCGGTGAGCGCGCCCAGCGGCGCAAGCAGTCGTGCCTGCCACGCGGGGGCCTCGGGGGCGGTTTGCCAGAAGTCGGGCGCGCGCATCAGGCGTGCTCCGTTTCGTCGAACCAGCCGCAGGCCAGTGCGATCATCTCGTCGGTCAGCTCGGCGCCCTCGGTGATCACATCCCAGCCCGCATGGGCCATGGCGGCGGCGCGGTCGGGGGCCACAAGCTGCGTGAGCGCCGCGCCAAGCGAGTCGAAATCGCGCACGATGCGCGCCGCGCCGGCCTCTGCAAGCCGCGAATAGGCGGGCAGATGGCGCCCGACGTTGGGCCCGTAAAGCAGGGCCGTGCCATGCGCCGCCGCCTCCATCGGATCCTCGCCGCCGTGGCCATTGACCAGCGAGCCGCCAAGGAAGGCCACCGGCGCCAGCCGGTACCACAGGCCCAGTTCCGAGGCGTCCTCGGTGACCAGAACCTGCGTGTTCTCATCGGGCATTTCACCCGCTTCCCATGCGCAGAGCCGCAGCCCGGAGGTCCGCGCCGCCTCGGCGATCTCGGGGGCGAGATCATAGGTGGCGGGCACGAGGATGAGCAGCAGCCGGTGCGCGAGGCGCACCGCGCGTTTATGCGCCAGCAGCACCTCCTCGGCCTCGCGCGCGCTGCGCAGCCGCGCGGCGAGCCAGACCGGGCGCCCGGTCAGAACCCCGGCCATTTCTTCGTAAAGCGCTGCGTTGCAATCGAGCGGCGGCGCGCTGTCGGTGATCGGGCCGGTGGCGGGCATGGCCCGCTCTTCGACGCCGGCGCGGCGCAGACGGCGGCGGGCGGGGTCATCCACCGGGCAGATGCGGTCGAACAGCTGCAGCGTCGCGCCTGCCGGGTCCGGCACCCAGCTGGGCGCAGGGCTGGTCCATGGCGCGTCACGGGCGTCGAGCAGCACCAGCTTGGTGCCAGTGTCCTGCATCTTCTGCAGCAGCGCCGGGCGCAGGTCCTGACCGATCCAGAAACACACCTGCGGATGCCAATGGGCGCAGAAGGCCTCGACTTCCGCCGGGGTCTCTCCGGGCAGGGGGACGGGCAGCGCGCCTTCGGGCGGGTGATCGGGCTGCCCGGTCACCATGAGCGACAGGTCGGGGCGCTGGACCAGCAGCCGCGCGGCCAGAGCGGCGAGGGCGCGGCCCGAGCCGGGCCCGCCCGCATGCAGCCAGAGCAGCGCGCCACTAGGACGCGGCGGGGCGCTGACCGGCGCCGAGGCGCCGCCGCGACCGCGGGCGTAGGCCAGATAGGCCGCAAGGGAAAACGGCCTGCGCCCCATGCGGGTCAGCCGAGTTCTTCGGTCGGCGACACTTCGGTTTCCTCGTCCCGCAGACGGTGGATATGGGCGATGAAGTAGCGCATGTGGGCGTTGTCGACCGTGCGCTGCGCCTCGGCCTTCCAGGCGTCATAGGCAGAGGCGTAATCGGGGTACATGCCGACGATATGGATGTCGTTCACGTCCTTGAACACGGATTTTTCGGGGGTGACGAGCTCGCCGCCGAAGACGAGGTGAAGTCGTTGAGGCATGGGGGATCCTTTCCCGTGTTGACGCGCGCAACCTACTTTCTGCGGCCGCAGCGTCAAGATTCGACCGCGGGTCAGGTGGTTTCCGTGATCACGAGACGATGATCGCGTGGCGCAGGCAGGTCGATCAGGGGCGGCTAAGGGGCGAGGGTCAGCCGGTTCATGATGTCGCCATGCAGCGCCGGGTTGGCGGCGACAACGCCCGGGTGCTGCGGATGCCGCGCGTTGAACCGCAGCGGTCGGCCCAGCCGGTCGGTGACCGTGGCGCCAGCCTCTTGCAGCAGCAGCGTGCCCGCGGCGATGTCCCACTCCCACGTCGGGCGGAAGGTCAGCATGGCGTCGAACCGGCCTTCGGCCACCAGTCCCAGCCGGTAGGCCAGCGAGGGCCGGTGCGCGCGGCGCAGCGGCGGCAGCGGCACGCGCCAATAGGGCGCGTCGATCACCGGGCGCGGGGCCAGAACTTCGGCCTCTTCCAGCACCGAAGTGCCGGTGGTGCGGATCGGCACGCCGTTGAGCGTCACGCCCTGACCGGCGGCGGCGCTGTAGAGCAGGTCGCGCTTTGGCAGGTAGACCGCGGCGGCGGTGATCTGCCCGTTCTCGGCGACCGCGAGCGAATGCGCCCATGTATCGGCGCCCTCGATAAAGCTGCGGGTGCCGTCGATCGGGTCGATGATGAACACCCGCTCGGCGGCGTGGCGGGCGGGGTCTTCGGCGCTTTCTTCGGAGAGCCAGCCATAGGAGGGGCGGGCGGTGCGCAAGGTGCTGCCAAGAAGATCGTTCACCGCCAGATCGGCGGCGGTTACCGGGCTGCCGTCCGCCTCCTTGCGCCGCACGTCGAGATCATTGGCGCCGAAAGATTTCGCCAGCGCGCCCGCCTCGCGGGCGGCGCGCTCGAGCAGCAGGCGGTCGCTGTCACTCGCCGGCAAGCGTCAGCCCCTCGACCAGCAGCGAGGGCACCACCCGCGACAGCCACGGCCGCGCATCATTGGCCGGCACAACCGAGCGCAGCATCTGCCGCAGGTTGCCCGCGATGGTGACGCCCGAGACCGGATAGGCCAGCTCGCCGTTCTCGATCCACCAGCCAGCCGCCCCGCGCGAGTAGTCGCCGGTGTTGGGGTTGATCGTCGCGCCGATCATCGAAGTGACCAGAAGGCCCCGGCCCATCTCGGCGATCAGCTGCGCGCGGGTCTTCTCGCCCTGCGTCAGCGCAAGGTTCCAGACCGTCGGCGAAGGGCCCGAGGAGGGCCCGCGCGCGGCGTTGCCGGTGGGGTCCATGCCAAGCTTGCGGGCATTGGCCAGATCAAGCGTCCAGCCCTGCAGTACACCGTCCTTGACCAGCGCACGGCGCTGCGTCGGCAGACCCTCGGCGTCGAAGGGGCGCGAGCCCGACACGCGGGCGCGGTGCGGATCCTCGATCAGCGACAGGGCGTCGGGCAGCACCGGCTCACCAAGCGCGTCGCGCAGCCAAGAGCCGCCGCGCGCCACCGCCGCGCCATTGGCCGCCGAAACCAGATGCCCGATCAGCGAGGCCGAGATACGCTCGTCGAACAGCACCGGATAGGCGCCGGTCTTGGGCTTGCGAGGGTTTAGCCGCTCCAGCGCGCGCTCAGCGGCGCTTTGGCCGATCTCGGCGGGGCTGCGCAGGTCGCTTTGGAAGGTGCGGCTGTCGCCATCATAGTCCCGCTCCATGCCCAGCCCGCTGCCAGCGATAGCGACGCAGGAGGTGGAGCGCGAGGTGCGGGCGTAGCCGCCGGAAAAGCCGTTGCTGGCGGCAAGATGCACGCGCTGCGCGCCGTAAGAGGCCGAAGAGGCCTGCACCTGCGTGATGCCGTTCACCGCCAGCGCGGCGGCTTCGGCCTCCAGCGCATCGCGCTGCAGCGCGTCGGGTGCCGGATCGGCGGCGGGGTCGGCCAGTTCGAGCGCCGCAAGATCCCAGTCCTGCGCTAGCTGCGAAGGATCGGCGAGCCCGGCATAGGGGTCTTCGGGCGCTTCGCGGGCCATGGCCACGGCGCGTTCGGCCATGGCGCGCAGCGTCTCGGACTTCACGTCCGAGGCGGATACCACCGCGCTGCGCTGGCCGATCAGCACGCGCAGTCCGATGTCGGTGCCTTCGGCGCGTTCGGCCTGTTCCAGCGCGCCGCCGCGCACGTCGATGCTGAGCGAGGTGCCGTCGATGGCGATGGCGTCGGCAGCATCTGCGCCCGCCTGTTTCGCCACGTCGAGCAGCTGCGCGGTCAGCGATTGCAGGTCCTTGGCTTCGTTGCGATCCATCACGCCGTCCATGTCACCTCCGGAAGTCTTTGATATCTGGGTAGGCCGCGGGGGCCTGCAAGGCAAGCCGGGGGCGCGGCGATAGCGCCACCTTCGGCGGCGCGAAGGCGGGGCTGCTCAGCTCGATGGCTCGACCACCCCGACGATGGGTCCAAGCGGGCGACCGATGTCGGTGCGTCCAAAGTCGGGCGCGAAGAGCCGCGAGACATTGCCGTCGAAGAACAGCGCGTTGGGCATGTCCAGACCATCGCGGAACAGCGTGCCGAACTCGTAAAAGCTCACCGGTTCCTCCGAGATGGCAAAGATCAGATCCTTGCCGTCCGCCGAGGTGCCGACGCCGTTGCGGATGTAGCGCGACGTGCTATCGGGCAGGAACCGCGGGTGCAGTTCGCCGTCGATGACCAGCATCGGCCCGGATTGCGTCGCATAGCGGCACTGCGGCTTCTTGGCGAGGAAGTCGCGGGTCTCATAGACCTGTGCGGTGCCTTCCGCGATGCACAGGATGCCGTTCGGCAGCAGGCCAAAGTTGCCGGGGCCGGGGCTGGAGATGACGCGCATCTCCTCGGTGCCGTCCTCGACATAATGGCCGACCGGGGCGCGGTCCTCATGGTACATGCCCGCGTTCATCGCGAAGACCAGCCGCTTCCCCTTTTCGCGCAGCGCGGCG
This sequence comes from Salipiger sp. CCB-MM3, assembly GCF_001687105.1. Classification (NCBI taxonomy): domain Bacteria; kingdom Pseudomonadati; phylum Pseudomonadota; class Alphaproteobacteria; order Rhodobacterales; family Roseobacteraceae; genus Salipiger; species Salipiger sp. CCB-MM3. The sequence continues at coordinate 578,279 of NZ_CP014596.1, forward strand.
TCGAGAGAGGCGAAATGCCCCCAGACCTCGCCACCCGGCGCGCGCAGGAAGGTGCGCAGGTCCTCGTCTGCGCCAACCCGGCAGAGCGTGTAGTCGCGATCCTCGAAGGTCTTGCTCTCACAGCTTACCGCAGCGGCCAGCGAAGGCACGAGCGCCGCCGCCGCCAGCGACAGCGCGGTCAGGGCGGCGCGCAGGCTCACGCGTCGTCGTCCTCGTCCGACGGGCCATCAAGGTCGCGGCGCACTTTTTCTTGCGAGAACAGCCGCCGGGTTTCATCGAGCCGGTCAAAGGTCTCGTCGAGGCGGAAGCGCAGGTCGGGCGCGTATTTCAGCGTCATCTCTTTCGAGATCGCGCGGCGCAGCTCGGATTTGTTGCGCTCGAGCAGCTCGAACATATTGCCGCTGTCCTTGCCGCCAAGGGGCACCACATAGGCGGTGGCCACCTTGAGATCGGGCGAGCAGCGCACTTCGCCGACGGTGATCGAAAGCCGGTTCAGCTCGGGGTCGTGCACATCGCCGCGATTGAGCACGTCCGCCAAGGTCCGGCGAATGAGTTCGCCGACCCGAAGCTGTCTCTGGCTGGGGCCGGAGCCCTCGTGGAATCTGTTTTTTGCCATGGCGCAGACATAGGCCTCCCGCAGGGCTTTGCCAAGAAGATGTCACCGAGATCTGCACGCGGCGCGGCGGGGTAGAAGGGCGCATTTCTTGCCTCTCGCTACACCGCGCGAAGGCCAAGGTCAGAATGTGCCCTCTGCGGCAGTGCGCCTTCCTTTGGGACATCTGCTTTGCCAACCGCCCCGAGGCAGAGTAAGCCGGGCGCAAAGCTACGCGGAACGGAGAGCAAGATGTCGGAACTGCCGGGGATTGTCGTCACGGGCGTGTCGGGGCGCATGGGCCAGATGCTGGTGCGCGAGGTGCTGGCCAGCGACAAGGTCAAACTCGTCGGCGCGGTCGAGCGTGAGGGCAATGATTGGGTGGGCCGCGATCTCGGCACCTGCATGGGTGGCACCGAGATGGGCATCACCGTCAGCGATGACCCGCTCGAGACCTTCGCCAAGGCGCAAGCGGTGCTCGACTTCACCGCGCCCGCCGCGACTGTGCAGTTCGCCGAATTAGCGGCGCAGGCCCGCGCGGTGCATGTGATCGGTACCACCGGCCTCGAAGAGAGCGATCTGGAAAAGATCCGCGCCGCCGCGCGCCACGCGGTGATCGTCCGCGCCGGCAACATGAGCCTTGGGGTCAACCTGCTCACCAAGCTGACCAAGCAGGTGGCCGCGGCGCTCGATGAGGATTGGGACATCGAGATCGTCGAGATGCACCACAACCGCAAGGTCGATGCGCCCTCGGGCACCGCGCTGATGCTGGGCGAGGCGGCGGCAGAGGGCCGGGGCGTGACGCTTTCGGAAGCCTCGGACCGGGGCCGCGACGGCATCACCGGCGCGCGTGAGCGCGGCACCATCGGCTTTGCCGCGCTGCGCGGCGGTGACGTGGTGGGCGAGCATGAGGTGATCTTTGCCGCCGCGGGCGAGCGGATCTCGCTCAAGCACATCGCTTCGGACCGCGCGCTCTTTGCCCGCGGTGCGCTGAAGGCGGCGGTCTGGGGGCAGGACAAGGCACCGGGCGAGTATGACATGCTCGACGTGCTTGGCCTCGGCGACTGAACTCAGCGACGAACCTGTGCGCCTGATTCAGGCGCAGGTTCATCGGGCCGGGCTTCACTGGGCCGGGCTGCGCGCAGCCCGGTCGCGATCTGTCCAACGACCAGCGGCACGAGGCTCAGGCCAAAGGCCAGCCCCAGCCCGATACCGCCCGGAGAGGGCAGGCGCAGCACCTGCGACAGCCCCGGCAGCCACAGCGCCGCGGCGATGAGCCCGGTGCAGAGCGCCAGCGCGCCCCAGACGTAGGGGTTGCGCAACACGTCATTGTCCAAAAGCCCGGTGCCCGGCGCGCGCATGTTGAAGACGTTCCACAGCTGCGCCAGCGCCAGCGTCACGAAGGCGACGGTGATCGCCTCCTCGCCAGGCAGATGCAGCGCGTAGAGCGCCAGCGCAAAGGCCCCCAGCGTCGCGGCGGCCAGCAGACCGCCAAGCGCGGTGATCCAAATCCATTGTGCGCGGCCAAGGATCGGCTCGGCGGGATCGCGCGGCGGGCGCTGCATCTCCTGCGCATCGCCCCGGCCCATCCCCAGCGCGAAGGCGGGGAAGACATCTGTCACGAGGTTGAGAAAGAGGATCTGCAGCGGCAGCAACGGCGCTGGCAACCCGGCGCTGACCGCCAGCGTGACAACCAGCACCTCGCACAGGTTGCACGACATTAGATAGACCACGAATTTGCGGATATTGCCGAAGATCACCCGCCCCTGATGCACCGCCTCGACGATGGTGGCGAGACGGTCGTCGCGCAGCACCATATGCGCCGCCTCGCGGGCCACCTGCGTGCCGCGCTGGCCCATGGCGATGCCGATGTCGGCCTTCTTCAGCGCCGGGGCGTCATTCACCCCATCGCCGGTCATCGCAACGATTTCGCCGTCGCGCTGATAGGCGGCGACCAGCGCCAGCTTCATCTCCGGCGCGACGCGGGCGAAAACATCGGCGCGGCGCAGCCGGGCGCGGTCGTCCTCGCTGGCGGTGGCGGGATCGAACCCGGCGAGCGCGCTGCCTTCGATCACCTCTGCCGCGCCCTCGTGCAGACCCGCGTCGCGGGCGATGCGGGCGGCGGTTTGGGCGTGATCGCCGGTAATCATCACCACGCGGATCCCCGCGGCGCGGCAGGCGGCGATGGCGGGGGGCACATCGGCGCGCAGCGGATCGGCGAAACACACCAGCCCCAGCAGGGTCAGCCCTTCGTAGGGCGCCTCATCCGGGGTTGCGGCATGTTTCATCGCCAGCGCCAGCCCGCGCAGACCATCCGCCGCCGCGGCTTCGTTGCGCGCCAGCCAGCGGGCACGCGCGGTCTCGTCGAGGCGGGTCTCTCCTGATGCGCTCAGAACCCGGTCACAGACCTCAAGCACCGACTCCGGCGCGCCCTTCACCGCGTAGAGCACGCCGCCGTCGCCCGCGTGCACTGTCGCCATCATGCGCCGCTCGGGGTCGAAAGCATGTTCGATCAGCGCCGGGGTGTCCGCCGCAATGCCCGCGTCTTTTGCCGCCTCCAGAAGCGCCAGTTCCATCGGATCGCCAGTGCCGCGCGTGCCATCCTGCCCAAGCTCGGCGCCGTTGCACAGCGCGCCGACCTGCAGCGCCAGCGCGAGGGGGGATCCCTTTGCCACGGCACTTTCCGGCGGGAACGCGGTATCGCCCTCGTCCAGCAGAAAACGCGCCACCTGCATGCGGTTCTCGGTGAGGGTGCCGGTCTTGTCGGTGAGGATCACCGTCGTCGCGCCCAGCGTTTCCACCGACGCGAGCCGTGTGATCACCGCGTTGTGCCGCGCCATGCGCCACATGCCGCGCGCAAGGCAGAGCGTCGCGACCACCGGCAGCCCTTCGGGGATTGCCGCGACGGCGAGTGCGACGCCGGTCTGGATCATGTCGATCAGCGCATGGCCGCGCGCCACCCCGGCACCGATCATCACCAGCGCGAGGGCCAGAGTCAGCCACACCAATTTTTGCCCCAGCCGCGCCAGCCGCCGTTCCAGCGGCGACGCCTCGGCCTCGGCTTCCTGCGCCAGTTTCGAGATGCGCCCCAGTTCGGTCGCCATCCCGGTGGCGGTGACGAGGGCCTCACCGCTGCCGCGGGTCAGCGCCGTGCCCTTGAAGACCATGCTGCGGCGTTCGGCGAGCGGAGCCTCGGGCGCGGCGGGATCGGCGCTCTTCTCCACCGGCAGCGATTCGCCGGTGAGCACGGATTCATCGGCATAGAGGCCCGAGGCGCGCGTCAGCCGCAGATCGGCGGTGATCACGTCGCCCGCTTCGAGGATCACCACGTCGCCGGGCACCAGATCGCGGGCATCTACCATCCGTGCGGCGCCGCCCCGCCGCACGCGGGTCTGCACCTCGGCCATATGCAGCAGCGCCTCCATCGAGCGGGCGGCGCGCAATTCGGTGAAAAAGCCGATGGCGGTGTTGAGCGCCAGCACCGCGAGGATCGCCAGCGCCTCTACGTGGTCCTGCACCAGCAGCGAGAACCCGGCGGCCGCGACCAAGAGCCAGACGATGACGCTGCGCAATTGGTGCAGGAGGAGCGTCAGAAGGCTTTGGGGTTTCTGCTCGCGCAGCCGGTTCGGGCCGACCTGTGCCAGCCGCTTGTCGGCCTCGGCCCCGGACAGGCCGGCGTCCGGCGCCACGCCAAGGCGGGTCGCCGTGTCCGCTGCGCTCAGCGCGTGAAAGCCGGTTTCGGCAGGGGGCGGCACGCTTTACCTCTTTGATCGACGGATAATCCGACGATTGCCAAGGCGGGCGGGCGCGTCAACAGGCGCTGGCGTCGCGGAAGGTGCGCGATCTCAGAAGTCGATCGCGATGCCTTTCTTCTCCCAGTCGCCATAGCGCGCCGGGTCGAGTCCGTCGCGTCCACCGTATTCCTTGGCCTGCGGGGCCTTGGCGCGGGCCTCGGCTTCGGCCTTGCGGCGCGCTTCGGCCTCGGCCAGCGCGCGCTGCGCGGCGGGGGGAAGATCGGCGGAAATCTCGGGGCGTGTCTCGTCGCTCATGGCTATGCCCTCCTCGGGCGCGCTTTCCTTGCGTGGGTCCCCTTGATATAGGCCCCGAGATCAGGCGCGGGCAAGACCCGCAGGTTCGCGGAGTGGGTCCGATGGCAGAGAGCACAAAACGCCCCGGCAAGGGCAAGCGTCCGGGCAAAACCAAGGAGACCCCGTCGGCGAGCCCCGCGCGGGCCGCGGCGGTGGCGCTGCTTGGGCAGGTGCTGGGGCAAGGGCGCCAACTGAGCGACGCCATGCAGGCCGGATCCTTTGCGCGGCTCGACCCGGCGGACCGCGCGGCGGCGCAGCGGCTCGCGACCGATGTGCTGCGCAACCTGCCGCGCTGTGATCAGGTGCTGAAGCCGCGGCTGCGCAAGGCGCCGCCGCTGTCGGTGCGCAACGTGCTGCGGCTTGGCGCCTATGAGCTTTGCACCGGCGGCGCGGCGCATGGGGTGGTGAACGATTGCGTCAGCCTGAGTTCCGCCGATCGCAAGACCAAGACCATGTCGGGCATGGTCAACGCGGTGCTGCGAAGGCTCGCCGACGAGGGCCCCGAGCTGTGGGCCAAACTGCGCGTGCCGCGCCTGCCGCGCTGGCTGCGAGATCCGCTGGTCGCGGCATGGGGCAGCCCAGCCGTTGCGGAGATGGAGCGCGCACATCTGGCGGGCGCTCCGCTTGATATTTCGGTCAGCGCGAATGCCGAAGGCTGGGCCGAGCGGCTTGGGGCCGACCTTCTGCCCACCGGCTCGCTGCGGCTGGCGGATCCCGGTCAGGTCTCGGCGCTGCCCGGTTTCGACGAGGGTGGATGGTGGGTGCAGGATGCCGCCGCGGCGCTGCCCGCCAAGCTGCTGGGCGACGTGAAGGGCCTGCAAGTGCTGGACATGTGCGCCGCGCCGGGGGGCAAGACACTGCAATTGGCCGCAGGCGGGGCCGAGGTCACGGCGCTCGACCTTTCGGAGGGCCGCATGGCGCGGGTGCTCGAGAACCTCATCCGCACCGGGCTGAAGGCCAAGACGCAGGTGGGCGACGCGCTGGAGGCGACCGGCAGCTATGACGCGATCTTGCTGGACGCGCCCTGTTCGGCCACCGGCACCATCCGCCGCCACCCCGATCTGCCCCACGCCAAACAGGGCGAGGGCATTTCGGAGCTGATCGGCCTGCAGGAGGCGATGCTCGATCACGCGCTGTCGCTGCTGAAGCCGGGCGGGCGTTTGGTGTTCTGTACCTGCTCGCTGCTGCCCGACGAGGGCGAATGCCACATCGAAGAGGCGCTGACGCGCCACGACGGGCTGAAGGTTCTGCCGCTCGACGCGCCGTGGATCGAAGACGGCTGGCGCAGCGAAGAAGGCGGCCTGCGGCTGCGTCCGGACTTCTGGCCCGAGCGCGGCGGCATGGACGGCTTTTACATGGCGGTTCTGGAAAAGCCCGCCGGGTAAGCCTGCCTCGTTTCCGGGCGGCGGGGCCGTCCGGCGTTGCGCGCAGGCCGCAAAGGCGGGTGCATGGCATCGCGTTTGCGCGATTTAAGCCGCTTGCCCGGTGACTTGCGCCTCTGCCGGGTCTACCCTTGCCGCAAAAGCCCCGAGGCGGGCAGAAGGGCAGGGCATGGTAGATATGGCGAGCTGGTCGGTCACCGCCACGCAGTTTCTCAACCGCGTGCATTCGCGGCTCGCCGCGCGGGCCGGAAGCGCCACCGCCTTTGTCTCGCAGCCCGAGCCGCGCGCGACCGGTCAATTTGCCCGCGGGCGGCAGCTTTGCGCCGGGAACCTGATGTTCGCCGGCTATCTGGCCGAAGCACCGGGCACCAGCATTTGGGACATCGAAGTCGACGACAGCGCGTGGCAGGAAGAGATCCATGCCTTCGGCTGGCTTGACGATCTTGCGGCGGTGGGGGACGCGCAGGCGCGGGAACTCGCGCAGAACTGGCTGATGGGCTGGATCGACCGCTATGGGCGCGGCACCGGGCCGGGCTGGGTGCCCGAGCTGTCGGGACGGCGGCTGATCCGCTGGATCCATCACGCGCTGTTCCTGCTGCGCGGCATGACTCCAGAGCAATCGACGCGCTTTTACCGCGCGCTGGCGGCGCAGACCCGCTTTCTGGCCAAGCGGCGGGGTGCGGCGCTGCCCGGACTGCCGCGCTTCGAGGCGCTCACCGGGTTGATCTACGCGTCGCTTTCGCTGGAAGGGATGGGCGCCTATCTCGATCCGGCGCGCCGCGCCTTGGATCTGGAATGCACCCGGCAGATCGACGTGGCGGGCGGGCTGCCGACGCGCAACCCCGAAGAACTGCTTGAGGTCTTCACCCTGCTGACATGGGCGCGCGCGGCGCTGGAAGAGGGCGATATCGAGCCCGGTCCCGCGCACCTCAACGCGATCACCCGTATCGCGCCGAGCCTGCGCGCGCTGCGTCATGCCGATGGCGGGCTGGCGCGGTTCCACGGCGGCGGGCGCGGCGCCGAGGGGCGGCTCGATCAGGCGCTGGCGGCCTCTGGCGTGCGGCGCCGCCCGGTCGAGGGGCTGGCCATGGGGTTTGCGCGGCTGGCAGGCGGGCGCAGCACGGTGATCATCGACGCCGCCGCACCTCCGGCGGGACGCGCCTCCGCCGAGGCGCATGCCGCGACGCTGGGCTTTGAGCTGACCTCGGGGCGACGTCCGCTGATCGTCAGCTGCGGCGCGGGCAAAGTCTTTGGCGAGGAATGGCGCCGCGCGGGACGCGCCACGCCCTCGCATTCGACGCTGTGCCTTGATGCCTCCTCCAGTTCCAAGCTCGGCGCGCGTCGCCGGATCGGCGGCATCGAGCGCGAATTGATCGTCGAGGCGCCCGCCGATGTGCCGGTGGAGCTTGAGCAGGACGCCTCTGGCTGGCGCTTCGAGGGCGCGCATGACGGCTGGAAACGCAGCCACGGGCTGACCCACGCGCGCAAGCTGGAACTGACACTGGATGGGCGCATGCTGTCGGGCGAAGACATGCTGTTTGCGCTCGACGCCGGGGATCGCAAGGCCTTCGACCGGCGGATCGACAAGGCGGGGCTTTCGGGCATTCCCTATGAGATTCGTTTTCACCTGCATCCGGACGTGGATGCCGAGATCGACATGGGCGGCACGGCGGTCTCTCTGGCGCTGCGGTCGGGCGAGATCTGGGTGTTTCGCACCGAGCCGGGCGCGGATTTATCCCTTGAAAGCTCGGTTTACCTCGAAAAGGGCCGTTTGAGGCCCCGCGGGGCGCAACAGATCGTTTTATCCGGGCGCGCGATAGAGTATGCGACGCGCATCCGCTGGTCGCTGGGTAAAGCGCAGGACACCGCTGTCGCGATCCGAGACCTTGCCCAGGACGAGCCGGATGTGACGCTCTGAACCATCTGGGACCCTCCTTATGCCTGATCTGCACCCCGTCGCCCGCGCTCTGATTTCCGTCTCCGACAAGACCGGTCTCATCGACCTGGCCAAGGCGCTGAGCGCAAGGGGTGTCGAGCTGCTCTCCACCGGCGGCTCCGCCAAGGCGATCCGCGAGGCGGGCCTCACGGTGCGCGACGTGTCGGATGTGACCGAATTCCCCGAGATGATGGACGGCCGCGTCAAGACGCTGCACCCGCGCGTCCACGGCGGCCTGCTGGCGCTGCGCGACAACCCCGCGCATGTCGAGGCGATGAAGGCGCATGGCATCACCGGGATCGACCTGCTGGTGGTCAACCTCTACCCGTTCGAGGAAACCGTCGCCAAGGGCGCCGATTACGACACCTGTATCGAGAACATCGACATCGGCGGCCCGGCGATGATCCGCGCCGCGGCCAAGAACCACGCCTTCGTCAACGTCGTGACCGACGTGGCCGACTATGAGGCGCTGCTGGCCGAGCTTGACGCCAATGACGGCGCGACCACCTATGCCTTCCGCCAGAAGCTGGCGCAGGTCGCCTATGCCCGCACCGGCGCCTATGACGCCTCCGTCTCGACCTGGATGGCCGCTGCGCTGAACGACGACGCGCCGCGCCGCCGGGTGTTCTCGGGCGAGATTGCCCAGACCCTGCGCTATGGTGAGAACCCGCACCAGAAAGCCGCCTTCTACCGCGACGGCTCGGACCGTCCGGGCGTGGCGACCGCCGTGCAGCATCAGGGCAAGGAACTGAGCTACAACAACATCAACGACACCGACGCCGCCTTCGAGCTGGTCTCGGAGTTTCTGCCCGCCGACGGCCCGGCCTGCGCGATCATCAAGCACGCCAACCCCTGCGGCGTCGCCAAGGGCGCGACCCTGAAGGAAGCCTACCAGAAGGCATTCGACTGCGACCGCACCTCGGCCTTTGGCGGCATCGTCGCGCTGAACAAGCCGCTGGATGCCGAGACCGCCGAGGCGATCACCGAGATCTTCACCGAGGTGGTGATCGCGCCGGGCGCCGATGACGCGGCCAAGGAGATCTTTGCCAAGAAGAAGAACCTGCGCCTGCTGACCACCAACGGCCTTGCCAACACCGCAGAGCCGGGGCTCGCCTACCGTCAGGTGTCGGGCGGCATGCTCGTGCAGGACAAGGACAACGGTCTGATCACGCTGGAAGATCTCAAAGTGGTCACCAAGCGCCAGCCCTCGGACGCGGAACTGCAGGACCTGCTGTTCGCGTGGAAAGTCGCCAAGCACGTGAAGTCGAACGCCATCGTCTACGTCAAGAACGGCGCCACCGTCGGTGTGGGCGCGGGCCAGATGAGCCGTGTCGACTCGGCGCTGATCGCCGCCAAGAAGGCCGAGCGCATGGCCGAGGCGCTGGAGCTTCCCGAGGCGCTGACCAAAGGCTCTGCCGTGGCCTCCGACGCCTTCTTCCCCTTCGCCGACGGTCTGCTCGAAGCGGCGGCTGCAGGCGCGACCACGGTGATCCAGCCGGGCGGCTCGATGCGCGACAACGAGGTGATCGCGGCGGCCGACGAGGCGGGCCTTGCCATGGTCTTCACCGGAATGCGCCACTTCCGGCACTGAATCCGAGCAGGGGCGGGGGCTCTGCCCCCTCTTGGCCGATGGCCAATTCACCCCCGGACGTATTTGTGGAAAGATGAAAGAGGGGCCCTGCCGGGGCCTCTCTTTGCATTTGCGCAATTGGATTTGCCCGATGGGATTTGAGGGAGTGATTGGCGTGAGGGGATTTCTGGCGGTCGCGCTGATGCTGGCCGGGATGGGCTTTGCGGCGCCCACCAAGGCGCAAGAGGCCGAGCGGGCGGCGCTGCAGGCGCTTTTGAGCGATGGGGCCGGGGCGGTGACGGTCACGCCCGAGTTTGCCCAAGCGGTGCCCGAGGCGCAGCTCGATGGCCTGTTGGAGACATTGGCGGCGCAGGTGGGGCCGGTCGAGGAGATCGATCTGCAGCCCAGCGGCGCTGGCGAGTTGCGCAGCGCCAGCCATGAGGTGCCGGTGCGCATCGTTCTCGATGATCAGGGCCGGATCGCCGGGCTGAGGTTTGGCGCGCCAGAGCCGCTGGTGGCCGATCTGCGCGCGGCGGTGGCGGGGCTGGAGGGGCTCGGCGCCGAGGTTTCCTGGCTGGTGCAGCGCGATGGCGAGGTGCTGGCGGCGCAGGGCGCGGCGCATCCGCTGGCAGTGGCCTCGGCCTTCAAGCTGGGAATCCTTTCGGTGCTGGCGCGCGAGGTGCGGGCCGGAAAGACCGATTGGGACCGGGTGCTGCGGATCGCGGAGCCGCACCGCTCGCTGCCCACCGGGCGGCTGCAGGATTTCCCGACGGATGCGCCGGTGACGCTGCACACCGCCGCGCTGCTGATGATTGCCGAGAGCGACAATACCGCCACCGATCTGCTGCTTGATCTGCTGGGCCGCGAGACCGTGGCCGAGGAACTGGGGATCGCGCCCGAGGCGCTGCTCTCGACGCGGGAGTTCTTTGCGCTGAAGGCCGATCCCGTGGCGGCGCAGGTCTGGCGCGATGCGGAGCCCGAAGCGCGGCCATCCATCGCGGCCGAAGCCGCGATCCTGCCGCCCGATGTTGCGGCGGTGAATGGCCCGTCGGTGCCCGGCATCGAGTGGTATCTGCCGCTTGAGACCCTTTGCGCGCTGATCGAGCCGATGGCCGATTTGCCGCTGCTGCAGCTCAATCCCGGCCCGGCCTCGGGCCTTGCCCCGGCGGCCTACAAGGGCGGCTCGGAGCCCGGCGTGCTGAATTTCACCGTTGCTCTGCATGGCAGCGAGGAGCGGCTGATCTGCGCCGCGCTCACCGTCAATGACCCCGGCCCGATCGACGAGATCGCGGCCAGCGGGGCCTTCCGCGCGCTGCTGCGCCGCGCCATGGCGCAGCCGTGAGCCGGGCGGGGCTTTCCCTCTGCCGGCGCTGCCTGTAGACCGATGCGCGTGGAGCGGGGCGGGGCCCCGGCAATAGGAGACCTCATGCGTCTGGTATCGGTGACCGCGCTGATCACCTTCATGGTGGATCAGCTTTCGAAATGGCTCGTGGTGCATGTGATGGGGCTCGCGCAGCGGCAGGCGATCGACGTACTGCCGCCGTTCCTCAACTTCCGCATGGCGTGGAACCGCGGCGTGAATTTCGGACTGTTCGCCGATGACGCAGCAGCGGCGCGCTGGACGCTGATCGCTGTGGCGCTGGGGATCGTTCTGTTTGTGGCGGTCTGGTTGCGGCGCGATCCGCCGGGGCGGCTGGGGCTGATCTCGGGCGGTCTGTTGATCGGCGGCGCGCTTGGCAATGTGGTCGACCGGCTGCTCTATGGCGCGGTGGCGGACTTCCTCAACATGTCGTGCTGCGGGCTCGACAACCCCTTTGCCTTCAACGTCGCCGATATCGCAATTTTTGCCGGTGCCGTGGGGCTTGTGCTGTTTTCCGGCAATTCCCAGCCGGGCAAGCGTAAAAAGGCCCCGTGACGGGGCGCGCCGGATCGTATAGAGCGGACCCAGAGGCAAGAACCGGAGTATGGCCATGAAGCTGCCGCATCTCGTGCTGATGCTCGGAGTGACCGGGCTCGTCGCCTGCACGACGAGTGATCGCACGCTGCACCAAATGCGCAACAACCGCGGCACCCCCGAGGAGTTCGCCATCGTGCCGAACAAGCCGCTGCAGATGCCGCAGAGCTTTGCCGAGCTTCCTGCGCCGACGCCGGGCAGCGCCAACCGCACCGAGCAGACGCCGCGTCAGGACGCCGTGGCCGCGCTTGGTGGCAACCCCGCGCAGCTTGCGGTGGGCGAGGTGCCGGGCCGCGATGCCGCGCTGGTGAACCGCGCCTCGCGCTTTGGACGTGACGGCAACATCCGCGCGCAGCTGGCGGTCGAGGACGCGCAGTTCCGCAAGGACCGCTCGATCTTCAACTGGCGGCTCTTTAAGGACGACGAGTACAATCGGGCGTATCGCACGCAGATGCTTGACCCCTATGCCGTGCTGAACGCCTATCGCGGCGCGGGTGCGCGCACCCCTTCGGCACCGCCGGGAGGCGAGTGAGCGCGCAGCGCATCACGATCGTGCAAGCCCAGCTTGGAAAGCCTGCTCCCGCCGCCTAGGTTGGGAGCAGTTTTCATTTTAGCGGAGATTGGGGCTTGCAGATGAAGTCATGGACCGCGGCGCTGGCCGCGATGGTGCTTTCCGCGATGCCGCTGCGCGCCGAGACGCCGCAGAAGACACCGGTCACCACCTTCTCGCTCGACAACGGCATGCAGGTCGTGGTGGTCGAGGACCATCGCGCGCCGGTGGTGGTGCATATGGTCTGGTACAAGGCAGGCTCGGCGGATGAGACCGCCGGCACCTCGGGCATCGCGCATTTCCTCGAGCATCTGATGTTCAAGGGCACCGACGAGCTGGAGTCCGGTGAGTTCTCGAAGGTGGTGGCGCAGAACGGCGGCACCGACAACGCCTTCACCTCCTTTGACCAGACCGCCTATCACCAGCGCGTCGCCGCCGACCGGCTGGGGCTGATGATGGAGATGGAGGCCGACCGGATGGTCAACCTGCATCTCACCGAGGAAGAGATCGCCACCGAGCGCGATGTGATCCTCGAAGAGCGCAGCATGCGCATCGACAATGACCCCGGCGCGCTGCTGCGCGAGCAGATGGGCGCCTCGCTCTACCTCAATCACCGTTATGGCGTGCCGGTGATCGGCTGGCGCCGCGAGATGGAAGACCTCGACCGCGACGACGCTCTGGCCTTCTACAAACGGTTCTACGCCCCCAATAACGCCATCCTCGTCGTCGCTGGTGACACCACGCCCGATGAGGTTCGCAGCCTTGCCGAAGAGACCTATGGCAAACTGCAGCCCAATCCCGATCTCGCCGCCGAGCGGGTGCGCCCGCAGGAGCCGCCGCAGCTTGCCGCGCGCCATATCGAGATGGAAGACCCGCGCGTCGCCCAGCCCTATGTGATGCGCCGCTACCTCGCGCCCGAACGCGATCCGGGCGATCAGACAGAGGCCGCCGCGCTGACCCTGCTGGCCGAGGTGCTTGGCGGCGGTCAGACCTCGGTGCTGAACCAGTCGCTGCAATTCGATCAGAAAAAGGCGATCTACGTGGGGGCCTTCTACGATGGCACCTCTTATGACGACGGCAGCTTTGGCTTTGGGTTGGTCCCGGCCCCCGGCGTGAGCTTGGAAGAGGCCGAAGAGGCGCTCGACGCGGAACTGGCGCAGTTCATCGAAGATGGCGTCGATCCCGAGCAGCTTGATCGGATCAAGTTCCAGATGCGCGCCGCCGAGACCTATGAGCGTGACGATGTCGCCAGCGTGGCGCAGCGCTATGGCAATGCGCTGACCTCCGGGCTGACCATCGAAGACGTTCAGGCGTGGCCGGAACTGCTGCAGGAGGTCACCGGCGAGGACATCGTCGCCGCCGCCCGCGAGGTTCTGGACAAGCGCCATTCGGTGACCGGCTACCTGAGCAGCCCCGCCGGGACGTCGCAGGCCGCTCAGCCCGGCGCCGTTCCGCCCTCCATGCCGCAGACCGAGACCGAGGTGACCCAATGAACGCCCGCACCGTAATGATGCCGCTCTTTGCGGCGGCCACCTCGCTGATGTTCGCCCTGCCCGCCGCGGCGGAGGTCGACATCCAGCAGATCGAAACGCCCATGGGGTTCAAGGCGTGGCTGGTCGAAGAGCCCTCGATCCCCTTCACTTCGCTCGAGATCCGCTTCAAAGGCGGAACATCGCTGGATGCGCCGGGCAAGCGCGGCGCCACCAACCTGATGGTGGGTCTGCTGGAAGAGGGCGCAGGCGCCTATGACGCGCAGGGGTTCGCAGCCGAATCCGAGGCGCTGGCCGCCAGCTTCGGCTACGACGCGGGGCCGGATTCGGTGTCGGTCTCGGCGCGCTTTCTGACCGAGAACCGCGATGAGGCCGCCGAGCTTCTGCGCCAGAGCCTGATCGAGCCGAGCTTTTCCGAGACCGCGATCGAGCGCGTGCGCCAGCAGGTGATCTCGGGCATTCGCAGCGACGCGAAGGATCCCGATTCCATCGCCAGCGCGACGTTCGACAAGGCCGTCTTTGGCGATCACCCCTATGCCACGGATCAATCCGGCACGGTGGAGAGCGTCAAAGCCCTGACCCGCGATGACATCGTCGACGCGTGGCAGGGGGCCATGGCCAAGGACCGGGTCTATATCGCCGCCACCGGCGACATCAGCCCCGATGAGCTGTCGGCGCTGATCGACAATCTTCTGGGCGATCTGCCCGACACCGGCGCGGCGATGCCCGAGGGCTATGACGTCGAGACCACGGCAGGCACCACCGTGGTGCCCTTCGACACGCCGCAATCGGTGGCCATTTTCGGCCACAAGGGCATGAAGCGCGACGATCCCGATTTCTTCGCCGCCTATGTGATGAACACGATCCTTGGCGGCGGCGGCTTCGAGGCGCGGCTGATGAGCGAGGTGCGCGAAAAGCGCGGGCTGACCTATGGCGTCTATTCCTACCTCGTGCCGATGGATCACGCCGAGCTTTACCTCGGCCGTGTCGCCTCATCGAACGACCGTATCGGCGAGGCGATCGAGGTGATCCGGGACGAATGGGCGAAGATGGCCGAGAACGGCGCCACCGAGGCCGAGCTCGAGCAGGCCAAGACCTATCTCACCGGCGCCTATCCGCTGCGGTTCGATGGCAATGGGCCGATCGCGCGCATCCTCGTGGGCATGCAGATGGACGGGCTGACCCCCGACTACATCGCCACGCGCAACGACAATATCGAGGCGGTCACGCTCGAGGACGTCAAGCGCGTCGCGGGCGAGCTTCTGAAGCCCGACGCGCTGCGCTTTGTGGTGGTCGGCCAGCCCGAGGGTGTCGAAAGCGACGACGCGGGCTGACCGCGCGCCGCCCGTAATCCACAATCGAACCATAGAAAAAAGGGGCGGACCAGAAACAGGCCCGCCCCTTCGTCTAGATCGAAATATCCCGGGGGTGCGGGGGCAGAGCCCCCGTCTTAGCTGCGTACGGGGGCAGAGCCCCCGCTTTTCCTGAATTCGGGGCAGAGCCCCGGTCAGAAGCTCAGTTCATCAGCCCCGCGTGGCGCAGCGCTGCGTCGATGCGCGCGCGCACCGGCTCGGTCACCGGCAGCAGCGGCAGGCGCATTTCCTCGTCGCAGAGGCCAAGGCGGCTCATGGCGTATTTCGCACCGCAGAGGCCCGGCTCGGCAAAGATCGCCTGGTGCAGCGGCATCAGCCGGTCCTGCAGGTCCAGCGCCTTACCGTAGTCTCCCGCCAGCGTCGCCGCCTGCACCTGTGCGCAGAGCGCCGGAGCGACGTTTGCGGTGACCGAAATCACGCCGACGCCGCCTTGGGCGTTGAACCCATGCGCGGTGGCGTCTTCACCCGAGATCTGCAGGAAGTCCTTGCCGCAGGTGATGCGCTGCTGGCTGACCCGTGCGAGATCGCCGGTGGCGTCCTTGACGCCGACGATGCGCGGCAGTTTGGCCAGCTCGCCCATGGTGGCGGGGCTCATGTCCACCACCGAGCGGCCGGGGATGTTGTAGATCATGATCGGCAGATTGGTGGCGTCGTGGATCGCGGTGAAATGCGCGATCAGCCCGGCCTGCGTCGGCTTGTTGTAATAGGGGGTCACAACCAGCGCCGCCTGCGCGCCGACTTTCTCGGCGAACTGGGTGAAATGCACCGCCTCGGCGGTGGAATTCGACCCGGCCCCGGCGATCACCGGGATGCGGCCCGCGGCGGTCTTCACCACGCATTCGATGACCGCTTCATGCTCTTCGTAGCTGAGAGTCGGGCTCTCGCCGGTGGTGCCAACGGGGACCAGCGCCGAGCTGCCCTCTGCCACATGCCAGTCGACGAGTTTCTTGAGCGCGTCAAAATCTACGACGCCGTCTTTAAACGGCGTGACCAGTGCTGGCATCGAACCTTTGAACATGACACGCTCCTTGAATGTTGATGTGTTCGTTTCGCTATCGCGAAGCGCCGGTCTGGAGGGAATGTGAATTGGAACGCTCCATACCCCGCGCTAAGCTTCGCCGCGTGTCTATTCCTTTTCGCCAGGGAAATTGCAAGCTCATGTCGCGCCTCCGCGCCGCTCTCCTGCTGCTTCTCGCCATTCTCGCAACGCCCGCGCTGTCTCAGGACCGGCCCCTCGCCAAGGCGATGGCCGACATGCGCTCGGGCAACTGGGCCTCTGCGCTGATCGAGTCGCGCGGCGACGGTCAGGCTGCGCTCGATGTCATTCTTTGGAACTACCTGCGCGCCAGTCGGGGGGAGGCACCGCAGGTGATGGATTTCATCCGCCGCAACCCCGACTGGCCGGGCATGCCCTACCTGCGCGAAAAGAGCGAGATCGCCATCTCCGAGGCGGATCTGCCCACCATCCGCGAGTTTTTCACCGGCTATCTGCCGCAGACCGGGGCCGGCGCTCTGGCGCTGGCGCGGGCGCATATGGCCGAGGGCGAGCGCGGTGCCGCCGAGGCCGATGTCGTGCTGGCGTGGCGCACGCTGCCGCTCAGTTCCGAAGAGCGGCAGACCTTCCTGCGCGACTGGGGCGACTTGCTGAAGCCGCATCATGAGGCGCGGCTCGACATGGCGCTGTGGCAGGGCTGGGAGGACAATGCCCGGGCGCTGCTGCCGCTGGTCTCGGATGGCTGGCGCAAGCTCGCCGAGGCGCGGCTGGCGCTGCGTGGCCTGCAGGCCGGTGTGGACACGCGGATCGAGGCGATTCCCGCCTCCTTGGCCGATGACCCCGGCCTTGCCTATGAGCGTTTCCTGTGGCGGGTGCGCAAGAACCGCGACGAAGATGCCATTTCCTTGCTGCTCGAACGCTCGAGGAGCGCCGATGCGCTCGGAGAGCCCTGGGCCTGGGCCGAGCGTCGCGACGATCTGGCGCATGAGAAGATGCGCCGCGGCGATCCTGAAACTGCCTATGCCATCGCCTCGCGCCACGGGCTGACCGAGGGCGATCAATATGCGGCGCTGGAATGGCTCTCGGGCTTCATCGCGCTGCGGTTCCTCGACGATCCGCAGAGCGCGCTCAGCCATTTCCGCAACCACGATGGCGCGGTGACCTCGCCGATCTCCAAGGGCCGCGCGGGCTACTGGATGGGCCGCGCGCTGGAGGCGATGGGCGACACCGAGGGCGCGCGCCAAGCCTACGCGCAGGGCGCGCGCTATCAGACGTCGTTTTACGGGCTGCTTGCCGCCGAACGCGCCGGGTTGCCGCCGGATCCCAAGCTGGCGGGCACCGAGGAGTTTCCCGATTGGCGCGAGGCGCCCTTCACCAAGAGCAGCGTCTATAACGCCGCCGTGCTGCTGCTGGCCTCGGGCGAGACCTCGCTGGGCGAGCGCTTCTTGACGCATCTCGCCGAGGGGCTGGACCGGCAGCAGATCGGGCAGCTTGGCCAGATGCTTGCCGAGATGCAGCGCCCGCATGTGGAGGTGATGGTCGGCAAGCGCGCGGCGCAATACGGTATCGAAATGCCGGGGCCGTATTACGCGCTGCACCCGGATCTGCTGAAGGCGAGCTTCCCGATCCCGCGCGAGATGGTTCTGTCGATCGCGCGGCGCGAGTCGGAGTTTGATCCGAGGGTGGTGTCGGGCGCGGGGGCGCGGGGTCTGATGCAGCTGATGCCGGGCACCGCCAAAGAGGTCGCGGGCTGGCTGGGCGTGCCCTACAGTTTCGACGGGCTGCTCGACAATCCGGGCTATAACGCCAAGCTCGGCGCGCGCTACCTGCAAAGCCTGTCTCAGCAGTTCGACGGCAATGTGGTGATGATGTCGGCGGGCTATAACGCGGGACCGTCACGGCCGGTTAGCTGGATGAAGATTTTCGGCAACCCGCTGAAGGGCGAGATCGATATGATCGACTGGATCGAGATGATCCCCTTCAACGAGACCCGCAACTACGTGATGCGCGTCTCGGAAAGCCTGCCGGTCTATCGCGCGCGGCTGGGCCAAGACCCGCATCCGGTGCCCTTCAGCGAGGAACTGACAGGCAGCACGTTGCTGCCGGTGGCCGAGCAATAAGGTGACGGTTGGGCCGCGGGCTGCGGCCCGCGCGATGCGTTAGCCCTTCGCGCCGAGCCCCATCTGCATCAGCGTCTTGCGCACCGATTTCACCCCGTAGAGCGCATCCAGCGCCGTGGCGCGGGCGTCGCGCAGCAGCGGGTTCGAAAGCATCGAGGTGCGGTTCAGCGCGGTGATCCCGGCCACGCGGGCGCGGATGTCGGGCATACGCTTGCGCGCATAGGCGTCCAGCATCGGGGCCTCGCCAAGCGCGCCGGGCCGGGCGATCGCGAGATCATGCAGCACCTTCATGTCGGCCAGCGACATATTCAGCCCCTGCGCGCCAATGGGTGGCACCACATGCGCGGCTTCGGCCACCAGCGCAAGGCGCTGGCCGGTGAGGCTTTCGGCGTGCTGGGCGATGATCGGCCAGATGCTGCGGCGCGAGGCCAGTTTCAGCGGCCCGAAAAGGTGACACGAGCGTTCGGACATGGCGGCCTCGAAGGCCTCGTCATCCAGCGCCATCAGCGCCTCGGCCTTGGGGCCTTCCTCCATCCAGACGATCGCCGACGACGGGCGGCCCTCGAAATCGGGCAGGGGAACCAGTGTGAAGGGCCCGCCGGTGCGGTGGATTTCGGTGGACACATTCTCGTGCGGGATCGGATGCGTGGTGGCGAAGGCCAGCGCCTTCTGGCCGAAGCGCGTGGTCTTCACCCCGATCCCCGCCGCCTGTCGCATGGGCGAGTTGCGCCCGTCGGCGGCGATCACCAGCCGCGTGCGGATGCGGCGTCCGTCGCTGAGCGTGACGCGGGCCTCGGCCTCGCGGGTGAACAGCGCGGTGGTGGCGGTGCCGGGCAGGAAGGTGACGCGCTCCATCTCGTGCAGATGGGCAGAGATCTCGCGCCGCAGCAGCCAGTTGGGAAGGTTCCAGCCGAAGGGCAGTTCAGAGATCTCGGCGCTGTCGAAATCCTTGACGATGCGCGGCTCGGGCAGGTCTCCGCCAGCATCGACGATGCGCATCACCTGCAGCGGCATGGCGTGGGGGGCAAGGCGCTCCCACAGCCCCGCCTCGGCGAGAAAGGCTTGCGCGGGCTGCAGAAAGGCGGTGCTGCGCAGATCGGCGCCCTGCGCCTCGCGCTCGGTCACAGGCGGCGCCGGATCGACGCAAAGCACCGAAAAACCGGCGCTTCCAAAGGCGGCGGCTGCGGTGAGCCCGGCGATCCCGCCGCCCGAGATGAGAATGTCGTAATCCATGACCGCTCTCCTTTGCGCCTCTATCTAGGGCAGGCGGGCGGCTATGGCCATGCGGCTTACTTGCCGACGGTGATCCACAGGATCATGAAGTAGCACACGGGCACCAGCGCCAGCGCGGTCATCGCCAGACCCACCGGGCCAAAGGCGACGGTGTTGATCGCGCCGATCACCAGCAGCAGCGCTGCCACAAGGAAAAGCACGGCTTCGCCGCGGCTCTCGCGCGTGGCGGGGGCGTGGTCGGCGTGATCGGCTTGGGTGGTTGCGGTGACGTCGGTCGCGGTCATCGGTATCTCCTGCTTGGGCCCTGCAGCAGATAGGGGGCGCGTCTCCGCGCTCCCATTGTGAAAAATGTCGCATGGCCGCACGGGTGGGGTCTTTCGGCCCGGTGGCGCGCGCCGGGGCTCAGCCGAGCCGTGCGAGGAAGGCCGCGAGGTCGTCGGTATGGTGATGGATATGCTCACCTTTTGCCCGCTCCGGCGCGACATGCACCGTGCGCATTCCCATGGCGTGGGGTGCGGCAAGATTACGCGGGTCGTCCTCGAACATGGCGGCGGTGGCGGTGTCGGTGCCATCAAGCGCAAACACCGTCTCGAAGGCCTGCGTCTCGGGTTTGGGGCGGTAGCCCGCGTTCTCGACGCCATAGATCGCGTCGAAAGCGGCATCGAGGCCGCGCGCCTCCAGCACCCGCGCCGCATAGGGCGCGCTGCCATTGGTGTAGACGATCTTGCGCCCCGGCAGCGCGGCGATCAGCTCGGCCAGATGCGGATCGGGAGTGAGCGCATCGAAGGAGATGTCGTGCACCTCGGTCAGATAGGCATCAGGGTCGAGCTCGTGGTTGGCCATCAGCCCCGCCAGCGTGGTGCCGTGATCCATCCAATAGCGTTTGCGCAGGGCGTTGGCCTCGGCGGCGCCAAGACCGGTGACGCGCATCACCACGTCGTTCATCTTGCGTTCGATCTGGTCGAACAGGCGCACCGCCGGGGAATAGAGCGTGTTGTCGAGGTCGAAGACCCAGTGGCGCACGTGGGAGAAATGCTGCTTTACCATGGCGCGCAACCTACGCCGCCGGGCGGCGGGCGGCAATGGGTGGCAACGGGCGGCGATGCCGCCGGACTGCGACCTTGATGCCGCAGCGGCGGGCGCGACAAAGGGGGGCGTTGATCCCAAGGCCCCGCTACCGCTATCTTGTCACATCACTTATGAAGGACCCCCCGCAGATGAGCCAGATCCGGACGCCGAACAAGGATGCCTATACGCTGATCCTCGAGGCGATCGATCAGGGCGTCTATCGGCCCGGCGACCGGCTGGTGGAAAGCGAACTGGCCGAGCGTTTCGGCGTCTCGCGCACGCCGATCCGCGAGGCGCTGCAGCGGCTCGAGACGCAATCGCTGCTGGCGCGCGACGGGCGCTCGCTGATCGTCGCCTCGCTCGATCACAACCAGATGGCCGAGCTTTACGTGGTGCGCACCGAGCTTGAGGGACTGGCGGCCCGGCTGGCGGCGCGGCATGCGACCGAAGAGGAAGTGAAGGTGCTGCGCGACATGATCGAGGAAGACCGTGCGCTGCTCAACGATCCGGCGGCGCTGGCCCGCGCCAACCGGCGCTTTCACCGGATGATCCAACTGGCCTCGCACAACCGCTATCTGGTGCAGCAGCTTGACCTCGTGCACCGCTCGATGGCGCTGATGGCCACCACCTCGCTGGCCGCCGAGGGGCGTGGCACGGATGCGCTGGCGGAACACGCCGCGATCGTCGATGCCATCGCGCGCCGCGACGAAGAGGCCGCAGACCGGGCGCTGCGCGAGCATATCTCTGCCGCCTTCGTGACCCGCCTGAAGCTCGACAGCCGCAAGACCGCCTGATCGGCTCAGCGCCGCTCTTCGGGGATATCCGCATCCGGATGGTCGGGGGAGGACCGCCCGTGGGCGGTCTTGTCCCAGTAGAAGGGGCGGGCAAAGATCTCCCAAAGCGCCTTGTAGATGGCGATTGTGCCGAGCGGGAAATAGAGAAACAGCGTCGGCACCCAAAGCAGCAGCCCGGGATGCGGGCTGCGCGCCACGCCCGCGAGGCCAAGCAGCAGCGTCACGCCCTCGCCGAGCAGGAGCAGGCCGGTGACCGCTTTCAGCAGCGCGATGCTCTCGGGTCCGGCGAAGGGATGCGGCCAGCCCAGCAGGATCGGCCAGAACGACCAGAAGAGCGGTGCGAGGAGGAATTGCACCGTGCCGGTCAGCAGCAGAAGCTGCAGCCCCAGCAGCCGCCACGCGCCAAGCTGACGCAATGCCCGCCGCGGCTGCCGCATGTGCACGAACCAGGTGATCATATAGCCCTTCAGCCAGCGCGAGCGCTGGCGGATCCAAGGCCAGAGGCGACAGTTGGCCTCTTCGCGCGTCACCAGCGGCAAAAGATCGGTGCGATAGCCGAAGCGGGCGAGGCGAAACCCCAGATCGGCGTCTTCGGTGACGTTATGGGCGTCCCATCCGCCGACCCGCTCAAGCGCGGTGCGGCGAAAGAACACCGTGGTGCCCCCTAGCGGAATGGCAAAGCCGAGCCGGAGGAAGCCGGGCAAGAGAATGCGGAACCACGCAGCGTATTCGATGGTGAAACAGCGCGAGATCCAATTTGCGTGCGGGTTGTAGAAGTCCAGAATGCCCTGCACGCAGCCAAGCTCGGGCGGGGCGCGTCCGAAATGCGCCGCCATCATCCGCAGCTGACCCTGCGCCGGGCTGTCCTCGGCGTCATAGATGCCGATGAGCGCGCCGCGGGCAAAGTTGAGCGCGTAGTTGAGCGCGCGCGGCTTGGTGGTGATCGTGCCGCCGGGCACCTCGATGACCCGCATCCACGGCGGCAGTGCGGCGTCTTTCAGGGCGCGCCGGGTGGTGCTGTCTTCGGCTTCGAGCACCAGTAGCACATCGAGCAGCGCGCGCGGATAATCGAGGCGGCCGAGCCGCTGGACCAGCGTTTCGGCGATGGCTTCTTCGCGGTGCAGCGGCACCAGCAGGCTGACCGGCGGCAGGCGATGACCCTCGGGCGGTGGGGCGGGCGGCAGCGGCGGCAGCCCGGCGACGAATGCGGAAATCTTGGCAATCTGGCCGAGCAGCAGCGTCACCGAGGCGATCATCAGTCCCGCAAGGAAGAAGGCGGTGGGCGCGATCAGCAGCAGGGACAGGCAAAGCAGGGCCGAGGCGCCAAGCAGCGCGCAGCGCTCTGCGGGCAGCCTGTTGAGATCGCGGCAGCTGAGCTCCGAGGGCAGGGCCTGCTCGGCGGCCTCTGCAAACGCCGCGCCATAGCGGGCTGTGATCTCGTCGAAGATGTCCTGCTCGGTGACGAGGGCCATCTCGACCGGGCCGCGATGGCTGGTCAGATGGGTGCGCAGGCGGGCGAAGCTTTCGGGGTGCGCGACGGCCAGCACCAGCGTCTCGCCGCGTCGGAGCCACGGCAGCCCCGCGTGACGTAGGCACAGATGCGGCGGCAGCAGGGGGGCAAGCTCGGGCGCGGGCGGTGTGAGGCTGCGCATCAGCGCCGGGGCGCCATGGCAGCGCGCAAGCGTGTCGCGCAGGCGCGCGGGCGAGACATACCCCTCGGCGATCAGATGGCGGGTAAGGTCGGTGCCCTCATGGCGACTGCGGGCCAGCGCTTCGAGCGCTTGTGGGGCGTCGAGCGCGCCATCTTCGAGCAGAACCGCGCAGACAGGGCGTCCGCGGTCATGGCCGCGGGACGCGCGGCGCTGGTCTTCGAACGTCGGAGGCGGGTTCGGCATGGGATGCTCCTGACCTTTCCGGGCGCGGATAGGTCAGGGCATCGCGGTAAACACAGGGTTAAATTATGCTCATCACAGAAACAATGCGCACAATGTTCCCTGCATGATCACATGCTGTTCACGAACCGTTCGAACAGATAGAAGCTGTCCTGCGGGCCGGGGCTGGCCTCGGGGTGGTGCTGCACCGAGAACACCGGGCGGTCGGTCATGCGAATCCCGCAGTTCGATCCGTCGAAGAGGCTGACGTGGCTTTCGACCACGCCCGCAGGCAGGGTCTGCCCGTCGACGGCGAACCCGTGGTTCATCGAAGTGATCTCGACCTTGCCGGTGTCGATCTCTTTCACCGGGTGGTTGGCGCCATGGTGGCCGTGGTTCATCTTGATGGTCTTGGCCCCCAGCGCCAGCGCCAGCATCTGGTGACCGAGGCAGATGCCGAAGACCGGCAGATCGGTGTCGTCGAGGATACCCTTGATCATCGGCACCGCGTAAGCGCCGGTGGCGGCGGGGTCGCCCGGGCCGTTCGACAGGAAGACGCCGTCGGGGTTATGCGCCAGCACCTCTTCCTTGGTGGCGGTCGCGGGCAGCACGGTCACTTCGCAACCCGCCGAGGCGAGGCAGCGCAGGATGTTGCGCTTGGCACCATAATCGATGGCGACCACTTTCTTGCGCGGGTTGGTCTGCGGCAGGTAGCCATCGGGCCACGCCCACCGCATCTCGTCCCAGCGGTAGCTCTGGGCGCAGGTCACGCCTTTGGCAAGGTCGACCCCTGTGAGGCCGGGGAAGGCGCGCGCGGAGGCGACCAGCGCCTCGACGTCGAACACGCCCTCGGGGTTGTGCGCGATGGCCACATGCGGGGCACCCTGCTGCCGGATCGCCCGGGTCAGACGGCGGGTGTCGATGCCGCCGATGGCGATGCGCCCGCGCGACGCGAGCCACTGCGACAGTTCCTGCACCGCGCGCCAGTTCGACGATTGCGTGGGCATCCACTTCACCACCATGCCCGCGGCAACCGGATCGCCGGTTTCGTCATCCTCGGGGTTCACGCCGACGTTGCCGATGTGCGGGAAGGTGAAGGTGACGATCTGCCCGGCGTAGGACGGATCGGTCATGATCTCTTGATAGCCGGACATGGAGGTGTTGAAGCAAAGTTCGGCCTGAGCCTCGCCGGTTGCGCCGAAGCCCTGTCCATAAAACAGCGTCCCATCGGCGAGCGCGAGGCATGCGGTAGGCTTTTGGGGGGTGGCGAGCGACATGGCGCGACTCCTGTTCGGATCTGGGCGGGAAGCAAATCGCGCCATGCCTAAGGGAAGCCGGGGAAAGGGTCAAGTGCTGATTTTCCTATAGAAATATAGCAAAATCAATGGGTTGCATTGGTATAGGGCGGGATTGCGCGCGCGAAGGGCTTTCTGTAGTGTCAGGGTTTGGAAACGTCAGGGGATATCCGTTCCTATGGAATTGCGTGAACGCATCAAGGCTGCGACCAAGCAGGCGATGAAAGACAAGGACAGCCAGCGGCTCTCGACGCTGCGGCTGATCTCTGCCGCAGTGAAGGATCGCGACATTGCCGCCCGTGCCGAGGGCAATGACGATGGCGTCGAGGATGCCGAACTGCTGTCGATCCTCGCCAAGATGGTCAAGCAACGCCGTGAGAGCGCGCGCACCTACGAAGAGGGCGGGCGGCTCGATCTTGCCGAGGCGGAATTGGCCGAGATCCCGGTGATCGAGGAGTTCCTCCCGAAGCCGATGAGCGAAGACGAGGTCTCGCAGGCGGTCAGCGCGGCAGTCTCCGAGGTTGGTGCCAGCTCGATCCGCGATATGGGCCGGGTGATGGGCGTGCTGAAGACGCGCTATCAGGGCCGCATGGACTTTGGTGCCGTGGGTCCGATGGTCAAGGATCGGCTCGCCGCCGCGGGCTGAGCCGGGCAAAAGCCTTCAAAGGCTTTTGCAACTCTCTTCGAAGAGAGTTGCAGCACAGATGTCAGGGGGCGGGAAACTCTTCCGCCACCTGCGCCAGTTCAGCCGGGTCTTCGAGGCGGAAGCGCTGAACGAAGCGGGTCTTGAACCCCACGCGGCCCCTGCGCGCGCCGAAGTTTTCCCCGTGATTGAGCACATAGAGCACCGAGGGGCGCTGCAGCGGCACCGGCGCCTGTCCCGAAAGCGCGGCGAGATAGGGGAACATCCGGTGTTCGTGCTGCGTCATCGCGCGCAGGAAAGCCGCGCTTTGTGGCAGCGCCGGGTCGTGATGCAGCGCCATGCACGATCCGCAGAGCTTCCAGAACGGCTTGCGCAGCGGCAGGGCGGCTGTCGGCTTGCCCGCCAGCGCCACATCGCCGGTGGCGTGGTCCATGACATAGCCCTGCTCCACCAGATAGCCCGGCGCCTGACGCGCCAGCATCTCAGTCACGGCGCCATCGCGCAGCAGGTCGTCGGCGTCGAAGCTCATCACATAGGCCGGGGCTTTGCAGACCCTGCCGAGATGATTGCAGAGCGCCGCCAGCTTGCGCCACTTGTCATTGCCGGGGGTCGGGTCGTCGAAGGGCAGCCAGCTGATCCTCTGGTCTTCGGCCAGCGCGCCCGGAAGCGGCGGGCGCTGCTGGCAGCAGATCACCGCGCGCCACGCGCCGCTCTGGCGCCGAAAGCTTCGAAGCGTCTGGGCCAGCCGCTCGGTCACCGCCTGCCAATCGCCCACATGCTCTGGCCCGACCAGCGGGAGGAGGAAGACCACCTCTTCGGCACGCGGGCGAGGGTGGCCTTGCCGCGCCGCGCGCAGCGCCAGCGCTGCCTGCTCGGAGGGGGCGGGCGAGAGGCGTTCAGCCAGAGACGGCGCCAGCGCGGCGGCAAGACGCAGGGCGCGACGCTTCATCTTCGGGGTGGCGGGAACCTGAGCCATGGATACCTTTCGCGCGGTCAGGGCCGCGCCATGAGCCGCAGCCGGTCGGAGAGCTCGAGATAGAGCGCCTTGCGCTCCTCTTCGCTCAGAAATGCGCCGATCTCAACCTCGCGCCCCGCCCCCTTGAGCGTCACATAGTAGGGCACCGGCCCGCCGGTCTCATGCATCTGCGCGATGACCCAATAGGTGTTGCTCTGCCAGTCCTGCGCCGGGCCGCGCGGGTTGTGCCGCAAAAGCTGGGTCGTTTCGGGGCTGAGGGTGAGCACTTCGAGGATTTGCCGGTCCTTCTCGTTGCGGCGCAGCGCGTACCAGATCCCCCAGAGCGCGGCGAGCATGAAGGGCAGCAGCCCCCAAAGGAGAAGCGTGCCCAAGAGGCCGTAGAAGGGGATCAGCGCCATGAAGAAGAAGATCCCGATGAAGGTGACGAACCCCTTGGCCGACAGCGACTGATGCGGCCAGAGCCTCAGCTCTGCCTCCTGCGTGCCGTCCTCCCCCATGTCCATCGTCCAAGTGTATGGCATGGCTGGAATGTATCACCCGCCCGCGGTCTGCCCAATGGGATTTGCCGCCTCGCGGCTGATCCAGCCGGTGGTCAGCGCCTCGGCCCATTCCGCGCGGCCCCGGCTGCGGGCGCGCTGTGCCATGCGCGCGGGATCATAGGGCACATGGTGATGGGCGCCGCGCCAAGCTGCGCCCTCGGTTTCCAGCACGGCGAAACAGGCGTGGGGCGTGCCGGTCTCGACCACATGTGGCACCGGGTGAATGTCGGTGTAGCCCGGACATCCGACGCTGCCGGGGTTCACGACGCAGTGCCGTTGCCAGCTGACAACGCGCGGCAGATGGGTGTGGGCGCAAAGCACCAGCGGCTGCGCGATCCCCTCAAGATGCCGGGCGATCTGCGCGGCCCCGGCGGGATGGACCATGCCGCCAGCGTCCACGTCATGCAGCCAGTAGCGATCGTCGGCGCCGGGCGTGGCATGGCAGAGAAAGGTCTCGTCCATCTCCAGCGTCACCGGCAGGCCGCGCAGCCAGTCCAGCGCCTCCGGCGGCAGTTCGTCATAGGCCGCGCGGTCAGACGAGCCCATCTCTTCCGGCGTCTGGCTGATCAGGTAGCGGTCATGGTTGCCGCGCACCGTGGGCATCGGGCGGGCGCGCAGGATCTCCCAGGTCTCTCCCGCCGCGAGCGGACCGCTGAACATGTCGCCGAGGTTCACCACGAGGTCGATCCCCATGGCATCGATGCACGCCAGCACCGCGCTCAGCGCGTCGGAATTGCCGTGAATGTCGGCGATGGCGGCGAAGCGGCGGGGCAGGGGCATCTTGGGAACCTTGCTGTGGCGGTCCCGCAAATGAGAACCGGCCCCGAGGGTTCCCCCGGGGCCGGTCTATGTCAATCGCTCAGAGCTCTATGCGCTCAGTGGGCGGGATGCTTGTCCCAATCCTCGCGCTTCGGCAGCTGCTCGAACGTGTGCTCGGGCGGCGGCGAAGGCAGGGTCCACTCCAGCGTATCCGCGTATTCGTTCCACGGGTTGTTCTGGGTGCAGGCCGCGCCTTTGCGCAGCGAGTGCCACATGATCCAGAAGAAGAAGAGGAACGAGGCGAAGGAGATGATCGCACCCCAGCTCGACACATGGTTCCAGAGGGCGAAGGCCTCGGGGTAGTCGATGTAGCGGCGCGGCATGCCCTGACGGCCAAGGAAGTGCTGCGGGAAGAAGGTCAGGTTCGCACCGACGAACATGACGTAGAAGTGCAGCTTGCCCGCCCACTCGGGGTACATCTTGCCGGTCATCTTGGGGAAGTAGAAGTAAATCCCCGCGAAGATCGCAAACACGGCACCAAGCGACATCACGTAGTGGAAGTGCGCGACCACATAGTAGGTGTCGTGGTAGGCACGGTCGACACCAGCCTGGCTCAGCACCACGCCGGTCACGCCGCCGACGGTGAAGAGGATCAGGAAGCCGATCGCCCAGAGCATCGGCGTCTTGAACTCGATCGAGCCGCCCCACATCGTCGCGATCCAGCTGAACACCTTCACGCCCGTCGGCACAGCGATGACCATCGTGGCCAGCATGAAGTAGCTCTGCTGGGTCAGCGACATGCCCACGGTGTACATGTGGTGGGCCCAGACGACGAAGCCGAGCGCGCCGATCGCGATGATCGCCCAGACCATCGGCAGGTAGCCAAAGACCGGCTTGCGCGAGAAGGTCGCGATCACATGGCTGATGATGCCGAAGCCGGGCAGGATCACGATGTACACTTCCGGGTGGCCGAAGAACCACAGGATGTGCTGGTAAAGCACCGGATCACCGCCGCCAGCGGGGTTGAAGAAGGTCGTCCCGAAATTGCGGTCGGTCAGCAGCATGGTGATCGCGCCGGCCAGAACCGGCAGCGACAGCAGGATCAGCCACGAAGTGACGAAAATCGACCACGAGAACAGCGGCACCTTGAACAGCGTCATGCCGGGGGCGCGCATGTTCAGGAAGGTGGTGATCATGTTGATCGCGCCAAGGATCGACGAGGCACCCGAGACGTGCACCGCAAAGATCGCAAGGTCGGTCGACATGCCCGCTTCATTGGTCGACAGCGGCGGATAAAGCACCCAGCCGATGCCCGAGCCGAGCTGGCCGTTGCCGCCCGGCGCGAAGACCGAGCAGACCGCCAGCGTCGAGCCAGCCACATAGAGCCAGTAGCTGAGGTTGTTCATCCGCGGGAAGGCCATGTCCGGCGCGCCGATCTGCAGCGGCATGAAGTAGTTGCCGAAACCGCCGAACAGCGCGGGAATCACCACGAAGAACATCATCAGGATGCCGTGGCCGGTGATCATCACGTTCCACAGGTGCCCGTTGGGCGTACAGTTCTCGACCGCGGTCGGGAACAGGCGCGCGCCTTCCATGCACATGTACTGGACGCCGGGGCTCATCAGCTCCAGACGCATGTAAACGGTGAAGGCCACCGAGATGAGACCAACAAACGCTGCGGTAATCAGGTAAAGAATCCCGATATCCTTGTGGTTCGTCGACATGAACCAACGGGTAAAGAACCCGCGGTCATCCTCGTGCTCGTGGCCGTGAATGGCTGCATCTGCCATTGCGTGCCTCCTGTATAGGTACGTCCCTCGCAAGGGCGCGCACTAAACTCCTCCACGCCCTTAGTCTAATCATCCTTTTAGAATGCGACCAACTTCCGGGCAATCATCTCCTTTGATCCAGATCAAAATTAATTGTCGCACCCCCCTGCGCGCCTCACCTTGGCGCGAGAATTCAGCGGCGGGCGGGGTGGGGTATTCCAGACCTGCGCCAAAGCCGGGCAGGCGGTATGGTTCTGGGGTGCCGTCTCGTCTCCACCCGGGTGCCAACCGTTCCCGGCGGTCAGGTTCCGGTTCGGCCCGGTTCCTGCTCGCGCAACGGTTCGCGGCCAACGCGGCACAGCGCCCCCGGCCTTGGCGCCGGGGGACGCACCCGCCCCTGCCGCGCCAGCTCCCAGATCGCCGCAGGGGCGGCTCCTGTATTGCGAGCGAAAATGTCCGTAGATGAGCGCTATGTCAGGCGGCGGGCCAGCACGCGGCGAGCCCGGCCATCCGCGCGCGATCCTCATCGTCGAGCGGGCCAGTGGCGCCGGGGCGAAAGCGGTCGCGGAAGGATGTCAGCAGCGCATCGAGCTGTTCGGGCTCTGTCCGATAGCCGAAGCGATGCGCATCGAGCCGAAACTGGTCGGGCGCGTCGCCGGGTGTCTGCGGTGCGGCATCAACCGCCAGCCCCTTTTGCACCAGACGGGCCCAGTCGAAGCGCGGGCCGGGGTCGATCTTGCGTCCCGGCGCCATACAGGCATGGCCGATCACCCGCTGCGGCGGGATCTGCCAGCGCTCGAGGATGCCGGAAAGCAGCACCTCCAGCGCGTCCATCTGCGCGTCGGGGAAAGGCTCGTCGCCGGTGTTGGCGATCTCGATGCCGATCGAGCGGGAATTGACCTCGGCGACCGAGCCCCATGCGCCCAGCCCGGCGTGCCACGCGCGCATCTCTTCGGTCACCAGCTGCCAGCAGGTGCCGTTATAGCCCAACACGTAATGTGCAGAGACGCCGCTTTCGGAATTGCACAGCCAATCGCGCGCCGCTTCGGCGCTTTTCATCGCGGT
Source organism: Salipiger sp. CCB-MM3 (assembly GCF_001687105.1). Lineage (NCBI taxonomy): Bacteria > Pseudomonadati > Pseudomonadota > Alphaproteobacteria > Rhodobacterales > Roseobacteraceae > Salipiger > Salipiger sp. CCB-MM3. The sequence continues at coordinate 608,340 of NZ_CP014596.1, forward strand.
GTAGTGCAGCACTACGATGTCGGGCCGCGCCCCAAGTCGGCGCGGCCCGAAATTGTCGGAAGGGTGCCAGATCGGCTGCACCTTCCCGTCAGTAGCCGCGCACGGCGCGGAAGGGGGCCGGATCCCAGCTACAGGCGAAGCCGTCGCCATCGGGGTCGATGCCGTTGCGGTCCTTCTCGGGGCCACCGTCGGCAAGGAAGGCTTCCTGCGCGCGGTCGGTGGTCTCGTATTTGGCGCAGTTGCGCTGCGCCTTCGACTCCGACGAGAAGCTCGAACGGCTGTAAAGCGGCGTGCCCACCGGGTTGGTGGTCTGCAGCGCATAGGCCACGATGTTCGGCGCATCCGAGTCGGGGCGCGCGGGCAGGTCGGTCGGGGCGACCACCTCATATTGCGCGCGGTTCTGCTGGATCAGGGCCTTGTCGTCGGCGATGGTCCGTTCGGCCGAGACCGCGTCGAAGCTGTTCTCTTCCGAAAGCCCTGCGGAATCGGTCACCGACTGCGGTGCCGGAGTGGCGGCGGCGGTGGGCAGCGGCGCGCCCTCTGCGGGGCCGTCGAGCACCGAGGTGGCCGCGGCGACCGCGGGGTCGCTGGAATCGCGACCTGCCGGCGGCAGGGTCGAGGAATCCACCGGCGCGCTGCCTTCGAGCGCGGCGTCACGCTGCGCGCGCTCGGCCTGATAGCTTCCGTAGTCGTCAAAACCGACCCCGGGCCCGCTGTCGGGGATCGGGGTGGTGCAGGCGGTCAGCGCGAGCAGAGCCGCGCCACCGAAGAAAATGCGAGTCATCACTCTGCCCTCGTCCTTTATTCCGGCGCCGTTACCACCACTTGGCGGGTTTCGACGCGAACCCGGCGGCCTGCTCCAGCGCATAGGCGGTGTTGAGCAGGTCGCCCTCTTCCCACGGACGCCCGATCAGCTGCAGCCCAAGCGGCAGCCCCTTGGAATCGAGTCCCGTCGGGACCGAAACGCCCGGAAGCCCGGCAAGGTTCAGTGTAACCGTGAACACGTCGTTGAGATACATCTGCACCGGATCGGCGGTCTTCATTTCTCCGATACCGAAGGCCGAAGAGGGCGTCGCGGGCGCGAGGATCGCGTCGACCCCTGCGGCGAAGGCATCCTCGAAGTCCTTCTTGATCAGCGTGCGGACCTTGCGGGCGCGGTTGTAGTAGGCGTCGTAGAAGCCCGCCGACAGCACATAGGTGCCGACCATGATGCGGCGCTGCACCTCAAGGCCGAAGCCTTCGGCGCGGGTCTTCTCGTACATGTCGTTGATGCCTTCGCCCTGGCTCAGCTTGGCGCGGTGGCCGTAGCGCACCCCGTCATAGCGGGCGAGGTTCGACGAGGCTTCCGCCGGGGCGATCACATAGTAGGCCGGCAGCGCGTATTTGGTGTGCGGCAGCGAGATCTCGACGACCTTCGCGCCCGCATCTTCCAGCATCTTCGCGCCCTCGTCCCAGAGCTTCGAGATTTCCTCGGGCATGCCGTCGACGCGGTATTCGCGGGGAATGCCAATGGTCTTGCCACGGATGTCGCCGGTCAGCATCGCCTCGAAGTCGGGCACGGGCAGATCGGCCGAGGTCGAATCCTTGGGATCGTGGCCGCACATCGCCTGCAGCATGATCGCCGCGTCGCGCACGTCCTTGGTCATCGGGCCAGCCTGATCGAGCGAGCTGGCGTAGGCGACGATGCCCCAGCGCGAGCAGCGCCCGTAGGTCGGCTTGATGCCGGTGATGCCGGTGAAGGCGGCGGGCTGGCGGATCGAGCCGCCGGTGTCGGTGCCGGTGGCCGCAAGGCAGAGGTCCGCCGAAACCGCCGAAGCCGAGCCGCCCGACGAGCCGCCGGGGGTCAGCTTGGTGTCGTCGCCGGTGCGCTTCCACGGGTTCACCGCGGGGCCGTAGCAGGTGTTTTCGTTCGAGCTGCCCATGGCGAACTCGTCCATGTTGAGCTTGCCCAGCATGACCGCGCCCGCGTCGAACAGCTGGCTGGTGACGGTCGATTCATACTCGGGGGTGAAGCCCTCGAGGATCGCCGAGGCCGCCTGCGACGGCACACCCTTGGTGCAGAAGAGATCCTTCACGCCGATCGGCAGGCCGCACATGGCAGGCGCGTCGCCCGCCTTGATGCGCGCATCGGCGGCCTTGGCCTGCTCCAGCGCGATCTCGGGGGTCTTGTGCACGAAGGCGCCAAGCGCATCCGCGCCCTCGATCACCTTTAGGCAGGCTTCGGTCAGTTCGACCGAAGTCACGTCGCCCTTGCGCAGCGCGTCGCGTGCCTCAGAGAGCTTGAGCTTGTTCAGTTCGGTCATTCCACCACCTTCGGCACGGCAAAGAACCCTTCGCGGGCATCGGGGGCGTTCGCGAGGATTTTCTCCTGCATATTGCCATCGGTCACGCCATCGGCGCGGCGCTTGAGGCGCATCGGGGTCACCGAGACCATCGGCTCGACGCCCTCCACGTCCACCTCGTTCAGCTGCTCGATGAAGTCGAGGATATTGCTGAATTCCTGTGCCAGCGCCGGAAGCGCATCGTCTTCCACGCGGATGCGTGCCAGCTTGGCGACACGTGCCGCCGTCTGAATGTCGATCGACATGGGTTCCCCCTGTCCGTGAATGTCCGTCAAAGTCCCGTTGCCTTTACCCCCCCGAGCAACGCCCCGCAAGGCGCAGAGAAGGGGAGGCGTGCTTGGTCGCCCGGAATCAAGCCGAAGGCGCCGGGCGAGCGCCTGCCCGTCCCGGCGGGCTGGCGCTTTGTCATCGGTGCGCAACAGATCGAAAGCGCGCGGAACTGGCTGGGATAAAGTGCAGACCTCAAGCGTAGCAGCGCCATCCCACGGGCAGGCGCCCGCCCGGCGCGCGCTGTGCAGAGGGATGAGCGCTGCACGCTCGACAGCCCCCCTCTCGCGCGCTAGGTCAGACTCAGTTCCATTTCCCAACAACAAGACCTTCCGAGCCGTGCACCAGTTCCTTTCCCGCCTCTCTCTGCTGCCGCTGCTGCTGGCCGCCTCGCTTCTCTCGGCCTGCGCGGGCACCCGCGATCCGCATGTGCCCGCGCCGCCACCCTCCGAATACATCGCGCTGGCGCAGTCGATCGAGGATCTCGGTCCGGGTGTCGATCCCGAGGAAGCGCAGCGCATGGCGCGCATCTCCATCGACTACCCGCGCGAGCTTGCGGTGAAATGGAACGTCACCGACCCGGCCTATATCCACAACATCAAGGTCAACAATGGCACCCGCCCGCGTGGCCTGTGCTACCAGTGGGCCGACGATCTGCAGGCCCGGCTCGAGCAGGAGAATTTCCAGACCATCGACATGCACCGCGGCATCGCCAACGCGCTGAAGACGTTCCGCATCGAGCACAGCTCGGTCATCGTCAGCCAGAAGGGCGGCACGATGAAAGAGGGCATCGTGCTCGATCCGTGGCGCTTTGGCGGGGAGCTCTACTGGGGGCCGGTGGTGGATGACCACAAATACCCGTGGGTCGAGCGGCAGGAAGTCTTTGCCACCAAGCGCGCGCTGCGCCTGCAGGAGGGCTGAGCGCTATTCTAACGTGTAAGGCAGGATGCCGCGGCGCTCGGGGTGGATCGACATCTTCTTTTCGAGCGGCGGCACCGAGCGCTGGTGGCAGTCGGTGCGCTCGCAGATGCGGCACGAGATGCCGATCGGCTCGAACGCCCGGTCGCGGCTGAGGTCCATACCGTCGGCATAGACCAGTGCGCCCGCGTGTTTCACCTCGCATCCCAGCGCGATGGCAAAGCGCCGCACCGGGGCCCCGAAGCGGCCCGCCGGTTTGGTAACATCGCGGGCCAGCAGCACATAGCGCGCCCCATCGGGTGTTTCGGCCAGCTGGCGCAGGAACTGGTTCGGCGTCTCAAAGGCCTGATGCACGTTCCACAGCGGGCAGGCCCCGCCGAAACGGGCGAATTGCAACCGCGTGGCCGAGTGGCGCTTGGTGATGGTTCCGGCCTGATCGACGCGGGCAAAGAAGAAGGGAATGCCCTTGGCGCCGGGTCTTTGCAGCGTCGAGAGCCGATGCGCCACCTGCTCGACCGAGGCACCAAAGCGCGCGGCCAGAAGCTCCAGATCGTGGCGGGTTTCCTGCGCCGCCTCCAGCAGCCGCGCATAGGGCATCGTCACCGCCCCGGCGAAATAATTGGCAAGGCCGAGCTTGGCGATGCCGCGCGCGGTCTCTGACTGGAAACGGGCGAGATCAAGCGTCGCCTCCAGCAGCTTTTCCTGCCGCAGCAGCGCCACTTGGATCAGCATCTGGAAGGTCAGCGTCTCGGGCTGCGCCAGCGACGAGAGGGTCAGAACCCGCCGCTCGGCGTCATAATTGCGCAGCGGTGCGGATTGCTGAAACTCGACGGTGATGCCGCGCTCGCGCAGATGCGCGAGCACCGCGCCGCGCAGGTCGGCGCCGCCTTGCCCCAGACCATGCGCGTAATGCTCGGCGGCGCGGTCCACGGCGTCGATGTAATTGTCGCAATAGTGGAAGAAGTCGCGCACCTCTTCCCAAGGCGAGGGCTGCATCTGCGTGCCCTCGCGCCCAAGCGCCTCGTCGAGCGAGGCGAGCCGCTCGTGGGTCTGCCGGTAGGCGCGGTGAAGCTCCAGAAACGCACGGGCGAGGGCAGGGGCGTTGGAGGCGGTGAGCCGCAGATCTGCCAAGGGCGGCGTGTGCTCGCCAAAAATAGGATCAGCCAGCGCCTCGCGCATGTCCGAGATCAGCCGCTCGGAATCGCCTTGGCCCAGTTCGGTCACGTCGAAGCCGAACTCTTGCGCCAGCGCGAGCACCACCGTGGTCGAGACCGGGCGGTTGTTGTTTTCCATCTGGTTCAGATAGGGCAGGGAAATTCCGAGCTTTGCCGCGAATTCTTTCTGGGTCAGCCCCAGCCGTCCGCGCAGGTCGCGCAGCTTCGCCCCGGCATAGAGTTTCCGTGTTGCCATGTTTGCGCCTTTGCTCCCCACTGGGAACAATTTTGCAAACTCCTCACTCCGCGTCCAGACCTGCGAGCCGCTTTTCGCGCCAGAACACCACAAGGATCGACAGTACCGCCGCGACCGAGGTCGCCAGCATCAGCCACAGTAGCGGCCATGCGCCGGTGCCGGGCTGCAGCAGCGCCCCGGCCAGCGCCGAGAGCGCCGCACCGCCGCCGATCATGATCGCGCCGCCGAGGCCCGAGGCCGTGCCTGCCAGATGCGGGCGCACCGAGAGCGTGCCTGCGGTGGCATTGGGAATGGTCATGCCGTTGCCAAGGCCGACGAAGCACATGAAGCCAAAGAAGATCAGCGCCGAGCCGCCGGTCAGCGCAAAGGTGATCAGCGCCGCGCCAAGGCCTGCGGTCAGGATCAGCGAGCCCCAGAGGATCATCTTGTTGATGCCGATGCGGGCCGAGAATTTTCCCGAAATCCAGTTGCCGAGGAAGTAGCCCACCGCCGGAGCGCCAAAGTGCAGGCCCAGCGACGCTGGGTTCAGTCCGAACACTTTAGATCCGACGAAGGGCGCGCCGCCGAGGTAGGAAAAGAACGCGCCCGACGAGAAAGCGCAGGCCAGCGCGTAGCCCCAGAAGCGGGGCGAGGTGAGCAGTTCGGGGTATTCGCGGAACTGCTGCGCCAGCGATAGGCCCGAGGCGGTGGAGGTCTCGCCAAGGTCGCGCCAGCTCAGCCACAGCACCGCGCCGCCGAGGATGAACAGCATCCAGAAGATCGCCTTCCAGCCCATGAGCTCGCCAAGCGCGCCGCCGATCACCGGGCCAACCATCGGCACCACGGCGACGCCCATGGTGACATAGGCGATCATCGAGGCGGCTTCTTCCTGGCTGACCATGTCGCGCACCACGGCGCGGCTCAGCACCATGGCGGTGACGATCACTGCCTGACACATGCGGAAGAACAGGAAGAGCGACACGTTCGGCGCAAAGATGCAGCCCAGCGTCGCCACCATGAACAGCGCCACGCCCCAGAGGATCACCGGGCGGCGTCCCAGCTTGTCCGAGATCGGGCCGATCACCACCTGCAGCGCCGCGTTGACAGCGAGGTAGATCGCCACCGAAAGCTGCATCAGCCGGTATTCCGTGTCGAAATATGCCGTCATCTGCGGCAGCGACGGCAGGAACACGTTCATCGCAAGCGCTGAAAGCCCGGCAAGCAGGACAAGCGTGACAAGATGTGGCGGGGTCGAGGCGTCGAGAAAACGGACGCGGGCTTTGGTGCTCATGGGTTTCCCGTATGCCGGGGGCCTCTCAAAGTCCACGTGTATCATCGCGTTGAAGCAATTTTTGCTAATTTGCTATTTGCTCACGGAAATATTTCCTGAGTTTGCAAATTTGCCGAATTTGACTTGAGTGCAAGGGCCTCCACTGTATGGTCCGGGCAAACGGAGAGGATTGGACATGAAAGACATTCTTCACGAGCTGGAGGCGCGCCGCGCCGACGCACGTCTTGGCGGTGGCCAGAAGCGGATCGACACGCAGCATGCCAAGGGCAAGCTGACCGCGCGCGAACGCATCGAGCTGCTGCTCGACGAGGGCAGTTTCGAAGAATACGACATGTTTGTCGCGCATCGCTGCACCGATTTCGGCATGGAAAAGAACCGTCCCAGCGGCGACGGGGTGATCACCGGCTGGGGCACGATCAATGGGCGAATGGTCTATGTGTTCAGTCAGGACTTCACCGTGCTTGGCGGGTCGGTCTCGGCCACCCATGCCATGAAGATCTGCAAGATCATGGATATGGCCATGCAGAACGGCGCGCCGGTGATCGGCCTCAACGATTCCGGCGGCGCGCGCATTCAGGAAGGCGTCGACAGCCTCGCGGGCTATGCCGAGATCTTCCAGCGCAACATCATGGCGTCTGGTGTGATCCCGCAGATCTCCGTCATCATGGGGCCCTGCGCGGGCGGCGCGGTCTACTCGCCCGCGATGACCGACTTCATCTTCATGGTGAAAGACACCTCCTATATGTTCGTCACCGGCCCCGATGTGGTGAAGACGGTGACCAATGAGGTGGTGACCGCAGAGGAACTCGGCGGTGCGACCACTCACACCCGCAAATCCTCGGTCGCCGATGGCGCTTTCGAGAATGATGTCGAGGCGCTGGCCGAAGTGCGCCGCCTTGTCGATTTCCTACCGCTCAACAACCGCGAGAAGCCGCCGGTACGGCCCTTCTTCGACGAGGTGGAGCGGGTGGAAAGCTCGCTCGACACGATCATTCCCGAAAACGCGAACCAGCCCTACGACATGAAAGAGCTGATCACCAAAGTCGCGGATGAGGGGGATTTCTACGAGATTCAGGAAGAGCACGCGAAGAACATCATCACCGGCTTCATCCGCCTCGAAGGCCAGACGGTGGGCGTGGTGGCGAACCAGCCGATGGTGCTGGCAGGCTGCCTCGACATCGACAGCTCGAAGAAAGCCGCGCGCTTCGTGCGTTTCTGCGACTGTTTCGAGATCCCGCTGCTGACCTTCGTCGACGTGCCGGGCTTCCTGCCGGGCACCTCTCAGGAATACGGCGGCGTGATCAAGCATGGTGCCAAGCTGCTCTTTGCCTTTGGCGAGGCGACGGTGCCCAAGGTCACGGTGATCACCCGCAAGGCCTATGGCGGGGCCTATGACGTGATGAGCTCCAAACACCTGCGCGGCGACGTGAACTACGCATGGCCCACCGCCGAGATCGCGGTGATGGGCGCCAAGGGCGCGACCGAAATCATCCACCGCGCCGACCTTGGCGATGCCGAGAAGATCGCCAAGCACACAGCCGACTATGAGGATCGCTTTGCCAATCCCTTCGTGGCGGCCGAGCGGGGCTTCATCGACGAGGTGATCCAGCCGCGCTCCACCCGCCGCCGGGTCAGCCGGGCTTTCGCGATGCTGAGAAACAAGCAGCTCAGCAATCCGTGGAAGAAGCACGACAACATTCCGCTCTGAACCGGAGAGACCGATGCGCGTGAAGGGATGGCATATGGAACGCGAGGGCGAGGCACTGACCCTCGCCCGGCGCAGCCCGGCGCGGTTCGACCTGAAGGTCGAGACGCTGCTGCCGCCCGTTGGACGGCTCGAGCGGCTGGCGCATCAGGTCCGGCAGGACATGTGGCGGGCGCTGCGTGATCTGCGCGGCTTCGCACCCGTGGTGCGGGTGCGCCCCTGCGCGGGCGGGGTGAGCGTCGAGGCCGGAGGAGAGGTCGCCGGGGCGCTGCCGCGCAATGCGGTCGAGGCTCGGATCGCCGAAGTTCTGGAAGACCGCGCCAACCGGGCGCGCTGGGTAAACTGGGCGGCCTGAGCGTCGTAGCGGACCGCTGCACGAGATGAGGAACGGGGAGATCCTTGTGACGAGGGTGATCGGATTTGGCATTCTGGCGTTGGCTACGGCCATCGCGCCGGGCCAGACCACGGCGCAAGAGGAGAGCGCCGTGGCAGTGCCCTCTGGCATGCCCGTCACCTTCTACGACTCGCTTTGGGACAGCGCCTCTTCGACCGAGCGTTTTCGCTTTCTTGCGCCCCGTATCGGGGGTGACATGCCGATGGACTTTGCCGCTGTGTCACCTGACATGCAGCATTTGTGCGACAGTTTCGCGCTACCGCGGCTTGGCGGTCGCGACAAGCTGCCTGCGCTGATCGTGATCTCGCTTATGGCCGAACCGGTCGCATTTGGTGATCCCGCACCGGGAATACCCCAATATTTCGAAGCCTATAGCCCAAAAGGCGGGATTTGCGCATGGGAGGCCTTCTGATCATGACCCCTGCACGCGCGGAAATCCGCTCATTTTCCTCTTATTTTACGGGTCCGGCGGGAGAATTTTTGCTCTCGAAGCGAGTTACGTATTTCTTTTTCGTAACTTGCGCTATGTTGGGGAATGATTGCACGCGAGCAATCGTAACACCGGAACGAGGGTTGGCAGGGCCGATACGGTCTGTCCGCCCTGAAGAATCTGACAGGAGATCAAGATGTCCAAGAGCATCCAACTGCTTGCCATGCTCGGCTTCGTTGCCACCCTTTCCGCTTGCGGCGGCCAGCAGGAAGAAGAGTACGTGGTCGTGGATCCCGAGCCCGTTACCGCGGAGCCCGTCTACACCGGCAAGTACAAGTAACTTGCCGACGGGACGGGCCTTCGGGTCCGTCCCGCCTTACCGGCCCCGCAGGGCCGACTACCACCGCCCGCTTCCACGGGCCCTTACAAAGGGGGGCCCGGTATGCTGAAGCACCGTGGCTTTCCGAGCCGGCTTCCCGGCACGGACTTTCAATTCACCATTCGCCGAGCCAATCCCAAGGGGATCACCGCGATCACGCGGCGCGAGCGCTATCGTGACCGCAAGGCGGCCGACAAGCGCGCGGACCTTGGGTTCATGGCGTCGCTCTGGGCGCATTTCGGCGATCAGCCCTTCGAACGCGGAAACCTCGATGCCGGGCGGCTGTCCTGGCTCTTTGGCCGCGAAGTGCTGCCCTACGACGATCCTTTCGATCCCGAAAGCTACGAGGCAATGCTGATCATCGATCCGGTGGTCGCGCGTGCCTCGTTCCCCGAAGCCTTCGAAGAGGGGAACGAATGGGCGTGAACTCGCTTTCCTTTCCGCGTGATGCGCGGAAACAGGCCGGTCCGGCATATCCTTTTGGATATCGCTTGGAGACGGCCGGCGAGTCGTGCAGCCTGACGGTGTTGCGGGCAATGACGCGGCGTTCCGCTGCGCTCGTTGCTCACCGTTACCCTTCCCCTCGCGGGCGCTGCGGCTCATCCCCTGACCGCACGCCCGCTTCTTTTCTTTCAGAGCATGGCGCATCGGCGTTTGGTTTTGCCAAGCGCAGAGCAGATTTGCGCGCGACCGCCAGCCTGTCGTTGCGTCAACGTAGTGGCCGATCGGCAGGCTTGCGCAGCGCCGCGCACCCGGATCGGCGGGCAGGCGCCCACGCCGGGACAAAAGCGAAAGATGTATGGAACCTTTACCAATTCCGTGGCGTTGAGGAGCGACTTCAACTTACGGAACACAGGGAGTTTCCCACATGCAAAACGTTATTCGCATCGTCGCAGTCCTCGGGGTTTTTGGTGTCGCAGCCTGTGAGAACTCGGACCTTCCGCGCGCAGGCATCGGCGCTGGCGCAGGCTACCTCGTCGACCGCGCCACGGGTGGTGACGGCACCATCGGTGCTGCTGTCGGCGCGACCGCAGGCGTGGTCTGCGACGACGTCACCCCGCAGTACTGCAACTAATCACGCGCAGCGGCGCGGCGAGCTTCGCCGCGCGCTGACAGTAACGATTTCCAAGGCCGCCGGAGCGTCTCGCTCCGGTGGCCTTTTTGCTGCGCCGTCGCCCGTTTCGACGCCAGCCAACATCCCCGCCAACACCCCCGATACTCTGTCAGCCGCGCCCCGGACCTGCGGCCAAAAAACGCGCCAAAAAACGCTACGAAAGGGAGAGACATGTTCGACAAGATCCTGATCGCCAACCGCGGTGAGATCGCCTGCCGGGTCATCAAGACCGCGCGCAAGATGGGCATCCAGACCGTGGCGGTCTATTCGGACGCCGACAAACACGCGCTGCACGTGGAAATGGCGGATGAGGCGGTGCACATCGGCCCGCCGCAGGCCAACCAGTCCTACATCGTGATCGACAAGATCATGGGCGCGATCCAGCAGACCGGCGCGCAGGCGGTGCATCCGGGCTATGGCTTCCTGTCGGAAAACCCCAAGTTCGCCGAGGCGCTCGAAGCCGCTGGCGTTGCCTTCATCGGCCCGCCCAAGGGCGCGATCGAAGCGATGGGCGACAAGATCACCTCGAAGAAGATCGCCCAAGAGGCCGGTGTCTCGACTGTGCCCGGCTATATGGGGCTGATCGAAGATGCCGAGGAGGCGGTGAAGATTTCGGGCGAGATCGGCTACCCGGTGATGATCAAGGCCTCGGCTGGCGGCGGCGGCAAGGGCATGCGCATCGCATGGACCGACGAGGAGGCGCGCGAGGGCTTCCAGTCGTCCAAGAACGAGGCGGCCAATTCCTTCGGCGACGACCGGATCTTTATCGAGAAATTCGTCACCCAGCCGCGCCACATCGAGATTCAGGTGCTCTGCGACGCGCATGGGGGCGGCATCTACCTCAACGAGCGTGAATGCTCGATCCAGCGCCGCAACCAGAAGGTCGTCGAAGAGGCCCCGAGCCCCTTCCTCGATCCCGAGACCCGCAAGGCGATGGGCGAGCAGGCGGTCGCTCTGGCCAAGGCGGTGGGCTACACCAGCGCCGGTACGGTGGAATTCATCGTCGATGGCGAAAAGAACTTCTACTTCCTCGAGATGAACACCCGCCTGCAGGTGGAACACCCGGTGACCGAGCTGATCACCGGCGTCGATCTGGTCGAGCAGATGATCCGCGTCGCCAATGGCGAGCCGCTGTCGATCACCCAGGACGATGTGAAGATCGACGGCTGGGCGATCGAGAACCGCCTTTATGCCGAGGATCCCTATCGCGGATTCCTGCCCTCCATTGGGCGCCTCACCCGCTACCGTCCGCCCGCCGAGGGCGAGTTGCATGGCGGCATCGTGCGCAACGACACCGGCGTCTACGAGGGCGGCGAGATCTCGATGTATTACGACCCGATGATCGCCAAGCTCTGCACATGGGCGCCGACCCGCGAGCAGGCCATCGAGGTCATGCGCAACGCGCTCGACAGTTTCGAGGTCGAGGGCATCGGGCACAACCTGCCGTTCCTTGCCGCCGTCATGGACCACGAGCGTTTTATCTCGGGCAATATCACCACCGCTTTCATCGCCGAGGAATATCCCGACGGTTTCGAAGGGGTGACGCTGGCCGAACCCGCGCTGCGCGACGTGGCCGCCGCCTGCGCCGCGATGAACCGGGTGGCCGAGATCCGGCGCACCCGTATCTCCGGCACACTCGACAACCACGAGCGCAAGGTGGGCGATCACTGGAACGTCACGCTGCAGGGCGAAAGCTTCGATCTGGTGCTGAGCGCCGACAAGGACGGCACCTCGGTCGAGTTTGCCGACGGCGCGACGCTGCGGGTCACCGGCACATGGACCCCGGGGCAGGCGCTGGCGCATATGCAGGTGGACGGCAAGCCGCTGGTGCTGAAGGTCGGCAAGATCCCCGGCGGGTTCCACATCCGCAGCCGCGGCGCCGATCTGAAGGTCAATGTGCGCACCCCGCGGCAGGCCGAACTTGCGCGGCTGATGCCCGAGAAACTGCCGCCCGACACCTCGAAGATGCTGCTCTGCCCGATGCCGGGTCTCATCGTGAAGGTGAACGTGGCCGAAGGTGACGAGGTTCAGGAAGGTCAGGCGCTCTGCACCGTCGAGGCGATGAAGATGGAGAACATCCTGCGGGCCGAGCGCAAGGGCACCGTCAAGAAGGTCAACGCCGGGCCGGGCGACAGTCTGGCGGTGGACGACGTGATCATGGAGTTCGAATGAGCCCATGGTCCGCGCGCCGCGCATAAGGCTCCAAGGCGGGGGCCTCGGCTCCCGCTACTGCCGCAGCGCGTCGCGGCGGTCGCGCACCTCTTGCTGGCGCAGCGGCTGCTTGTCGATGGAGCGGGTGATCTCGCGCACATCCCACGGGCTGGGTTTGCGCAGGATGACCGAACCGTCCTTGGCCAGCAGCATGATCATGAAGCCGCGCGGGCGCATCGCCCGGCGGATCGGGCTGCGCGTGGCGGGGTCGGTATCGGTGATCACCACGACGTCGCGATCGGTCAGCGCATCGAGCCGCTCGGTGATCAGCTGGATCTGCTGCACGTATCGCGGATCGCTCGGGTTGTCGGCAAAGACCAGAAGCGGGCGCTTGAGCCAGAGAAACTCGTCGAGCGTCGACTCGCCTGCGGGGCGGATCGGCTCGTCGATGCTGGGCGTCTCGGCGCCCTGTGCCGCCCCGAATCCCGCGGCGAGGGTTAGAAATCCAAGCAGGGCGAGGGCGATACGTCGGTTCATACTTCAAAATATAGGCAAAGCTCCGGCGGCTGCACAGGGCTTGCCGCGCGGGCTGACAAAAAATTTAGGCACGGCCTGCGCCAAATGGCGTCTCGGCGCTGCCGGATGATCACGAACGGAGGATGCCGCGCAGGTCGGGACCGCCCGCCTGCAGGCTGCTAGGAGAGAGGACGAGAGGATGACGGCCAAGAAGGACGACTGGCGCCAGCTCGCGGAGAAGGAACTGCGGGGGCGCCCGCTCGATGACCTGACGTGGCACACGCTCGAGGGGATCGACGTGCAGCCGCTCTATACCGCCGAGGACACGGCGGATCTGCCGCATATGGGCACGCTGCCGGGCTTTGGGCCCTTCACCCGCGGGGTGAAGGCGACGATGTACGCGGGCCGTCCGTGGACCATCCGGCAGTACGCCGGGTTCTCCACCGCCGAAGACTCCAACGCCTTTTACCGCAAGGCGCTGGCGGCGGGGCAGCAGGGCGTTTCAGTGGCCTTCGATCTGGCCACCCACCGCGGCTATGACAGCGACCACGAGCGCGTCGTCGGCGATGTCGGCAAGGCGGGCGTGGCGATCGACAGCGTCGAGGACATGAAGATCCTTTTCGACGGTATCCCGCTCGACAAGATCTCCGTATCGATGACCATGAACGGCGCGGTGATCCCGATCCTCGCCAGTTTCATCGTCGTGGGCGAAGAGCAGGGGCATGATCGCGCGGTGCTGTCGGGGACCATCCAGAACGACATTCTCAAGGAGTTCATGGTCCGCAACACCTACATCTACCCGCCCGAGCCTTCGATGCGGATCATCTCGGACATTATCGAATACACCTCCAACGAGATGCCGAAATTCAACTCGATCTCGATCTCCGGCTACCACATGCAGGAGGCCGGGGCGAACCTCGTGCAGGAGCTGGCCTACACGCTGGCCGACGGGCGCGAATACGTGCGCGCGGCGATCGAGGCGGGCATGGATGTCGACAAATTCGCCGGGCGGCTGTCGTTCTTCTTCGCCATCGGCATGAACTTCTTCATGGAGGCGGCCAAGCTGCGCGCGGCGCGCACGCTCTGGCACCGCATCATGACCGAGTTCGGCGCCAAGTCCGACCGCTCGAAGATGCTGCGCACCCACTGCCAGACCTCGGGTGTGAGCCTGCAGGAGCAGGACCCCTACAACAACGTCATCCGCACCGCCTATGAGGCGATGAGCGCGGTGCTCGGTGGCACCCAGTCGCTGCACACAAACGCGCTTGACGAGGCAATTGCGCTGCCCACCGAGTTCTCGGCCCGGATCGCGCGCAACACCCAGCTCATCCTGCAGGAAGAGACCGGGGTGACCAATGTGGTCGACCCGCTGGCGGGGTCTTACTACGTGGAAAGCCTCACCAACGAGCTGATCGAGAAGGCATGGGCGCTGATCGAAGAGGTCGAGGAGATGGGCGGCATGACCAAGGCCGTTGCCTCGGGCATGCCCAAGTTGCGGATCGAAGAGACTGCGGCGCGCCGTCAGGCGCAGATCGACCGCGGCGAAGAGGTGATCGTCGGCGTCAATAAATACCGCAAGGACAAGGAAGACCCGATCGACATCCTCGATATCGACAACGCCAAAGTCCGCGAGAGCCAGATCGCGCGGCTGGAAAAGGTGCGGTCGAGCCGGGATCAAGCGGCCTGTGACGCGGCGTTGGCCGAGCTCACCCGCCGTGCGCAAGAGGGCGGCAACCTGCTGGAAGCCGCGGTCGAAGCCGCCCGTGCTCGGGCCTCTGTCGGAGAGATTTCCATGGCCATGGAAAAGGAATTCGGGCGCCATCGCGCCGAGGTGAAAACCCTCGCCGGTGTCTATGGCGCCGCCTATGAAGGCGACGAGGGCTTTGCCCAGATCCAGAAGGACGTCGAGAGCTTCGCCGAGGCCGAAGGCCGCCGCCCGCGGATGCTGGTGGTCAAGATGGGCCAGGACGGTCACGACCGCGGCGCCAAGGTCATCGCCACCGCCTTTGCCGACATCGGCTTTGACGTCGACGTCGGCCCGCTGTTCCAGACGCCCGCCGAAGCGGCGCAGGACGCCATCGACAACGACGTGCATATCGTCGGCATCTCGTCGCAGGCCGCCGGGCACAAGACGCTCGCGCCGCAACTGGTCGAGGAGCTGAAGGCGCAGGGCGCAGGGGATATCATCGTGATCTGCGGCGGGGTGATCCCGCATCAGGATTACGAGTTCCTCTACAAGGCCGGGGTCAAGGCGATCTTTGGGCCGGGCACCAATATCCCGGCTGCCGCCAAAGAGATCCTCGGTCTCATCGGCACGCCGCGCGCCGCCGAGTAAGCCGCACGCCCCAGTTCGTGCCGCTGGCTTAGATCAGCGGCACGAAGGGCACGCCGCAGGCGGCAAGGCCGAGGGTGGCGATCAGCATCACGGTCAGGGTGCGGATTTTCATGGGCGTGCTCCTTGCCTCGTGGCGGCCGGTTCCGTTGCCCGCCGCCTTTGCCGGGCAGACTATGTGCTGCCGCCGCATCGGGCCAGCGCTGCGCGACATTTTCTTGTGCCCGCGTGTCCATTTCCCGATTGCACCCCCCTTCGCCACGGCTAACGTGGTGCGGGTGCAACAGGAGCGGAGGGACGATGCTCGAGCTTGATCATGTGGCGGTGCTTGGGGAGACGCTGGCAGAGGCTGTGAGCCATGCCGAAAGCGCCTTGGGACTGCCGCTTTCGCCGGGCGGGGCGCATCCCGATTTCGGCACGCATAACTTCCTGCTCGGGCTGGAAAACGACCTATATCTCGAGGCCATCGCCGTCGATCCTTCGGCGCCCGATCCCGGGCGTCCGCGCTGGTTCGGGCTCGATGGGTTCACAGGGCCCGCGCGGCTCGACAAATGGGTGTGCCGGGTGCCGGATCTGGATGCGGCGCTGAAGGTGCTTCCCATGGCAGGGGAGGCTGTGGCAGTCACCCGCGGCGCGCTCAGCTGGAAGATCTCGGTGCCGCGCGACGGGCTGCTGCCCTTTGACGGCATGTTCCCGGCGCTGATCGAATGGGTCAGCCCGGTGCCCCCGGGCGTGTCGCTTGCGGGGGCGGGCATCCGACTCGACCGGCTGACCGTGGCGCATCCGCAGGCGGACGCGTTGCAGGCGCTGCTCGCACCGCATCTGAACGTGCCGCTGGCCGAGTTCGAGGTCGAGGCCAAGCCCGCCCTGCGCGGCAGTTTCGTCACCGTCTCGGGCTCGCGGGTGCTGCAATGATCATCCGCGCCGCCAACAGTGAGGACGCCGCCGCCATCACGGCGATCTGGAACCCGATCATCGACGACAGCGCCGCTACCTTTACCAACCTGCGCAAAACGCCCGAGGGCCTGCAGGCCGACATCGCGGCGCGCGGTCCGGCTTTCCTCGTGGCCGAGGAAGACGGGCTGCTGCTGGGCTTTGCCACCTTCTTTCCGTTTCGCGGCGGGCCGGGCTATGCCCAAACCAAGGAGCACACGGTGATCCTCGGCCCGGCGGCGCGCGGGCGCGGCGTGGGACGGGCGCTGATGACCGCCCTGATCGAAGAGGCGCGCGGGCAGGGGGTACATTCGCTGTTTGCCGGGGTCTCGGGCGAGAATGACGCGGGCGTCGCCTTCCATGCGGCGCTGGGCTTTCGCGAGGTCGCCCGGCTGCCGGAAGTGGGGTTCAAGTTCGGACGCTGGATGGATCTGGTGCTGATGCAGAAATTCCTGTGACCGCTTTCGGTGAGGCCCGGCCTCACCCGGTTCTGACAGAAAATTTAGCCGACTTCTCATTGTCGCACTGACAGTTGCCGCGTTGCCGCGTAAACTGCGGAAATGTCGATTTGGTCGCGCATCTCTGAAGCACTCGCCGCCCTTGCCAAGGGCGAGGGGCTTACCGCTGTCTTCGAGAAACTTCGCCAGCCGCCCGAACGCAGCGTCGCCTTCACCATCGCGGTCATCGCGCTGTCGGCAAAGATGGCCAAGGCCGACGGGCAGGTCACGCGCAATGAGGTCGCCGCCTTCCGCGAGATCTTTACCATCGCCCCCGAGGATGAGGCGGCGGCGGCACGTGTGTTCAACCTCGCGCGGCAGGACGTCGCGGGCTTTGAGGAATATGCCCGCCGCATCCGCCGCATGTTCGACAGCAACGCGGAGCAACTGTCGGATCTGATGGAAGGGCTGTTCTACATCGCGCTGGCCGATGGCGACTACCACACCGCCGAGAACGCCTTCCTCGAACGGGTGGCCGAGATTTTTGGCATTTCCGACAATGCCTTCCGGGCGCTGCGGGCGCGCTTTGTGCCCGATGCCGTTCCCGATCCTTTCACTGTGCTCGGGGTCAGCCCCGACATGCCCATCGCCGACATTCGCAAGCAATGGCGCAAGCTGGTCCGCGAGAGCCACCCCGATGTGATGTGCGCCCGTGGCCTGCCCGAAGAGGCGATCAAGCTTTCGGAAAAGCGCCTGATCGACATCAACCGGGCTTGGGAAGAGATCTCGGCCCGCGAACAGGTCTGATCCGATGCGGCTCGCCACCTACAATGTGGAGTGGTTCGACGACCTCTTCAGCAAGCGGGGCGAGCTTCTGATCGACGACCATTGGTCGGGGCGGCGCGATGTCACCCGCGCGCAGCAGGCCGAGGCGCTGGGGATGGTGTTCACCGCGATGGATGCCGACGCGGTGATGATCATCGAAGCCCCCGACACCGGCATCCGCCGCGACACGCGGCGCGCGCTGCACAGTTTCGCCGAAGCCTTCGATCTGCGCGCCCGCGAGGTTCTGGTGGGCTTCGTCAACGACACGCAGCAAGAGATCGCGCTGCTTTATGACCCGGATGTGCTGACCGCGCGCCATGTGCCCGGGCACAGCGCAGACGCACCGCGCTTCGACGGCACGGCGCAGATCGACCTCGGCATCGGCGACGGGGAAGAGGCGGTGATCTTCTCCAAGCCGCCGCTCGAGGTCGAACTGACCGTGGCGGGCGGGCGTAGCCTCCGCCTTCTCGGGGCGCATTTGAAATCCAAGGCCCCGCATGGCGCGCAGGGCGCGGCCGAGGTCAGACGCCTCGCCATCGCCAACCGCCGCAAGCAACTGGCACAGGCGATCTGGCTGCGCCGCCGGGTCGACGCGCTCTTGCAGGACGGCGAGAGCGTGGTGGTTCTTGGCGATCTCAACGACGGTCCCGGCGTCGATGAATACGAGAATGTCTTTGGCCGAAGCTCGGTCGAGGTGATCCTAGGCGACGGCGAGACCGCGCTCTATGATCCACACGCCAGCGAGGCGCTGCGCGGCAAGCTCACGCCCCAGCCGACCACCGCGCGTTTCTATATCGAGCCGGAAAAGCGCTACCTGCAGGCGCTGCTCGACTACATCATGGTCTCGCAGGATCTGCGCGAGGTGGCGCAGGGCTGGCGCATCTGGCACCCGTTCGAAGACGCCCGCTGCTGGCAGGCGCCGGACCTCTGCAGTGCGCTGCTGGCGGCCTCGGATCACTTCCCGGTCACGCTGGATCTCGCCATCTGAGCGGCCCATCCGGCTGCAGGGACAGGCTTTCTCTACCCCGACTCAGCCCGCCGCCCTATATTGCGTGGCATGAGACGCATGTTTCCCCTCGCCCTCGCGGCCAGCCTCGCCGGTGCCTCTCTGGTGCCTCTCGCAACTTCCGTGCTGGCGCAGCAGGAGGCGCAGCCCGACACCGAACCGCTGATCGAGGATGAAACCCCGGAGGAGGGGCGCAGCCTGATGGAGCGCGGCGCCGATATGTTCCTACGCGGGCTGCGCGATGAGATCGATCCCACTGTGCAGGATCTCAAGCGGCTCGCCGAACGCATGGGGCCGGCGCTGCAGAGCTTCGTCGAAGAGATGGGGCCGGCCATGGCCGAACTGTCGGACAAGGTCGAGGACTGGACGCTCTATGAGTCGCCCGAGATGCTGCCCAATGGCGATATCCTGATCCGCCGCCGCGAAAAGCTCGATCCCGACGCGATGCCCGAAGACGCCCCCGATCTGCCCGAGCCCGGCCCCGGCGGCGAGGTCGAACTCTGAACTGAAAGCTGAGGCTCAGATCAGCGCCCGCGGCTCCTCGCCGTCGATCTCCAAAAGCAAGGCCTTGGCCGACAGCGCCTTGGCCAGCGAGTTCAGCCGCGCCTCGGCCACCTCGCCATAAAGCGGCGCCGCGTCGCGGGTCAACTGCAGCCGCAGCTCGCGCGCCTCGGGGTCCCAGAGGAACTGCGCCCCGTCCTCGCGGGTGACATCCGACATCCACAGCATCGAGCCGAAGCGCATAGCCTTGCCGAGGATCTCGGCGGCCTGCGTGCGCTCCTTGTCGAGCAACGCATAGAAATCCTCGAACCGGGTGCCCTCGCGCTTGTTGCGGTAGCGGTGCAGCAGCGCAAGGCCAAGGAACACCCGCTCGGGGTGGTCGAGCCCGCCAAGGTTGGCACGGGTGGCATTGTCGAAACAGGTCTCGGCCCGATAGTCGGGATGCGCGCGCCAGCTGACGTCATGCAGCAGGCAGGCCGCCTTCACGATTCGCAGCTCAGCCTCGCTGGCCTCGGGGAAAAGCGGCAGCACGAAACGGTAGAGCTTCTTGCCAAAGCCCGGCAGCCGCGCATCCTTGGCCTCGGAAAAGCGGCAGGCTTCGATCAGCGGGTCGCGGTCGCGCAGCATCTGCGGCATCTGCTCGTATAGTAGCCCCTCGCGGATGCCATAGCTCGAGATGGCGATGGCGGTGGGCTCAAAGACCTTCAGCAATTCCTCCAGCACTTCGGCGGCAAAGGGCACAAGGCTCATGCGCGCAGAAGAAATGCCGCAAGCGCTGCGCAGCGCGTCGAGGTCTGCGCCTTCGATGAACTTCAGCGTCTCGCGCGCATTCTCGAGGGTCATCCGATATTCGTGCAGCACATGTAGCGGATAGCCGAGGCGCTCCATGTCGATGCGCGCGATGGCCCGCCAGGAGCCGCCCACCAGAAACAGCGGCATCGGCGCGCTGCCCATGCGCTCGGCCAGCTCGGCGATGGCTTTGGTAATGTATTTCTCGCGCGCCTTCTTGCCGCCCTTGAGATCCTTGAACTTCAACGGCCCCAGCGCCGATGTGGCGCGCTTGCCGATATGGCCGCCGCGCACTTCGGCCAGTTCCATGGACGAGCCGCCGATGTCGCTCACCAGCCCGTCGGCGCCGGGCCAGCCCAGCAGGACGCCCTGCGCCGACAGCCGGGCTTCCTCGTCGCCGTCGATCACCCAGATCTTGAGGCCGGTGGCCTGCTCGATCTCGGCGCGGAAGGCCGGGCCATCCTCGGCGTCGCGCATGGCGGCGGTGGCCACGGCGGTCAGCGGCGGCAGTTCCATGCCGCGCGCCAGCGTCTGAAAGCGCTGCAGCGCCGCCAGCGCGCGGGTCTTGCCCTCGGGGTTGAGCCGCCCGGTCTCGGACATGCCAGCCCCCAGCCCGCACATGATCTTTTCGTTGTAGAAATACGCCGGGCTGCGGGCCGCGCCGTCAAACACGACAAGGCGCACCGAGTTCGACCCGATGTCGACCACGCCGACCCGCGACAGCCGTCGCGCGCGCGGATCGTCGAAGAGCGGCTTGCCGAAGAGGCCCGCGTCGCTCTGGCTGGAGTCGCCGTTACCGTCCATCTGCTCCTCCGGCATTGGTCTTCCGGTTTCATCTAGCACGGCGAGGCCGAAGCGCAAAAGTAAGTTCGCTGCGGCAAACCTCTCTGCCGCAGCGGCACCCGCAAGCCCCTTGTCCGCCCCTGTGCCCGCCCCGCTTCAGGCGCGCCGCGTCCAGGTAAAACTGCGCCCAGGCAAAACCGCGTCCCCGGCTTCTTCTCTTTCCAAATACGCATATCCGGCAGCGCCGCGCGCGGTGTCGCCGGGATGGGGCTCAGACCGCCGCCGCCTGCACCTCGGCGACGATGCCGTCGACGACCTGCGCCAGCAGCGCCTCGTCCTCGCATTCGGCCATCACCCGGATCAGCGGCTCGGTGCCCGACTTGCGGATCAGCAGGCGCCCCCGGCCCGAGAGCGTCGCCTCGGCCTCGGCGATGGCCCCCTGCACGCTTGCGGCCTCAAGCGGGGTCTGCCCGGCGCCGAAGCGCACGTTCTTCAGCAACTGCGGCACCGGCTCGAAGTTGCGCGCAAGGCGGCTGGCGGGCTGGCCGGTGCGCACCATCTCTGCAAGGAACTGCAGCCCCGCCATCAGCCCGTCGCCGGTGGTGGCGTAATCGGTCATCACGATGTGGCCGGACTGCTCGCCGCCGAGGTTGTAGCCCTTGGCGCGCATCATCTCGACCACATAGCGGTCGCCCACTTTGGTGCGGGCCAGCGTCAGCCCCCGGTCATCCAGATAGCGCTCCAGCCCGAGGTTCGACATCACCGTGGCGACCAGCGTGCCGCCCGAGAGCCGGTCTTCCTCGGCCCAGCGGCCCGCCATCAGCGCCATGATCTGATCGCCGTCGGCCACGGTGCCCTTCTCGTCGATCAGGATCACCCGGTCGGCATCGCCATCAAGGCAGATGCCCACGTCCGCGCCATGCGCCACCACCGTCTCGGCGGCGGTCTGCGGCTTGGTCGAGCCGCATTGGTCGTTGATGTTGAGCCCGTTCGGATGGGTGCCCACCGGGATCACCTCGGCACCCAGTTCCCAAAGCACCTCGGGCGCGGCGCGATAGGCGGCGCCATTGGCGCAGTCGATCACCACCTTCATGCCATCGAGGCGCATGCCATGCGGGAAGCTCGACTTCACCCGCTCCTGATAGCGGAAGCGCCCATCGTCGATGCGCTTGGCGCGGCCGATGTTGCCGGCCTGCGCGGGCTCGACGCCCGAGGCCACCAGCGCCTCGATCTCGCTCTCTGCCTCATCCGACAGTTTGAAACCGTCGGGGCCAAAGAACTTGATGCCATTGTCATGCGCCGGGTTGTGCGAGGCCGAGATCATGATGCCCACATCGGCGCGCATCGACGGCGTCAGCAGCCCCACGGCTGGGGTGGGGACGGGGCCCAGCAGCAGCACGCTCATGCCGGTCGAGGTGAGGCCCGCGGTCAGCGCGGTCTCGAACATATAGCCCGACAGCCGCGTGTCCTTGCCGATCACCACCCGGTGCGTGCCGCCCGCCTCGCGGCGGAAATAGCGCCCGGCGGCGGCGCCGATGGCCAGCGCCATCTCGGCGGTCATCGGGTGCATATTGGCGGTGCCGCGCACCCCGTCGGTTCCGAACAGTTTGCGACTCATCTGGAGCCTCCTTCTTCGACAGCCTGCCAGAGCGTCAGCGCCTGACGGGTTTGCGGCACGTCGTGCACACGGATGATCTGGATCCCCTGTGCCGCCCCGGCAAGGGCAACGGCGATGGATCCGGGAAAACGTTGCGCGGCGTCACCCTCGCCCGAGAGCTTGCCGATGAAGCCTTTGCGCGAAACGCCCAGCAGAATGGCGCAGCCGAGCCCGTGAAAGAGCGACAGCCCGTTCAGCAGCGCAAGGTTCTGCTCCAGTGTCTTGGCAAAGCCGATGCCGGGATCGACGACGATCTTCTCGCGCGGCAGCCCGGCATGTTCGAGCGCGTGGATCTGCGTCTCGAGGAAGTCATAGACGTCGAGCAGCACGTCCTCATAGTCGGTCTCGGCGGTCATCGTCTCGGGGGTGCCGCGCATATGCATGACGCAGACCGGCAGGCGCGCGGAGGCGCAAAACTCGGTCATCTCGGGATCGAAGACGAGGCCCGAGACATCGTTGATCAGCGTCGCGCCGGCCTCGGCGGCGGTGCGGGCGACGGCGGCCTTGCGGGTGTCGACCGAGATCGGCACGCCCTTCAGCGCCTCGGTCACCGGCACGACGCGGGCGATCTCTTCATCCACCGGCACTTCGGGCGCGCCGGGGCGGGTGCTCTCGCCGCCGATGTCGAGGATCTCGGCGCCATGGTCCAGCATCTGCCGCGCGCGGGCGATGGACTCGGCCACCGAGCCATCGGTGCCACCGTCCGAGAAACTGTCGGGCGTGACGTTGAGGATACCCATGATCCGGCAGCCCTGCATCGACAGGCCCGCCACAGGCTCGCGCGGGGCGGTCAGCCGGGCCAGCACGTCCTGCGGCACCTCGGCGGCGGGGATCACCGTGACCGGCGCGCCGCGGGCATGGCGTGCGCAATGGGTGAACCAATGCGGGCCACCCGCCAGCGGCAGGGCATCCTCTGGGCGGGGCGTGGCGGTCTGGACGAGCGGTCGGTATCGGGCAGTCATTCTAGTGCTGTGCCCGATGCGCTGCGGCTTGGCAAGCCGGGGCTGCCGGGCTCAGAGGCTGGGGTTTCCAACTGTTACAGATCGCGCGGGCACGGTCACATCCGCGGGCGGCTCTTCGCCGATCATCACCAGTTCGCGCGCTTCCATTAGCCCGGCGAACCATGCGGCCAGCTCTGCCGGATCCTCGGGGTGGGCGTGATGCCCGGCGGGCGTGTCGAGCACGATCTTCGAGGGTGCCCAGATGCAGCTCTGGCCGTTCTTCATCGCCCAGTCGAGTTCGGTCCGGGTGGCCACCACCTTGGCGCGAGGATCGCGCGCGGCAAGCGTCCAGGCGTTCTGCTCGATGGCCAGAAGGTCGATCCGGCGCTGCGCCAGCGGATGGGCGGCGCTGGGGCGGGGGCCGTCCGGCAGACCCACGCAGAGGATCACCGGCGCGCCCAAAGCCTCGGCCTGATCGAGCCAGCCCGGCAGCGCGGCATCCGCGATGGCGGCGTTCGACAGGTAGATCACCCGCGGGTGCGGCCGCTCGCGCGCCGCATCCTGCGCCGAGCCCACCGGTTCCCCGTCGCGGGCGCGGACGATCTCGACCCCCAGCGCACCGGGGCCGCGATCCAGCTTTTCGATCCGCACGAAGACCCGCAGCGCCTGCGGCTCTAGCAGGATGCGCTCGGCGATGCGCTCGGCCAGCGTCTCGAGCAGGTTGAGCCGTTCGGCCTCCAGCTCGGCGGCGATGGCCTCGGTCACCTTGTCGTAAGAGAGGATCAGATCGACGTCGTCTTCCAGCGCGCCCTTACCGGGGGCCACTTCGACCACGACGTTGAAGCGCACGCGCTGCGGATGGCCGCGCTCGGCCTGAAAGGCACCGATCTCGACCTCGACCACGTGGTCACGCAGCGAGATGCGGTCGCGTGGCGTTTCGCCCGCGGTGGCAATGGCGCGTTCGTCGGGATGGGCGAAGGCGAGGCGGATTTCGTCGGCCATGGCAGCGGCTCCGAATGGAAAAGTGCCGCCTCTCTAGCAGGGGCTTTCCGCAAGGGCGACCCCGCGAACGTCGCCGCGGGGCCGAAAAGCGGCCTCAGTTCGAGCTGACGCGATAGCCGGCGCGATAAAAGTAATGCGCGCCGATGCTGGCGGTCTTGGTGAACTTGCGCGCCCAGCTGGGGCGCACGGCGCGGGTGTGATAGAAGGTGGCGCCCTTGGTCAGCACGCGCGGCGCGCCGGTCATCACCGCCTTGGCGACTTTCGCCACGCGGTCCCAAGCGGCCTGTTCGCTCACATGCTCGGGGCGGCCATCGCAGGTGTAGGAGAACTGGCAGGCGTGCAGACGCCCGGTGCCCTGATTGACCACGCCGCAGATCGAGCCGGGGAAGCGCGGGCTGTCGACCCGGTTCATGATCACCTCGGCCACCGCGAACTGACCCTGCAGGCTTTCGCCGCGGGCCTCGAAGTACAGCGCCTCGGCGAGGCATTGGAACTGCGCACCGCCCGTGGCCTGGGGCTGGGTGGCAAGCCAGCTCTTGTCGTAGCTCGGCCCTTTCACCGCGCTGGCAGAGATCGGGGTGATCATGCTGCGCAGATGCGAAGAATTTGCGGAACGAAGTGCGCTCTGCTCGAGTTTAACGAGGTGACGGATACTATCATGCTGAATGTCAGCACGAGCGGGCAGGGCAGCCGAAAAGGCAGCGATGGCGATCGCGATGGCACGGAACATTCTGGGCTCTCACATCTCGGGGAGGCTAACGCAGGGTTGCCGAAATCTGGGGCGATTTACAAAAATGTCGCCTAATGGTCCAGCCTGATGGAGTCACACAAAAGTATCGGTGCCGTAACCTTTCGAGGGAAACGGCTCATTTAGGGCGAAAATCGGGCAAAACCTACCCGATCTTGTGTTTGATCGCGAGCTGTGCGGCAGCAAGTCGCGCCACCGGAACCCGGAACGGAGAGCAGCTCACATAGTCGATGCCCGCCTCTCGGCAGAATGCAATCGAATCAGGATCGCCGCCATGCTCGCCGCAAATGGACAGCATGATTCCCCCGTTACCGTGTCTTCCGCGCTCCACTCCGATGCGGATCAACTCGCCCACACCCTCGGGATCGAGCCGGTGGAACGGGTCCTCGGCAAAGACGCCCTGCTGCACGTAATGCGACATGAAGCGCCCCGCGTCGTCGCGCGAGAGGCCATAGGTCATCTGCGTGAGGTCGTTGGTGCCGAAAGACATGAAGTCGGCATGCTGGGCGATCTCGTCGGCGCGCAGACAGGCGCGCGGGGTTTCGACCATCACGCCGAGCGAATAGTCGAAATCGCGCCCGCGCTCGTTGCGCACGGCGGCTGCCACCGCGTCGATGCGCGTCTTGACCAGTTCCACCTCTTTCATCGCCGAGACCAGCGGCAGCATGATCTCAGGCTCGACCGGCGCGCCGTCCTGCGAGGCGTCGATCGTGGCCTCAAAGATGGCGCGGGCCTGCATGTCGTAGATCTCGGGCACCGCGATCCCGAGCCGCACGCCGCGCATGCCCAGCATCGGGTTGTATTCGCCCATGGATTCCACCCGCCGAGTCACGTCGCTGACCGGCAGATCCAGCGCCTCGGCCAGATCGCGCAGCCCGGCGCGGTCGGTGGGCAGGAACTCGTGCAGGGGCGGATCGAACAGGCGGATGCAGACGGGCATGCCTTCCATGATCCGGAAAAGCTCTGTGAAATCCGCGCGTTGCATCGGAAGCAGGCGCGCCAACGCGGCTTTGCGGTCATCGGGGCTGTCGGCAAAGATCATCTCGCGCATCGGCGTGATGCGATCCGCCTCAAAGAACATATGCTCGGTCCGGCACAGGCCGATGCCCTGCGCCGCAAAGTTGCGCGCGGTGGCGGCATCGGCGGGGGTGTCGGCATTGGCGCGGATGCCGATGTCGCGCGCCTCATCGGCCCATGACATGAACGTATGGAAGGCGTCATCCAGCGCCGCCTCGACCATCTGAGGAGCCCCCGCCAGCACCTGACCCGACGAGCCGTCGATGGTGATCACATCGCCCTCGCTGAAGCGGCGACCGTCCTGCGAAATCAGCACCTTGTCGTTCAGCCGGAAGCCCATGTTCGCGGCGCCCACAACCGAAGGGAGGCCAAGGCCGCGCCCGATCACAGCAGCATGGCTGGTCATGCCGCCGCGCTCGGTCAGCACCGCGGCGGCGACATGCATGCCGCGCACGTCCTCGGGCGAGGTCTCGCGGCGGACAAGGATGCAGGGCTCGCCGCGCGCGGCAGAGGCCTGCGCCTCGGCGGCGTTGAAGACGATCTTGCCGGTCGCCGCACCGGGCGAGGCGGCCACGCCGCGTCCGATCACGTCGCGCTCGGCCTCGGGCGAGACCTGCCGGTGCAGCAGTTCTGAAAGCCCGCGCGGCTCGACCCGCATCAGCGCCTCTTCGCGGCTGATGATGCCATCCTCGGCCAGCCGCACAGCGATGCGCAGCGCGGCGCGGGGCGAGCGTTTCACCCGCACCCCGTCAAGGATGTGCACGCGGCCATTTTCCAGCGTGAACTCGATCTGCATCTCGGCGCGCAGCCGCTGGCGCATCAGCCGTGCATGACTTTTCAGCTGCTCGAACGCCTCCGGCGCCATCTCTTCCAGCGACGGCCCGCGCCGGTCGCGCTCCAGAAACAGCGCTTCGCCTTCATTGTGCAGCGCCTCGCGGCCCTGACTCTGGTGCAGGTAGCGCCCGGTGATCTGCGGCAGCCCGGTGTCGGAATTGACCAGCTGCAGCACGCCCGAGCCGCATTCGCCCGCGCCCAGACCCAGCGCCATCTCTTGCACGATCAGGCCCAGCCCGGCATCCACCGGCGCGCCCTTGGCCTGCCGCAGCAGCCGCGCCGTGGTGCCTTCCCACGCCCGCGCCATGGTGCGCAGCACCGCTGCAAGCTGCACCGCCGCATCCTGCGGGAAGGGCTCTTCGGCCTCTTCCTCATAGGCGTGCAGCGCATCCGTCAGCCCTTGCTGACCGGTGCTTTCGATCTCTTCGAAGACATCCGGGTCCAGCCGCGCCACATGGATCGCGTAGCTGACCACGAACCGCATATAGAGCGCCGAGGCCGCCTCGGCGCCGAGGCTGTCGGAATATTCCACGAAAGTGGCGTCGTTCATCCCGATGTTCAGCACCGAGCCAGGCCCGCCCCAATCAGGGTCCTCGGACGAGGGGCGCACGCACAGCAGCGTGCCCGGCGGGAACTGCGCGAGGATCAGCTCTGGCGGCGGCATCTCGCCCTGCGCGATGCGATGCACCGTCTCAAAACTCAGCGCAACGGTGCGCGGCACCGGCAGGTCAAGCCGAACCAGCCGCTGCAGGCATTTCGCCCGGCCGCCATGGGTCGGCGTCGCAATCGGCGCCGAGGGGGTGATCAGCGTGACATGCGGGTCATCGGCCTGCGTGTCGGGTCGGTATGTGTCGGGCATGACAGGCCCCTGTTACTCTGCGCTGCAGAATAGCCCGGAAAAGGGGCCGTGCCCTAACATCTTTTGTGGCACGGCCCCAATGACGGGACGTTACGGCACCGCGAGCGCCGCCTCTGGGGCAGGGGCGTCAGCCCTCGACCCGGCTCAGATCGGCCACTTGCAAGCAGATCTGGCGAATGCGCGACAGCAGGTTCAGCCGGTTGCGGCGCACCACCTGATTGTCCGAGTTCACCTGAACCGCCTCGAAGAAGGCGTCGATCGGCGCGCGCAGGCCAGCCATCGCGCCCATGGCGGCGGCGAAATCTTCGGCCTCCATCGCGGGCTTGATCTCGGCCTCGGCCTTGTCGAGCGCGGCAAACAGCGCCTTTTCCTCGTCGCTTTCGGCGAACTTCGGATCGGCGCCGAAGCTGTATTCGACCCCGTCCTTCTCTTCGGCCTGCGTCAGGATGTTGTTGGCGCGCTTGAAGCCCTGCAGGAGGTTCTCGCCATCGTCGGTGCCAAGGAAGGCGCCAAGCGCCTCGGCGCGTTTCACCACCAGCAGCAGATCGTCCGAGCCGGGCATCGCCAGCACGGCGTCGATCACATCGTGACGGATGCCCTCGCCCTTGAGGTGCACCTTCAGGCGGTCGTGGAAGAAGGCCAGCAGATCATCCGACAGATCCGGCACCACCTTGCCGACCTTCCGCAGCACCGAGCCTTCCTCGGCGGGGGCCTTGTCCTCGAACTTGCTGAGAACCGCCTTGAACGCCGCGCCAAAGACGCCGTGATCGGCGATCTCGTCGATCAGCGTGTCGAGCGCTTCAAGTTCCGCCTCTTCGGCCTCGGCATGCAGATGCGCTTTCTGGCGCACGATCTGCGCGTCGATGTAGCGATCCAGCGGCAGGCGCAGACCGTTGTTCAGCACCAGACGGATAACCCCAAGCGCGGCACGGCGCAGCGCGAAGGGGTCCTTCGAGCCGGTGGGCTTCTCGTCGATCGCCCAGAAGCCGGTCAGCGTGTCGAGCTTGTCGGCCAGCGCCACCGAGACAGAGACCGGCGCGGTCGGCACGTCGTCCGACGGGCCAAGCGGCGAGTAATGCTCTTGGCAGGCGGCGGCCACTTCGGCGGGCAGCTGCGCGGCGGTGGCATAATAGCGGCCCATCAGGCCCTGAAGTTCGGGGAACTCATAGACCATTTCCGACGACAGATCGGCCTTGGCCACGGTGGCGGCCTGCTGCGATAGCGCGGCATCGGCACCCACGGCTGGGGCCAGTTCCGCCGCCAGTGCGGCGATGCGCCCGATGCGGTCCTTCTGGCTGCCCAGCTTGTTGTGGAAGGTCACATTGCCCAGACGGTCGGTCCATGCGGTGAGCCCTTCGGACTTGGCCACGCGCAGGTCGTTCTCCCAAAAGAACTTGGCGTCCGACAGGCGCGCCGACAGAACTTTCTGGTTGCCCGCAAGGATGGTCGCGCCATCGTCGGCAGTCTCGATGTTGGCGACGGTGACAAAGCGTTCGATCTGGCCCGACGCGGTGTTTTTCACCGAAAAGAACTTCTGGTGCTCTTTCATCGAGGTTTGCAGCACCTCGGGCGGCAGCTGCAGGAATTCCGCGCCGATCTCTCCCATCAGCACCACCGGCCATTCCACCAGCCCGGCCACTTCGGCGAGCAGGCCGCGGTCCTCGACCACCTCCAGCCCGGCGGCAAAGGCGCGGTTGGTGGCGTCATGCCAGATGGTGTCGGCGCGCTCGGCGGGGTTCAGCACCACTTTGGCGCGCTTGAGCTTGGCCTCATAGTCGTCGAACGAGCTGACCTCAAACGCATCCGGCCCCATGAAGCGATGGCCACGCGTGGTCTTGCCCGCGACGATCCCGTCGATCTCCAGTGGCACCACTTCGGCGCCTTGCTCGTCGGTCAGCAGGCACAGGATCGAATGCAGCGGACGCACCCAGCGCAGCGAGCCCGCGCCCCAGCGCATGGACTTCGGCCACGGGAAATTGCGGACGGTCTTTTCCAGCACCTCGGCGACGATCTCGGCAGCCGGGCGACCGGGCTTCTCGATGATGGCGAAAAGCACTTTACCCTTCTTGTCCTCACGCTCTTCGCATTGCTCGCGGGTCACCCCGGCGCCGCGCAAAAAGCCCTCGATGGCCTTTTCGGGCGCGTCGACCTTGGGGCCGCGGCGCTCTTCGCGGGTGGCGGGCGAAGCGGCCAGCAGGCCCTGAACGGTCAGCGTCAGGCGGCGCGGGGTCGAGAAGGCGGCGGCACCGGCATAGGTCAGACCGGCCTCGACCAGACCGTCGGTGACGAGCTTCTTCAGGTCCTCGGCGGCACGCGATTGCATCCGGGCCGGGATTTCTTCGGAAAAGAGTTCGATCAGCAGGTCGGGCATGGTCTCACCAGGATAAATTTCGCCTGCGGGGATAGACCCCAATGGCGCTGGCGTCCAGCCGTTTGCGGGAAACTCCTGCGCGCTTTGGCACGCGCAGGCGCGCTGGCTCAGCTGCGGGGCATTTTCAGCACGACATTGCGCCCGGATTTGACGTAGCGCAGCTCGTCGTCATCAATCGCCGCGATGCGGCCGCCGTCGATCCGATCCCCCACCTGCACCTTCTGGTATTTGCCCGAGGGCAGGCGCACCAGTGCGCGGCGGTCCGAGTCCTTGCCGTAAATGCCGATCAGCGCCACGTCACGCAGGTCGATCTGATGGCGCTGCGTGGCATTGCCCGCCACGCCCGCACTTTGCGGCACGCTCGGCCCAGAGGGGATCTGCGCCGCTTGCTGGCGGGCGTCCTCGACGATCGTCTCCATGGTGCGCGGACGCGGCAGCGGCGTCAGCGAGGCCCCGATGGCCTGTTCCGTGGTCGGCAGATCCAGCGCCGCGGCCTCTTCTTGCGGCGTCAGAGGGCGCATCTGCGGGCGCATTTGCTCAAGCTCGGCCAGCGACACACCGCCCAGCACCGCGCGCTCGGTCTGCTCAATAAGATCGCCGGGGCGGCCCTGCGGGCGGAACTGCTGCAGCGCCGGATCCGCGCCGGTGGCCAGAGCGGCGGTGGTCAGAACCTCCTCCTGCGTCTCTGCCGTCTCCGTGTCCGCTGGCGTTGCGGGCGCATCGGCCTCGGCGGTCTCGTTGGCGTCGGGCGCGGTCTCGCTTTGCGGCGCGGCCTCGGGCGTGGCCTGTACCTCAGGCGCGCTGGCCGGGTCAGGGTCGCGCAGCGGCGGGGTCTGCGGCGGCAGGCCGGTGAAGATGCGCACCCCGTCGGGCGAGACGGTGCCCTCGGGCGTCGCCTTCACCAGCCCGCGGTCGTCGAGATCGAAGCGCACGCCCGGACCGGGCGGCAGGCGCACCGGCTGCAGGCCAAGGTCCTCGCGCGGGGTGCCATCGAGATCGGGCAGGGCCACGGCGTCGAACTGCTGCACCTCGGGGTCGATCGAGGCGACATAGACGTCCTCGGCATCGGTGAGCGGCGGGCGGTTCGGCGCATTGGGCGCGCGCTGCCAGATGCCGTCGACGGCATAGCGCGCGGCGGCGTCATCGGCGCTCATGCGGGTGCGCGGGGTCATCCCCGGCTCGAGCGGCGGCGCATCCTCCAGCCCCTCGCTGGCGGCGGGCGGCAGTTCCAGTGCGGCCAGTTCGGCATCGCCAGCCTCTTCCTCGGCTGCGACGGCAGGCGCCACCTCCGCCACATCGGTCTCGGTGCTTGCAGGCGCGGTCAGCGGCGCAGCGGGGGTTTCGCGCGGCGCAAAGAACTGAGCGATCTCATCCTTCATGAAGACCGACGCCCAAGCGGCGACACCCAGCAGGAAGAGCAGCAACAGAAGCGTCAGCACAAGCCCGAGGAAGCGCGGCTTGCCGCCCACCTTCTGGCCGCTGCGGGCGCCGAAGATGGTCATCTGTTCGCGCTCTTGCTCGGGGCTGAGCGAACTGGCGGCGCGGCGCGCGGTGGCACTCTGGTCCTGCCCACCCTGGCCCGACTCGCGCTGCAGCGCGGCCACGCGGGCGCGGCCCGACACGGGCGTCACGCCAGAGGGATCCACCGGCTCCGACACCGGCGGGCGCGGCGTGACCTGTTTGATGCCCTGCGTGGTTTCCGAGCCGGTCTGCGGCTCGGGCGGGGTCTTGATCGGGGCAAAGCTCGGACGCGAGGCCGCCTGCGGGGCGCTGGCGCCATTGGCGCCGCTTGCCGCCTCGCGGCGTTTGCCAAAGCCAAAGCCGCGGCGTTTGGCGCTCGCCTCCGGCGCATCGGGTTTCGCCTCGGGCTCGGGGGCAGGCGCGGCGGCGCGCAGATCTTTCCCTTTGGGCGCAGCGACATGGGTGCGGCCCATGGTCAGGCGCGGCGCGGCTTCGGGGGCCGGAGGCACGGCGTCGCGGCTTGCGCGCACACTGCTGAAGCTCGGCGCGGCGGGCGGCGCCGTCGGCGCGCTCATCGCCGGGCGGGCCGGTGTCTGCGGCCCGGGTTCAGGCGTGAGTTCAGGCGTGGGTTCGGGGAACTCTGGCAGAGGCGGCGCGGGCTCCGGGTCGCTCTGCGCGGCGGTCTGCTCTTCCGGCGCTTTGCTGGGCTCGGCGACAGGTTCGGGCTCTGCCGGAGCGGGCTGCACTTCAGGGGTGTCAGTAGACTCTGCGCTTTCCGTAGCTGTTGCCGAAGCGGCGGGCGGTGCTGCCGCAACAGCGGCGGCGGATGTCTCCTCCGCGGCGCTCGATTGATCCTCTGCGGCCAGCGCGGGCGTCTCGGTTTCCGGCTCAGCTTCGGGTTCCAGCAAGATCACCTTGGCCGGACGCTCGGGCGCAGCCCCGCTCCATCCGCTCGCCGGGCCGAAATAGGCCGCGCCGCGGAAGGTGCCCGAGGGCGGGATCGCGGCAAACATCACCGGCTCGAACCCGCGCTCGCGCAGGAACGCCTCGGCCTCGTTCATCGTCTCGCGCGCCACCGCAGCCCCGAGCAACGTCGTGCCCGAGAGCGACCAGTCGAGCACCAGATCGGCCACCGGGTAGGGCGTCGCCCCATCGAGCGCCGCCTCAAGCGCCGTGCGCCGCACGGACTGGCTGTCGCCGGGGTCGGGCAATTCGATGTAGCGCACCTGATCGTTGGGCAGGAAGATCGCCACCTCTGTCCCCGCGGGGTCAGCCTCGAGCGCGCGGCTGCGCAGCCCGTCAAATGCCCCGGCGGAAAACGGGGCCTCGGCCAAGGGCCGCCAGCCGCCCGCCTGTCGGCGCAGCAGGGTCAGGCCCTCGGAGGAAAGCGAAAGCGCGAAATCTGGTACCATGCGCGGGTCTCTAGCACTGCTCTTGGAGCTATGGGAGTCTCGGGGCTCCTTGCCCTCATCCTACAGCAGGTCTTCGCTCAGCGAAAGAACCGGGCGCTGCCGGGACTTGCCGCGAGGCCCCGCGATACCGACATTGTGAGGCGGATTTCAAGTGAAAGGATGTTTCCATGCGCAGAGTTTCGCGCCCCATGACGCGCCCAAAGACGCGCTCGGTTAAAAGCCATGTCGCGCTGATTGCCGCCAGCTGCCTTGCCCTTGCCGCCCCGGCGGTTGCCATGGCGCAGGAGGCGCAGGCGCCGCGGATCACCGTCACCGGTGAGGGCGAAGTGGCCGCCACGCCCGATATGGCGCGGGTCAGCCTTGGGATCACTGCGCAGAACGCCAAGGCGGATGCGGCGATGAACGAGGCCTCGCAGGTGGCCGAGACGCTGATCGCCCGGCTTGATGAATTGGGCATCGAGGCGCGCGACCGGCAAAGCTCGGACATCTCGCTGCGGCCGCTCTGGTCGGGTGGCAACGATGGCACAGAGCGGGTGATCAGCGGCTTTGAGGCGGGCAACCAGCTGAGCGTCCGGGTGCGCGATCTGGACCGGCTCGGCGAGGTGCTGGGCGCGGTGCTTGAAGACGGGGCGAACCAGCTGTCCGGGCTGAGCTTCGGCCTGCAGGATCCAAAACCGGTGATGGAAGACGCGCGCCGCGCGGCGGTCGAGGACGCGATGCAGAAGGCCCGCGTTCTGGCCGAGGCGGCGGGGCTGAGCCTCGGGCCGGTGCTCTCGATCGCCGAGGCCGGTGGCGGCGGGCAGGCCCCTGCACCGATGATGGAGATGGCGCGGGCCTCCGCGGTGCCCGTGGCGGCGGGTGAGACGGTGCTGAGCATGCAGGTCACCATGGTCTTTGAACTGGGCGAGGCGGCGGAGTAAATCGCCGTCCCCGCGGGGACGGCGCCAATCCGGCGTCGCTATTTGCTGTCCCCGCGGATCCCTGTCCCCGCGGGGACACCCATTTCAGGAGGTGGGTTTGGGCGTGACCGTGCTCCCGGCGGTGCGCAGGTCCACGATCTTTTTGAAGAGGTCGAACCAGAACTGCGCGCCCAGCGTGACCCCGAAGGCGATGAGCACCCAGCCGATGGCCTGCGGGACTGAGGGCCAGTGATAGCCCTTAACTCCCGGCGCGGTGCCGCAGGCGTGATTGGACAGGGGGATCAGCGCTTCGCCATCGCGCGGCGGCTGGCAGGTCCAGCCCAGCGGCACCTCAAGCTTGCCCAGCGAGGCAACGGCAGCGTCATAGGCTGTTTGCGCCGCCGTCTGATCCGGGTCGGAGCTTCCGGCAAGGCCCTTTTCTTCGAGATCTTCTATGAGGGCTTTCGCCACTTCGGTACGTGCGGGCAGCGACTCTTCCGCCATCAACTGCTCGGTATAGCCGAGGAGGTCGATGTTCGAGCCCGCCGCCAGCACAAGGCCGATCACAAAGAGCATCTTGCGCGTGCTGCGCAGATACCACCCCTGCGCGCGGGCGATGAGTTCGGCGTATTCGGCCTCGAGGGCGATCCGGCGGCGGTCGAGTGTGGTGCGGA
Organism: Salipiger sp. CCB-MM3; assembly: GCF_001687105.1. Lineage (NCBI taxonomy): Bacteria > Pseudomonadati > Pseudomonadota > Alphaproteobacteria > Rhodobacterales > Roseobacteraceae > Salipiger > Salipiger sp. CCB-MM3. The sequence goes on from NZ_CP014596.1 coordinate 642,717, forward strand.
ACTTTGCCATTTCACTCTCTATCAGCGCCGAGAGCTCTGCCACCCCGCGCAGCGCCATTTGCCGGTTCAGCTCGCCAATCGGCAGTGCTGTGAGGCTCTGCTCGAGAAGCGCGCGATAGTCGTCGCGCTCCTTGCTGGCCCGAGCTTCGAGCTTGGCCATCTCGTCGGGGTCGAGTAGCACGGCAAGGACGGAAAGCGCGGCCTGCCGGGGCTCGATCGCCGAGGGGCGGCGGCGACCCTCTGTGATGCTTGCTGAAAGGCTGCGCGGGCGCATCAGAGATTTTATTTCCGGGCGATCGTAGAAGGCCTTCACCAGATCAGGCGCAGGAGAAACTTTCTGGCCGCTGACCGTCGCCCTTTCCCGCTCGCGTTCAAGTAGGTTGTGGATCACCTGTGCCAGCGTCTTGCCGCGCAGATTGCGCAGGTTGTCGGCGATGGCCTCATTGATGGCGGTGGCGAGAAGGGTGAAAACGACCATGACCGCAAGAACGCAGATCGCGGCGTCGAAGAGCGCTGGAAGCGACATAGCTGTCTCCATGGGAAGTGTCGGGCCCGGGCCAGAGTACGGGCGGAACCTTAGGAAGCCGTTAACCAAGATCGGGCAGCGCGCGGGGGCGGCGTAGGGCAGCCCCCGGCTGGCTGTGCAAGCAGGAGCGGGCCTCAGGTGAAGAAGGGCGAGACCCCGCCGGAAGTGATGACCACGGGCTCCGCCGCTTCATCGAAGGGTTTCACCGTCATCTCGAAGCGATCCTTGGTGTAGCACAGGGCCTGTTCCTGCAGGATGCCGAGCGCGACCTTCTCGCCCATGCGCAGGCTGTCGTAATAGTCGGTGAAGTAGTGGACGCCCGCCATGTTGCGGCCGATCGAGATATTGGCGGCCAGCTTGTTCAACTCGCCCTCAAGCGTGAGACTCTCTGCTGAAGCGACGGCACGCAAGCAGTCCGTGTCATCGGGATCGATCTCGTAGCGCATGGTCTGATATTGCGCGGCGTCCGCTGCGCCCGGGTCGGGCAGCCTGCGGAACGCGATCTTGCCATCCGGGCCGCGCGCGAGAACCGCATCGGTATCGAAGAAGGCCTTGAGGATGGTCACGCAAGCCCCGGCGACGGTGGCGTGACCGGCACCATAGGCCGGGTGCATGGGCGAGCCCTCTTTGAAGGCCATGGGCAGCAGCACCGTGTCCGCTTCCGCGACGCTCTGGTTGTGTGCGCGGATCTTGCTCAGCAAGTTTGAGGCCGGGGAGTCGAGCTTTCCGCGCATGGTCTGGAACAGATCAATCCCGGTGGCGTCGTGGATATCGTCCGCCTTATGGATACGCGCGGCCAGCGCCTCGGGACGCAGGCGGCGATGGTTGTTGAACTTCTGGAAACGCACGGCCTTGAGCGCGCGGGTCGCCACCTCGGTGACTAGCGTCAGCACATGCGGCCCACCCCAGAGCGCGAAGCCGCCGGTGCCGTGGTTCTTGTATTTGCCCATGCCGGAAAGATGGTCGAACCCCGTGTCAAAGGGCGCTTCCTGTCCCAGCAGGATCAGGCAGGCGTTGAGATAGGCCTGATAGAGCGCGTCGAAATGCACATAGGTCGCCATGTCGCGGGGCGTGGTGATGAAACGCGGGTCGCCCGCGGTGAAGGACTGTTTCTCATCGCCGGGCACATTGGCGCCGTTCTGAATTTCCAGAAAGCTGCCCTCGTCCATCATGTAGTCGTCGCATTCCTTTGCCTGGGGCACGCGCTGGTCGATGCGCTGGGCGCCGTAGGCGATGAAGCCCTTTTCGGGAGGGTACTTCTTTCCGACAGTCTCGGAGCCCATCAGCAGGAATTGCGACAGATAGGGGCCGGTCTCGACACCGCGGGTCGAGCCGCGAAAGATCGTGCTGCGGGTGACCGCGCCGGGCTGGCCGGGCTGGGGGAAGGGTTTGCGCGGGCGTGCGGGGATGTCGTCGGGACCGTCGTCGAGCTCGCCATCGGGCAGGGCCGCCTGTCGGGCGGCTTTGTTAGGGGCGTCCGGCGCAAGCGGATAGCCCGCCTCGCTGGGGTAGCCTTGGGTGGCGTATTCAAGCGCATTCAGCCGCGCCACCGCTGCGTCGATGAGGTCGCTTTTTTCCGGGTCCGCATCGGCAGGCGGAGTGTCAGAGAACAGCGCGAAGGGCACGTCACGCAGCAGGGCAAGCTCGTAGACCTCTGCCATCTCGTAGGTGAGCTGCGCGGAGCCGAGACGGGGCGGTGGCGGCATGGTGACGGCCTGCGGGTCGGGGCCCTGAAGCTCGAAGACATGGCCCGCGGTGGGGGCCTCCCATTGCCGGTAGTCGCGGCCTTCGGCGGCGGCAATCGCACTGGCATCATTGAGGCCTAGGGTGAAGAAGTCGACCACGCCTCTCGCGATAAAATGCCGGAACCTGTCGAAATGATCCGGGTCCTGCACAAGAAACGTCGTGCAATTGTGTTTCAGCCCCTTGGTGAAGCTCATGGAGAAATGAAGCGGCTCGGTCGGGTCCTGCCGCCGCTCCAGTTCCTCGTCACCATTTTGGCGATGCTCTTCGGGGCCGCGGTCGGCAGCGATGCTTGTGGCATAGTTGCGGATCGCTTGGGAAAATGTCTTTCGGGCTTTGGGGTCGTCAATGAGCGTGCCGGGCATTTCGAAAACCTCTGAAATTGCTTTGGATGAATGAAAATGGCGCTCTGCGGAATAAATGAGTGCGCGGCTTTATTACTCGCGCAAATATATCACGGCACGCGCAGCCCCGAAGTCGGGGATTCATCCTGCTGAGTGGAGGTTTTCCGGACTTCCGCTTTAAAACATCGGCGGAGGAAACTGTATTTCGGTGCGAAATTGAGGCGCTGGGCGGTTTGGCCCTCAGGCGCGGGGCATTACCTCGACGCAGAGCACCGTGGGCAGGTGGCGCACCAGTTCGTCCCAGCTGTCGCCCTCGTCGGAGGAGCCGAAAACCGAGCCCGAGTTGGTGCCGAAATAAACCCCGGCGGGGCTGGCGCTGTCCACCGCCATGGCCTGTCGCAGCACGGTGAAGAAACAGCCCTCTTGCGGCAGCCCCTCGCGGCAGGCCTGCCAGCTTTCGCCACCATCGCGCGAGCGCCAGACGGCGGCGCTGGCCTCGGGCGGGAAACGTCCGGCCATGTCGCCGTTGAGCGGCAGCGTCCAGATCGTGTCGGGATCGCTTGGGTGCACGCCGATGGGAAAGCCGAAGGTCGAGGGCAGCCCGTCGGTGATCTCGTCCCAGCTGCGCCCGCCATCGCGCGAGCGGTACACGCCGTGGTGGTTCTGCTGGTAGAGCAGGTCGGCCTCGCCTGCCGCGCGGCCCATGTTGTGCACGCAATGCCCGGTCTCATGCCCGTCCCCGGCGGCGGGGTGGCTGCTGGGCTGGCTGGGGGCATTGGAGCGGCGGTTGCGGCGCTCCCACGTGATGCCGCCGTCCTCGGTGGCAAAGACCCCGGCGGCGGAGATCGCCAGCCACATGCGTTTCGGATCGGCGGGATCGGTGACGATCGTGTGCAGGGTCAGCCCCGCGGCGCCGGGGTTCCAGCTGTCGGCAGAGGGGTGATTGCGCAGGCTTTCGATCTCGTCCCAGCTGTCGCCGCCATCGCTGCTGGCGTAGAGCGCGGCGGGTTTGCCGCCCGCGTAGAGCTTGCCCGGCGTGGCCTTCAGCGACCAGAGCGCCTGCAGCTGCCCGGTGAAGGGCGCCGGGCCGGAGGGCGCGACGCCAAGCTGCGCGGCGAGCTCGGGATCGGCGGCCATCCATTCGTCCATCTGCCCGCCCGCAAGTTTCGACAGCTGCCAGCCGCCAGAGCCGTTGCGCCGCCAGACCCCGGCACCGAACCATTCGTTGCCGCCCGCCGCCCAGATGGTGCCGCTTTCCGCGTCGCCCGCCATATGGTTGATCGGCCAGCCCTCGCAGAAGGGGCCCTCGGCGGTCCAGCCGGTGTCGCCTTGGCTGACCACGAAAGCGCCTTTGGTGGTGCCGACGAGAAGCGTGGGTGCGGTGCTCATGGGGTCTCCTCCTGAGATGAGTTGATATCAACGTACCATGAGTCGCGGCGATCCCTGACGGGCATTTGCGGGGCGCGCGAAAAATCGCGGAAGCGGCGCTTGACCTGGAGTGCGCTCCAGCACCTAGACTGGGGGGCGTCGCACGAAAACGGAGCAGGATGGAGACGGGCATGAAGATCGGAGATCTGGCGCGGCGCACTGGGCTGAGCGTCGACACGCTGCGCTATTACGAGAAGATCGGTCTTTTGCCGCAGGCGGCGCGGGATGACGGCGGGCGGCGGGTCTATGACGCCGATACGCTGACTTGGGTGGCGTTCCTGAAACGGCTCAGGACCACCGGCATGCCGATCCGCGACATGCTGCGCTATGCCCGGCTGCGGGCGGAAGGCTCGGCCACCGGCCCGGATCGGCAGGCGCTTTTGGAAGAGCATCGCGCGGCGGTGCGGGCGCGGGTGGCCGAGCTTCAGTCCTGCCTGACCGTTCTCGACGACAAGATTGCCGGCTACGCCGGTGCCTTATCCGAAAGGACGGATCATGACGCATCAGACACAGAGACCGCAGCCCGAGATGACACGGCTGGAGCGCGGCGCGCAGGCGCTGGCGGAGATTGACGGCAGCGCGGGCGAGGCCGTGGTCGCGGCGCTTGCGGATATCGCGCCCGATTTCGCCACGCTTCTGCTCGAGTTTCCCTTTGGCGATATCTACACGCGGCCCGGCCTTGGCCTGCGCGAGCGCGAGGTGGCGACGATCGCGGCGCTTTGCGCCATGGGCACGGCGCAGCCGCAGCTCAAGGTGCATATCGAGGCGGGGCTGAACGTCGGCCTGAGCCGCGAGGAGATCACCGAGATCCTCATGCAGATGGCGGTCTACGCGGGGTTTCCGGCGGCGCTGAACGGGCTGTTTGCCGCGCGGGAGGTCTTTGCCGCGCGCGATGCCGAACCCGCCTGAGCCTCAGCGCATCCACAGGCCCGCGCGTTTGAGCGGGTTGCGGATGCCCTGTTCGCGCCGGGGCAGGTCGTCCCGGTCGAACATGGCGCGCACCTTCGCGCCGCGCCCCTGGTAGATGTAGCGCAGGAAGGGCTCATGCTCTTTCAGCAGCTTCTTCACCCGGTTGGGCGCGGCGATGGCCTCGAGAAACGCCACCAGCTCGTCGCTTTCGCGGGCGTAGAGCAGCGGCATGGCGCGGTAATGGCAGCTGTGGCTGCCGTCGAGCAGCCCCGTCGGCAGGGTGCCCCGCCCGCCGCCGAGCCCGTGGATGACCAAGGGCAGCGCCACCTGATCGAGCCAGGGATCGAGGCTCTGGCATTGCAGCGCCTTGGGCGGGTCGTCGCGGATGGTCAGCGCGGTGTCGAGAAAGCGGCGGCCAAAGCGCTGCGGGCATTCGTAGAAGAAGAACCCGGCGTTGAAATAGAGGTAATGCTGCCAATAGCCTTCGGGCCAGTGGGGATCGAGCGAGCTGGCGAAATCGAGGCCAAAGCGGTCGTAGAGCGCTTTCCAGATCTGCGTGTAGCCGGGGCCGTAAAGTTCGATCTGTGGCCATGTGCCCTCGCGCTTCATCGAGGCGGTGGGGCGGGTGAAGTCGAAGGGCACTTCGGACAGATCGCCGGTGATCAGCGTGTCGGTGTCGAAGAAGACGAAGGGCTCGCCCGGCGGCAGCGCGAAAAGCGCCTCGATCTTGTTGCCATAGGGGTAGGCGTGGCCGAAGTGGCGGCTCTCGAAGGGGATGATCTCTGCGCCGAGGTCGCGCAGGATGTCGCAAGCCTCGGGCGACATGCGCGGATCGTGGGGCCAGAGCGGGCCGGGCTGCGGCTCGGCGACGAAGAGCTTTGCGCGGCCCTCGGGGGTGGCGGCGTCCAGCGACAGGGCAAAGAGCACGGCCTCATATTGCAGCCGCCCGGCATGCCCGACGATGAGGATGTTGAGCGGGGTGTCGCGCCCTGTGGTTGGTCCGGTGGTGCTCCCGGTGGTGCCTGTCATTCTGCCCGGCCTTTTGCCCATGTTTGCGGCACTATAGGCACGAAGCGCCGCGCCCGTAAGCGGGGGGACGATGCAGGCGGGCGAGGCTGTGGTTTCTAGAGCAGAGTGGCGCCCCGCCCGGCGGCTTCGCCTTGTTCCGGGCAGGGCTGCGAGAGTTCTCAGAGCGTGATGGGCAGCATCACCTCGGGCTCGATCACCTGTACGCCGGGCAGACCTTCGGCCAATTTGGCTGCCGATTGCTCGAGCGCGGGGAAGGTGCGGTAGTGGCAGGGGATGACCGTGTCGAAATCGAAGTAGGTCTTCGATGCCCAGGCGGCCTGATCCATGTCCATCGTGTAGTACCCCCCGGCGCTGAGGATGCCGATGTCGGGTTTGTAGTACTGCCCGATCCACGCCATGTCGGCCATGATCGCGGTGTCGCCCGAGAAGTAGATGGTCTTGCCTTCGCCCTTGATGATGAAGCCGGTTTCCATGCCCGCGTATTTGGGGCCTTCGTCGGTGGGCAGCGACGAGCTGTGCGAGGCGGGCACCATGCTGACGCTGACCTTGCCGAAGCTGATCGTGCCGCCCTTGTTGAAGGCATGGCCCTCAACCGCGCCCTTGCCGTGCAGTTGGCCTGCCAGTTCCACCATGCCCGAGACCGGCGCCTTGGTGCGCTGGCTGACCTCGACGGCGTTGTCGGTGTGGTCGAAGTGGCCGTGAGTGATGAGGATCTGCGTCACATCCTTCAGCGCGTCCTCAACGCGGTCTTCGGGGAAGACGGGGTTGCCGATGACCCAAGGGTCGATCAGCAGAACCTGATCCTCGATCTCGATGCGGAAGCTGCCGTGGCCAAGCCAGATGATGTTCATGGGGTCTCTCCGTAAACTTGCGTCATGTCGGGTTGGCACGGAGGGTAGCACGGGGAAAATGACGGGCAAGCAAAGGGGTGGTGCTGCTCGCGCTGGCGCGAGCGTGGTGCCCGTCGCTGCCAAAAAGAGAACTGCCGACCAGAGGGGAGGCCCTGGCCGGCAGACCCTGATCCGCTCCCATCACGGGGTGGGAGGCGCGGGGAGCGGATCATCCGACGCCGGGCTTCAGAAGAAGCCCAGCTTGTTGGGGTTGTAGCTGACCAGCATGTTCTTGGTCTGCTGGTAGTGGTCGAGCATCATCTTGTGGTTTTCCCGACCGACGCCCGATTGCTTGTAGCCGCCAAAGGCCGCGTGGGCGGGATAGGCGTGGTAGTTGTTCACCCAGACCCGGCCCGCCTCGATGGCGCGGCCAAAGCGGTACGCGCGGGTGCCGTCGCGGGTCCAGACGCCAGCGCCGAGGCCGTACATCGTGTCATTGGCGATGGCGAGCGCCTCGGCCTCGTCCTTGAAGGTGGTGACCGAGACCACCGGCCCAAAGATTTCCTCTTGGAAGACCCGCATCTTGTTGTGGCCCTTGAGGATCGTCGGCTCGATGTAGAAACCGTTCTCCAGCCCGTCGATCTGCGCCGCCTTGCCGCCGGTGAGCACCTCGGCCCCTTCCTCGACGCCGATGGTCAGATACGAGAGGATCTTGTCCTGCTGTTCCTGGCTGGCCTGCGCGCCGACCATCGTGGCCATCTCGCGCGGGTCGCCGCGCTGGATCGCCTCGACGCGGGCGATGGCGCGCTTGATGAACTCCTCGTAGATGTCCTCTTGGATGAGCGCGCGGCTCGGGCAAGTGCAGACCTCGCCTTGGTTGAAGGCAAAGAGCACGAAGCCCTCGACCGCCTTGTCGAGGAAGGCGTCATCCTCGGCCATCACGTCCGAGAAGAAGATGTTGGGGGATTTGCCGCCCAGTTCCAGCGTCACCGGGATCAGGTTCTCGGTCGCCGCCTGCATGATCTTGCGGCCGGTCTCGGTGGAGCCGGTGAAGGCGATCTTGGCGATGCGCGGGCTGCTGGCGAGCGGCGCGCCCACTTCGGCGCCCATGCCGTTGACCACATTGAGCACGCCGTCCGGCAGCAGATCGGCGATGCACTCGATCAGCACCATGATCGCGGCGGGCGTCTGTTCGGCGGGTTTGAGCACGATGCAATTGCCGGCGGCGAGCGCGGGGGCGAGCTTCCATGCGGCCATCAGCACCGAGAAGTTCCACGGGATGATCTGCCCGACCACGCCGAGCGGCTCGTGGAAGTGATAGGCCACGGTGTCGTGGTCGATCTCGGACATATTGCCTTCCTGCGCCCGCAGCACGCCCGCGAAATAGCGGAAGTGATCGACGGAGAGCGGGATATCGGCGGCGGTGGTCTCGCGGATTGGCTTGCCGTTGTCCCATGTTTCGGCGGTGGCGATGAACTCGAGGTTCTCTTCGATGCGGTCGGCGATCTTCAGCAGGATGTTGGAGCGTTCGGTGGCCGAGGTCTTGCCCCAGGCCTCGCGCGCCGCATGGGCGGCGTCGAGCGCCAATTCCACGTCCTCGGCGGTGGAGCGGGCCACTTCGCAGACCTTCGCGCCGGTGATCGGGGTGATGTTGTCGAAATACTGGCCTTTCACCGGGGGGGTGAACTTGCCGCCGATGAAGTTGTCGTAACGGGTGCGGAAGGGCGACGTGTAATCTGCCGCGACCTGAGTCATCTCGTTCATGGGGTATCCTCCTCAAAGCCCGGTCCTCCACCGGGGCATGAAAGGAGTGTGCGAGGGGAATGCGCGTTCGTCAGCCGGGGGCGGAGCGGTCGCGGGGGCAAGCTGTCTCGCTGGTGAGACAGGTTCGCACGGGGAGATGAGGGGGCAGGGCGAGCGCCGCGCTTACGACAGGTCCAGCTTCTTCATTCGGCGGTAGAAGGTGGCGCGGCCAACGCCGAGCATGCGCGCGGCCTCGGAGACATTGCCCTGCGTGCGGGCGAGGGCGCGGACCATTGCGGCGCGCTCGGCGCGCTCGAAGCCCGAGGTTTCATCCTCGCGCCCGAAAAGATCGCTGGCCGGGCGCGCTGGCAGTGGGCCGGTGCTCGCGAGCCCGAAGGAGCGGCGTGCGGCGCGGGTGGCGCCCTGCACCAGATCGTCGCGGTCCACCGCCAGCAGAACCGAAGCCTCGCTGTCCTCGGCATCGGCGACGATGATGCGCGCCTCGGGGAAGGTGGCGCGGAAGGTGTCGGCCTCGATCTGCCGGGCGGTCTGGGCGACCATGGCGGCGATCAGCCGGTTAAAGGCCTCGGTCTGATCGGCGCGGGCGGAAGAGACGTCGAGCGCGCCGATGAGCTCGCCCTCGGGGCCGAAGATCGGCGCGTCCATGCAGCTCATCGCGGTGTTGCGGGCGTGGAAATGCTCGTCGCGGTGGATCACCACGCGGCGCGCCTCGGCGATACAGGTGCCGATGCCATTGGTGCCCTCGGAGGCCTCGGACCAGTCCGAGCCGGGGGTGAGCCCCCATGCGCGGAACACCCCCATGTCGCTGTCACCGGCGCGCAGGTCGAGCACCACGCCCTCGGCATCGGTGAGCAGCACGCCGCAGCCGGAACTGCCGAGCATCTGATGCAGCGCGTCGAGCTTTGGCATGGCGATGCGCAGCATCACCTCCGAGCGCTCGAGCCGTTCGGCGAGCGCCTGCTGGGTGATCGTCTGCACGCCGTCCTTCTGCGCCGGATCGAGCCCATGATGCGACAGCGACCGGCGCCACGACGCGGCCAGCCGCGAGCGCGCGGCGGCGGCGGGGTCGGTGGCGGTTTCCACCACGCGGGCGGCGTGCCGGGATGCGGTCGTCATGGTGCAGACGTCATGGGCATTGTCCTCCGAAGGGAGACGATACAGCATGATCGGCCTTCGCCAAGTCACATTTCCGGTCACGGGGTTGGGGTGCTATGTCTAGAGGCGCAATTTGGCGGTGCTGCGCGTTTGCCCCGCGGCGTGCGTCTGGCCGCGGGGGGGATTTGCGTATTTTTAAAGAGAAGAAGGACCTTTGGATCGGGGCCCTGCGTGTGCGGCGTCAGGCGAGCGCGGCTTTGGCGGCGGCGATCTGCGCTTCCAGCCCGGCGGGGCCGGCGGGGATGATGCGCGGCGGGTTGAGCGCTTTGATGCCATAATAGCCCGCCTTGATGTGATCGAGGTCCACCGTCTCGGCGATGCCGCCGGTGTTCAGCATGCGCAGCATGTGGGCATGCATGTGCGGGTGATCCTCGAGCCGCCGGATGTTGCACTTGAACAGCCCGTGATAGGCCGCGTCGAAGCGGATCGAGGTGACGAAAATGCGGATGTCGGTCTCGGTCAGCCGGTCGCCGAAATAGAACGGCCGTCCGTCCGAGAGGCGCGCTTCGATGCGGGCCATCTCGTCGAAGAGCTGGGTCACCGCCTCGTCATAGGCCTCTTGGCTGCTGGCAAAGCCCGCCTTGTAGACGCCGTTGTTGTAGAGCCGGTAGATTTGCGCGCTCTCGCGGTCGATCTCTTGCACGAGGTCCTCGGGGGCGAGGCGGAGGCCGGAGGGCGCGATGCCCTCGAAGGCGGTGTCGAACATGCGCACGATGTCGGCGCTTTCATTGTTCACCATGACGCCCTGTTTCTCGTCCCAGAGCACCGGCACCGTGGCGCGGCCCGAGACATGCGGATCGGCGCGTGTGTAAAGCTCGTGCAGGTGGCTTGCGCCGTAGAGCGGGTCTGTATCCGCGCCGGGAAAGCCGCCGAAGCTCCAGCCCTGATCGTCGAGCCGCGGGTTGACCACGGTGACCGGGATGATCGCTTCGAGACCCTTGAGCTTGCGGGCGATCAGCGTGCGCGAGGCCCAAGGGCAGATCAGCGCCACATAGAGCCGGTAGCGTCCGGCTTCGGCCTTGAAGCCGCCGGTGCCGGTGGGGCCGGCGCTGCCATCGGGGGTGATCCAGTTGCGAAAGCTCGACTCCTGCCGCACGAAGCGGCCCTTCTCGTCGGCTTTCTGCACCGGCTGCCAGTTGGCGGTCCATTTTCCGTCGATCAGCATGGTCTCAGTCCTTCTGGCTTAGGGTGAAGGTGGTGCCCCACGGATCGGTGAGCGGGGTCTCGGCGCGGGAGCGGCTGCGGATCGCGGCGATCTCGTCCCGAGTGCCGCGCAGTTCGATCTCGGTCAGCCCGGTGGCGGGTCCATTGCGCGGCCCGGCGCCGCGGCTGTTCCAGATGTTCGAGGCGAGATGGTGGTGATAGCCGCCCGAGCCATAGAAGGTCGCGCCCGGATAGTGGTTGGTCACCGCCATGCCGAGGGTGTCGGCGTAGAAGGCTTCTGCCGGATCGAGGCGGCCCACCTGCAGGTGGACGTGGCCGATGACCGTGTCCTCGGGCGCGCCCTGCCATTTCGCGGTGGCGCTGTTCGCCACATCCTGAAGGTCCAGATGGTTAGTCGCCATTTCGATCTCGCCGCCGCGGTGCGTCCACTGATCGCGCGGGCGGTCGATGTAGATCTCGATGCCGTTGCCCTCAGGGTCGGCCAGATAGAGCGCCTCGCTGACGAGGTGGTCCGACGCGCCCTGCAGCGGGATGCGGGTCTCGGCGGCATGGTGCAGCCAAGCGCCGAGATCGGCGCGCGACGGCAGCAGGACGGCCACGTGGAAAAGCCCGGCCTCGCGCGGCGAATGGCGCGGCGCGGATTTGTCCTGACGCAGCGCGATGAGGCTGCGGCCATGGGCGCCGAAGCGGGCCTCGGTGCCGTCCTGTGACAGTTTCTCGAGGCCGAGGGCGGATTGGTAGAAGTCGCCGACCTTTGCCAAATCGTTCACGGTCAGGCTCACCTGTCCGATATCGAGGGGGGCGTCGCTGGTTGCCATGATGTCTCTCCGTCTGCGGTCCCCGCGGGGCGGGGAAAGGGATGGGCAGCGCTGGCTGCCGTTGAGAGCAATATGCGGGCTGGCCTTTGTGAAAGAAATGGCGAGTATGTGGTAATACTATCCACATATCGTTCGGAGTGAGCCATGGACATCGTCGACCAGATTCGCGCCTTTGTCGCCACCGCGCAGACCGGGTCCTTCACCGCCGCCGCCGAGCGCATGGGGGTGTCGAACCGGCTGACCTCGAAATATGTCGCCGAGCTTGAGGCGCGGCTGGGCACGCGGCTGTTGCAGCGCACCACGCGGCGGGTGGGGCTGACCCCGGCGGGCGAGAAGCTGCTGGTGCGCGCACCGGCGTGGCTGGAGGAACTCGAAGAGCTGCTCGGCTCGGTGGAGCATGAGGCGCGGGGCTTTTCCGGGGTGCTGCGGGTGGCGGCGCCGCTGACCTTCGGAGAGATTTACGCCGCCGATTTGCTGAGCCGCTTCGCCGCGCCGCATCCCGAGTTGTCGGTGGAGTTGCGCCTGTCGGATGCCTACACCGACCTTGCTATGGAGGGGATCGATCTGGCCTTTCGCATCGGGCGGCTGACCGACAATACCCTCAAGGCGAGGAGGCTGTGCCGCTTCGGCATGAAGGTGGTGGCCTCTCCGGCCTATGTGGCCGCGCATGGCGCACCCGAGAGCGCCGAGGCGCTGGCCGGGCACGCCTGCATCCACGACAGCAACCAGCGCAGCCCGCGCTGGCGGTTCGGGGCGGACGGGGCGTTGCGCGAGGTGCAGATCGCCAGCCGCTTTGCAGTGAACAGCGCCCGCGTGGCGCGCGATATGGCGCTGGCGGGGCAGGGGATCGCCTATTGCCCCGAGTTCGTGGTGACCGGCGATCTCGAAGCGGGGCGGCTGGTGGAGCTGCTGGCGCAGGAAGAAAAGCCGCAGCACGATCTGAGCGCGGTTTACCTCGAAGGCGCGATGCTGCCGCGCAAGGTGCGCGCGCTGGTGGAGTTCGCCGCCGAGGACGTGAAGACCCACCTGCTGGCGGGTTAGCGCTGGTCTGGCAGGGTCAGGTCTCGCTGGGGCCGATTTCGCACGGCCCGATCTCGCACGGCAGGGCGCCGAAGGTCTCGTCGAAGCTGCGGCGCAGGGCGACATCGAGATCGTCCATGGTCACCGGCAGGCCGAGATCGACCAGCGAGGTCACGCCGTAATTGGTGATGCCGCAGGGCACGATGCCACTGAAATGCGACAGATCCGGTTCGACGTTGACCGAGATGCCGTGGAAGCTGACCCATTTGCGCAGGCGGATGCCGATGGCGGCGATCTTGTCCTCGGTCACGCTGCCATCCGCGAGACGCGGTTTGTCGGGCCGTTCGACCCAGACGCCGACGCGGCCGTCGCGGATATGGCCGGTGACGTTGAATTCCGCCAGCGCCGCGATCACCCATGCCTCGAGTTGGCGCACGAAGCAGCGCACGTCGCGCCCGCGCTTGGCGACATCGAGCATGACGTAGACCACGCGTTGCCCGGGGCCGTGATAGGTGTATTGCCCGCCGCGTTTGGTGTCGAAGACCGGGAAGCGGTCCGGCTCGCGCAGGTCTTCGGGCTTGGCGGAGGTGCCGGCGGTGTAGAGCGGCGGGTGCTCGACCAGCCAGATGAGTTCCTCGGCCTCGCCCGCGGCAATCGCGGCAGCGCGGGCTTCCATGAAGGCGACGGCTTCGTCATAGCCGGTCAGCCCATCTGTCGTGATCCACTCAACCATGGCAGAGCGATTAGGCGCTTGCGCTTGACAGGTCAATACGCCCGCGCCGACACTGGTGCAGGTATATTTCAAATAAATCCTTAACGATTTTCCGCCCAATTCCCGGATCTTTTCGCAAAGAGCCAAGCAATTAATTTAATTGGAGGAAAACCTCATGAAGTCTCGTTCTATTGCTGGGATCATTTCTCTCAGTATTGCCGTGGCGCCGATTCCCGCGCTCGCCGACAATGCCTTTGTTGGTGGTCTGGTCGGAGGAATGATCGGCAGCGCCATTGCCAACCAGCCCAAAAGACAGGTTGTTACCAAACGCTACGTCGCGCCCCGCAAGAGCGCACCCAAGAGCGCGCCCAAGCCCGCGGTCTCTTCGGCCACGCGTGAGGCCAACCGCGTGACGCAGACGGCGCTCAATTACTTTGGGTTCGATGCGGGCACCCCGGACGGGATACTTGGCAGTCGGTCGCGCTCTGCGATTTCGACCTATCAGGGCCATATGGGGTACACGCCGACGGGCCAGCTCACGCAATATGAAAGAGATTTCCTCGTCTCCTCCTACCGCCGTGCGCAGGCGGGCGGTCCGGCCACGGCGCAGCAGGTGGCCTCGAACCCGCAGGGCGTTCGCGGGTTGCTCATCGCGTATCGCGACGGGCAGGTGAACCGTCCCGGTGGTGCCGGGGCTGGGGCGATCGCCGGTCACTATGGATTGCCAGCGGTGGTTGCCGAAGCGGTGAATGAAATCGCCAAAAGCTCCGATCCTTCTGCCGAACAACTGGTACAGCGTTCGGGCTTTATTCAGCTGTCAGATATCAATGGCGATGGCCGGACGGATTACATTCTCGACACCTCGGTGACTGGATCGGCCTTCTGGTGCAATGCCCAGAGCTGTGCCGTGCGGGTCTTTGCCTCCACGCCCGAGGGCTATGAACGCAACGACTTCCAGGCGTTCAACGTCACGCCGGCGATGTTCAGCTGCACGCGCGGCACCTGTTCCAAGGACGGCGGGCCGCACATGGCAGCGGCTCCGGTTCCGTCCACCCCCGCACCTGCGCCCGAGTTGCCGCAAACGCAGATGGCTTCGGCGGCAACGCCTGTGCCTTCGGCGCAGCCCGTGGTGCAATCCGCAGCGGCCCCGGCTCCGGCGGCGGAGCCGGCGATCCCGGATTTCTTCGGCGGTGGCGCAGTGGCCGAGGCGTCGCTGCAGTCGCGCTGCAATACGGTTAGCCTGATGACCTCGACAAACGGCGGCTACATCACGCCCGCGACGCTGTCCGATCCCTCCGCGGCGCTGGCCGAGCAATTGTGCCTCGCGCGCACCTATGCCATTGCCAAGGGCGAGGATCTGATCGCCATGGTGCCGGGCGCGACGCCGGAGAAAGTGGCGCAGCAATGTGCGGGCTTCGGCAAGCTGCTGCGCGAGCAGGTCTCGGCGGTGTCGCTGCGTCCGCGCGACGCGGTGGTGAGCGAGGTCGGCAGCTTCGTACTCGCCTCGGGCATGGCGCCCGCGCAACTGGAGAAGACCGCGATGATCTGCCTCTCGGCGGGCTACCGGGTCGATGACCTTGATGCGGCGATGGGCTCTGCGCTGGTGCTGGTGGCGCTGGGCAAGGCGCCCTATGCCGAGCTGATCGGCCACCATTTGTCGCAGGGCATCGGCGCGAGTCATCGCGACGATCTGGCGGCAGGCTGGTATGGGCAGGCGCTTGAGGCGCTGGAGGGCGGCAGCACGCCGGTTTTCTCGCCGGGGATGCCGGAGCGCACGGCGCTGCTGCGGAAGGCATCAATGTTGCTGGGCGGCGGAACCGAGGCGGCTTCGGCGGCGCCCGCGGTTGTTCCGGCGGCGCAGGAGATCCCGGTCTTTAGTATCGGCGAGTAAGCTGACGTAGGGGTAGCAGAGGTCGGACCGGGCAGCTTGTTGCGGCCCGGTCTTTGAATGGTTTGGTCGCGAAAGAAGGGCCTGTGAGGGGCGTGCAAAAAACTTTTGCACAAACTGCGATTTCCCTCTTCACATCCCCTGCGGGCTTCGTTAGAGACCGCCTCACCAAGTCAAGACAGTGCGGTCGTGGCGGAATTGGTAGACGCGCAGCGTTGAGGTCGCTGTGGGGTAACTCCCGTGGAAGTTCGAGTCTTCTCGACCGCACCATTTTCTTCTCCAAGAAAACCAAAGAAATTATTCCCCATCAGGGGTTTGGCTCTTGCTGACCATCTCACAGACCGTCTCATTTTACTGTGTGGCGTCTGATGTTGAGGTGATGCGATGGCTCTGCCAAAAGTGCCGGACACGATCCAGCTTCGGGGCAAGCATCACGTAAAATTTCGCGTGGGTCCTCGCATCCGTAAGCATTGGGGCGGCAAAGAGGTTGTTCAGCGCAGTTCTAAGGCAAAGGGAAAGGCGCCTACATCCTCGTGCGAAAGCAATGCTAGACGACTGTGAAGTATGATAGGTGCTGCTACAAGCGGCGCAGCCGCATCAAGATCATGGCTTGACGGCTCAGGGATCGGCGATGCGTCGCGACCAGCTATGAGCGCTGTACCAAGGCCTTCTCGCCGCCCTTGTTCTCGCGGTAACCATCATCCATTTGCTACGAGTTCTGTGCCTAAGAGATCTGTAAGCTCTTAGAAATTCATATTTTTCATTTATCACAGCGACTTGTTGATCGCGGGCCTTTGATACAATTCGTTAGATTTAGGCAAACATCACGAAAAGATTGACGCTCACCGTTGGCCCGTCCCTTAATGGGGCGGACTCGCGAAATGCGCGTCTCGGGCTGCGGAGGAGGTAGCTCGGGGCATCCGGAGAACCGGCGCGCATCGGGGGCCAAGGGAGGAGACAATTTGGCATATATGTCCGAGGGCGCAGAGGGTCTGCGCTCTGTTCCGGCCCTGTTGCAGCGCAATGCGCGGCAGCATGCGGCCCGTCCCGCCTATCGGGAAAAGGAATTCGGCATCTGGCAGAGCTGGAGCTGGGCGGAAACGCTGGAAGAGATCGAGGCGCTGGCTCTGGGGCTTCTGAATCTCGGCGTGGCACCGGGCGACCATGTGGCGGTGATCGGCCGCAACCGGCCGACGCTCTATTGGTCGATGGTGGCGGCGCAGATGGCGGGCGCGGTGCCGGTGCCGCTCTATCAGGACGCGGTGGCCGAAGAGATGGAATATGTGCTGCAGCATTGCGGCGCGCGTTTCGTCATCGCCGCCGATCAGGAGCAGGTCGACAAGGTCATCGAGATTCAGGACGACCTGCATCAGTTCGAGCATATGATCTACGTCGATCCGCGCGGTATGCGGAAGTACGATCACCGTGCGCTGCACGACTATGCCCATGTGCAGGCACAGGGAAGGGCCGCCCGCGACGAGCTGATCGGAGAGCTGGAAAAGCGCAGCTCGGGCCTTGGCTATGACGACACCTGCGTGATGCTCTACACCTCCGGCACCACCGGCAAGCCCAAGGGCGTGGTGCTGTCGAACCGCAATATCATCGAGACGGCCAAGGCTTCGTCCGAGTTCGATCATCTGAGCCCCGGCGAGGAGGTGCTCGCCTATCTGCCCATGGCGTGGGTGGGCGATTTCATCTTCTCGATCGGTCAGGCCTATTGGAACGGGTTCTGCGTGAACTGCCCCGAGTCCGCCGAGACGATGATGACCGACCTGCGCGAGATCGCGCCCAGCTATTATTTCGCGCCCCCGCGGGTGTTCGAGACGCAGCTGACGCAGATCATGATCCGGATGGAAGACGCGGGCGCCTTCAAGCGCAAGCTGTTCCACCATTTCCTGAACCACGCCAAGGTGGTGGGGCCGAAAATACTCGACGGCAAACCGGTGGGAACGCTGGAGCGGATCAGATACGCGCTTGGCGAATTCATGGTCTACGGGCCGCTGAAGAACACGCTCGGGTTTTCCCGCGTGCGCGTGGGCTACACCGCCGGCGAGGCGATCGGGCCAGAGATCTTCGATTTCTACCGTGCGCTGGGGATCAACCTCAAACAGCTCTACGGGCAGACCGAGGCCTCGGTCTTCATCACCCAGCAGCCGGACAATGAGGTGCGGCCCGACACCGTGGGTGTGCCGTCGCCGGGTGTGGAGATCCGCATCGCAGAGAGCGGCGAGGTCTTCTACCGCTCGCCCGGCGTCTTTGTGGAATACTACCAAAATCCCGACAGCACGGCGGGCACGAAGGACGCGGAGGGCTGGGTTGCCACCGGCGACGCGGGCTTCATCGAAGAGGCCACGGGACACCTGCGGATCATCGACCGCGCCAAGGACGTGGGCAAGATGGCGGATGGCGCGCTCTTTGCGCCGAAATACGTGGAGAACAAGCTCAAGTTCTATCCCAACATCCTTGAGGCCGTGGTCTTCGGCAATGGCCGCGACCGCTGCACCGCCTTCATCAACATCGACCTCACGGCGGTGGGCAACTGGGCTGAGCGCAACAATATCGCCTATGGCTCCTATCAGGAACTGGCGGGGCACCCGCGGGTGCTGGAGATGATCCAGAGCCATGTGGAAGAGGTGAATGCCAGCGTGGCCGGGGATGAGATGCTCTCGGGCTGCCAGATCCACCGCTTCCTCGTGCTGCACAAGGAACTGGATGCCGACGATGGCGAGCTGACCCGCACCCGCAAGGTGCGCCGCAACATCATCGCCGAGAAATACGCGGACCTGCTGGGCGCGCTCTATGACGGGTCGGACAGCATCTACACCGAAACCGAGGTCACCTATGAGGACGGGCGCAAGGGGCGGATCAAGGCGACGCTGGCGATCCGCGATGCGCAGGTTGTGCCGGTGGTGCCCAAACCGATGGCGGCGGAATGATGGACGGGTCGGGTCTGAGTATTTCAGGGAAAGATGAAAGGCGGGATGCCGTGAAAGATGCCAGCAAAGAGGTGGGCTACGTCACCGAGGATGGGCGGCAGATCGGCGGAACGCTGATGGAGCTGCGCAATATTACCCTTAAGTTTGGTGGGGTTGTGGCGATCAAGGATATCTCTTTCGATATCCGCGAGGGGGAGATCCGGGCGATCATCGGCCCCAATGGCGCCGGCAAATCCTCAATGCTCAACATCATTTCAGGCTTCTACACGCCGTCGGAGGGAGAGCTTTGGTACAAGGGCGCGAAACGCCCGCCGATGAAGCCCTATGAGGTGGCGCGGCTCGGCGTGGCGCGGACCTTTCAGAACATCGCGCTGTTCGAGGGGATGACGGTGCTCGACAACGTCATGACCGGGCGGCTCACCAAGATGAAGGCGGGGATCGCCAGTCAGGCGATCTGGTGGGGCCGCGCCCGCGACGAAGAGATTGCCAACCGCGAGATCGTCGAGAAAGTCATTGATTTTCTTGAGATTCAGAGCATCCGCAAGACACCGGTGGGGCGGCTTCCCTATGGCCTCAAGAAGCGCGTGGAACTGGCGCGGGCGCTGGCGGCGGAGCCCTCGCTCTTGCTGCTCGACGAGCCGATGGCGGGGATGAACGTCGAGGAAAAAGAGGACATGAGCCGCTTCATCCTAGATGTGAACGACGAGTTCGGCACCACCATCTGCCTCATCGAACACGACATGGGCGTGGTCATGGATCTGTCGGATCGGGTGGTCGTGATGGACTACGGCAAGAAGATCGGCGACGGCCCGCCCGAGGAGGTGCGCCAGAACCAGGACGTGATCGACGCCTACCTGGGCGTGGCCCATTGAGCGGCCGTGAGGAGGGGGCACACCCCATGCACAATCCATGCACACCCCATGCATATGAGCCGCGCATCCGGGCGGGAGGAACCACATGCTGAGCGACATCTTCATCAAGCCCTTCGCCGATATGATCGAGGCGCCGGACTTCCTGCTGCAGGTGCTTTGGGAGGGGCTGGTTTCGGGCATCCTTTACGCGCTGATCGCGCTTGGCTTCGTGCTGATCTTCCGTAGCTCGCGGATCTTCAACTTTGCGCAGGGCATCATGGTGGTCTTTGCCGCGCTGACCCTCGTCGGGCTGCACGCCATGGGCATCCCGGCGTGGATCAGCGTGGTGCTGACGCTGGGCGTGATGTTCGTGCTGGCGGTGAGCATCGAACGGGTGGTGCTGCGCCCGCTGGTGGGCCAGCCGGATATCATCCTCTTCATGGCCACCATCGGCATCACGCTGTTCCTGATCGGCCTTGGCGAGATCATCTTTGGCGGCGAGAACAAGGTGATGATCACCGAGGAACTGGGCATCCCCACGGACTCGGTGCTGCTTGAGCCTTGGGGCGGGCTGCTGATCCTCGAGCAGAAGGACATCACGGCGGTGATCGTCGCGGCGCTTCTGGTGGTCGGCCTGCTGCTGTTCCTTGGCAAGACCCGCATGGGCCGCGCCATCCGCGCGCTGGGAGACGACCATCAGGCGGCGCTGTCGGTGGGCATCTCGTTGCAGACGATCTGGGTGCTGGTCTGGTTCATCGCGGGCATCATCGCGCTGGTCACCGGCATCGCATGGGGCGCGCGCGCAGGTGTGAGCTTTGCGCTGGAGGTGATCGCCTACAAGGCGCTGCCGGTGCTGATGCTGGGCGGGCTGGAAAGCATCACCGGCGCGATCATCGGCGGGCTGATGATCGGCATGCTGGAGAAGCTGTTCGAGATTTACTGGGGCCAGCCGCTGATGGGCGGCAACACCGAGACATGGTTCGCCTTCGTGCTGGCGCTGATCGTGCTGCTGTTCCGCCCGCAGGGGCTGTTCGGGGAACGCATCATCGAAAGGGTCTAGGGCTGCTCCCGGCGGGGACTGCATCCGGCGGGAGTATTTTTGGAAAGATGAAAGCATTGCTGCGTTGGCCCGGCGGATCGCGGGCGGCAAGCTCGGATGCGTATTTGCGGAACAATGAAAGGGCAGGGGAGGACGAGATGGCGAAACTTGTGGCGATCCTGAATGTCGTGGCTTGGGCCGGATTCTGGGCCTTCGGCTACCTCGCGCTGACCAGCGGCGAAGGCCGGGTGCTGCCGGCGCTGCTGCTGGCGGCGGTGGGCGGCGGGGCTGGGCTCTGGGCGTGGTTCTGGCTGGTGCGGCATACCGAGGCGACGGGCTATGCGCCCGCGCCGAAGCGGGCCTACCCGGAAGAGACGCAGGGGCCGGGCGTGACCGGCTGAGACGGTTAGGGCCGCGGCGGGGGAGGAGGAGCCTTCGCTTGGCCCGCGCCGCGAGGCGCAAAAAGGAAGTGCTGCCGCGAGGCGCAAATAGGAAGCGCTGCCGGCAGGCGCAAAAAGGAAGAGCTGCCGGCAGGCGCAAAGAGGAAGTGCTGCCGAAAGGCGCAGGTGAGACAGGCGCGCGAGGCGCGTGAGGGAGCGGCGCCGCAGCGCGCCGGGAGAGGGAGAAACGGATGCTCTATCGCACGGCGGGGCAATTCAAGACGAGCTACAAGTCGGACATGGCACTGTTCCCGGTCCGTCAGGACGCGGCGCTGCTGATGGTGATCCTCGGCTTTGCCTGGGTGGTCTTTCCGCTCACGGCCAGCGAGTTCGCCTTTCAGACGCTGCTGATCCCGATCCTGATCTACGCGCTGGCGGCGCAGGGGCTGAACATCCTGACGGGCTATGCCGGGCAGCTGAGCCTTGGCACCGCGGCCTTCATGGGGGTGGGGGCTTATGCCTGCTACAAGCTGGTGACGCTGTTTCCCTGGATGAACCCGGTGATCGCGATCCTGCTGTCGGGCGTGTTCAGCGCCGGTGTCGGTGTGGCCTTCGGCATCCCGAGCTTGCGCATCAAGGGGTTCTACCTCGCCATCGCGACGCTCGCGGCGCAGTTCTTTCTGGTCTGGCTGTTCGAGAAATGGGGCTGGCTTTACAACTACAACGCCTCGGGCGCGATCCAAGTGCCGAACCTCGACATGTTCGGGCTTTACGTGGCGGGGCCGCAGGCGAGCTCGATCGTGCAGTATTACGTGGTGCTGGCGGTGGTCACGCTGATGACCGTGGTCTGCATCAACCTCACCCGCGGCAACCTCGGGCGCAGCTGGAAGGCGACGCGCGACATGGACATCGCCGCCGAGCTGATCGGCATCAACCTGATGCGCTCGAAGCTGACCGCCTTTGCCGTCTCGTCCTATGTGGTTGGGGTCGCGGGGGCGCTCTTCGTCTTCATGTGGCGCGGCGCGGCGGAGCCCAATCTTTTCGACATTCCGCTGAGTTTCCGCATCCTTTTCATCGCCATCATCGGCGGGCTGGGGTCGATCCTTGGCAATTATCTGGGCGCGATCCTTATCGTTGGCTTGCCGGTGGTGCTGGGCACGGTGCCCGAGGCGCTGGGGCTGCCGATCAGCTCGGCCACAGTCGAGCATCTGAACATCATGATCGTCGGCGCGCTCATCGTTTTCTTCCTGATCATCGAGCCGCATGGGCTGGCCCGTCTCTGGGCGCTGATCCGGGAGAAGCTGATCATCTGGCCCTTCCCGCATTGAGGAGGCGCGGGACGGGCTTTTCACATCATCGAAGATCTTTGGGAGGAGACAGGATGAAGATGTTGACCAAACTTGCGGGGGCCGCGGCGCTGGGTGCGCTGATGGCCGGCTCCATGGCCGGGGCCGCGCTGGCCGAGGGGCTGTTCACGCCGAACCTCGCCTATCGCACCGGGCCGTTTGCCGCCACCGGCATCCCGCTGATGAACGGGCAGAAAGACTATATGGAGCTGATGAACGCCCGCGACGGCGGCATCGGCGGCATCGCCATCGATTTCGACGAATGCGAGACCGGCTATTCCACCGAGAAAGGCGTCGAGTGCTACGAGAAGACCAAGGGCAAGGCGATCGTGACCCAGCCTTGGTCCACCGGCATCACGCTGCAGGTGCTGCCGAAGACCAATGTCGATGAGATCCCGATCCTCGCGCCCGGCTATGGCTTCTCGCCGATGGCGGACGGCAAAGTGTTCCAATGGGCGTTCAACACGCCGCTGAGCTATTGGGACGGGGCGTCGATCCTTGTCAAATACCTTGGCGAGCAGGGCGATCTGAGCGGTAAGAAGATCGCCTTCCTGCATCTCGACCACCCGTTCGGCAAGGAGCCGCTGCCCTATCTCGAGGCGGCTGCCGAGGCGCAGGGCTTTGAGCTGGTGCCGATCCCGGTGGGTCTGAAGGAGATGCAGAACCAATCGGCGCAATGGCTGCAGATCCGCCGCGAGCGTCCCGACTATGTGATCATGTGGGGCTGGGGCGCGATGAACGCCGGCGCCATCACCGAGGCGGTGAAGACCAAATTCCCGATGGAGAACATGCTGGGGGTCTGGTGGGCCGGGCATGACGCCGATCTCAAGATCGTCGGCGAGGACGGCAAGGGCTACAAGTCCGTCAGCTGGTCCTTCCCGAACCCCGAGGCGCCGATCATGGCCGACCTGCAGAAATATGTGGTCGAGCCGGGCAAGACCCAGAGCAACCCCGAAGAAATGTCGGGCGTGTTCTACTCGCGCGGTCTGGTGATCTCGATGATCCTCGGCGAGGGCATCCGGGTGGCGCAGGAACATGCGGGCAAAGCCGATATCTCGCCCGCCGATCTGCGTTGGGGGCTGGAGAACCTCGACATCTCCGAGGCGCGGCTCGAGGAGCTGGGGATGACCGGCATGGTGCCGCCGTTCAGCACGTCGTGTGACAACCACACCGGCCATTCGGGCGGCTGGATCCTCGAATGGGACGGCGAGAAATTCGTCAAAGCCTCGGACCTCATCATGCCGGACGCCGACATGATCGCGCCGCTCGAGCAGAAGGCGGCGATGGATTACGCCGAGGCCAACCAGCCCTGGCCGGTCAACGAGGATTGCGGCGGCTGAGCTGACCTTCCGGCGGCGGCGCTGCTGTCGCCGCCGGACCCATGCGTATTTGGAAAGAGAAGAAGATGCTGGACGCTGTGCAGACAGGCGAGACCTCTTCCCCCGGCGGGGCGGCGCGCGAGGCGCTGCTGGAGGTCAACAATATCGAGGTGATCTATAACCACGTGATCCTCGTGCTGAAGGGCGTGTCGCTGAAGGTGCCGCAGGGCGGGATCACCGCGCTTCTGGGCGGCAATGGCGCGGGCAAGACCACCACGCTCAAGGCGATCTCGAACCTGCTGCACTCCGAGCGCGGCGAGGTGACCAAGGGCACGATCTCTTACCGCGGCGAGCGGGTGCAGGATCTGGACCCGGCGGCGCTGGTCAAGCGCGGGGTCATTCAGGTGATGGAGGGGCGGCATTGTTTCGAGCATCTCACCGTGGAAGAGAACCTGATGACCGGCGCCTTCACCCGCCGCGACGGCAAGGCGGCGGTGATGCAGGATCTGGAGATGGTCTATGAGTATTTCCCGCGCCTCAAGGAGCGCCGGAAAAGTCAGGCGGGCTATACCTCGGGCGGCGAGCAGCAGATGTGCGCCATCGGGCGGGCGCTGATGAGCCGACCGAAGATGATCTTGCTGGATGAGCCCTCGATGGGGCTGGCGCCGCAGCTGGTGGAGCAGATCTTTCAGATCGTGAAGGCGGTGAACGAGGGCGAGGGCGTGTCGTTCCTGCTGGCCGAGCAGAACACCAATGTGGCGCTGCGCTATGCCCATGACGGCTACATTCTGGAAAACGGCAGGGTGGTGATGGACGGGCCGGCGCAGGCGCTGCGCGAGAACCCGGACGTGAAGGAGTTCTATCTCGGCATGTCCGACGAGGGGCGCAAATCCTTCCGCGACGTGCGCTCCTATCGCCGCCGCAAGCGGTGGCTGGCGTGAATGCGCTGCTTCCTCGCGCTGCCGCTGCCGGAGGCGCTGATCGCGCCGCTCTTGGCGGTGCAGGGCGCGGTGCCGGTGGGGCGCGCCGTGCCCGAGGAGAACCTGCATGTGACGCTGGCCTTCCTTGGGGAGGTCGCGGAGGCGGATCTGCGGGAGCTGGATCTGGAGCTTGGCGGGGCCGCCTTGCCGGGCTGTTTCTTGCAGGTGGCGGGGCTGGAGAGCTTCGGCGGGCGGGCGCCCAAGCTGCTAGCGGCGGCGCTGCGGCCAGACCTGGGGCTGCTGGCGTTGCAGGCCCGCGTGGCCCGCGCCTGCCGGTCGGCGGGGATCGAACTGGAGCGGCGGCGGTTTCGCCCGCATGTGACCCTGCTGCGCTTCGGCGCGGGTCTGCGCGGCGATGGGATCGCGCGGCTTGAACGGGCGGTGGCCGGGCTTGCAGGGCTGACCGCAGGTGCGGAGACCGGGGCGAAGACCGGGGCGGAGGCGGCAGAGGAGCTGCGGCTCGTCGCCTCGACGCTGACGCCCGAGGGGGCGCTTTACGAGACATTGGCGGCTTACCCGCTGCCACCGCCTTCCGGCGCCGCCGGGAGCGGGGAGGAGAGGTCTGGCCTGTGAGCTTTGGCCTGTGAGCTTTGGCCTGTGAGCTTTGGGCTTTGAGAAGGAGGCTCGGATGAGCAGTTATTACGACGATCTGGAGACCCGCAGCGCCGAGGCGCGCGCCGCCGCTCTGGGTGAGGCGCTGCCGGAGCAGATCGCCCGTGCGCAGGCGCTGCCGGGGTATGCGGAGCTTCTGGCCGGTGTCGATGCGGCAAGCATCACCAGCCGCGCGGCGCTGGCCCGCCTGCCGGTGCTGCGCAAATCCGATCTTGGCAAGGCGCAGGCCGGGGCGGCCCCTTTCGGCGGCTTCACCACGCGGCCCGCCTCGGGGTTTGCGCATGTGTTCCAGTCGCCGGGTCCGATCTATGAGCCGGGCGGGGTGGACCATGACTGGTGGCGGCTGGGGCGCTTCCTGCATGCCGCCGGGATCGGCAGCGGCGACATCGTGCAAAACTGCTTTGGCTATCACCTGACGCCCGCCGGGATGATCTTTGAAAGCGGCGCGCGGGCGGTGGCGGCGGCGGTGCTGCCCGCCGGGACCGGCCAGACCGAGCTGCAGGTGCGGGCGGCTGCCGATGTCGGCGTCACCGCTTATGCCGGCACGCCCGATTATCTCAAGGTGATCCTCGAGAAGGCCGATGCGCTGGGGGTGGAGCTGGCGATCACCAAGGCGGCGGTCTCGGGCGGGGCGCTGTTCCCCTCGCTGCGGGCGTTCTACGCCGAGCGCGGCATTTCTTGCCTGCAGTGCTATGCCACCGCCGATCTGGGAATGATCGCCTATGAGAGCCCGAGCATGGAGGGCATGGTGGTGGACGAGCGGGTGATCGTCGAGATTGTCACGCCCGGCACTGGCGACCCGGTGCCCGACGGCGAGGTCGGCGAGGTGGTGGTGACCACGCTCAACCCCGATTACCCGCTGACCCGCTTCGCCACCGGCGACATGTCGGCGGTGCTGCCGGGGGTCAGCCCCTGCGGGCGCAGCAATATGCGCATCAAGGGCTGGATGGGCCGGGCCGATCAGACCACCAAGATCAAGGGCATGTTCGTGCGCCCCGAGCAGGTGGCGGCGCTGGTGGCGCGCCATGCCGAGATCGACCGCGCCCGCGTGGTGGCCAGCCGCGAGGGCGAGATGGACGTGATGATCGTGCGGATCGAAACCGCATCGGGCGATGCCGGGGCCTTCGAGGGCAGCGTGGCCGAGGTGCTGAAGCTCAAGGGCAAGGTCGAGCTCGTGGCGCCGGGGGCGCTGCCGCGCGACGGTGTGGTGATCGAGGACACCCGCAGCTACGAGTGAGCCGGCCTCAGCGCAGCAACGCGGAGTAGAGCAGCAGCCCCCAAGGCTCGAGCGCTTTGTGGACCTGCGCCCAAGCGGTGCCAAAGGTGATCGGATCGAGCCGCGCCGCCTGCGCGATCTGCGCAAGGCTGCGGCGCCCGTCGATTGCCGCGAGCGCGGCGGCGGTGCCTTTGGGCAGGGTCAGCGTGGTCTCCACACCGCCCAGTTTCACCGGCAGGGGGCGTCCCTGTGCCACGGCCTTGGCCAGCGGCGCGCGCTGCACGCCGCGCAGATGCGGCACGAGGCTGCGGTTCGAGGGCGTCGCGCGGGTCTCTTCCGCGCTGTCGGGCACCGCATAGGCGGTGTGCATGCGGATCGTGCCGCGCAGCTTTTCCGCCAGCGCCATCTGCGTTGCGGCGGGCATGCCCTCGGGGACCTCGGTGATCTGCGCCAGATCGTAGAGCGCCGGCGTGGTGAACCCGGCGAGGCGCCAGCCGGTAGCAGCAAGTGTTTCCAGAAGCTCGGGCACCGAATAGCTGCGGTCCTGCCCGTGCAGCAGAAGGTCGTAAAACCCCGCGTCCGAGGCGTGGTGATCTCCAAGGTTACGGTTGGCGGCGAAGGGATGGCCCTCGGGCAGTTCAGCGACGATGCGCTGAGCGCGGGCCAGACGCTCCTTCGGGGCCAGGCCGTCGAAGAGCGCGCCAAAAGCCTCCTGCAGCGGGTAGACGCCGGAGCGGCCATAGGGCGCGTAGACCATGAAACCGAGGCCGCCGCCGGGGGCGAGCGCGGCGCGCAGCGCGGCAAAGCCAGCTTGCGGGTCGGGCAAATGGTGCAGCACGCCGCAGCAGTCGATATAGTCGAACCGGCCATAGTCGGGGGCATCGAGCAGGCTGGCGGTGTGGAAGCTGATGCCCTTGAGGCCGCGCCGCCTCGCGCGCGCCTCGGCGACGGCGCGCGAGGCGACCGACAGATCGAGATAGGTGATCTCATATGGCTTGCCGGCCTTGCTCAGCAGGGTGGCGAGCTGGATCAGCCCGTCGCCCGTGCCGCCGCCGGCGACCAGCACGCGTAGCGGCTGCGACCAGTCGCGGCAGCCGCGCCAGAGCCAGTGGTCCATCTCCAGCGGATGCGAGGGCGAGCCGGTGATCAGCCGCTTGTCCTCATCGGCAGGGTCGCGTTCGGGGTAGGGGTAGCTTTCGTACTGCTCTTTGACCGTGACCATCCCTGCTCCCTTCCGGCGTTTCGGGGGAAGTTCTGGCATGCGGGCCGGGAAAGGCCAAGCCTCAGCGCGGCTTGCGGGCGATCTCGAATTTCGTCTCCAGCAGCGCCATCTCGCGGATCAGCCTGCGGCGTTCGTCGCGGTCGGCGGTCTCGCGCAGCTCGTCGCGCAGCGCCGCGATCTGGCGGCGGAGCGCCACCGCCTCGGGCACCGCGCCATTGTCCTTGAGGATGCGAGTCATCACCGCGTTCTCGGGATCGTCGCAGGCGGGCAGGGGCTTGCCAGCGCCCGGCAGATTGTCGAAGGCGCCCTCGGCGTCGGCCTTGGCGATGCGGGCGTTGATCAGGTCGATGAGCGGATGGTCCATGGCGCGGCCTGCTGTTGCGAAGGCTTCAGTCTAGCCCGGCGCGGGCGGCTCGGGAAGAGGAGGGGGCGCTGCCCCCTCGCCGCTGCGCGGCTCACCCCCGGGTGTATTTTCAAAGAGAAGAAGCGGGGTGTCTTCTTCTCTTTGAAAATACGCCCGGGGGGTACGGGGGGCTGCCCCCCCGTATAGGCTGCGGTATGGGCGGCGCTCAGAGCACCTCGCCGAGCACCGTCTCGAGGCGCGCCACGGTGCCGTCCACGTCTTTCAGCTTGTCGAGACCGAAGAGACCAAGGCGGAAGGTCGAGAAGCCCGCGGGCTCATCCACCTGCAGCGGCACGCCGGAAGCGATCTGCGTGCCCTTCTCGGCGAAGGCGCGGCCGCTCTTCACCTCGGGGTCGGTGGTGTAGCTGACCACCACGCCCGGCGCGCCATAGCCTTCGGCGGCGACCGAGGTCACGCCCTTGGAGGCCAGAAGCTCGCGCACCCGGCGGCCCAACTCGAACTGCGCGGCTTTGGCTTCGGCAAAGCCGAACGCGCGGGTCTCGGCCATGGCGTCGCGGAACATGCGCAGCCCGTCGGTGGGCATGGTGGCGTGATAGGCGTGGCCGCCCGCCTCATAGGCGGCGGTG
Source organism: Salipiger sp. CCB-MM3 (assembly GCF_001687105.1). Classification (NCBI taxonomy): domain Bacteria; kingdom Pseudomonadati; phylum Pseudomonadota; class Alphaproteobacteria; order Rhodobacterales; family Roseobacteraceae; genus Salipiger; species Salipiger sp. CCB-MM3. The sequence continues at coordinate 670,938 of NZ_CP014596.1, forward strand.
ATGTCGCGCCATTTCTTCAGATCGAGCGCGAAGCTGTCGGAGGTGGTCTCGTCCAGCCGGTCGAGCGCGCGCTGCGACATCATCACGAGGCCCGCGCAGGGGGTGGAGCTCCAACCTTTCTGCGGTGCCGAGAGCAGCACGTCGACGCCGGTCGCCTGCATGTCGACCCAGGCGCAGCCCGAGGCGATGCAGTCGAGCACCATCAGCGCGCCGACTTCATGCGCCGCGCTCGCCAGCGCGGTGACATAATCGTCGGGCAGGATGATGCCCGCGGCGGTTTCCACATGCGGCGCGAAGACGATGTCCGGCTGCTCTTCGCGGATCTTCGCGGTGACCTCTTCGATCGGGGCGGGGGCGAAGGGCACCTCGAGGCCGTTGCCGGTGGGCCGGGCCTTCATCACGGTGACCTCGCCGCCGAAGCCGCCGGTTTCGAAAATCTGGCTCCAGCGGAAGGAGAACCAGCCGTTGCGCACCACCAGCGCCTTGGCGCCACGGCCGAACTGGCGGGCCACTGCCTCCATGCCGTAGGTGCCGCCGCCGGGCACAACGGCGACGCCGCTGGCGCCATAGACCTCGCGCAGGCCCGCGGAAATGTCGCGCATCACCTCCTGAAAGGCCGCGGACATGTGGTTGAGCGAGCGGTCCGTGAAGACCACCGAGAATTCATCGAGACCGCTTGGGTCCACATCCTTGCGCAGCGCCATTGGCATACTCCTTTGCTGTTGCACAGGGGGTTAGCGCGTTGCGCCGGGATTGGCAAAACCTCCGATGGTCGCGATCACGCTATGGGGAGCACGTCAGAGCGGGCCGGAAAGCGGACCGGAAAGCGGGCCGGGCCGGCGCTCTTCGCTCAGCACGACGTTGGCCTCCACATGGCCGACGCCGGGCAGGGTCATGATGCGCCGCCGCAGCACCCGTTCGAAATCCGGCAGGTCGCGGGCGATCACGCGCAGTCGGTAGTCGAAGGCACCCAGCACATGCTCGACGATCTGCACCTCGGGGATGGCGGACACGGCGCGCTCGAAATCTTCGAGGCTGACCCGCCCCTTGGTGGCAAGTTTCACGCCCAGAAAGACGGTGACGCCGAACCCCAGCGCTTCGAGGTCGAGGTCGAGCCGCGGCTTGCGGAACACGCCCGCGTCGCGCAACCGCTGGATGCGGCGCCAGCAGGCGGGCTGCGAGAGGCCGAGCTTGCGACCCAAGGCGCCGGCGCTGGCGCTGGCATCCTCGGCCAGCGCGCGCACGAGGGCGCGGTCGATGTCGTCGAGGTCCATCACGCGGTCTCCGGTCTCATAGGGGCACCGTCTCGTCCGAGCGCACCAATGCCACATGCATCAGCGCCTCGATGTCGGAGATATGCGGCAGCGGCAGGATTTGCCCGCGGTAGAGCTGTTGGTAATGCGCGAGGTCACGGGCGATCACCGCGAGCCGCACATCGATGGAGCCGAGGAAGGTCTGGATCTCGATCACCTCGGGCACCTTGCGGGCGGCGTCGATGAACTCGTCAAAGGCGCGCGGCGCGGTTTTGTCGAGGGTCACCCGCAACGACACTTCCAATTCATAGCCAAGCGCGGGCCAGTGAATCACCCCGCGGGTGCCGCGCAGCACGCCTTTCTCGCGCATGGCGGCGAGTCGCCGCGCCAGCGTCGAGGCGGTGACGCCCGCGCGTTCGGCCAGTTCGGCGCCGGGCAGGTCCGGTGCGGCCTGAAACTGGCGCAGGATGCGCCTGTCGGTATCATCAAGCATGATTTCGCCGTTAATCGATCATTCCGAGAATGATCTTTCATCTTTCCGGCAAATACTCAAGAAAAACGCAACCTGTATCGGTTCGCGGTGCCTATGTTGTCCCTCACAACGAAGCGGCGATCAATCGCCCGCACACCAAGGAAGGAAAGACCCATGCGCGTCTATTATGATCGTGATTGCGACATCAACCTGATCAAGGACAAGAAAGTGGCGATCCTCGGCTACGGCAGCCAGGGTCACGCCCACGCGCTGAACCTGCGCGACAGCGGTGCCAAGAACCTCGTCGTCGCCCTGCGCGAAGGCTCGCCCTCGGCCAAGAAAGCCGAAGCGGAAGGTCTGCAGGTCATGGGCATCGCCGAAGCGGCGGCCTGGTGCGACCTGATCATGTTCACCATGCCCGATGAACTTCAGGCAGAGACCTACAAGAAATACGTGCATGACAACCTGAAGGAAGGCTCCGCCATCGCCTTCGCCCACGGTCTGAACGTGCACTTCGGCCTGATCGAGCCGAAGCCGGGCGTCGACGTCATCATGATGGCGCCGAAGGGTCCGGGCCACACCGTGCGCGGCGAATACACCAAAGGCGGCGGCGTGCCCTGCCTCGTGGCTGTGAACAACGACGCCTCGGGCAAAGCGCTTGAGATCGGCCTGTCGTATTGCTCGGCCATCGGTGGCGGTCGCTCGGGCATCATCGAGACCAACTTCCGCGAAGAGTGCGAAACCGACCTCTTCGGCGAGCAGGCGGTTCTCTGCGGTGGCCTTGTGGAACTGATCCGCTGCGGCTTCGAGACGCTGGTGGAAGCGGGCTACGCGCCCGAGATGGCCTACTTCGAGTGCCTGCATGAAGTGAAGCTGATCGTCGACCTGATCTATGAAGGCGGCATCGCCAACATGGATTACTCGATCTCCAACACCGCCGAGTACGGCCAGTATGTCACCGGCCCGCGCATCCTGCCCTATGAGCAGACCAAGAAGGCGATGAAGGAAGTTCTGACCGACATCCAGCAGGGCAAGTTCGTCCGCGACTTCATGCTGGAAAACACCGTGGGCCAGCCGACCCTCAAAGCCTCGCGCCGTGCCAACGACGAGCACATGATCGAAGAGACCGGTGCCAAGCTGCGCGGCATGATGCCGTGGATCTCGGCTGGCAAGATGGTCGACAAAGCAAAGAACTGATCGGAGCTTTCCTCCGGACAGACGAAAGGCGCGGGACATCCCGCGCCTTTTTCATTTTGGCGAGTGCCGGACCGGCTTGCGCTCCGCGGCGGTCCGCCTGTTCCCGAGCGGGCAAGCGCCTCAGTCAGTCTTCTTCGACTCGTTCTGCGCTTTCATCCGCGCCAGAAGCTCTGCCTTGCTGGCTTTGCCGCCGGTGCCGGCCTTGCCTTCACGCTTGAGGTCTTCGGCCTTGAATTTGGGCTTGTTCGAGCCCGGGCGCGCGCCGCCCATCTTGCTGTAATCCATGACCCGATCCTTTCCGGCTGCCATGACGATGCTGTGGATGGCGTCACATGCCCGAAAGCCAGCCTTACAGCAAGCGCCATGTTCGGCGTGCCGGTAGAGAGATATCGGCGGGTATTGAGTTGGCGGGGGAGAAAAAGGGGCACAAACGGCGGCGATGGATTTTCTCTATATCACCTGTTGCGTTTAAATTGAGAAGCCGGGTTTGCCGAATTGAAGTTCAACCAATAGTAGATTTCCTGCCCAAGTTTTCTGGCGTTTATATTCGGTCACGCGTGTTGACCTTTTTGAGGGTGAGTTGCTCTTGGCGCTAACATCTCTGGGTTGTTTTTGCGGCTACAGTGTAAGTTTATTCACTGAGTCAGTGCCTAAATCTTTCAGAATTCCCACCTTAAGATGCTGATAAGGCTCAGAATACCATCTGTTGACACAATTTGTTTTTGTTTCTAGGCTTCCAATAAGTATTTCTTAATTTCCATTTTTCGCCTGGGAGAGAGTTTCTTTAAAATCTCTGTTCGGTTTTGCATTGTCCGGATTTTCCCGGGTCTGTTTTTTTAAGTTATAGATTCAAAAGAAATTTCGCTCTCTGGCCGCCCAAGGTGCCGGAGCATTATCATGGTCGTCTCGAACAATTTCTCGTCCAGCTCGCTTGAGCTGAATGGTCAGGTGTCGCTGTCGCAGCCCACTGCGCTGGTCTGGGGCCCGGATGGGCGGCTCTACGTGACCGAAAACGGCGGCACGGTGAATGTTCTCACCGTCAAGTTCGGCGACCCCGATCCCAATGACAGCGACAACACCGTCTCGTTCTACGTCGAGTCCGCTGTGTCGATGCAGCTCGACATTCAGAACCACAATGACGACGGCAGCCTGAGCAGCAGCAGCAGCCGGCAGGTCACCGGGATCGACGTGACGCAGCAATATGATGCGGCGGGCAACGCGCTTTACGTGGATTCAAACGGCAATCTGACGACCGAGGCGGCGGGCAATGTCGCGGCCACGACGATCTATGTCACCTCCAGCGACATGCGCATCGGGGCAGGGGGATCTGGCAACGACGCCAATCTCGACACCAATTCCGGCGTCATCACCATGATGGAGCAGAACGGCAGCAATTCGTGGGATCAGGTAGATATCATCCGCGGCTTGCCGCGCTCGGAAGAGAACCATGCCACCAACGGTCTGGAGATGATTCAGGAGGTGGACGAGAACGGTGTCCTGATCTCGGAACGGCTGATCGTGGCGCAGGGCGGCAATGCCAACACCGGCGCGCCGTCGAACAACTTTGCGGGCCAGCAGGAGCAGCCGCTTTCGGCGGCGATCCTCGAGGTCGATGTTTCGGGCCTGAAGGCCATGGGCGCGCAGACCGACGGCGACGGACGGAGCTATATCTACGATCTGCCGACGCTCGACGATCCGACCCGTTCGGGCACCGAGGACAACAACGATCCCAATGGCGGCAACGACGGTCTGAACAGCGCCAAGCTGGACTACGATGGGCTGGTCTCGATTTATTCGCCCGGCTATCGCAATGCCTATGACGTCGAGGTGACCGAAGACGGGCGCGTCTGGACCTACGACAATGGCGCCAACAACAGCTGGGGTGGGCGTCCGATTGGCGAGGCTGGCGATAACGGCAGCACCACAGATTACGCGCAGGATCCCGACTACATCGCGACCAACCTCAACAACGGCGACGGCAACTCCAGCGACGATATCAACGAACCGAGCGACTGGAACCCCTCGAACAACGACAACTTCCACGAGGTGACCCGCTCCGACGATCTCGACGGGCGGAGCCTGTCGGTGGGCGGCAATGGTCCTGTCACCACCTACACCGGCCCGGATGGGCTGACCTATGTCTATGGCGGCCACCCCAACCCGACGCGGGCCGAGGGCGCCAAGGCGGGCCTGCTGTTCTCGCCGGGTGGCGGCACGGACAACGCCTTCCTGCTTGTGTCGAACCTGTCGAGCTACGACGAGGGCACCGATGACTATGCGCAGGTCAAGGCGTGGATGGCGGAGGTGGAGTCCGCCAGCGGAGCGCTTGGTACCGGAGATCTGGGTGACAAGATCATCGCCGTCACACCGGGCGTCGAATACGATATCTACGCCCTGTCAGACGGTTCGGGCGTGGCGGTTGAAACCGGCGGGGCCGCGCCCTCTGGCGGCACGCTGCTGGGGCAGGCGGGGCTGCCATCGGATATCGCTGAAATCGTGGACTGGCGTAACCCGATCGAGGGCAACTACCTCGAGGCGGGCAAGACCGACGGGGCGCTCGACAGCGGCAAGGGCTCGATCAACGGCCTGACCGAATACACCTCGACCATCATGGACGAGGGCGACGTCAAGATGTCCGGCGCGATCATCGCCAGCGTCTACAACGGCGGCGACCTGATCATCATGGGCCGCAATGAGGATGGCTCAATGTCCTCGACCGGCGGCACCAATGCGCAGGCCACCGACCGCGCGGTCTATCAGGGATCTGGCGCGCCGCTTGGTCTGGCCACCATCGGTGACGATTTTGCCGAGCGCGGGCTCAGCCAGCCGTTCCAAGGCTCGATCTGGTCAGCGGTCTACGGTCAGAACAATCAGGGCGGCTTTACCGTCTACATCGAAGTGCTGCAGCCGAACAACGGCGCGGTGCCGCTGGCGGGGTCGGAGATCGTCGATCCCGACGATTGGGACCTTGATGGCGTCGACAAATATAACGACCCCTTCGAATTCAGCGCGAGCAATGGCTTTGATCTGTCGGCAGGGCAGAAGATCGTGCTCGACTTCAACCCGCAGTCGACCGATTTCAACGGCACGCTGGCGGGCAACACAGGTCTGCTGGGGGCGGCGCTGGACGGGCCGAACTCGCTGGCCGGGCCGCTGGCGGGCAGCACCGGCACCGACAATATCCAAGAGGCTGGCGCGACCGCCAACCAAGATGCGCGCACCGGCACCTATCTGCAGAACGCCGGGGATCTGCTGAACTCTTCGGAGCAGGCTGATGGCCTCTTCGACATCGCGGGCAATATCATCCCCGGTGGCAACGCGCCGATCCTGCAGATCAAAGAGGTGGTGCCGGGCACGATGGTCGGTCAGGCCAACACGGCGCGCGATGCGCTGCAGACCGCCTTCATCCCGGATCCCGACGTTGGCCGCGTGGTGGCCACGGTGACCGCCAAGAACTGGGTTCTGGGCAGCAGCGTCGCCGCCGATCAGCTGGTGGGCATGGTCTATGGTGACGGCACGCAGTCGAATTTCCTGCGGCTGGTGTTCGGCGAGGTCGGCGGCGTGCCGGGGATCGAGGTCGGCTATGAGCTGGGCGATACCGGCTATGTTGCGCTGGCCGAGATCGCCGTGCCTGATCTGACGGCCAACGGCAATGAGCTGATCGACCTGCGGCTTGAGATCGACATCGACGACGGTTTTGCAGTGCGCGCCTTCTACCGTCTCGGCGATGACGCCAGCCTGAGCGGCACCGCCTTCATCGAGATCGACCTTGGCAACTTCAGCCTGCCTGCGGGCGTGCTGCAGGATGTGCTGACCGGCGATCACACGATCAGCGACGGCGACACCACGCTCAGCTCGGGCGCCGCCATCGGCGTTGTCGCCGAAACCAGCGACGGCAACCCGCTGCAGGCCATTGACTTCCACAACATCGAGATCGAAGGCTTCGGCAATGAGATCGACGCCACGACCGCGGCGGAGGTCGGGCAGGCGGGCACCACGGGATATGACCGGGTGATCTACACCGGCAGCGAGACCAACCTTGCGCTGGCCTCCGATGTCGAGGAGTTCGACGGATCCGGTTCGGGTGCCGATTACGCCATCACCGCCAATGCGCTCGACAATAAGATCGTCGTGGGCAGCGGCGCCAATACCGTGACGTCGGGCGATGGCGATGACACGATTGTCGGCACGCTGGCCGATCTCGATGGCGACGAGATCACCGACTTTACGCCCGGCGATCAGCTGGTCATTTCGGGGGCCACCACCGACGGGCTGAATGTGAGCTATGACGCGGGATCCGCGCTGGTGACGATCAACGGCAGCCAGATCGCCTTCACCGGGCCGGATTTTGTCGATTTCGATCCGGCAGACGGAAACAACATTTTCAATTTCTCCGACAGCTCTGAAGGGCTGGTGGTCAGCACCGGGCCCGCGCTCAGCCCGGTGATCGCCATCAACGCGGGCGGCCCGGCCGTCACCGGCGTGACCGTGCGCGAGCAACTGGTCGACTTCGTCGCCAATACCGCCGGTGGCGCGGGGGATGGCTATACCTCTACCGGCGACTACAAGAGCTATTCGAATGCCACGTCGCTGTCCTACGACTTCCCCGGGACCGAACTGGATGCGGTGCATGCCTATGAGCGGTCTTCGGCCTCGGTAGACAACTGGGGTTATTCCATCGACGTCGAGAACGGCGAGTATCTCGTCGACCTGATCTATGCGGAGATCTACCACGGTTTCGTCAACAGCTCTGACCCGGATGACCTTCGCCAGTTCGACGTGTTCCTTGAGGGCACGCAGGTCGAGGACAATTACGACATCATCGACGACGCTGGCGGGGCCGGGGTCGAGGTCATCAAGTCCTACGCGGTGACCGTGAATGACGGCGTCCTGAACATCGAGTTCAACAAGGAGGTCGACCAAGCGAAGCTGTCGGGTCTGGTGGTCTGGCAAGTGGGCGGCACCTATGAGCCGCCCGCCGACACCACCAACCCCGAGATCGTCTCGATCGAGGTGGACAACCCGCAGAGCGTGCAGGACGGCACCCGCACCGCCACCGTCGAGTTGCAGGACAACGCGGGCTTTGACGAGGCCGATTTCGCCGGTCTGGACGGCTCGGAACTGGTGTTCTCGGGGATCGTGCCCGAGACCGTCTCGGCGCCGGAGGTCACGCTCAGCAACGGCGGCACCACCGCGACGCTGCAATACACTCTGACCGCGACCGGCAATGCATGGCCGAGCGGTGAGGGCGAGATCACCATCGCCGCCGGTGCCTATCAGGATGCGGCGGGCAACAGCACAGCTGCGTCCAGCGGCGCCTTCATCCTCGAGCCGGGGCTCGACACGCTGGTCAAGGGCGCGCTGGCGCTGGCGATCAACGTCGGCCCGGTGACCAATGGCACCGCTGCGCTGGATGGGGATAATGACACCACCTACGGCGGCGCGATCACCGGCGATACGATCCTCGGGATCGACCTAGAGGCGGATGATCCGGCGTACTACAGCCCGAACTCGAAGACCTCGAGCAACATCGACGGTCTGCTCGGTGCGACCGGATCGAACCTCGCGCTCGACGGCTCGGCGCTGCACACCTATCGCGACTCCGCCGCCGGGTCCTTCACCGCAAGCTATCCCATCGAAAACGGGGTCTATGTGGTCGAGCTGCACTTTGCAGAGCTTTATCACACCACGGGCGGCAACCGTCAGGGCGACTACACGATCAATGGCGAGCCGTGGGTGTCGGATTACGACGCCTTCACGGATGCGGGCGGGGCGGACACGCCGACCTTCATCACCAAGACCGTCACCGTCACCGACGGGCAGATCGTCATCGACGTGAATGCGGATTTCGGCGAGCCGGGCTGGAACGCCATCGTGGTCTATGACGCCATCGCCGCGAACACGCCCGCCACCGTCTCGGTGGCCGACGTCTCGGTGAACGAAGGCGAGGACGCGGTGCTGACCTTCACGCGCATCGGTGACAGCAGCGAGGATGTCACCATCGCCTTCACGGTGACGCCGGGCACCGCGACGAGCGACGATTATGGCCCGGCAAGCCCGGCCTCTCCGGTCGTCATTCCCGCAGGGCAGAACTTCCTGCAGGTGACCATTCCGACGATCAACGACAGCGACGAGGAGGGTGCCGAGAGCTTCGCCGTGACGATCACCTCGGCCACGATGACCTCGGGCGATGCGGTCATCGACGGCGGCACCGGCACGGTGACCATCGCCGCCAGCGACAGCAGCCTGCAGGTTCCTGCCGGGGGCAAGCTGCTCGATCTGGATTTCGAGACAGATGGCGCGCCGCTGGTCGAAGGTGGCTTTGACGATGCGCTGGGCGGCAGTGGCGCGCTAGATGCGACGGTGGACGTCTCGGTGAGCGGCGGCAAGCTGGTGGTAAACACGTCGAACGGCGACCTTTCGGCGGTGGATTCCACCGCCTCGAAGAACGACTTCGTCAAGACCATCGACCTGTCGGACGCGGGGCTTGAGCAGATCTACATCACCACGCAATTCGACAACCCGTTCCCGCAGGCGCTGGCCGATCAGGGCATCACCACCGGCGTGATCCCCAACTACGCGCAGTTGGGCATCGTCATCGCCACGGCGGATGGGCTGGGGCAGGATGCGGGCAAGCATCTCAAGCTGATCTTCGGCGGCAATGGCGGCAATGCCGTGCAGATGTGGTCGCACAATGTGCTCGACCAAAAACCGCTGCTGACGGATATTTCCGCAGCCGCCGCTGTGCCCTTTGCGCTGGCCGACATCGCCAAGGTCGAGCTGTCGATCCGCATCGATACGCTCACCGACGAGGCGGCGCAGATCGTGACCTTCTACGATGCTGGCGGCGCGATCCTTGGCGGCGTGCGCCCCGAGGCGACCTCGGGCTTCCTGACTGCGGCACCGGTGGCGCTGCCGCCGGATGTGCTGGCGGCCATTGAGGCCGGGAGCGCGCAGGTCGGGGTGACCTCGACCGACTACAACGACGGCTTTGCGAGCTTCGAGGCGAGCTGGGACTTCCTGCAGGTGTCCTCGCCGCAATACACCGGCGATCCGGTGGGCGACACCACCGGGCCGAGCGCCTCTGTCACCGTGACCGCGCCGACCGCCGACACCGATCCGATGGTTGTCACGGTGGTCTATACGGATGCGTCGGACATCGACCCGTCCAGCATCGGCGGCGAAGACATCTCGGTCAGCGGGCCGAGCGTGGCGGGCGCGATCAGCCTCAGCTCCTTCGATGAGGCCAGCAACACGGCGATCTACAGCGTCGCCGCACCGGCCGGTGGCTGGGCAGAGGGCACCTATACCGCCAGCGTGGTGGCGGGCGAGATCGCCGATCTGGCGGCGACGCCCAACCTCAACCCGGGCGGCGAGAGCGATGGCGTGACGCTGACCTTCGCTTCGGCTCCGCAGCCGGGCGAGGTGCTGCTGGCGATCAACGCCGGTGGCGGCGCCGTGGACGGTGCGGCCTATGGGCTGGGCGACGTGGATTTTGTGGCTGATGATGTCGCCTTCTGGGACCTGTCCGGCGCGAGCTCCAGCGGCGCCAACAACAGCGGCAGCGGCCAGACCTTCACCGGCGCGGCGCTGCCCGACGATGTGTTCACCTCGGAACGCTGGGCGAACAGCTTCTCGCTCGACGTGGACCTGCCTGACGGCACCTATGTGGTCGAGCTCTACCTCGCCGAAACCTACCAAGGTGTGGCCAATGGCGACGGTATCGGCTCGCGCATCTTCGACGTGGAGATCGAGGGCGACACGGTGCTCGACGATTATGACCTCTTCGACGATGGCGATGGGGTGCTCGGCAATGGCACCGGCGCGCCGCTGGTGAAGATCGTCAAAACCTTTGATGCCGTGGTGTCGGATGGGCAGCTCAACGTGGTCTTCGACGCGCTTGGGGCTGACGCGGTCGACAATGCCAAGATCAGCGCCATCGTGGTGCGCGCGGCACCCAGCACGGGTGAGACACTGGTCTCGATCGAAGGGCCGGGCGAGATTGCCGAGATTGGCGATGGCGTCGATCAGGATGTCACCTTCACGCTGAGCGTGCCGGATGCCGGGTTCACCGGCGATCTCGATGTCACGCTGTCGGTGGATGGTGCCTCGACCCCGGTGACGCTGAGCTTCGTTGATGGCGCGGCCAGCTATGTGGTGCCGGTGCCGACCGACACGCGCTGGAATGGCGCCGAGACGGTGACCGTTGCCCTGCTTTCGGTGGAGACCGCGGGCTATGCGGTGAATACCGCCGCCGCCACGGGCACCGCCACGCTGACCGAGGACGATCCGGCGGACAGCCATGACCTCGACGGTGCGGGGGGTGCCGATCCGGTGGTCGTCGGCGATTTCTCGGACGACCGGCTTGCGCCGAGCGACATTGGCGCGATGCAGATCGGCGACAATATCCTTTATGCCAGCCAGCAGGGTGACGGGCAGCCGGGCGACCGCGACCGCGATTACATCACCTTCACCGTGCCCGAGGGCATGGTGCTGAGCGCGCTGGTGCTTGACGGCTACGTGTCGACCAGCACCGACAACGCGGGCTTCATGGGGCTGCAGGAGGGCAGCGCGGTCACCGTCGATCCGGTGACCGGCGCCCCCGACGGCAGCGAGGGGCTGCTGGCGGGCATGGTCTATGGCGATGGCAACCTCAACAACGACCTGCTGCCGATCCTTGCCGCTGGCGATCCCAATGACGCGCAGGGGGCCGATTTCCCCGGCTTCACCGCGCCGCTTGGGGCCGGGACCTACACGCTTTGGCTCAACCAGGGCGGCGCGCTGACCAGCGTCACGCTGCGCGCGGTGGTGGAGAGCGATGGCTCGGATCCCACCGATATCGACGGTGACGGCATTCTCAACACCGCCGATCCCTTCGCCTATGACGGCGAGAACGGCATGGGCAAAGTGCTGGCCGAGAACGTCAGCTTCCGTCAGGACTTCGACACCGACACGGCCGATCTCTTCAGCGCCGAAGCGGGCTTTTCGGGGATCCTCGTGAATCCGGCCTTCAGCCCGGCGGGGACCTCTGCCGAGGACCCCTATGGCGACCGCACGACCGAGGCGACGAGCTATGTCGAGGGCGGCAAGCTGAAGATCGAGTCCAGCGAGACGGACATCTATGCGACCGGAACCGGCACCAACAACACGATCAAGGACAACTACCAGTCGGGCGCCGATGTTTCCGGGGTCGACAGCTTCTCGGTCGAGGGGCGGATCGAGGCCGGGTTCCTTGGCGCGATCCCGCTGCAATACGCCTCGTTCGGCATCACCCTCGGGGCGGGGGGCACGGATGATTACATCAAGTTCGTCCTTGGCGGCGCGGGCATTGATCCGCGCATCCAGCTGGCGCAGGAAAACAGCCTGACCGGCGGCGGGGAAGAGAACTATGTGCTCAGCGCGCAGTCGCCTCCGGTCGTCGAGGAGGACATCGCTGCAGTGGTGTTCCGGCTCGACGTGGACAAGTCGGGCAGCGTGGCGACGCTGATCGGCACGGCGATCCTGCTTGATGCCAGTGACGCGGTGATCGCGTCGATCACCACCGCGACCCGCGATATCACCGGCTCTCTGGCGGCGGCGCTGGCGGGGCAGAACACGCTCACCGGCGGCACGGGCGGCATCGCCTATGGCGTGTCGATCACCGACTGGGGCAATGGCGATACCAACCGCTTTACCGGCGAGTGGGACTATCTGGAGATCAGCGGCCCGGTGGCCAATGTCGCTCCGGGCGTCGCGCTGGCCAATGCACTCCCCTCAATCGACGAGAACGTCGACACCACCAGTTCGGTGAAAATCGCCGATATCGTGATCACTGACGATGGGCTGGGCAGCAACGCGCTGAGCCTGTCGGGGGCGGATGCGGCGCTCTTCGAGATCGTCGATCCGGGCACCGGGCCAGAGCTGCATCTGCAGGCTGGTGTGATGCTGGATTACGAGACGCTGGCGCAGCTGTCGGTCAGTGTGGATGTGGATGACGACACGGTCGGCGTCTCTCCCGATGCCAGCGCGGCGCTGCTCTTGGACGTGAACGACTCGACCGAGCGGCAGCAGCAGGTCGACGATCCGGGCAACCTGCCTGCGGATGACGCGGGCGGCACCGATGAGATCGACACCGTGGTCTATACCGGCAGCGGCGAGGTCGGAAGCTCCGGCACGCCCTACCAGATGCCCGGCACCGTCGAGAATTTCGACGCTACGGGCAGCGGCACGGTGCATGTCAAAGGCACCAGCGGTGACAATGTGATCGGCGTCGGTACCGGCGCTGGTGACGAGGTCGACCTCACCGATGGCGGCAACGATACCGTCACCGGCACGGGAACGGAGCTGGATGGCACCACGGTCTCGGGCTTTACCGCTGGCGATCAGCTGGTGGTCGAAGGCGCGGGCAGCACCGCCTCGGTAATCGAGGTGACCAACGGCTCGACCATCCTTGGCATCGACAGCGATGGCGACGGCGCGGTCGATACCACGGTGACGCTGGCGGAAACCTATGGCCCCGGTGAGATCCAGAGCATCGTGCAGGACGGAAGCCTGATCATCACGGTCAACGGCGCGCCCAACACACCGCCCACCGCCACGCCTGACGAGGCGCAGGTGGTGATTGACGGCACGCTGACGCTTACGCCAGCGGTTCTTATGGACAATGACAGCGACGCTGACGGTGATGCGCTGAGCTTTGCGGGCGTCGACAACCCGCAGAACGGCACGGTGCTGTTCGAAGACGGGCAGATCAACTTTACCCCGACGCCGGGGTTCACCGGCACCGCCAGCTTCGACTACACGATCACCGATGCGTTCGGCGCACCGGCGACGACGACGGTCACCGTCGAAGTGCTGCCCGAAACGCCGGATACCGGCATCACCGACATCGTGTTCGACGCGGGCGCGCTCAGCGCCTTCGATAATCAGGACCTGAACGGGGCCTATAGCATTGCAGATGCGGGCGCGACGCTGGCTCTGACCGGCAACACGTGGAAGAAGCTGCTGCTGGCCGAGCCGCTGGAAGTCACCGCGGACATGGTGATGCGCTTCACCTTCTCGGCGGGTCAGACCGGCGAGATCATGGCCATCGGTCTCGGCAACGACAACAGCTTCCTCAGCAAGGGCGATCAGGTGCTCTTCCAGCTGGGCGGCTCGCAGGGCTGGAGCGCCTACGCCGAGCAGGGCTTCCGGACCTATCAGTCCGGCGACGGCGAGGTCAGTTTCGAGATCCCGCTTGGCGCATGGGCGGGCCAGAGCTTCCAGTATCTGCATTTCATCAACGATGATGACGGCGCGGATGCGGCCACGGGCACCTTCTCGAACCTGCAGTTCGTCCGCAGCACCGCGGCCAATCTCGATCCGATCGCGGTGGATGACCCGGATGTTGCCATCGCCAGCGGCGAGACCGCGACCATCTTCCCCGCCGATCTGCTGGCCAATGACAGCGATCCCGATGGCGGCGCGCTGACGGTGACCGGGGTTTCGGCGGCGGTGAACGGCGAGGTGCTTTTCGAAGACGGGCTGATCTATTTCACCCCGACGCCGGGCTTTGCCGGTGAGGCGAGCTTTGTCTACACGATCACCGATCCCGATGGCGGCACGGATACCGCGACGGTGACGCTCAACGTCAATAGCGCGCCGGTGGCGGTGCAGGACGATTTTGTCACCGGCACGGATGAGGCGCTGCCGCTCACCGCGGCTGACCTGACCGGCAATGACACCGATGCCGACGGCGATGAGATCACCCTGACCGGTGTGACCGCGCGCAGCGGCGGCACGGTGTCGCTGGAGGACGGGCAGGTGCTCTTCACCCCGGCGGCGGGCTTCGTCGGTACCGCGGTCTTCGACTATGAGATCACCGATGCGCGCGGCGGCACCGCCACGGGGACGGCGACGGTGGTGGTCGGCACGCCGGTCGATGACGGTATCCTCGACATCGACTTCAGCAGCTTCGAGATCACCTCTTACGCGGGCAACGATGAGACCCCCGAGGGCATCGCGGTGACGCCGACCTCGATCGAGTTGACCGGCAACACCTGGAAGAAGGTGGCGCTGCCCGGCGGCTTCACCATCGACGCCGAGACGGTGCTGCGCTTTGAGTTCAGCGCCAGCCAGATCGGCGAAATCATGGGCATCGGGCTGGAGACCAACAACAGCTTTGGCAACTCGCAGCAGATCCTCTTCCAGCTGGCGGGGCGGCAGGACTGGTCGAACTACGCGCGGCAGGAATACGCGGGCTACAGCGCCGGTGACGGCACGGTCAGCTTTGCGATCCCGCTGGGCGAGTTCGCCGGGCAGAGCTTCTCGCATATGGTGTTCATCAATGATGACGACCGCGACGCCATCGGCAATCTGACCTTCTCGAACGTGCAGTTGACCTCGGCTCTGGCGGATCTGCCGCCGGTCTTCACCGGGGATGCTGCGCTTGAGATCGCCGAGAACGAGAGCGATCTGGGCGTCATCCCGGCCACCGATCCCGAGGGCGGCGCGCTGACCTATGCGATTGGCGGCGGGGCCGATGCGGCGCTCTTCTCGATCGATCCGAGCAGCGGCGCTCTGGCGTTCAATACGGCGCCCGATTTCGAAAACCCGACCGACTTTGACGGCGACAACGTCTATGAGGTCACGGTCACCGCAAGCGACGGCTCTACCGTGACGCCTGCGGACCTTCTGGTCACTGTGACCGGCGTCAATGAGGCACCGACGATCAGCGGCACCATCGCGCCCGCCGCGACAGAGGAGGGCACGCCGACAAGCGTTGATCTTTCGGCGCTGGTGCTGGCGGATGTGGACCTTGGCGATGTGCCGGTGCTGCGGGTGGAACTCGCGGGCGGCGCGCCGCTGCCCGCGGGCATCACGCTCGACGGCACCACGCTGCAGGTGGCTGACACCACCGCGGCGGGCAGCTACGACATTACCGTCTATGCAAACGACGGGCTGCTCGACAGCGGGGTGCCGGTGAGCTTTGCGCTCGATGTGACGAACGGAGAGACCGGCCCGAGCGTGCTGCTGCGGATCAACGCCTTTGGCCCCGAGGTCGCCGCGCTTGACGGTGGCCCGGTCTGGAGCGGCGATGGCAATGGTGCGCCCAACAGCCCCTATCTGACCACCAGCAACGACCGGGGCGACATCCAAGGCTACAGCGGCACGCTCGCCGCGATCCCCGAGGGTGTGCCCGAGACGGTGCTCGACACCGCGCGCTCGTCCGATGCGCCCTTCACCTACAGCGTTCCGGTGGGCGATCTGCTGGGCAATGGCACCTACCTCGTGCGGCTCTACATGGCCGAGCTTTACGTGCCCAATCAGACAAGCGGTGCGCGGGTCTTTGACATCAGCGTCGAGGGCACGACCACGGGCGTTCTGGACAATTTCGACCCCTCGGCCAGCGGCGCTGCGGGCGATGTGACGGTGATCAGCTATCAGGCGACGGTCAGTGACGGGGTGCTCGACATCTCGTTCCTGCAGGACGCGATTGATGGTGTGGACAACCCGATCGTCAACGCCATCGAGATCCTCTCGGGCGAGCCGATCGTCGACACCGATGCGCCCAATGCAGTGATCGCCCTGTCGAACCCGGCGGATGAGACCTCGCCGCTTCTGGTCAATGTCACGCTCAGCGATCTGAGCGGCATCGACGCCAGCACCTTGGGGGATGAGGACCTGTCGCTTGCCATCGGCGGAGCGCAGGTCGCGGCGGCGGTCAGCTTCCTCGGCTTTGCGGGCGGCGTCGCCAGCTACGAGATCGCCGCGCCAAGCGGCGGCTGGGTCGATGGCAGCGCCATCGAGGTTACGCTGGGCGCAGGCGAGGTCGCGGATCTGGCGGAAACGCCGAACCTCAATGCCCAGACCGTGCAGGGGCTGACCCTGTCGCTGGGCGGCGGTGAGCCTCCGGTGGGGTATGATCCGGCCAAGGAGCTTGGCGGCAATCTCGACGGTGACGGTCTGATCAACTCGGCAGATGGCGACATCGACGGCGATGGCATCGCCAACCTTGCCGACCGTGCCGCCTATGACGCGACCAACGCGGGTGTGGTGCTGTCGGACCTCGGCGAGGTCGTGCTCGACTTCACCACCATGGCCGATGGCACCTCGCCCTTCGCCGCCGGGTTCACCGGCGCGGCGCAGACCGCCGACGGAAGTGCCGAGCTGAACTACGCCACCAACAACGGGGCACAGGTCAGCGGCGGGCGGCTGCAATTCCAGACCAGCGACCCCGACACCAATGACGGCCAGCAGGCCTTCACCTTCCTTGCCGATGTCGCAAGCGACTTCACCTTCGAGGGCGTCTTCGACAATCCGGTGTTAGGCGGGACAGAGCTGCAGACCTTCTCGCAATACGGGCTGATCGTCTCGCTGACCGGCGCGGCGGGCGCCTCGACCGGCGTGGATGGCGATTTCATCAAGCTTGTCACCGGCAACCCCGGTGATGGTTTCGAGATCTCCGGACGCGGCAGCTTCTCGGGCACGGATCTGAAGATCCCCTATCCGGGCAGCGTCACGGCGACCAGCTTTGCGCAGGTGAAGCTGACGCTTGCGGCGGATGTCTCGGCGGGCAATTTCACCGGCTACTACGAGCTGCTGGATGACACTGGCGCGACGCTGGCTTCGGGGACCGTCGGAACGGTCACCCCGGATGCGGGCAGCGCCATGGCCGGAGTTCTGGCCGGAACCTCCTCGATCATCCCCGCCTTCGGGGTGACCTCGACCGACTTCGGGGCGGGCGGCGCCTTCACCATGGGCGTCGAGAGCATGAAGCTGACCGAGGGCAGCGGCGGGCCGGTTGATCCGCCCTCCAATCCCGATGACGCCCTGTCGATCCTGCAGGCGCTGACCGATGTGGATGCAAACGGCAGCTACGGGTCCGGCGCGGTCGGCAGCGCAGAGCTGCGGATCATGGACGGCAACAACAACGTGCAGTCCTCGAACTACGGCACCGACTCGTTCCAGTTGCAGAACACCGGCGACAAGCAGATCGCCGCGGTGGTGATCGACTTCCGCAATGCGCTCTATGGGGACAGCGTGGTCGATGCCGATGGTTCGGGCGGCGACAGCGTCGCCAAGGATTTCGCCATCAACAGCGGAGGGGGTGAGACGGGTGCGTTCTTTGACACCGGCAGTGGCTATATCTTTGCCGGGGACGCGCCTTTGCCCAACACCACGGGCACCGGCCTTGCCTCCAGCGGCGGCTTCCGTGGGTTGGTGATCAAGGCCGATGGCAGTGGCTTTGACACCGGCGAGACCATCGGCTTCTCGGGCGATATGGATCCGAACTCGGTGGCCGGTCTGACCAAGGCGTCGATCGACGCCGGGGCGGTCAACAGCTGGGACGTGGGCGGTGTATCGGGGGCCGAGCTGATCGGCTCGAGCTTCACCGTGATGTTCGATGACGGCACGTTCGCCACGGGCTTTGTCGGCGGCGAGGGCACGCAGGCCGGCAGCACCGGCTTTGCCTCGCAGGACGTCAGCGCGGCGACAGCAACGGTTTCGGTGAATGGCACCGGCTCGTCTTCGACGGGCACCTACGGGGGCACGATCCCCGAGATCATGGTCGCGGGCACGCCGGGCGATACGGTGCGCGTCACGCTGAGCCGGGGCCTCAATCCGGTGACCAACACCTCGAACGGCATCGCGCAGCTGGTCGAAGACCGGCTGGCGGACGCGCAGCCCGAGTTCCAGGCCAGCAACGCCGCCGACTTCCAGTTCTACGACATCGTCATCGGGGCGGGCGGCACGGCCACGCTGCCGGACAATGCCTTTGACTGGACGACGCCCGACAGCGGTCAGGACTTCGGCGGCACCGCGTACACCAACGGGTTCGACACGGCTCCGGCGGTGGTCGGCGCATCGGTCATCGACTCCGGCTCGAAAATGCCGCTGGGGGCCACCGACCGGGTCTATCTGACCAATCAGGGCGGACCGGTCGAAGGTGGCGGAGGCGGCGGCACCGGGGCCGAGGGCTACTACCAGATCATCGGCTCGGGCAGCTCGGCGCGCTTCAAGGTGCAGATCGAGGATCCGAACGCCAATGGCGGCACCAACCCCGGCGGCCAATGGACCTATGTCGAAGGAGATGATCCGGGCACGCAGGACAACACCCAAGGCACCGGCCACTACTTCTGGGGCTCGGAAGCGGGCAGCACCGCGATCAATGCGCCGCAGCAAGACAGCTTCCTTGTCTACGAGGTGTTCATTCCCGAGGGCGAAGAGGGCGTCTACAACTTCCGCGTCCGTTCGTCCCGCGACACCAATGATCCCAGCGACCAGCGCAACGACATCTGGCTGCGTATCGACGACGACGCCGAGGCGCTGCAGACCAACTCGACCGACAGCGTGTCGAGCGGCGGCTTCGTGAAGCTCTATGGCGCTTCGACGAACTGGGGCTGGGCGGGGCAGATCGACAGCGTGTCGGAGTCCGATCCCAACTTCACCGCCTCGTTCAACCTGACCGCGGGCTTCCACACCATCACGCTGGCGGGCCGCAGCCAAGGCTTCCACGTCGACTTCTGGGAGATGTACAAGGGCAGCGCGCCCTCGGGCGGCGCGTCGAACTCGGCCTTCATCTCCACCGGTGAGGATACCTTTGCGCCGGTCGTCACAGCGGCCAGCGCGCCGGATGTGACCGTCGAGGGCGGCACGACCACCACGGTGACGGTGACATTCAGCGACAATGTGGCCATTGATGCCTCGACCATCGACGCTGGCGACATCGCCGTGTCGGGGCCGGGCGGGGCGGTCTCGGTGACCGGGGTCAGCCTGAATGCGGGCAGCGACGGCACGCCGCGCAGCGCCACCTACACGCTCGCCGCCCCCGGCGGCAGCTGGGACGTGGCGGATGAGGGCAGCTACACGGTTGCGCTGCTCTCCGGCGAGGTGCTGGACACCAGCGGCAACGCGGTGGCCCCGAACGCCTCGCTGACCAGCTTCGAGGTCGCCATTGGCAGCGCCCCGGTGGGCGATCCCTTCCGGGTCGAGGCCGAAAGCCTCTCGTTGCAGGGCTTCTCGGTGCAAAGCAACGGCCACGCCTCGAACGATCAGTTCATTCAGGCGTCTGGCTCGGGAGCGCATACCGCCAGCTACACCTTTGCCGCGGCAGCGGGGACCTATGATCTGACGCTCGGCTACTACGACGAGTCCGACGGTCAGTCGCAGCTCAGCGTACTGGTGAACAATGTGCTGGTCGAAACCTTCGTCTGGGATCTGGATGCGGGCGGCACCATCGTCAACAGCACCTCTGCCGCAGAGCACACGATCTCGGATCTGGTGCTGAACGCGGGGGACGTGCTGCAACTTTCGGGCACGCCGGATGGCGGAGAGCCGCTGCGCATCGACTTCCTCGACTTCGTGCCGACAAGCGGCGGCGGAGGCGGCGGAGGCGGTGGCGATCCGACCGACAGCACCAATCCGGTAGTCACCGCGGCCAGTGCGGCCAATGTGTCGGTGGCGGGAGGCGGCAGCACCACCGTTTCGGTCACCTTCTCCGACAACGTGGGCATCGACGTCTCGAGCATCGATCCGGGCGATCTTACGGTGACCGGACCGGGCGGGGCGCTGTCGGTGACGGGGGTCAGCCTCAGCTCTGGCAGCGATGGCGCGCCGCGCACCGCGACCTACACGGTCGAAGCGCCCGGCGGCAGCTGGGACGTGGGCGACAACGGGGTCTACAGCGTTGCGCTGGATGGCGGAGAAGTGCTCGACACCAGCGGCAACGCGGTGGCAGCGAATGGCTCTCTGGCCAGCTTCAACGTCAGCATCGCGACCACGCCGCCGCCCAGCTCGGATCCGGTGCGGATCGAGGCCGAAGCCATGACGCTGGAAGAGGGCTTTGTTGTGAACAGCAACAGCCACGCGTCGGAAGGGCAGCTCATCAAGGCCACCGGATCGGCGGGCCATGTGGCGAGCTTCGTCTTCGCCGAGACGGCGGGGCTCTACAACTTCACGCTGGGCCATTTCGATGAATCCGACGGCCAGTCGCAGCTTGATCTGCTGGTGAACGATCTGCTGGTCGACAGTTTCATCTGGGATCAGGACGCCGGTTCTTCCATCGTCAACAGCACGTCCTTTGCCATGCATCAGACCTTTGGCGTGGCGCTGGAGGCGGGCGACGTGGTGTCGCTGTCGGGCAGCCCGGACGGCGGCGAGCCGCTGCGGATCGATTATCTCGACTACGTCTTCGTGTCGTGAGCTAAGTTACCCTCGCCAAGTGCGCCTCCGGGGGAAACCTCGGGGGCGCGCAGCCTTTTTGGGACTACCGTTTTGACCTAGCGCGCGGCAGTCTTCACGTGGTCGACAAAGGCACGCAGCGCGGGCGGCATCAGGCGCCGCTCGGTGAAATAGAGCGAAGGGCCGGGGAAGGGCGGGGTCCACTCATCCAGAACCTGCACCAGCGTTCCGGCCTGCAGATCCGGCTGAAGATAGTCGTCGAAGCCATAGATCAGCCCATGTCCGGCGCGGGCCGGGATCAGGGCCGCAATGGTGGAATTCACCGCAAGCCGACCCTTGGGAAACCGCTCGAAGGCTTTGCCGTCTTTCTCGAACGACCAAGGCAGCGTGTTGCCGCCGCCGAAGACG
The DNA here is from genome assembly GCF_001687105.1 of Salipiger sp. CCB-MM3. NCBI lineage: Bacteria > Pseudomonadati > Pseudomonadota > Alphaproteobacteria > Rhodobacterales > Roseobacteraceae > Salipiger > Salipiger sp. CCB-MM3. The sequence goes on from NZ_CP014596.1 coordinate 692,409, forward strand.
TGGGTGATGCAGCTGTGACGCTCCAGATCGTCGGGATGCTGCGGCACGCCGTGGCGCTTCAGGTAGTCCGGTGCTCCGGCGACGATCATGCGCTGATCCGGCCCCAGACGCACGGCGATCATATCCTGCGCCAAGCTCTCGTCGTAGCGCAGCCCTGCGTCGAAGCCGCGCCCGATCACATCGACCAGATCGCCCTCGCTCACCACTTCGACGCGCACGCCGGGATGCTTCTCGAGAAACGAGCTCACCAGTGGCATCAGCCGCAGTTCAAGCGCCGGGGCGGGACCGTTGATGCGGATGCGCCCGGTCAGAACCTCGCGGTTTCCGGCCGATGTGACCGAGGCCGCCGCTTCATCGAGCACGGCGATCGCGTCGCGGGTGCGCTCCAGAAGCCGCTCGCCCTCCTCGGTCAGCGAGGTGCTGCGCGTGGTCCGGTTGAGCAGCCGCACGCCGAGCCGCGCCTCAAGCTCGCGAATGCGCTCGCTCAGCGTCGAGGGAGAGATCGCCAGTTCCGCTGCGGCGCGACGGAAGTTGAGATGCCGCGCGACCGCCACGAATTGCGCGAGTGTGTTGAGGTCTATCTGCTGCATTGTTCGGTTATCCGAATAGCCTATGGGGATGTGTACTATTCTCCGGATGCCGGGGGCAACGTATCTCTTGCGCCAGAGGCGGCCGGACCGGCTGGCCGCCAAAGCGCAAAGGACCCTCTCATGACTGGTACGATTTCTGAGACTACGTCGGGAAAGATCGCTCTCATCACTGGCGCGAGCCGCGGCCTCGGCCGATCCGCCGCGCTGCATCTCGCCCGCGCGGGTGTCCATGTGATCGGCACCTACAACAGCTCGAAGACGGCTGCCGACGAAGTGGCGCGCGAGATCGAGGCGGAAGGTGTCAGCGCGGTGATGCTGCCCTTCGATGCCGAGGCCGAAGACTTCGGCGCTTTCGCGGCGAGCCTCGCCGAGGCGCTGCAGCAGACCTTCGGGCGCGAGAGTTTCGACTTCCTGCTGAACAACGCGGGGATCGGCTACAACCGCGCCATTGCCGAGACCGAGGCGGCGCAGCTTGACCTTCTCTACCGCGTGCACCTGCGCACGCCCTTCCTGCTGACGCAGGCGCTGCTGCCGATGATCACGGATGGCGGGGCGGTGCTCTTCGTCTCCTCGGGGCTCGCCCGGTTCACCCTGCCGGGCTATGGGGCCTATGCCTCGATGAAGGGCGCGGTGGAGGTGCTGACCCGCTACGCCGCGCAGGAACTGGGGCCGCGTGGCATCCGGGTGAACTGCCTTGCGCCGGGCGCCATCGCCACCGATTTCAGCGGCGGCGTCGTGCGTGACAACGCCGAGGTCAACGCCAAGGTGGCGGGCATGATCGCCCTTGGCCGCGTTGGCCAGCCCGAGGACATCGGTGCCGGTGTCGCGGCGCTGCTGTCGGACGGGATGGGCTGGATGTCAGGGCAGCGGGTCGAACTGTCGGGCGGTCAGGGGCTCTGAGCCTTCCCTGAAAGCACAGGGCCGGCCACGCGCTGAGCGCAGGCCGGCCCCTTGGTTGCGGTCCCCCCAAAGGGGCCGCGGCCTTACTGCAGAACGGCTGCCAGACGCTCGCGCGCGGCATCATCCAGCCAGGTCGCCCAGACGTCGGGCTGCGAGGTCAGGAAGTAGACCGCGCCTTCCTCGCCCGAGGCCGAGTTTTCGTCCATCCAGCGCAGGATGTCGTTCATGTCGTCCACCGGGAAGGACATTTTCGACAGGAAATCCGCCAGTTCGGGGTGCTCTTCCTGAAAACTGTCGGTGACGGCGGTCTTCACCGGGGCGGGCGGGTAGGAGCTGCGCACGAGGCCGGTCGCACCTTCGTCCTGTGCCGCCTCATAGGACTCCTCGACGAATTCGCCCATGTCGACGCGCACCATGTCGTATTTGCCCAGCACGGCGGTCGGCGCCCAGTAATAGCCGAACCACGGTTCGTGATCCTCGTAGGCCGCCGCGATGGAGGTCGCCAGCGTCTCGCCCGAGCCGTGGTCAAAGATCTCGATCCCCGCCTCCTCGACGCCGAAGACCGGCAGCATGTTGTCGTTGATGGTGCGGCAGCCCCAGCCCTCGGGGCAGTTGTGGAAGCGACCGCCGACCAGTTCGGGGTTCTCGAGGATGCCGTCGATCGTGGCAAGCTCGGGGTGCTCTTCGACCAGATAGGCGGGCACATACCAGCCGTCGATCCCACCCGGTTCCAGCACCGAGCCAAGCTCGATCAGATTGCCCTCGCCGGTGAGCCGGTCATAGGCCGCGCCCGCGCCGTTGATCCAAAGCTCGGTGACAATGTCCGGATCGCCGTTCTCGGCCACCGAGGTCATCGCGGGGATGGTGTCGGAGGGCACGACGGTCACGTCGCAGCCGTAGCCTTGGGTGAGAATGAAATCGGCGACATTGGTCACCACCGAGGCCGACGCCCAGCCCATCTCGGTGATCGAGACCTCGCCGCAGCTGTCATCCTGCGCCTGTGCGGCGGTCGAGAGGGTGAGGGCGGTGAGGGTGAGGGCGGTGGTCGTAAGGTATTTCTTCATAAGTCCCCTGTTGGGTCAGGTCACGATGCGTCGCACCCCGGCGAGGCGTCAGGCCGTCACCGGGGGCTCCGGCATCGCCAGAGTTTGATGTTATGGGTTGTAGGGCAGCTACATAGAGTGTTTCGCGGGGAATGACACCCCCGGCGCCGGACTGGGTTCGGAACTGGTAAAGACGCAGTCGCGGGGCCCCCGGACTAATAAGCCCGGCAGGCGCGGGGCCATGCCGGGCTGAGCTATGAAAATCGCCAATCGAAATGATCGGCCCCCCGGGCCAGCGAAATGGCTGGACGGATCCGAGGGGCAGGGTCAACCAAACTACCGTTTACACACACGCGAACCCTGCCCAGACCCTAGAAGATGAGGGGTGAATTTTTCGCAAAAAGCGCAGTTGCGCCTTATTTCGTGGGGCTCTCTGAAGGGGAATCGGGCCCGCTCAGCGTAACGAAAAAAGGCGCGCCCCTGCGGAGAGGGACGCGCCTTCATGTGCTCGCCGGGCTTGCGCCCGGCGGTTGAGGCAGGCTCAGTTGGGAAGTGCGCCGCAGAAGCCGCCGCTGGCGACGCTGCCCGAGCCGAAGGCCAGCATGGCCGGGGCCTGATAGGGGTTGGGCGCCCAGTTTGCGAGATCGAAGGCCAGCAGCGCGGCCAGCAGCAGCAGGGCGAGCGAGGCGGTGAAAGCGCGGGTCATGAGCGCGCCTCCAGTCCCAGCAGCGGCCGCAGCCGGATGCCAAGGAAGGCGCCCGCGAAGGCCGCCACGAACCACACCCAGCCGTGCAGGCTGCCGGTGGAGATGCCCGAGAAGAACGCCCCGACGTTGCAGCCAAAGGCCAGACGCGACGAGTAGCCCAGCAGGAAGCCCGCGACGATGGTCGCGATCCATGCCCGCGCGGGGTAGCTGGGCAGCTTGGCCGCCAGCGCGCCGCGCCGCCATGCGGCGACACCGAAGGCGCCCGCGATGATACCGATGTCGGTGAGCGAGGTATAGTCGGTCAGCACGCTCGACTGCACCCGCTCCATCGAGCCCGGCGCCGCCCAGAAGGCCGAGGCCGAAAGGTCTCCGCCAAGCGCGGCATAGCCTTTCGCGACCCAGAGCCCGAGCCCATAGACCACGCCCCACGGCTGCCCCGCGACCAGCAGGTTGCCAATGGCGAGCAGCGCCAGCACCACGGCGGCGATGGCATGGCGGCGGCTCAGTTTCACCGTGCCCGGTGCCGCGCGCCGCAGGAAGATCGCGGCGGCGATGGCCAGCAGCACCAGCGTGACGCCAAGGCCCGAGGTGCCCGACAGCGTGAGGATGGGCAGCGAGCCGAGGCCGGTCCACCAGATCAAGTTGTAAGCGCCGGCAAAGCTGCCAAGGGCAAAGAAGGGCAGGGCCAGCAGACTGACGGGGTTGCCGCTGCCCGCGTTGACCAGCGTGCCCGAGCCGCAGCCCAGCACGATTTGCATACACGCGCCAAAGACGAAGGCGCCGCCGACCATGGCAAAGCCGATGGGCGCCTGCGCGCCCATGAGTTCCCCGGCGTGGCTGGTCAGCAGCGGGATGGCGACCACCGAAACCAGCGCGATCGACAGCAGCTGCGCCAGCACGCCCGAGGGTTCACGGCGCAGGATCATCGCCCGCCACGGCCCGGCAAAGCCGAAGCGCATGCCTTCGAGCGCGATGCCGAAGCCCAGCCCGATGGCCAGCAGCAGCCCGTAACGCGCCCCGGCGAACAGCGAGACCAGCGCCACGAGCACAAGCGCGCCGAGGATCAGCCCGGCGCGCTTTCCGATGGCGCTTGCAGGGGCGGTCTGCGCCGCCCCCGAAATGCTTGCTTGGCTCATCAGTTGCCCCCGGTGACTTGGTTCAGGAGGTTACGGAAGAGGCCCGGCGAGTTCTGCATCTCACCGCCGGTCTTGGAGTATTCCACCATCGATCCGGGGTAGAGCTTCACGTTCTCGAGGCCCGCCATCTCGCTCAGCGCGAACCAGTTGGTCGCCGCCCAGTGGCCGGTGTTGCAGAACGAGACGATCTCTTGCCCGTCGCTGACGCCGAGCGAGGCTTTGAGTTCCTGCACGTCCGAGATCTGGCCGATGGCGGTGGCGCCGCTCTGGAAGAAGCGGGTGTAGGGGTAGTTCTCGGCGCCGGGCAGGGTGCCGGGCTTTTCGGCGGCACCATGCGCCTTCTTGCCTTCGTAGAAGGCCTCGGGGCGGGCGTCGAGCAGCAGCGCCTGCTGCTCGCCTGCCACCACATCGGCGACCTCGGGGGTCTCGGCGGTCCATGCGTCGTTCCAGCTGATGTCCAGCTCGGTCGGCTCGGGCGTCACGGCGTCCTTGCTCACCGGCAGCCCGGCGTTGACCCACGCCTGCGCGCCACCGTTGAGGATCGACAGCTCGGTGAAGCCAGAGCTTTTCAGCGTCCAGTAGACGCGGGCAGCGGCGCCGAACTCGGTGTCGGTGGCGCCCTGCGCGACGATCACGATGGGCGCGTCGGTCTCAAGCCCGAGCTCTTCGTAGGTGGTTTCCAGCCGGTCGACGGGAACCGTCGCGCCGGGGTTCTCGGACGGGCCGCGGAACAGGCCGTAGGGTGCGGCGACCGCGCCTTCGATGTGGCCATCGGCATAGGCATCGCCGCGGATGTCGAGCACGGTGGGCGCATCGGCATCGGCAAGGGCGGTCTCAAGCTCGGAGGCCGAGACCAGCGGGCCGAGAGTGGCGGCCAGCGCGGTGGATGCGCAAAGACCGGTGATCGCGGCACTGAGGGCAAATGCTTTGTACATCATGGGAGTGGCCTTTCGGAATGTCTTCTGATTTGGGCCTTATTTCGTCCCGCAGGCGGCGGGCGGCAAGGGCTCGGCCGCGCCGCGCCCGCGCCGAAGGAGGGACAGCGCTCCGGCATGCAAGCCTAGCATGGACCGGTGATTTGGCAGAGCGCCAAGCCCGGGAAACCCTCCCACTTGCAGCGGGCCGTGCAAGACGGTGTTCTTATTTCACGGAACAAGGCAGAGCGCACGGCTGAGCCTGTTCCGGTGCGCTGCCCGGCAAAGCGCGCTCTGCCGGGCGTGTCGCTCACTCGAGACCGCTGCGGCGGGCGTCCCAGAGGGTGATGGCAAAAAGCACGAAGCCGCTCGCGCTCAGCGCCGCGCCGACATAGCCCGAGGACGGGAAATCATGCCCGGCGGCAATCACCCGCGCGGCAAGGAACGGGCCCACCGCATTGGCGACGTTGAAGGCGGCGTGGTGCAGTGCGGCGGCCAGCTGCTGCGCCTCGCCAGCGACGTTCATCAGCCGCGTCTGCATCACCGTCGACACGCCGCCCAGCACACTGATGCACAGCACCGCGATGCCCATGGTCCAGAGCCCGCCAGCCACGGCGGTGGGAAATAGCGCCAGCACCACCGCGCCGCCGCCAAACGCCGCATAGGCGGTGAGGTTGAGGTTGCGGTCGGCCAAGGCCCCCATCGCGAGGTTGAAGATGATCATGCCGAACCCGGCCACCATCAGCATCAGCGCCACCATGTCGTCCGAGGCGCCCAGCGTGGTTTTCACCGTCGAGGCGATATAGGTATAGACCGAAAAGAACCCGCCAAAGCCCACCGCGCCGGTGGCCAGCGTCAGCCAGACCTGCCGGTTCTTGAGAGCGCCCAACTCGCGCAGCGGGTTGGCGTTGGGGTCCGCCGGGGTGCGGGGGGCTTTCAGATAGACCGCCAGCGCGGTCGCCAGCGACAGCGCTCCGACCACCGCAAAGCCCGAGCGCCAGCCGATGTATTGGCTCATCCAGCTTGCTGCGGGCACGCCGATGGTGGTGGCGATGCTGAGCCCGAGAAACACCCGCGAGACCGCTGTGGCCCGCTTGTTGCGCGGCACGATCGAGGCGGCGACCAGCGCGGCGACCCCGAAGTAGGCGCCATGCGGCAGTCCCGAGAAAAAGCGCGAGACGGTGAACAGCCCGAAGCTTGGGGCAATCGCCGAGAGCGTGTTGAAGAGGGCGAAGGCGAGCATCAGCCAGATCAGCAACATGCGCTTGCGCATCTTGGCACCGGCGACGGCCAGCACCGGCGCGCCGACGACGACGCCGAGCGCATAGGCGCTGATCGCATCGGCGGCGCGCGCCTCGCTGACGCCGAGATCGCTGGCAAAGCTGGGCAGAAGCGCCATCGAGGCGAACTCGGTGGTGCCGATGGCGAAGCCGCCCAAGGACAGCGCGAAGAGCACCATGCGTGCCGACGATTCCTTCGCGACGCGCGCCGTATGGCCAGCGGCGTGTTCGGCCGTTGTATCGGTCATGCAAACCTACTTCGTGTTCTGGGAATCGGAAAAGGGATCCCGGGTGTACCCCTCCCTGCGTCCACACCTAGGGCGGTCGCATGGGGCGGGCAACCCGGCGAGCAAGTGGGATCGCGGAAATTTGTGTTGGCCGCCGGGGATTTGCGCAAGGTCGGGTGCGAATGTGCGCGGGTTTATCGCGGCTCCGGTGCCGCAGCGCCTCGGCAGGACCGCTCGTACGGGTCACGGGCGATGGACGCAGGCGCATCGCGCTGCTATCAGGCGCGCGAGCGATAACAGGAGAGGCGCCATGTCGAGCCACGGGGACCCCATTCCGATGATTGCCCGCAAGTCTGCGGGACTTAAGGGCGAGGCCAACGTGCCCGGCGACAAGTCGATCTCGCACCGGTCGCTGATCCTAGGCGCGATGGCGGTGGGCGAGACCAAGGTGACCGGCCTGCTCGAAGGGCAGGACGTGCTCGACACCGCCAAGGCGATGCAGGCCTTCGGCGCCGAAGTCGAAAAGCGCGGCGACACATGGCATGTGCATGGCGTCGGCGTCGGCGGCTTTGCCGAGCCGGGCAATGTCATCGATTGCGGCAACTCCGGCACCGGCGTGCGGCTGATCATGGGCGCCATGGCCACGACGCCGATCACCGCCACATTTACCGGCGATGCGTCGCTGAACAAGCGGCCCATGGCCCGCGTCACCGATCCGCTGGCGCTGTTCGGCGCGCGCGCCTACGGGCGTTCGGGCGGGCGGCTGCCGATGACCATCGTCGGCGCTGCCGATGCGATCCCGGTGCGCTACGCCACCCCGGTGCCCTCGGCGCAGGTGAAATCGGCGGTGCTGCTGGCCGGGCTCAACGCCCCCGGCGAGACCGTGGTGATCGAGCGCGAGGCGACCCGCGACCACTCCGAGCGGATGCTTACCGGTTTTGGCGCGCAGGTCACCACCGAAGAGACCGACGAGGGCCGGGTGATCACGCTTGTGGGTCAGCCCGAGCTGAAGCCGCAGACCATCATCGTGCCGCGCGATCCCTCGTCGGCGGCCTTCCCGGTCTGCGCCGCGCTGATCACCGAGGGGTCGGACGTGCTGGTGCCCAACATCGGCCTCAACCCGACCCGTGCGGGGCTGTTCTTTACCCTGCAGGAGATGGGCGCCGATCTGACCTTCGAAAACATGCGCGAAGAGGGCGGCGAGCCCGTCGCCGATCTGCGCGCCAAATTCTCGCCCGATCTCAAGGGCATCGAGGTGCCCGCCGAGCGCGCCGCCAGCATGATCGACGAATACCCGGTGCTGTCGGTGGTCGCGGCCTTCGCGCAGGGCAAGACCCATATGCCCGGCGTCAAGGAACTGCGGGTGAAGGAAAGCGACCGGATCGACGCCATGGCCACCGGCCTGCGCCTCAACGGCGTGGAGGTCGACGAGGGCGAGGATTGGTGGACGGTGCATGGCCGCGGCTTCGGCGACGTGAAGGGCGGCGCCACGGCGCAGAGCCATCTCGACCACCGCATCGCAATGTCCTTCCTCGTGATGGGGCTGGCCACCGAAGAGCCGGTGCGCGTCGATGACGGCGGTCCGATCGCCACCTCTTTCCCGATCTTCGAAAACCTGATGACCTCGCTGGGGGCCGATCTGGGCCGCGAGGCGTGAGCCGCCTGCTGCCGGTCGTCGCGGCGCTGGCCGCCGCGCTGCTGCTGTGCATGGGGTATTATGCCGCCACCGTGCTCTGGCCCGGTGCTAGCGGGCTGCTGCCCTTCGATCTGCGCGCGCTCGGCTATTCCGCCCTCGATGCGCAGCAATATCTGCTGGCGCTGAGCGAGCGCGCCCGTGCGGTCTATCTGCTCGAGATGCGCTGGCTGGGCATGGCCTTCCGCGTGGCCTTCGGCATTACACTGATCCTCGGGGCCATCGCGCTGTCGCGTGGGCGCGCGTGGTGGCGGCGCGGGGTCTTCGTGCTGCTGGCGCTGGCGTGGATCGGCGCGGACGCCGCCGAGAACCTGCTGATCAACGAGATGCTGCTGCGCGGGCCTGTCGCGCTTGACCATGCGTTGGTGGATTGGGCGAGCCTCTTCACCCGGCTGAAGTTCGTCCTGCTGGCAATCTGCGGCGTGATGCTGTTCAGCCTCTGGCGGCAGGGGCCGAAACGCTGAGCGGGGCGCGCCGGGTGTCTGGCCGGGCATCTGCTTGAAGGGCGGCGGGCAGCGGGCGATAAAGACCGCGATCTGACGAAAGGACACCTCATGGCCTTTACCATCGCCATCGACGGGCCGGCGGCTGCCGGCAAGGGCACGATCAGCCGTGCCGTGGCGGCGCATTTCGGCTTTGCGCATCTCGACACCGGTCTGCTCTATCGCGCCGTGGGGCGCAAGATGCTGGACGGCACCGATCCGATCGAGGCCGCGCTGGCGCTGGTGCCCGAGGACCTGCAGGCCGAGGGGCTGCGCACCGCCGATGTGGGCATCGCCGCCTCGCGGGTTGCGGTGATCCCCGAGGTGCGGGCGGCCCTGCTCGACTTCCAGCGCGCCTTCGCCCGCCGCGACGGCGGCGCGGTGCTCGACGGGCGCGACATCGGCACGGTGATCTGCCCCGAGGCCGAGGCCAAGCTCTTTGTCACCGCCAGCGCCGAGGTGCGCGCCCGGCGGCGGTTCGAGGAACTGGTCGCGGGCGGCGCCGAGACCGATTACCAGACGGTGCTGAACGACACCCGCGAGCGCGACCACCGCGACGCCACCCGCGCCGACGCGCCGCTGAAACCGGCGGAGGACGCGGTGATGATCGACACTTCTAAAATGGATATCGACGCGGCGGTCGCCGCGGCCATCGCCGCGATCGTATCCCGCGGCGCCACCGCAGGGGAGGGCACGGCATGAAGACGATGCGTATGGGGCAAGGCGGGCCGGAGCTTCCCGCCTTCGGCATCGGGGCGATGTCCTTCGCCGATTTCTATGGCGAGACCACCGAGGCCAATTCGCATGCCGTGCTCGACGCGGCGGTCGAGGCCGGGGTGCGCCATGTGGACACCTCCAACGTCTACGGCATGGGGCGCTCGGAAAAGGCCATCGGCAGTTGGCTCAAGGCGCGCTCGGGCGGGCGCGAGATGCTGCATATCGCCACCAAGGCTGGGATCACCAAGGATGCGGCGGGCAAGCGCTGCTACGACAATTCGCCCGAGCATCTGGAGGCCGAGCTTGATGGCTCGCTGAAGCGGCTCGGCGTCGAGCAGGTCGATCTGTTCTACGTGCACCGGCGCGAGCAGGCGCGGCCCATCGAGGAGGTGACGCAGACGCTCGCCGGCCTCGTGAAGAAGGGCAAGATCGCCGCCTTCGGCTTTTCCGAGATCGCGCCGTCGTCGCTGCGTCGCGCCGCCGCCGTGCATCCCGTTGCGGCGGTGCAATCGGAGTATTCGCTGCAGACGCGGATCGTCGAACTGGGGTTGGTGCAGGCCTGCGCCGAGCTTGGCACCGCGCTGGTCGCCTTTTCGCCGGTCGGGCGCTCGCTACTGACCGATCACCCGCTGTCGCGCGAGGCGGTGGCCGCAAGCGCCTTCATGTCGGTGAACCCGCGGTTTGTGGAACCGAACCTGACGGCCAATCTCGCCATCACCGACAAGTTCCGCGCGCTGGCCGCCGAGATGAGGGTGCCCGCGGCGGGCCTGTCGATCGCATGGCTGCTGAGCCGCGGCGAGCACATCATCCCGATCCCCGGCACGCGGTCGGTCGATCACCTCAGGGAGTTGCTCGCGGGCACGAAGATCACCCTCTCGGCAACGGATCTGGCGCGGATCGAAGAGGTGCTGCCGGTGGGCTGGGCGCATGGCGACCGCTACTCGGCGGCGCAGGCCAACGGGCCGGAGAGCTATAGCTGAGGTTTGCTGGGCGGTGAGCGTGGCAGGGGGCGCGGCCCCCTCGCCGCTCCGCGGCTCACCACCGGCGTATTTTTGGAACAATGAAAGGGGCTGGCATGTCGCATGTCACCCTCGTGCGGCACGGGCAGGCCAATACCCATGCCAAGGACGAGATCAATTACGACCGGCTGAGCGATCTTGGCAAGCAGCAGGCGCGCTGGCTGGGGGCGCATATGCGCGGCAGCGGCGAGGTCTTTGCCCGCGCCTATAGTGGCACGCTGCGGCGCCACCAAGAGACGGCGGCCGAGATGGAGCTGGGTCTTGAGGTGGTGGAAGACGCGCGGCTCAACGAGCTGGAATATTTCACCATGGCGCAGCTCATGCAGCAACAGCACGGCATTGCGCTGCCGCCCGATCGCGAAGGTTTCATCCTGCATCTGCCGCAGCTCTTCACCTATTGGCGCGAGGGCAGACTCGAGGGCGTACCCGAGAGTTTTGCCGATTTCGAGGCGCGGGTGGATGACGTGCTGGCCGAGATCAGCGCCGGATCCGGCCGCGCAGTCGTCGTCACCTCGGGCGGGCTCATCGGCATGGCGATGCGGGTGACCATGGGGCTTGAGATGAAAGCGCTGGCGCATGCCTGCCTTGCCATCGAGAACACTTCGGTGCACCGCTTCCAGCCGATTTCCACCGGGCTGTGCCTGACGCTGTTCAACGCCGTGCCGCATCTTGAAGGCGCCGAGCGGGCGCTGTCGCGGACGCATATCTGAGGCGCGCCTCTCTGCGGCTTTCACCCCGGCCCGCTTTTCTATAGGCAGGCGGGGAAGATGGCTGTGGAGAGAAACATGACACATCTGTGGGTGCGCGCCGAGCAACGGGCGAACGAGGACCGGGTGGCCGTCACGCCCGAGGGTGTGAAGGCGCTGGTCGCGGCGGGGCTGCGGGTCACTGTCGAGGAAAGCCGCGCGCGGGTGATCGGCATCGAAGGCTATCGCGCCGCGGGCGCCGAGATTGCCCCCGAGAACAGCTGGCCCGAGGCGCCCGAGGATGCGTTGATTTTCGGCCTCAAGGAATTGCCCGAGGACGGCACGCCGCTGCGCCACCGCCACATCATGTTCGGCCATGCCTTCAAGGGCCAGCCCTCGGGGCAGCTGCTGCTGAAGCGCTTCGTCGCGGGTGGCGGGGCGCTTTATGACCTTGAGTATCTTGTGGATGATCAGGGCCGCCGCGTCGCCGCCTTTGGCTATTGGGCGGGCTATGCGGGCGCGGCGGTGACGCTGCTGTCCTATGCCGCGCAGCAGCAGGGCGGGCTCTGCGCGCCGGTCTCGGTCTGGCCGAGCGCCGGGGCGATGGAAGCCTCGGTGCGCGACGCGCTGGACGCAGCGGGCGGGGCGCGGCCCAAGGCCCTGGTCATCGGCGCGCTGGGGCGCGTCGGCACCGGCGCCAGCGATCTTTGCGAGAAGCTCGGGCTGCAGGTCACCAAATGGGATATGGCCGAGACCGCTCATGGCGGGCCGTTCCCGCAGCTGCTGGAGCATGAGGTCTTCTTCAACTGTATCCTCGCGCGGCCCGGCACGCCGGTCTTTGTGCCCGCTGCGGCAAGCCTCGAGCCGCGCAAGCTGCGCGCGATCGGCGACATCGCCTGCGACCCCGACAGTGACTTCTCGCCGGTGAAGGTCTATGACCGCGTCACCGACTGGCAGGCGCCGGCGCTGCGGGTCCATGACGATCCGCCGCTCGACGTGATGGCCATCGACAACCTTCCCTCGCTCTTGCCCCGCGAGAGCTCGGAGGATTTTGCCGCGCAGCTGCTGCCGCATCTTCTGGCGCTTCCGGCGCTGGATGCGGGTGTGTGGGGCCGCGCGGCCGACACTTACACGACGTATATTACGGAGGAACTTGCATGATCCATTGGTGCGGAACGGGACTTTCATCCATCCCGGGGCTGCGGCGGCTGATCGAAGCCGGGCATGACGTCATGGTGTGGAACCGCACCGAGACAAAGGCGCGCGAAGCGGTCGGCGAGCTGACCAACCGCATCCTCGCCTTCGCGCCCGAAGCGGTCGAGTCGGCGGTGCAGCCGGGCGACGTGATTGTCTCGATGCTGCCCGGGGATTGGCACGTGATGCTGGCCGAGATCGCCATCAAGAAGGGCGCGCATTTCGTCTCGTCCTCCTATATCTCGCCGGAAATGAAGGGGCTCGACGCCAAGGCCAAGGAGGCCGGTGTTGCGCTGGTCAATGAGGTCGGGCTCGACCCGGGCATCGACCATCTGATGGCGCATGATCTTGTGGCCGCCTATCGCGCGTCCGACGCGTTTGATCCGGCCAATGAGATCAGCTTCCTGAGCTATTGCGGCGGCGTGCCGAAAGAGGCCAACGCCTTCCGCTACAAGTTCTCCTGGGCGCCGGTCGGCGTGCTGAAGGCGCTGCGGTCGCCCTCGCGCTCGATCCGCCACTTCGAAGAGCTGAACGTGCAGCGCCCGTGGGACGCGCTGTCGCGCTACGACGCGCCGCTCGATCCGCCAGAGAGCTTCGAGGTCTATCCCAACCGCGACTCGCTGCCGTTCATCGCGCAGTATGAGTTCGGCGAGGACTGGAAGGTGAAGGACTTCGTGCGCGGCACGCTGCGCCTCAACGGCTGGTCCGAGGCGTGGAAGGACGTCTTCGCCGAGGTCGAGACCGCCGATGATGCGCGGCTTTCGGCGCTGGCGGGCGAATTGCTGGCCGAGAACAAATACGCCGAGGGCGAGCCCGACCGGGTGGTGCTTTGCGTTACGCTGAAGGCCGAGAAGGCGGGCGAGACCGTCTGGCACAAGACTTGGGTGATGGACGCCTGGGGCGACGCGCGCGGCTCGGCCATGGCGCGGCTGGTGTCGATGCCGGTCTCGTGGGCGATCGAGGCGGTGCTGAACCGCGAGATCAAGCCGGGTGTCTCGGCGGCGCCCTCGGATCCCAAGCTGGTCACGCGCTGGCTGGGCGGGGTCGAAAGCCTTGCGCAGCGGATGATGCGCGTCGACGAGGCGGGCTGAGGCAGCGCGGCTCCGGTCGTTTTCCAAACGCGCCCTCGCAGCTTGCTGCGGGGGCGTTTTTCTAAGCGCCGGGGCGTGGCTGGCGCTTACATCCGGCGCGCGCGGGCCAGTTCGCAGAGCGCGATCAGCAGCAGCGCCGCGGCGGCGATGACGAAGAGCCAGTTGCCGACATATCCAAAGAGCAGCGCCCCCGCGATGCCGCCGAGCGCGAAACAGCCCAGCGTCAGCCCGTGCAGCGTGAGTTTCGGCAGTGCCTCGCGTCTTGCCGTTTCGCCGCCGAGCAGCGCGGCCAGTCCGATGCCGATATCTGTGGCCATGCCCGAGACATGCGTGGTGCGCACGCGGGCGCTTGAGATCATCGTCGTGACGGCGTTCTGCAGGCCCATCACGAAGCTCAGCCCCAAGACAAGCAGGGGCTCCGATCCGTCGCCGGGCGCATCGATCAGGGCGGCACCGAGAGCCAGGAGCAATGCGGCCTCTGCGGCGATCGCCAGAGCGTAGATCGCACCGATCCGCCGCCGCGTCCCCCATTGCACGCCGAGCGCGGCAAGCCAGGCGCCGCAGACGAAGGCCGCGGTGAGCGCGGCGAAGGCCAGAGCGGGAAGCAACTCGCCGTGGGCCAGGTGATCGGCGAGGGCCGAGACGTTGCCGGTCATATTGGCGGTGAAAGAGCCGGCGATCAAAAAGCCCACCGCGTTGAGCGCCCCGGCGATCGACGACAGCAGCCCCGCGAGGAGCAGGTCCACGCGCCTCGTGCGGTCATCTCCGGTGCGGATCAGCATGTCGGTTCCCCGTCGCGGCGCATCCCAATGGCGCTTGGTGCCGGGGGCGGCAGGCGCAGGGGCGCGGCGTCGGAACTGTTGCGCCGCCGGGCACCCAGCGTCAAGCGCTGCGGAGGCTGTCGCGCGCGGCGCGGCGGGCGCGGACCATGTTGATCTTGCGATATTCTTGCAGCCCGGTGACCTCGCGCCCGACCCAGGTCGGCAGCGTCAGAGGCGTGTCCACCTGCGGCAGTTCCACCTCGGCGACGATGATCCCCGCCAGAAGGCCGCTGTAGACGTCGACCATCCAGACAAGATCGCCGTGCGGCACGTAGTGGCGGGTCTTCTCGACCACCTCGCCATCGCAATGCGAGGCCAGCATCTCTTCGGCGTCTTGCGCCGGGATCGGGTATTCGAACTCATCGCGTGCGAGGCCGACGCGGGCACCTTTGATGCACAGCGTGGCGCGGTCGTCATAGAAACGGACCCGTGCCTTGCGCCCGCCCGCGGCCGCGATCAGCCCGTCCCGCAAACGCTCGCTCTTGGTCACCGAGGCTTTCCAACCCTCATGGGTCACGAGGAACTTGCGTTCGATTTCTTTCGCCACGCCGGGGGTGCCTTCGATGAATTACTGGGCGGTTTACAAACGATGGATTAGCGGCGCTTTTTGGGAAAGGCCACAGACAAAGACGCCGCACCGATGCGGTTGCAAAGTTTTCTGAGTGTTTTCATCTGAATTCCGTCGCGGCACCAAAAAGGCGCGCCTCGATGGGCGCGCCTCACGTTGCTTTGCCGGGTTGTTTTCCCGGTGGTTACTGCGCCGCTTCATAGTGCTCGTCGAGCACTTCGGCGAAGTCATCATAGGACATGTTCGAGTAGGGCTTGCCGTCGATGATGAACGAAGGCGTCGCCGAGATATCGTCGCGCGTGGCGTTTTCCTGATACCATTCGACCAGCGCCTTGAGCTTGGCGCCGTCGTTCATGCAGGCGTCGAGCTTGTCCTTGCCGATGCCAGCCATCAGGCCGATCTTGCGCAGCTCGTCGGCGATGCCCTGATCCGAGCCCGCTTTGACCCACGAAGATTGCGTCTCATAGATCATGTCGGAGATGCCAAAGAACTTCTCGGGGCCGCCGCAGCGTGCGACCATGGCCGCCCACATGCCGTATTTGTCGAAATAGACATCGCGGTACACCAGTTTGACCTTGCCGGTCTTGATGTAGTTCTCTTCGATCTGCGGCAGCACCTCGTTCGAGAAGCGCGCGCAATGCGGGCAGGTGAAGGAGGCGTATTCGACGATCTCGACGGGGGCGTCGGCATCGCCCTTCACCATCTCGATGATCTCGGGCGCTTCATCGGAGCTGGCCTCGCTGCTTGCCTCCTGTGCAGCGGCCGCGCCGGGCAGGGCGATCCCCGTGGGCGTGACGCGGGGCGCCTCGAGCAGCCAGCCGCCACCAAGGGCGAAGGCGGTCGCAAGCGCGGCGACGGGAAGAATGCGGGTCATGTAAGGTCCTCTTGTGGTTGCCTTGTCACGGCGTGTTCAGCGCCGCGATTTCGAAATGACGTTGCCAGCCAGACGCTCCAGCGCCTGCCGCAGCCCGTCGTCGTGAATGTCTCCGGCCACCTGATGGGCCTCGGCTTTGATCTCGGGAGAGGGCTCTGGCTTATCAACCTTTTGCGCGTGACCAAAGGCGACGCGGCCCTCGGCAAAGCCGGTGCTGGCGGTCTGGGTGATGCGGATGCGGGCGATGGCATTGTAGCCGTAGAGCGCGTTGACCTTGTCGCGCAGCTGCTCTTTCTGCATCTCCAGCAGCGGCGCGTTGGCACCGGTCGTCAGCAGCGTCAGCGTCGCGCCAAAGGCCTTGCGGCCATAGCTCACCTCGACCGGGCGAGCGATGGCGGCCACATCGGCGCCGACGATCTCTTCCCAATGGGTCAGCAGGCGCGACTGCGCAAAGCCGCGGCTCTCGCTCGCCTTGCGGATCTGCGCGTTCAGCAGCCCCGATGTCTTGGCGAAGCCATATGTGGTGGTGTTGCGCCGTGCCATCTTGAATCCCTCTCTGCGGACCTATTCTAGTGACCCCGCATTCACGTGCCAGCAAGGAATCGCTTTTGTCGTCGATGATCAAGGGAATGTCAGCCATGCGTGACAGCGCGCGGGCCGAAGATCTGCTCACCTGGTATGACCGCCACGCGCGCGAGTTGCCGTGGCGGGTGAGCCCTGCCGCGCATGCGGCAGGCGTGCGGCCCGATCCCTACCGCGTGTGGATGTCCGAGATCATGCTGCAGCAAACCACTGTGGCGGCGGTGAAAAGCTATTTCGAAACATTTACATCGCGCTGGCCGATGGTCAGCGATCTTGCTGCTGCCGAGGATGCCGACGTGATGGCGGCATGGGCTGGGCTGGGCTATTACGCCCGCGCCCGCAACCTGCTGAAGTGCGCGCGGGTGGTGGCGGATCAGCATGGCGGCGTCTTTCCGCAAAGCCTCGACGGGCTGCGCGCGCTGCCCGGTGTCGGGCCCTATACCGCCGCGGCGGTGGCGGCGATCGCTTTTGATCTGCCCGAGACGGTGGTGGACGGCAACGTCGAGCGGGTCATGGCGCGGCTGCACGACGAGCATATGCCGCTGCCGCAGTCGAAGCCGGTGCTGACGGAATATGCCGCTGCGCTGACGCCGCAGCAGCGGCCCGGCGACTATGCGCAGGCGGTGATGGACCTTGGTGCCACCATCTGCACGCCGCGCAACCCGGCCTGCGGCCTCTGCCCGTGGCGCACCGCCTGCGCCGCATGGGATCACGGCACGCAGGCAGAGCTGCCGAAAAAGGCCCCCAAGAAGCGCAAGCCGACGCGCCACGGCATCGCCTATCTGGTGAAGCGGGTGGATGGCGCGTGGCTGCTGGAGCGCCGCCCCGACAGCGGGCTTTTGGGCGGGATGCTGGGCTGGCCGGGCTCGGATTGGGGCGAGGAGGCACCCGCCGACGCGCCGCCGATCCGCGCCGAGTGGAAGACGCTCAACGCCGAGGCGCGTCACACCTTCACCCATTTCCACCTGCGCCTGACGGTAAAGACCGCGCTGGTGCCGATGGAGCGCCAGCCCGAGCGCGGGGCCTTCGTCGAGGCGGAGGTGTTTGACCCCGAAGACCTGCCCACGGTGATGCGCAAGGCCTTCGCCCTGACCTCCAATTGACCCCGACCTCTGTCTGAGGCTGCCCTTTGGCTGAGGCTGTGCGGCAACGTCACGCCGCCCCGGCCCTTGGGTCGCATTGACCGGAGCCGCCGGATCGGGACAAGCTGCGGCGCAAGACCCTCAGCACGCGACCTGCGCCAGCCAGAGGCGATGTTTGGGGCAGACGTTGGGGACGAGTGCATGATCGCTGCAGAGAAATTCGCGCGCTGGACGGCCGCCGCGCCGTTCTGGCTGGTCTATATCCTGCCTGTTCTGGTCTGGCTGGGCGCGCTGAACGGCGGGCTTTGGGTGCTGCTGCCGCCCTTGGCCACATGGTATCTCTTCTCGGCGCTGGATGCGGCGCTGGGGCTGAACACCGAGAACGCCGATCCGCAGACCGAAGAGCGGGCGCTGCTTTGGTACCGCGCCGGCGTGATGCTCTGGGCGCCGGTGCAATTCGTCACGTTGTTTGCGCTGATCTGGTACGTCTCGGGCAACGACGCGCTGACCACCTTGGAGAAATTCGGCGTCTTCTTCGGCACCGGGGTGATGACCGGCACGGTGGGGATCGTCTACTCGCATGAGCTTTTGCACCAGCGCAACAACCTCGAGCGGCGGCTCGGGGACTGGCTGCTGGCCATGGTGCTTTATTCGCATTTCCGCTCGGAGCACCTGTTGGTGCATCACGTCTGGGTCGGCACGCCGCGCGATCCGGTCACCGCGCGCTACAACGAGGGCTTTCACCGCTACTACCCGCGGGTGCTGCGCGAATGCCCGGTTTCGGCCTTCCGCGCCGAGAAGAAACTGCTGGCCCGCCGCGGCCTGCCGTGGTGGCACCGGCGCAACCCGTTCTGGCTCTATCTCGGGCTGCAGCTTGCCATGCTAGCGCTGGCGCTGATCGTCGGCGGTTGGGGCGGGCTGGCGCTGTTCCTCGTGCAGGCGGGCGTGGCGATCTGGCAGCTGGAGCTGACCAATTACGTCGAGCATTACGCGCTGACCCGCGAGTACCTCGGGGGCGGGCGCTACGAGCACGTGAAGCCGCACCATTCGTGGAACTCGGCGCATACGGCGACCAACTGGCTGCTGATCAACCTGCAGCGCCACTCGGACCACCACTACAAGCCCGACCGGCGCTTTCCGTTGCTGCAGAACTACGCCGAGACCGAGGCGCCGCAGCTGCCCTACGGCTATCCGGTGATGACCATGGCGGCGATGGTGCCTCCGGTCTGGCGGCGGGTGATGAACCCCAAAGTAAAGGCGTGGCGGCGGCAATGGTATCCGCAGATCGAGGATTGGTCGGACTACAACAAGGCGCGCACGCCCTTGCCGAAAGGTTCGGCCTGACCGGGTTGTAGCGCCGCCGGGGGTTTCACACCCCCGGACCCCCGTGGGATATTTTTCTCTAGACGAAGGGGGCGGGCAGGCGCGGGGATTGCAATCGCTCCGGGCGGCCCGCAACATGGGCGGCGAAAGACCACAAGAGGTGCGATATGTCGCTCGAGAAAGCCGCCCGCGCGGTGCGTGAAAACGCCTATGTTCCCTATTCGAAATTCAAGGTGGGGGCGGCGATGCTGGCACCCTCGGGGAAAATCTACGCCGGCTGCAACGTCGAGAATGTCGCCTATCCCGAGGGCACCTGCGCCGAGGCCGGGGCGATCGCGGCCATGGTCGCGGCGGGCGAGACGGAGATCGTCGAGGCCTATGTCATCGCCGATTGCGAACACCCGCTGCCGCCCTGTGGCGGCTGCCGGCAGAAACTGGCCGAGTTTGGCAAGACCCACGCCAAGGTGACGCTGGCCACCACCGATGGCGCAACGCTGGAGACCACCGTGGGTGAACTGCTGCCCGGCGCCTTCGGCACGGGGCATATGGACCGCGCCTGATGGACGCGCGGACGGTCATCGCGGCACTGCGACGCGGAGAAGAGCCCTCTGGCGCAGCGCTGCGCTGGTTCGCCGAAGGGCTGGCGAGCGGCGCGGTGAGCGATGCGCAGGCCGGGGCCTTTGCCATGGGGGTCTGCCTGCGCGGGCTGTCGGAGGAGGCGCGCGCGGCGCTGACGCTGGCGATGCGCGACAGCGGCCATGTGCTGCGCTGGGATCTGCCGGGGCCGGTGCTCGACAAGCATTCCACCGGCGGCGTGGGCGATTGCGTCAGCCTCGTGCTGGCGCCGATTCTGGCGGCCTGCGGGGTCTATGTGCCGATGATCTCGGGGCGTGGGCTGGGCCATACCGGCGGCACGCTCGACAAGCTCGAGGCGATCCCCGGCTATGACACCGCGCCTTCGGAGGAGCGGCTGCGCGGGGTGCTGCGCGAGGCCGGCTGCGCCATCGTCTCGGCCTCGGAAGGCATCGCGCCCGCCGACAAGCGGCTCTACGCCATCCGCGACGTGAGCGCGACGGTGGAGAGCCTCGATCTCATCACCGCCTCGATCCTGTCGAAGAAGCTGGCGGCGGGGCTCGAGGGCTTGGTGCTCGACGTGAAAGTCGGTTCGGGCGCCTTCATGAAGACCATGGAGGAGGCGCGGGCGCTGGCACGCTCACTGGTCGGCACCGCGAATGCGGCGGGTTGCCCGACCACGGCGCTGATCACCGATATGGATCAGCCACTGGCCGATGCGCTTGGCAATGCGCTGGAAGTGCGCTGCGTCATGCAGGTGCTGACCGAGGGCGCGGGCGGGCCGCTGCTCGATCTGTCGGTGGCGCTGGGGGCCGAGCTCTTGGCCAGCGCCGGGATCGAGGGCGGCGCGGCGCGCCTGCGCGAGACCGTAACGAGCGGCGCGGCGGCAGAGCGCTTTGGGCGCATGATCGCGGGGCTGGGCGGGCCTTCGGATTTTGTCGAGCACTGGCGCGATCTGCTTCCGGCAGCGCCGGTGGTGCTGGATGTGCCCGCGCCCGAGACGGGCCATGTTGCGGCGATGGATGGTGAGGCGCTGGGGCTTGCCGTGGTGCATCTTGGCGGTGGGCGCGAGGTTGAGACGGACCGCGTCGATCCCGCCGTCGGCCTGTCGGATGTGCTGCGGCTCGGCCAGCGGGTCGAGACGGGGCAGCCCTTGGCGCGGGTCCATGCCGCCAGCCGCGCGGCGGCAGAGGCGGCGGCTGCGGCGGTGACGGCGGCGATCCGTCTTGGCGATGCGCCGGACGTGGCGCCTATGGTGCGGGAAAGGATCGCCTGATGCGGGCATTTCTGGTGGTGATGGATTCGGTGGGCATCGGCGGCGCGCCGGATGCGGCGGGTTATTTCAACGCAGGTGTCCCCGACAAGGGAGCCAACACGCTGGCGCATATCGCGCAGGCCTGCGCCGCAGGCCGGGCGGAAGAGGGGCGCAGCGGTCCGCTGCATGTGCCGGTGTTGGATGCGCTGGGGCTGGGCGCAGCAACCCGTCTGGCGAGCGGCGACGAGGTGCCGGGGCTGGAAGCGGAGCCTTCGGCGCTCTGGGGCGCGGCGAGCGAGTGCTCGAAGGGCAAGGACACGCCCTCGGGCCATTGGGAACTGGCGGGTCTGCCAGTGCCATGGGACTGGCACTATTTCCCCGAAGCAGCGCCGGTCTTTCCGGCGGAACTGCTGGCAGAGGTCTGCAAGATCGCCGGGGTCGCGGGCACGCTGGGCAATTGCCACGGCTCGGGCACGGTGATGCTCGAAGAGTATGGCGCAGAGCACCAGCGCAGCGGCTGGCCGATCTGCTACACTTCCGCCGACAGCGTCTTTCAGATCGCCGCGCATGAAGAGAGCTTCGGGCTGGATCGCCTGCTGGCGCTTTGCGAGGCAATCGCGCCGACGCTGCACCAGATGAAGGTCGGCCGGGTCATCGCGCGGCCCTTCGTCGGCAGCCCCGGCAGCTACAAGCGCACGACCAACCGGCATGATTACGCGATCACCCCGCCCGAGCCGATCCTCACCAATTGGGTGCAGGAGGCCGGGCGGCGCGTCTATGCGGTGGGCAAGATCGGCGACATCTTCTCGATGCAGGGTATCGACGAGCTGCGCAAAGGCGATGACGCCACGCTCATGCGGCACCTAGGCGATCTCGTTGACGGCGCCGAGGAGGGCTCGCTCACCTTCGCCAATTTCGTCGAGTTTGACAGTCTTTACGGACACCGGCGCGATGTCTCTGGCTACGCCCGCGCGCTCGAATGGTTCGACGCCGAGCTTGGCAGGCTGCTGCCGCGCCTGCGCGAGGGGGATCTGCTGCTGATCACCGCCGATCACGGCAATGACCCTACGTGGGTTGGCACGGACCACACGCGCGAGCGGGTTCCGGTACTTGTATATGGGCGCGGGGCAGGGCAGATCGGGCGGATCGAATTTGCCGATGTGGCAGCCAGCATCGCGGCGCACCTTGAGGTGCCCGCGCAAGGACCGGGAAGGAGCTTCCTTTGAGAGACCCCAGAGACCACGACGAGGAGAGCCTGCACCGGATCAAGGCGCTGCCGAAGGTGGAGTTGCACCTGCATATCGAGGGCGCCGCGCCGCCAGCCTTCATCCGCGGGCTGGCGCAGGAAAAGAAGGTGCGCCTCGACGGGGTCTTTGCCGAGGATGGCACCTATGAGTACCGCGACTTCGTGCATTTCCTGCAGACCTATGAGGCCGCGACCTCGGTGCTCCGATCGCCCGAGGATTACGCCCGGCTGACCCGCGCCGTGCTAGAGGAATGCGCGCAGAACGGGGTGATCTACGCCGAGACCTTCATCTCGCCCGACTTTTGCGGCGGCGGCGATCTGGGCGCATGGCGCGAGTATCTGCACGCCATGCAGGAAGCGGCGGATGCAGCCGAGCGCGACATGGGCATCACCCTGCGCGGCATCGTCACCTGCGTGCGCCACTTCGGGCCGGAGGTTGCCAAGAAATCCGCGCTCTGCGCGGCCGAGACGGCGGGCGAGTGGATCACCGGCTTTGGCATGGGCGGCGACGAGAACAAAGGCGAGCAGCGCGACTTTGCCTATAGTTTCGACATGGCGCGCGAGGCGGGGCTGCGGCTCACCACCCACGCGGGCGAATGGCGCGGCCCGCAAGAGGTGCGCAACGCCATCGAGCATCTTGGGGTCGAGCGCATCGGCCATGGGGTGCGCGCCATCGAGGATCTGGCGCTGGTCGATTTGATCGCCGAAAAGGGCATCACGCTGGAGGTCTGCCCGGGCTCGAACGTCCAGCTTGGCGTTTACCCCAAGCTCTCGGCGCATCCGATCCAGAAGCTGCGCGCGCGCGGCGCCAAGGTGACCATTTCCACCGACGATCCACCCTTTTTTCATTCCACCATGGTGCAGGAGTATGAAAACCTTGCACGCACCTTCGGTTGGGAGGAAGAGGACTTCACCGAGATTGCCAAGACCTCTGCCAATGCGGCCTTCTGCTCGGCCGACACGCGCGAGGCGCTGCTGAAAAGACTGGAGAGCGCATGAAACACCTGACCGTTGTCGATCACCCGCTGGTGCAGCACAAACTGACCCTGATGCGCGAGAAGGATACGTCGACCGCCTCTTTCCGCCAGCTGCTGCGCGAGATTTCCCTGCTGCTGGCCTATGAGGTCACCCGCGAGCTGCCAGTGACCACCAAGCAGATCGAAACCCCGATGTGCGAGATGGCCGCCCCCACGATCGAGGGCAAGAAACTGGCGCTGGTGTCGATCCTGCGCGCCGGCAACGGCCTGCTCGACGGCATTCTCGAGCTGATCCCTGCGGCCCGCGTCGGCTTTGTCGGGCTCTACCGCGACGAGGAAACGCTCGAGCCGGTGCAATATTACTTCAAGGTGCCCAAGAACCTCGAAGACCGCACGGTGATCGCCGTCGATCCGATGCTGGCCACGGGCAATTCCTCGGTCGCCGCGATCGACCTTTTGAAGCAGGCGGGTGCCAAGAATGTCATCTTCCTGTGCCTTCTGGCCTCGCCCGAAGGCGTCAAGCGGATGGAAGAGGCGCATCCCGATGTGCCGATCATCACCGCGGCCTTGGACGAGAAGCTCAACGAGAAGGGCTATATCGTTCCGGGACTAGGGGATGCGGGCGATCGCATGTTCGGCACAAAATAAGCCCTCTCAACGCTTTACAGCTTTGGGGGCTTCATGCAAAGCTGAGGGGGTAGTTTCCGGGGGACGACATGCGTTTCAAAGTGCTGGCCAACATTCTGGCGGGTCCCGCCACCCTAGCTCTCAGCGCCCTGTCCGCCGCGCCCACGCTGGCGCAGCGGATCGATACCATCAGCGAGCCGGCGGAGGTGCCGCCGGCCAGCTATGAGGCCGCGCAATATGTGGACAGCAAGGGCTGTGTCTTCGTGCGCGCGGGCTTTGATGATGCGGTGATCTGGGTGCCACGGGTCAGCCGCGCTGGCGATCCGGTCTGCGGCTACGCGCCGAGCCTCGGGGCCAGCGCCCGCACCGCGACACGCACCGTCGAAGCGCCTGCAGCCCAATCGGCCCCCGAACCCGCGCCGGTCACAAAGCCTGCCGCAAAGCCGGTCGCGACGGCGGCTGCCCCGACCCCCGCTCCGGTCCGCACCACCCGCACCACCTCGGCGCAGCCCATGGCCACGGTCGCCTCGAAACCCGCCAGCGCCCCGGCTCCCGTGGTCAAGGCCCCGGCCTCGAAGCCGCCCGCCGCGCCCGCGCCGCGCGTGGTTGCCACCGTACCTGCGCCGAGCCGTGCTCCGGCGCCGGTGGCCCCCGGCAGCAAGCTGGTCGGCGGGGCCTGCCCGTCGGGCTTCTCGGGCGAGATCACAAGCA
Source organism: Salipiger sp. CCB-MM3 (assembly GCF_001687105.1). Lineage (NCBI taxonomy): Bacteria > Pseudomonadati > Pseudomonadota > Alphaproteobacteria > Rhodobacterales > Roseobacteraceae > Salipiger > Salipiger sp. CCB-MM3. The sequence continues at coordinate 716,726 of NZ_CP014596.1, forward strand.
ATGGACGGCGCGTGCGCTGTGGCCCGCAGACCGCACCCTATGTCACCGAGGTGCGCCGCGGCGAGGCGCCCGGACCGGGCAAGAACGTCTATTACAACCACGGCGGCGGCAGGGGCAGCTGGGAAGAGGGCGCTCTGATGGTGCCCGGCAGCACCCGCATCGTGCCGCGCCACGTCTATGAGGAAGGCCCGGCAGAGCGCACCGTGCTGCCCGCGGGCTACCGCCCGGCGTGGGAGGATGACCGGCTCAACCCTCATCGCGCGCTGCAGACCGTCGAGGGCTATTATGACAGCCAGCGCATCTGGACCCAGACCGTGCCGCGCGCCTCGACCGCCGGAACCCGCGTGACGGCGCGCGCGCCGCGCGTGCGCTTCGAAGGCGATCCCGATCTTGTTCTGGTGCAGGCCCCGCGCAGCAGCGGCGCAACCACACTCACCGCCGCAGCCTCCGACAGCGCTTCCGCGACTGCCGCGAGCCCCAAGTTTGTCGAGATCGGCGCCTTCACCACCGGCGACAAGGCCGCCGAGGCGCGCCGCCGCCTGCAGGCTGCTGGCCTGCCGGTGCAGATGCTCCAGCGCGGCTCGGACGAGATGCGCCGCCTGCGCGTCGGTCCCTACAGCGATGCCCGCGCCGCCAGCCGCGCGCTGGCGCAAGTCCACGCCACCGGCTACCGCGAGGCCTATCTGCGCTGAGCCCCGCCTCTTCTTCTCTTTAAAAATACGCAAAAAGACCCGCCGGGGATCCCTGCCCAAGCGCCGGAGGGAACAGCGCCGCTTTGCCGCCTGCTCAGCCGCCGCAGATGCCCTGCAGGCGCACCCAGTCGGCGTCGCTGACCACTGGCGCGCTGCCTTCCTTGGCGCGCGGATCGGCCTCGACCAGCCCCAGAACGCTCTCGCCGGTGATGTCCTGCGCATAGGCGTAGGGCGAGCTGCGCAGCTCGATCTTCGCGAAGCCGTCGAGCAGCACGTTTTGCGGCAGCGGGGCGTGCGGGCGGGTCAGCAGGTCTTCGGCGTAGCTTTCCAGCGCGCCTTCGGGCATCGAGCCGGTGGTTAGCAGGCGCAGGCTCGGCCAGAGCCCGGCGTGACCCAGCAATTCACCCAGCGGATCGGTCTGCTTGGCGCGCAGCGACTCGGCGAGGATATAGCCCGCCGCCACGTCCGGGTCCTCATAGTCTTCGAGCAGACTGCCAGAGACGAGGATCAGCCCGCCGGGCAGATGCGCCGTGTCGCGCACACCGTCGCGCAGCACCACCAGATCGTTGCGGCGGGCATCTCCCAGCACGCGTGCGGCCAGATGGCGCAGCGGGCGCGCCGCCTCGGCGCTGGTGCAGGGGCGGCCCGAGACGCGGGCGATCTGCGTCAGCAGCGCCTGACCGATCTCGACCCGCTTGGCGCGGGGCACCACGCGTTCGGCATGGTTGAGCAAAGCGCCGGGCAGCCACAGCAGCGCACCGGCCAGCACCAGAACCGCCACGCCGCCGATCAACCGCAGCCGCAGCTTGCCGGGTTTCGGGCGGCGCCGTTCGATGTCACGCAGCACCCGGTCGATGGCGTCAATCATCGTCGCCTCGTCCTCGGCCAGCTCCAGCGTCTCGCCGGGATCGCCATCGGGGTGGTAGAGCGCCGGAGAGCGGCCCTTGTTGGCGCGCACCACAGCGGCCATCGACCAATGCGACAGCGCCCGCCCGGAGATATCCGACACGGTCAGCGTGGCATCGCCCATCGACAGGATCACCTCGCGCCGCTGAGCCTCTGGCTCGGGCCGCCAAAGCGCGGTGGCTTCGAGGCGTTGATACTCCTTGAGGGCGGTCATGCGTGGGGCGGTCTCGGGCGCGGTCTTCTCAAAAGGTTTTTCTCGCGGGCTTTCTCTGGGCCGTCTCGGGGCTGCTCAGCCTCGGGTTCGCATCTGATTACCAAGCTCCCCGCTCAGGGGCAATCGCCTGCGCGCGCCAAGGCCTTCGCAAGCGCAGGCGGCGCGGCCACGGTGGCGAAAAAGACGCGCTGTGAGGGGCGCTTGCGAATGGTCCTGCGCGGCGGGCGGCGCTAGGGTCGGGGCATGATCATCTCGCGTGGCCGTGGCTATATTTTCGTGCATATCCCCAAGACCGGGGGCACCTCTCTGGCGCGGGCGCTGGAGGCGCGGGCGCATCGCGACGATATCCTGATCGGCGACACGCCGAAGGCGCAGAAACGCCGCGGGCGGCTGCGCGGGCTGGTGGCGCGCGGGCGGCTCTGGAAGCATTCCACGCTGGCCGATATCGACGGCATCGTGACCCCGGAAGAGATCGCCCAGATGCGGCGCGTTGCGCTGGTGCGCAATCCGTGGGACCGGATGGTGAGCTATTATCACTGGCTGCAGACGCAGGCGTTCGCGCATCCGGCGGTGGCGCTGGCGCAGGGCTTGGACTTCCCGGCGTTCCTGCTGCATCCGCAGACCAGCGCCAGCCTGCGCGGCTGGCCCAGCTCGCGCTATCTGCGCGACGCGGCGGGCACCGATCGCGGCGATATCTGGATACGGCTGGAGCATCTTGGCGAGGACCTCGCGCCCTTCGAGGCGCATCTGGGCTTCGCGCTCGATCTGCCGTGGGACAATGCCTCGGACCGGCGGCGCGACTATCGCGGTTACTACTCGGATCAGCTGGCGCAGCATGTTGCGGAAAGCTGTGCCGAAGACATCGCGCGCTTTGGCTATCGCTTCGACTGACGGGGACCAAGCGATGGAATTTCGGCCAATCCGCCGCCTTCGAGAAAAATAATGTCCATTAATGGGCAGGGGGCGGTTTTGTTAACCTTTTCTTAATTCCGGCAGGATTTGACTGGCCACGTGGCCCGGAGCGGAAGCATGTATGGGCCGCGCCAGAGGGTGGGTCTTACTGACGGTCGTTTCCGTTTTCTGTATGCTGGCAAGCATTTGATCGCAGTATTCCCGGCCCGCCCTCTGGTTTTTTTTGGCCCGCGTCCGGCTTTAGCGGATCGGGTCGAGCAAAGCGTCCTTCAGGCTGCAATCCTTAACGACATCGCGGCCGCAGGGCACGGGATCGAGGTCTTTTGACAGGCACAGCCGCGCTTCTTGGATGCGCCCCGCTTGGCAGGTGATGGTCAGCATGTCGGGCTCCAGCCCCGGGTTGGCCTTCAGGAATGCCTCTTCGATCACCTGCGCGGGCAGGGTGACCGGATCTTCCAGACGCCGCAGAACCTCGGGACGTTTGACCGCCTCATAAGCGCGGCGGGCGAGGGCGAAATACGCCTCGGCGGGCAGCCCGGCGCAGGACCCGTGCTTTTTCCACTGGTACCAAGCCAGACCGGGCGTGCCCATGATGTCGGCCATGGCAGCGGTCTCGGCGCGGCTCGGGGCGCGCACCGATGTGTCGCAATAAGAGGGGTAGCCGCGCTCGTATTGCGGCCAGAGCCCGTGCAGCACCCAGCCAAGCGCGCGGTCGCATTGCGGTGAGTTGCGCGCTTCGCCCTCGAGCGCGCACCACGTCGGCGACCAGCTCAGCGACAGCACGTAATAGTCGAAACGGCCCGCGCGTTCGCCATCCGCACGGGCGGGGCTGGCGGCTCCGGCGAGAACGGCACAGGCGAGCAGGATCAGCAGGGCACGCATTTTCTCTTTCCTCTTGGGTTGCGCGCGACTATATAGGCCCGAAGTTCCCCGACAACGGAAACCCGTCCTGGAGAAGTAATCCGGGACCTCCCGAGGCCAACGCCTTGGGGGAGGGGAGAAGATTTACGTAGGAGATGACCCATGGCAAAACTGCTGCATCCCAAGGCGACCGCTGTCTGGCTCGTCGACAACACCACCCTGACTTTCAAGCAGATTGCCGATTTCACCGGCATGCACGAACTGGAAATCCAAGGCATCGCCGACGGTGACGTGGCCGGCGGCGTGAAGGGCTTTGACCCGGTCGCCAACAACCAGATCGAGCAGATCGACATCGACAAAGCCGAGAAGAATCCGCTCGCCAAGCTGAAGCTGAAGTACAACCCCGCCGCTGTCGACGAAGACAAGCGCCGTGGCCCGCGCTACACCCCGCTGTCGAAGCGTCAGGACCGTCCGAACGCGATCCTGTGGCTGGTGAAGTTCCACCCCGAGCTGACCGACGGCCAGATCTCCAAGCTGGTGGGCACCACCAAGCCGACGATCCAGTCGATCCGCGAGCGCACTCACTGGAACATCCAGAACATGCAGCCGATCGACCCGGTTGCTCTGGGTCTGTGCCGCCAGTCCGAGCTTGATGCCGCCGTTGCCAAGGCCGCGAAGAACCGCGACGAGGTGATGACCGACGACGAGCGCCGCAAGCTGGTGTCGACCGAGCAGAGCCTCGGCATGGACGCCGAGCCGCGCCTGCCCTCGGCGATCGAAGGTCTCGAGACCTTCACGCTCTCCGATCCGCGCGGCGAGGACGACGAGGAAGAAGACAAGGGCCCGAGCGATTTCTCGGATGCCGACAGTTTCTTCAACCTGCCGTCGAACGATGACGACGACGAGGATGACAGCGAGGACCCGCGCGGCTGATCCGCGTCTCGCGAGGATTTTGAAAGGCCCGCCGCAAGTGATTGCGGCGGGCCTTTTCTTTTGCGGTGGTGGGCGGTCGCGCGGCCCTCACGGCAGCGATTGACGCCGCCTTGTCCGAGGCGTATCGCCCGCGGCGATGCACCCTTCAGAGGTGCAGCGTGTCGCCCGCCGCGTGGCCATTTCCGGCAAATGAGCGGGCCCCTTGGAACAGACAAGTGATGCTGGGAACCGCTTTTCCCTGTGGTGATCCCGCGGCCGAGCGCCGCGCGGGCTTTGCCGAGACACTCGCGCATCTCGGCGATATGGCCGGTGCGGTCGAGGTGCTGATGGGCGTGATGCAGATCGTGCCGGGCTGGGCTGCGGGCTGGTTCCGCCTGGGCGAATGGCTGGAAGGCTGCGGCGCTGTCGACGCGGCGGCGGAGGCCTCGGACTACGCGGTGGCACGGGTGCAGGACCGGGAAGGGGGCGCCGCCGAAGCCTTGGCGTAAGCACCCGGCGCGGCTCAGAAGCGATAGGTGAGCCGCGCGTTCAGCGCCTCGGTGCCGTCGAAGTCCGAGGCCGCCTCGATGCGCGCGCCAAAGCCGCAGCCGCCCTCGAAGCCAAGCCCGACGGCCACTTGATCCTCGCTCAGCAGATCGGTGGCGCCAAGGCTGCCGCCCGCGGCGAAATCGAGGTCTGGCTGGTCGCCGCCGTTCACCACATAGGCAGCGTAGGGGCGCAGCAGGCCGCCCTTGGCCCGCATCGGCGCGCCCATCTCAAGGCGCATCGAGGTGGCATAGGTGACGCGGTTCTCCACCTCTGCATCGATGTGGTGCAGCGTGTAATTGCCTGTGGCATGGCGCAGCACGTCGCCGGACACCACGAGGTCGATGCCGGTGCCCGGTGCTTCGCCCTGTTTCAGCATCGTCTCGCCGCGCAGGCTCAGCCCCAGCAGGCGGCCATTGTGGTCGGTGCTGCCGCTGACCGAGGACGGGCTGGACAGCTTGTTGTGCGTGCGCCCCATGTAGAGCGCCGCAGCATAGTAGACGCCATGCGTCGCCCCGGCATAGCCCGCACCAAGGAAATACGAACGGATGCGCGCCTCGCCAAGATCGCCATCCACCTCCGAAGCGCCCTGCGCGTAGCCCATGAAGGCCGACAGGCTGCTGCCGAACCCATAGCCCAGCACGGCGCCACGACTGTTGTAATCCGAGCCCTGCGCATCGTCGGGGTTGGTGCTGCCACCGGCGGCATAGCCCGAGGTGAACGCGCCGGGCTGCTGCGCATCGAGCGCGCTATGGCCGATGCCAAGGCCGATCTCGCGCGACAGCAGGTCCATCTGCGACAGCGAGGCGGTTTCCTGCGCCTGTGCGGCGGGCAGGGCGAGCATGAGGCTGGAGACGAAAGCGAGGGGAAGGGCGAGCGGGAGGGAGGATGCGCGGGTCATGGCAGCGCTGTAGCGCCAAAGCGGGCGCCCGCCCAGATGGCAGCTTTCACAGACGCGTTACGCTGGGGTGGGCAGGCACTCAGAGCTTGCGACGGGCGTTGAGCGCTGCGGTGATCGTGCCGTCGTCGAGATAATCGAGCTCGCCACCGATCGGCACGCCCTGCGCCAGCGAGCTGAGCGCGACGCGGGTCTCAAGCTGGTCGGCGATGTAATGGGCGGTGGTCTGTCCATCGACGGTGGCGTTGAGCGCGAGGATCACCTCGGTAATCCCTTCGCTCTCCACCCGCGCCACAAGCTGCGGGATGCGCAGCTCCTCGGGGCCGACGCGGTCGAGCGCCGAGAGCGTGCCACCCAGCACGTGATAGCGCCCCTTGAAGCTGCCGCCGCGCTCCATGGCCCAAAGATCGCCCACGTCCTCGACCACGCAAAGCTGGCCGTTGCCGCGGCGCTCGTCGGCGCAGATCGGGCAGATCTCTTCGGTGCCGACATTGCCGCAGTTGAGGCACTCGCGGGCGGTGGCGGCGACCCGGCTCATCAGCTCGGCCAGCGGCGTCAGCTGCAGCTCGCGTTTGCGGATGAGATGCAACACCGTGCGCCGCGCCGAACGCGGCCCGAGGCCTGGCAGGCGGGCCATCATCTCGATCAGCGCGTCGATCTCGCTGCGGTCGGGCATGGGGGAGGGACCTTCTGTGCCGCGGCCCGCATCTGATGGATATCGCAAAGCGCCTTGCGGCGCTCCACTCTGTCCGGCCAGACGCGGAGCCTGCGGCAGGCGCCTTAGAACGGCATCTTCATGTCGGCGGGCAGGCCCATCTCTTCGGTGAGCTTGCGCATCTCCTGCTCGGCGCGCTCCTGCGCCTTGGCTTGCGCGTCCTTGACCGCGGCAAGGATGAGGTCCTCGACCACTTCCTTGTCGTCGCTGTTGAAGATCGAGGGATCGATGTCGAGCCCCTTGAGCTCGCCCTTGGCGGTGGCGGTCGCCTTGACGAGGCCCGCGCCAGATTCGCCGGTGACCATCGTGGTGTGCAGGCCTTCCTGCAGCTCGGCCATCTTGCCCTGCATCTCCTGCGCGGCCTTCATCATCTTGGTCATATCGCCAAGACCGCCCAATCCTTTGAACATCTGATCTCTCCTGTCTGAGGCTTGGTTCTCTAGATACGGATGACACCGGCAGGCGACAAGGGCGGGGCTTGCGTATTTGCGGAACAATGAAGGGCGGGCGCGGGCTCGAGACATCGCGCCGTGAGTATTTGCGGAAAGATGAAAGCATCTTGGCAACCGGCGTGGCGGGCGCCGATCCTTACTTGCCGTCGCGGCCCGCGGCCTCGTCGAGCAGCCGGGTGAGCAGCAGCGCGGCGCCGCCGATCATCAGCGAGCGACCGAGCGAGTCGGTGACATTGGTGGGCGCGAAGGCGGCCACGTGATCACGACTGGTGAGCGCCGCGCGGCGGGCCTTCGAGCGGCGCGGCAGGTCGCCGAACTGGCGCGGCTCGGGCACATGGCCGATGCGCGGCTTGGCCTTCAGCAGAGCCGCGCCAATCGCCAGCAGGCCGCCGGCAAAGAGCATCGGGGCAAGGCGCTCGCGGCGGCTGGCGGGCAGCGCGTCGTTCACGCGCGCGCGTAGAGCGGGCAGGCTGGCCTTATGGGCGAGGTCAGTGGCTTTGCTGGTGTCGAAATTCATCGCGGGTCCTCCGGGTGTGACAAAGGTCAAACCCGGAAGCGCCGCGGATGTTCCCGGCTCAGTCTTCCTCGAAGGGATCCCATTCGTCCTCGACCTCGGGCAGAGCCTCGACGGCGGCCTGCTGCTGCTCGGCCTCCGGGGTGCGGATCTCGACGATTTTGGCCTTGGGGAAGGCGGCAATGGCGGCTTGCACCAGCGGGTGCTGCTCGGCCTCCGCGCGCAGCGCCAGCTCGGCGGCATCGCGTTTCTCGACAATGGTCGGCGTCTCGCAGCCATTGACCAGCGAGACCCCCCAGCGCGCCCCGGTGAAGCGCTGCAGCGCGGTGCCGAGCCGCTGCGCCAGATCGGGCGACGCCTTGGCGGCGGGGGTGAACTCGATGCGCCCCGGCTGATAGGCGGCAAGGCGCACGCCGCCCTCGACCTCGACCAGCAGCTTCACGTCGCGGTTGGCGCGGATCAGCTCGAGCACATGCTCGAAGGTGGGATAGCGGGCGAGTGCATTGTTCTGGGCCACGGCGGGGACGGCGTTGCCGTAACTCGTGCCAGACATGGCGCCGGACATCGCACCCGACATTGCGCCGGAAATCGCACTGGGGCCGGCGGGGCCGGGATGGGTGGGCTGCGCCGCGCTGCCATAGGCCTGCGTGCTGCCGCCCTGCGCGGGAGAGCCGCCCGCGGGCGCATGGGCATAGCCACCACCGCCGGGGCCCGGAGGCGGCGGCGGGGGCGTGTCCTGCAGCTTGCGCAGCAGTTCCTCGGGCGAAGGCAACTCGGCCACATGGGTCAGCCGGATCACCGCCATCTCGGCAGCCATCATCGCGTTGGGCGCCTGCGCCACCTCTTCGAGCGCTTTCAGCAGCATTTGCCACATGCGGGTGAGCGGGCGCATCCCGAGGTTTTGCGCCAGCGCCGCGCCGCGGGCGCGCTCGTCGGGGCCGACGGTGGGGTCCTCGGCGGCCTCGGGGGTGATCTTCACCACCGAGATCCAATGGGTCAGCTCTGCCAGATCGCGCAGCACCGCCATCGGGTCGGCGCCTTCGGCATATTGCTCGGACAGTTCGGTCAGCGCGCCCGGCGCGTCGCCATGCATGATCTTCTCGAAGAGATCCATCACGCGGCCACGGTCGGCGAGGCCGAGCATGGCGCGGACCTGATCGGCGGTGGTCTCGCCCGCGCCGTGGCTGATCGCCTGATCGAGCAGGGACGTGGCGTCGCGCGCCGAGCCTTCGGCGGCACGGGTGATCAGCGCCAGCGCATCATCGGTGATCTCGGCGCTTTCACGGCTGGCGATCTTGCGGAGCAGGTCGATCATCACCTCGGGCTCGATGCGGCGCAGATCGAACCGCTGGCAGCGCGAGAGCACCGTCACCGGCACCTTGCGGATCTCGGTGGTGGCGAAGATGAATTTCACATGCGCGGGCGGCTCTTCCAGCGTCTTGAGCAGCGCGTTGAACGCGCTGTTCGAGAGCATGTGCACCTCGTCGATAATGTAAATCTTGTAGCGCGCCGAGGCCGCCCGGTAGTGCACGCTGTCGATGATCTCGCGGATGTCGCCGACGCCGGTGTTGGAGGCCGCGTCCATCTCCAGCACGTCCACATGGCGGCCTTCCATGATCGCGCGGCAATGCTCGCACTGGCCGCAGGGCTCTGTGGTGGGGCCGCCGGTGCCGTCGGGGCCGACGCAGTTCATGCCCTTGGCGATGATCCGGGCGGTGGTGGTCTTCCCGGTGCCGCGGATGCCGGTCATGATGAAGGCCTGCGCGATGCGGTCGGCCTTGAAGGCGTTTTTCAGGGTGCGCACCATGGCATCCTGCCCGACGAGATCGGCAAAGGTCTCGGGGCGGTACTTGCGGGCGAGAACCTGATACTTGGGGCTGTCGTCAGTCATGGAATCCGTGGCGCTCCTTCGGTCGCGGCCAAGGTAAGGCGGGGGAGGGAGGAGGTAAAGCGGGCCGTCGGGGATGGGCGTCCACAAGGCCGCGATCCGTCGGACCCGCGCCACAGTTCCTTGCACAGTCCTTTGCCACCCAAACTTGCCGCCCGTAGTGCCCACTTCCCCAAACCCCACCGCTCTGCTATGACCGCGGCAGGCCCGCCGGCAGGGGGCCGCCCGGTCCGCGGAAAGCGCCCGCACCTGCCTTTGCGAGCCGATCTCAAATCATTCGGTTTCACTCCTGCCCGGACCAGCGGACCATCGGGCGATGACGGAGGACACCGGCATGCTCTTTCCCGACCCCTTTTCTGGGCCGACCCCATCCATCGACGATCTGCGCCGCGAGGCGCGCCGCCTGCATAAATCCTATGAAGCGGGCGACCGCGCCGCGCGCGAACGGTTGCGCGACGCACCGCCGCGCGGCGACGACCGGCTGCTCAAACGCGCCGATTTCCTGCAGGTCGTGGCGCGTGAGCGCGGCTTTGAAAGCTGGCCCAAGCTCAAGCTTGCGGCGGAAACCCAAGGGCTGGACCGCGCGGCGCGTATCCAGCGGCTGAAGATCGCGCTCTATCACGGGCAGATGCCGGTGGTGGAGAGGCTGTTGGCCGAGACGCCGGACCTTGCGGAGGGGCATTTCGGCCTGAAGTGCGCGCTGTGCGATCTGCCCTCTGTCGAGGCGGCACTGGCGGGGCGCCCGGACTTGGCGACCGCGCGTTTCGGTCCGCGCAGCGCGCTGCTGCATCTGGCCTTTTCACGCTGGCAGACGCGCCAGCCCGAGGCCAAGGCTGCCGCGCTGCAGATCGCCCGGCTGCTGGTCGCTCAGGGTGCCGATGTCAACGATGCCGAAGAAGTGCCGGGCGGCGCACGCCATTCGGCGCTCTACGGGGCGCTCTGCCACGGGCGGAACATCGAATTGGCGGGCTGGCTGCTGGAGCAGGGGGCCTCGGCCAATGATGGCGAGTCGCTCTATCACTCGGTGGAGCCGGGGGGCGGCGAAGGGCTGGCGCTGCTGCTGGACCATGGTGCCGATCCTCGGGGCACAAACGCGCTGCTGCGGGCGCTGGATTTTCACGACCACGGGGCGGTGCAGCTGTTGCTTGCGCATGGGGCCGACCCGAATGACACCGCCGCGCCGATCCCGGCCCTGCACCACGGCGCGCGGCGCGGCTGCGACCGCCGGATGATCGATCTGCTGCTGGAGGCGGGGGCCGATCCGGCGCGCGAGTGGCGCTGGAGCACGCCCTACGCCTATGCGCGGGTGATGGGCTGCGCGCCCTTGGCCGAGGCGCTGGAGGCGCGCGGGCTGCAAAGGCCGCTGTCTCGCGAAGAGGCGTTGATGGCTGAGGCGGCGCAGGGGCGCACCACCCCCGGTGCCTTCATCGACCCTGCCGCGCTGCCGCCCGCCTATGACGGGCTGATGCGCGATCTGGCGGACCGTCCGGAGCGGCTGGGACAGATCAAGGCGTTGGTTGCGCTTGGCCTGCCCTATGACGCGCCGGATGCGCTGGATGGTGTGCCGCCGGTTCAGGCCGCGGCATGGGGCGGTCACCCAGAGCTGCTTGGCTATTTCCTGTCGCTGCGGCCCGACCTCGGCCATGTGAACCACCACGGCGGCACGCTGCTCGGCGCGCTGCTGCATGGTGCGGACCATGCGCCGGAAGGGCCGGGACGGGATCACCTCGCCTGCCTGACGCTGCTGCTGGACCATGGCGTCGCGCTGCCGCGCAAGGCGCTGGCGATGGTCGGGCGGAGCGATCTGGCTGCGGCGCTGGCCGCGTGGGCCGAGGCGCATCCCGGGCAGCTCGTCTGAACTGAAAGGTCGGCCTTTAGGGCTCGCCATATGCGGGAAATTTGTTCCCTAAAGCCCCGGCAGCGCCTATCATCGGCGCTGCCGGCAGGCATTTTTTCATACAAGGAATTTTATCATGCGACTGAGAGGTGTGCGCCGCAGCAGCAATGTCGAAGACCGCCGCCGGTCCGGCGGCGGGCGCGTTGCCGTAGGCGGCGGGCTTGGCGGTATTGCGCTGCTCGTGGTTCTGGCGATCGGCTATTTCGCCGGTGTCGACGTCACGCCGCTGCTCAACGACAGCACGATGCAGACCTCGTCCGAACCGCGCGAGCTTACGCCGCAGGAACAGCTGGCCGGGGAGTTTGCCGCGCAGGTGCTCGCCACCACCGAGCAGGTCTGGGGACAGGTTCTGCCAGAGCAGGCGGGGATCGACTACCGCCCGCCGGTGTTGGTGCTGTTCTCGGGCCAGACCGCCTCGCCCTGCGGCGGTGCAAGCGGGGCCACCGGGCCGTTCTACTGCCCGCTGGATCAGCAGGCCTATCTCGACACCGAGTTTTTCGCCACGATGGAACAGCGGCTTGGCGCCGAGGGCGATTTCGCCGCCGCCTATGTGATCGCCCATGAGGTGGCGCACCATGTGCAGAACCTTCTGGGGATCCTGCCCGAGGTCGAAAAGCTGCGCCAACGGGCCAGTGAGGTGCAGGCCAAAGCGCTGACCGTGCGGCTGGAGTTGCAGGCCGACTGCCTGTCGGGGGTCTGGGGCAGCCATGTGGATGGCATCCTCGAGCCGGGCGACGTGGAGGAGGCGCTGAACGCCGCGCGGATGATCGGCGACGATCTGTTGCAGAAGCGCGCCGGGCGGGTGCCGCAGCCGCATACGTTCACCCATGGCACCAGCGCGCAGCGCTCGGGCTGGTTCGCGCGCGGCTATGAGGCCGGGAACATCGCGGCCTGCGACACATTCTCGAGCGATGACATCTGAGCCGATGATCATCTACGCGCTCCCGGTCTCGGAGGGCATCCTTGCCATCTCGCCGATGCCGGGGGCGGGGGGCAATTTGCCGGGGGATGTGGCGCATGTGACCGAATGGCGCCCGGCGATGGTGATCACCCTCGTCACCGAGGCCGAACTGCAGGCCGCGGGCGCGGGCCTGCTCGGCACGCAGGTGCAGGATCACGGCACGCGCTGGGTGCATCTGCCGATCCCCGACTTCGGCACGCCGCCCGAGGGCATGCGCGCCCGCTGGCCGGAGGTCAGCGCGCAGGTGCTGCGGGCGCTGGCGGGGGGCGGGCGCGTGCTGGTGCATTGCCGCGGTGGCTGCGGCCGCTCGGGGATGGTGGCGCTGCGGCTGATGATCGAGGCGGGCGAGGCCCCGGACGAGGCGCTGGCACGGCTGCGCCACCTGCGGCCCTGCGCGGTGGAGACCGAGGCGCAGATGGACTGGGCCATGCAGGCGCCGCGCGGCGCGGCGCTCTTCCTGCGCCATATGGACTGAAGCTGCAGAGCGCCGCTGCGCCAGCGCATTGCAACGCCGTCCGCGCCCGGCTACATCGCAGGTAAAGGAGCCAGCCCACGCCAGCCCGACCCTTCCCGGATCGTTCAGGAGATGGCGCATGGACCTCAGCCGCAGACGCTTTACCACATCATTGACCGCCCTTGCGGGGCTCGCTGCGACCCCCGCGCTGGCGCAGCGGCGGCAGCCCCCGGTCAGCTTTCCGCTTTTCGACGCGCCGCCAAACAGCCACGCGCTTGCACAATTTGACGTCACCGCCGAAGGGCTGGGATATCGCCTGTTCATCGCGGCGCCGCGCGGCGCGGCGCCCTCGGGTGGCTGGCCCTCGCTGTGGATGCTCGACGGCAACGCCGCCTTCAGCCGCTTGAGCGCGGCGCAGCTGACAGCGCATCCGGGGCTGGCGGTGGTCGGCATCGGATATCCCATCGAAGAAGGTTTCGACGGCGCGGCGCGCGCCCGGGACTACACGCCCACACCTCTCGAGACGCCAAAACATGGCCGCGGGCGAGATTGGGAGTTTGGCGGGCAGGCGGCGTTCCGCGCCCGCCTGCTGGGGCCGCTGGCCGCGGCGCTTGCGGCGCATGCCCCGCTCGATCCGGCGCGGCGCTCTTTGTGGGGGCACTCCTATGGCGGTGTTTTCGCGCTGGCGACGCTGCTGTCTGCGCCCGGGGCTTTCCGCGCCTACATGCCGATCAGCCCATCCACCGGCTTCGGCGGAGGCGCATTGCAGGCGATGGCCGCCGAGGCGCCGCAATTGGAGCGTGGCAGGGCGGAGGTTCTCATGATGCTCGGCGACAATGAGCACCGCTCGGGAACGCCCGATCTGCCCGAGCCGCGGCCCAATCCCGACACGATGGCGATGGCCGAGCGGTTGGCGCAGCGGCCCGACCTGCGCGTGCAACTGGAGGTGCTGAAAGGGCTGGGCCACGGCGCGACCTTCGCGGCGTCCTTCCCGCGCTGTTGCGCGCTGGCGGAGGCGTGAGCGGTCTTGCTCAGGGAAACACCAGATACCCTCCGCGCCCGCCGTCGAGCGTGAAGCTGGCACTGCTGCCGGTGCCTTCCTCGGGCGTGGCGAAGAGCGCGTTGCCCTGCGCCCCGTCGGTGCAGGCCAGCGCCGAGCCCATGCTCGGGAAGATCGCGGGCGGGCCGTCGAGTTGGCCGAGACAGGTGACGCGGGTCTCGGGCAGGGTCAGCAGCAGCACGTAATTCTCGCCGTCGGAACTGAGCACCTGCCCCAAGGCCGCGCCGCCGCCATTCATCTCGCCCACGCCCTGAAGGGCTTGGCCGGGCGCGGTACTCGGCGTCGCCACGGGGGCGCGCTCGACCATCGGCGGCTGCGTGACGCGGGAGGCGGTGGCGGGCGGCGCACTGACGACTGGCGCGCCGGGAGAGTTGCGGATCTGCCGGGTTCCGGCCGGGCTGCCCCGCTCGATGGTCATCACCGGCTCGCGCACCGATCCATCGGCGCCGGGCAGGTTGGCGCCAAGATCGAGCGACAGCCCAAAGCCCCCGCCATAGGCTGGGCCGTAGCCGCCGCCGGACCATCCGGGGCGCTGCGGCCAGTCGGGTCGGCCCGGGCGATGGGGCCGGTCCGGGGTCCAGCCGGGACGTGAGGGCCAGCGGAAAGGCCGCTCGGCGCTTTGCGCGGCGTCGATGTTCTGCGGCGAGACCTGCGCCGCGACGGGCGCAGCGCCGCCGGGTAGCAGCGGCAGGGTCAGCAGGGCAACAAGGCAGGCGATCCGGTGCATCGGCGCGGCTTTCGGCTGGAATGGCTCTTTGCTCACAATGACATGGAAGGCGCGGTCGTGGAAGGGGAGGGCCCGCGCACCCCCCTCCTTTGCACGGCGTGGCCATAGGGTGGGGGCGCTGCCCCCGCCGCGCGATGCGCGACTCCCCCGGCGTATTTTGAAAGAGAAGAAGCGGGCGGCTCAGCGCAGGGCGAGGCCCGCGGAATCGAAGGCACGGATCTGCGCGGGATCGAAGGCGAGGCCGCAGCGCGCGCCGGGGGCGAGGCCGGTGTCGCCCTGCGCCCGCACCGTCAGCTTGCCCGCTTCGCCGCAATCGGCGATCACATAGGTGTCGGCGCCGAGGTATTCGAGCACGTCCACCGTGCCGTCGATCTGTCCGCTGCCGGGTTCGGTCAGGGTGATATGCTCGGGGCGGATGCCGATCTGCTCGGCGCCTGCGGGCATCGGCGCGGCGAGGCGCAGACCGGGCGTCGTCGCGGCAAACACGTTCATCTTCGGCGAGCCGATGAACTGCGCCACGAAGAGATTGCCGGGCCGCTCGTAAAGCTCGCGCGGGCTGCCGACCTGACTGACCCGCCCCCCTTCCAGCACCACGATGCGGTCGGCCAGCGTCATCGCCTCGACCTGATCATGGGTGACATAGATCATCGTCGAGCCGAGCGCCTGATGCAGTTTGGCGATCTCATAGCGCATCTCGACCCGCAGCGCGGCGTCGAGGTTCGACAGCGGCTCGTCGAAGAGGAAGGCTGTGGGGTCGCGCACGATCGAGCGTCCGATGGCGACGCGCTGGCGCTGGCCGCCCGAGAGGTCCTTGGGCCGCCGTTCCAGCAGCGGCTCGAGCTTCAGAACCCGCGCCGCCTCATCGACCTTGGAGGTGATCTCGTCCTTGCTGGCGCCCGCGGCCTTGAGCGAGAAGCCCATGTTCTCGCGCACCGACATATGCGGGTAGAGCGCGTAGCTCTGGAACACCATCGCCAGCCCGCGTTGCGCCGGTGGCTCGGCGGTGGCGTCGCGCCCGCCGATGACGATCTGCCCGCGCGACGTCTCCTCGAGCCCGGCGATCATCCGCAGCAGGGTGGATTTCCCGCAGCCCGAGGGGCCGACGAAGATGATGAATTCGCCCTCGTCGATGGCAAGGTCGACGCCCTTGATCACCTGCGCGTCGCCGTACCATTTCTCGACGGAGTTCAGTTCGATCCCAGCCATGTCAGTCCTTTCCAAACCTGCGCGCGGGCGATGCCGCCGCGCCTGCGCCCTGCGGCGCGATCATCCTTTCACCGACCCGGCGGTGAGCCCCTTGGTCATGAAGCGTTCGAGCCCGAGGAACAGCACCATGATCGGCACGGTGGCGATCACCGAGCCCGCCATCAGATGCTGGCGCGGCACCTCGGAAGAGTTCAGCGAGGCGATGCCACGGGTCAGGGTGAATTTGTTCGGGTCATCGAGCAGCATGAAGGCCAGCAGGAACTCGTTCCATGCGATCATGAAGACATAAAGCGACACCGAGGCCAGCGCCGGCAGCGACAGCGGCAGGGTGATCTTCCAGATCACCTTGAGCCGCGACAGCCCGTCCATCAGCCCGGCCTCCTCGACCTCCGAAGGCAGGCCGCGGAAGTAGCCCTGCAGCATGTAGAGCGCCACGGGGATGGTGGTGACCGGGTAGATCAGCACGATGCCAAAGATGGTGTTGCGCAGCCCGGTCATCGAAAAGGCGATGTAGATCGGCAGCGCCAGCACGATCATCGGCACCATGTAGATCAGCAGGATCGAGCGCGAGAACAGCTTTTGCCCGCGGAAGCGCAGCCGCGCCACGGCATAGGCACCGGGGATGGCGAAGGCGAGGGTGATCAGCACCGTCAGCACCGAGACGTAGAAAGACGTCCAGAGATACGAGCCGAAATTATAATCCCGCATCAGTTCGACGTAAGACCGGAAGAGGCCCCAGCCCTGGCTCAGGTCGAGTGAGAAATCGAGCGGGTTCTGCACCAGCGCGGCTTGGTTCTTCAGCGAGGTCATCACCATCACGTAGAACGGGATGAGCACGATCGCGGTGAAGAAGATATAGCCAAAGCCAGTGAGGAACCGGATCACCGCCGCCTCGAAGACATGGCGGGTGAGCGCGCCCTCGGGGGTCTTGTCGAGGATCTTCCACAGCCCCAGCGCGGTAAAGAGAACCGCCGCCAAGAGCCCGGTCCAGCGCGCCGCGGCCGAGGCTTCTGGCGCGATGGCGAGCGGCGCGAGCCCGGTTAGCGCCGCCAGCGCCAGCATCGCCGCGCCGAGCGCCGCGGGCAGCACGGGCCGCGCCACACCGCCCCAGCGCAGACAGGCCAGCCCCATCAGCGCCCCCAGCGGCAGCGAAAGCCAGACCGGGCGGAACCCGGCGCCGGTGGCAAAGCTCATGGCGACCGCCACGGTGGTGGCGATGACGAAGCACCAGAGCGCTCCCAGCACGGGCCCGGTCACATATCCAAAGCGCATCGCTTTCATGGCGTCCCCCTGCTTCCTCTTGGCGTAAATATCCCGGGGTGAATTGGCCGAAGGCCAAGAGGGGCAGCGCCCCTTCGCATGGGCGTTTTACGACACATCACAGCCCTTCCTCCCGGCTCATCACGCGGAAGAAGAACAGCGAGAAGAGGATCAGCGACAGGAAGATCACCACCGCCACCGCAGCCCCCGCGCCGATGTTCGACAGGGCAAAGGCCTGCTCGTAGACGTTGACCGTCAGCACCCGGGTCCCGGCGTTGCCGCCGGTGAGCAGGAAGATGTCGTCGAACTTGTTGAAGGTCCAGATGAAGCGCAGCAGGAACAGCACCGACAGGATGCCCAGAAGCTGCGGCAGCGACAGGTAGCGGAACTTCTGGAAGGGTGAGGCGCCGTCCATATCGGCGGCCTCATACATGTCGGTGTCGATCGACTGCATCCGCGCGAGGATGAAGAGGAACGACAGCGGGAAGTAGCGCCAGATCTCGAAGAGCGTCACCATGATCAGCGCCAAGGGCCGCTCGCCGAAGAAGTTGATCGCCTGCGAGGTCACGCCCATCTGCATCAAAAGCGCATTGGCCGAGCCCGAGTAAGGGTCGAACAGCAGGATCCACGCGAAGGCCACGGCGATCACCGGCGCGACATAGGGAAAGAGGTAGAGCCCGCGCAGGATGCCTTGCCCGCGAAAGCTCTTGTCGAGCAGCATCGCCGCGAAGAGCCCGAGGATCAGCGCGCCGGCGGTGCCGAAGACGGTGTAGAAAAGCGTGACGCCAAGCACCGACCAGAACTCCGAGCCTTGGAAGATGCGGGCGAAGTTTTCCAGCGTGAAGCTGGAGAAGGAGGTCAGCACGTTGTTCGCGCGGCCGGTGATGACGGGCTCGCTGGCTTCCACGTCGGGGCCGTCGAAATAGGAGGGCTCGGCGGCGACGGGAATGCGGATCTGGTCGCGGAAGCCGCCCTCCCAGTCGCCGAGATCGCAGGTCAGCGTGCTGCCCTCGAGCGTGCAGCGCGGGTCCATCTCGGTGGCATTCAGGCCTTCGGGCCATGTGTCGGTCAGGGTGACGCCGGTGATCGCCTGATCCTGCGAGGAGTTGCGCAGCCGGTAGCGCAGGTACGCGTCCGGATCGCCCTCGTCGAGATCGCCGCGGATGTCCTCGCGCACCACCGGCGCGGGTGGGCGCAGCTCGGCGAGGCCGATGGGCTTGAAGGCAATCCAGAACACCGCAAGCAGCGGCAGGATGACCACCAGCGCCACTGCGGCGAGCGTCGGGAACAGCAGGCCCCAGGCCAGCCGCGCCTCGCGGCGGGCGAGGGGGCCCATGCCCTTGGGCGGGCGGGCCATGTCAGGTGGAACGGGTTCCGTCATGGCACCCTCCGGTCTTGCACGTCGGAAAAGGAAGCGGGGCGCCGGAAGGGCGCCCCGCCATATGGGATGTTTACTGGATCGCGCTCAGCTCGTCGTTGAGCTGGCTGACCGCCTCGGCGGCGTCGATCTCATCGTCGATATAGGCGCGGACCACGCGGTTCACCGCTTGGCTGTTGACCATCTTCGAGGCCAGCGCCATCTGGCCCACATCGGCCCCCCAGCGCTGCGCCACGTCGAGGCCGGCAACAAGCTCGTCCACGGTCTCTTCACCGTAAAGATCGACAAGCGAGGCCTGACGGTCGACGCCGACGGGCAGTTTCGACCATTCGGTGACGAACATCTCGGGGTCGTCGTCGGTGCCGCGGCGGACGGGGAATTTGCCCTCTGGCGCGATCGCCAGCGTGTCGAGATAGCCCGCGTCCATCGAGAATCTGACGAATTCCTCGGCGACATCGGTGTTGGCATCGCCGGTCACGCCAAGGAAGTTCAGCTCGGCAAAGGCGGCGCCATCGGGGTTCGAGGGGCCCGAGAAGTTGGTGACGATGCCGGTCTTGCCAGCGAGTTCCGCCGAGGTCGGATCATCGGTGATCGTCGGCGGCGCGCTGTCGCGCAGCCCCGCAAGCTCGTCGAGGATGAAGGGCGACCAGATGGTCATCGCGGTGTTGCCCGAGAAATAGATCGTGCGGGCCTGATCCCAGTAGAGATCGCCCGGCGGCGAGGCCTTGGCGATCGCCTTGTAGAAATCCAGAACTTCGGTGGTTGCCGCTTCATCAAGCTCGGCAAAGCCGTCGGAGCCCACCGGAGAGACGCCATTGGCGAGGAAGACATGCTCCAGCACCTGGCTCATGAAGGCCTCGTCGACCTTGGTGGCGGCGACGAAACCGTACATCTCGGGCGGGTTGTGCAGCTTTTCGATCGCCGCTTCCACTGCGGCATAGCTGGTCGGCGGCTCGAGCCCGGCCTCTTCGAAGAGGTCCTTGCGGTAGATGATCATCTGCGTCCAGCCGTCGGCGGGGACCGAGGCGAAACCGCCGTCGAACTCGGCCATCTGCAGCGCGCCGGGGGCGAAAGTGGCGCCGCCCAGCTCCTCGATGATGTCTGTGGCGGCGTCGGGATCGAGAATGCCCGCTTCGGCCCAGGGCAGGGCGTAGGACAGCGGGTGGTAGATCACATCGGGCATGTCACCGGCGGCATAGGCAGCGGTGGCGCGGGTGCCCATTTCGCTTTCGGTGACCGGGATGACCTCGACCTCATGGCCGGTCTCTTCGGTGAAGGCTTTTGCCATGGCTTCCTGCTTGGCAAGGCGTTCGGGCTGTTCTTCGATGGTCCAGAACCGGATCGTGTCGGCCTGTGCCATTCCGGCGGTCAGCACCATCGCCAAAGCGGTGCCGCCGAGAATCCGGCGTTTGATGGATGTCATGGTGTCCTCCTGTTGTCGGTTTTTAACCCGCGGGCAGAAGGGGCGGCCCGAAAAAGTGAGCCGGGCATATGGTTTGCAATCTTTGGGAGAGCCGTTCGCGCGCAATCGCGCCGCGGCGCAGCAGATGCTCCTCCCTCAAAAACCCCTTCACCAACGTATGCATGTCAACAATCTCCTGCCCGGAGACTTGGCGCTCAAAGCGCTTTAGGCAAGGAAAAAAGACGCCGCAACGCAGCAACTTAGGGGGGTTTTGGGTCAGATAGAGACTTTTTCGAGCAATGCCTCGCGATCGATCTCGCCGGACTGTCCAGAGAGCGACACTTCGCCCCGGGTGACCGCATAGAAACTGTCGGCCAGCCCCCAGGTGAAATCGAAATACTGCTCGACCAGAACCACCGCCATGTCGCCCTGATCGCGCAGCTGCGCGATGACACGGCCGATCTGCTGGATGATATTGGGCTGGATGCCCTCGGTCGGCTCGTCGAGAAGCAGCACGCGGGGCCGGGTGATCAGCGCGCGGGCGATGGCGAGCTGCTGCTGCTGGCCGCCCGACAGATCGCCGCCGCGCCGCTGTAGGAAGTCCTTGAGGATCGGGAACAGCTCGAAGATATGCGCCGGCACGCCGCGCTCGGAGCGGTCGAGACAGGCAAAGCCCGACTCGAGGTTCTCCTGCACGGTCATCAGCGGGAAGATCTCGCGCCCCTGCGGCACATAGGCGATGCCCGCGCGCGCCGCCTGATAGGCGTTGAGGTGATCGAGCGGCTTGCCGTCGAGGCTGATCGCGCCGCCCGAGTAGGGGTGGCGCCCGGCGATGGCCTTAAGCAGCGAGGTCTTGCCCACGCCATTGGTGCCCATCACCGCGGTGACCTTGCCCGGCTCTGCCGCGAGGCTGATGCCGTGGAGGATCTGGCTCTGCCCATAATGCAGGGTGAGGTTGTCGACTTTCAGCATGGCATCTCACTCCATCCGCAAATCTCTCGCAGGTCTGCGAGCGTCTTCATCGTCCCAGATAAACGTCGATGACGTCCTGATTGGCGGTCACATGGTCCAGCGAGCCCTCGGCCAGCACCGAGCCTTCACAAAGCACCGTCACCTTGCAATCCAGCCGCCGCACGAATTCCATGTCGTGCTCGACCACCACCACCGCATGTTTCTGCGCGGCGCGGCGCAGCAGGTCGGTGGTGTGCTCGCGCTCGGCGGGGGTCATCCCCGCCGCGGGCTCGTCAACCAGCAGCAGCCGCGGGTCCTGCGCCAGCAGCATGCCGATCTCGAGCCATTGTTTCTGTCCGTGGCTGAGCTCGCCCGAGACCCGGCCAAGCTGGTCGGTGAGGCCGATCTCCTCGGCGATGCTCTCGATCCGCTCCGCTCCGGCTTTGGTCTTGCTGTAGAACAGCACATCGAAAGGCCCGCGCTTATTCTTCAGCGCCATGGCGAGGTTCTCGCGCACGGTCTGCGCCTCGAACACCGTGGGCTTCTGAAACTTGCGTCCCACGCCCGAGCGGGCGATCTGGCTTTCGCTCATCTTCAGCAGCGACACGGATTTCTCGCCCCAGAGCACGCGGCCCTCGTCGGGGCGGGTCTTGCCGGTAATGATGTCCATGAAGGTGGTCTTGCCAGCCCCATTGGGGCCGATGATGGCGCGCAGTTCCGGCTCGCCGATGCGGAAGCTGAGGTTGTTGATCGCCTTGAAGCCGTCGAAGCTGACGGAGACGCCGGACATCTCGAGCAGGGTCTTCATTTCTCTTCCTCCCCCTCGACGGTGCGATGCGCGCCCATGTCGGGCCCGAAGTCACCAACCCGTTCGGGCACCGGATGGCGGCGGGTGAACAGGTCGAACAGCCCGCCGATGCCCTTGGGCGCCAGCAGTGTGACCGCCACGAAGCTGAGCCCCAGCAGCACCAGCCACCAGTCGGTCCAGTTGATCGTGTAGAAGCCGAGATTGATGTTGGGCGCGCCGCCGCCGGTGAACCAGCTCGACAGCAGCGACACCACAGCCGCGCCAAGCGCCGCGCCGTAGAGCCGCCCGCGCCCGCCGATGGCGACCCAGACCGCGAGGTAGATCGAGGCGATGGGGGCGATCTCGGCGGGGTTGATGATGCCCGCCTGCGGATAATAGAGCGCGCCCGCGAGCCCCGAGACGATGCCGGTGAGCGTGAAGATGAAGAGCTTGTAGCTCTCCACATGGTAGCCGAGGAAGCGCACCCGGTTCTCATTGTCGCGGATGCCGCGGATCACCGATCCCATCTTGCCCGAGACCACCCAGGCAAAGAGCAGATAGCCAAACCCGAGCGCCGCCGCCGAGGCCCAGAAGAACCAGATCGAGATGGTCGACTGCGGCACCGCGTCGAGTCCCGGCAGGTTCTGCAGGCCCGATAGCCCGTTGTTGCCGCGCAGCCCGGCCTCGTTCTGGAAGAGATAAAGCGACAGCGCCAGCGTCATGGCCTGCGTCAGGATCGACAGGTAAACCCCGGTGACCCGGCTGCGGAACGCCAGCCAGCCAAAGACCAGCGCCAGCACGCCCGGCACCAGCACCACGAGCAGCAGTTGCAGCGTCAGACTATGGGCAAAACCCCAGAGCCACGGGAAATCGGCGCTGCCCACCACGCCGAAAATCTGCTGGCCGATGGCGTCATGGATCTCTTCGGGGGTGGGCGGGATCGGCGCGGCGCGGAGGCTTTCAGCGATGATCAGCTCGGTCCGGGCGTACATCAGCCACATGCCGATCATGTAACCGCCGAGCCCGAAGAACGCCATATGCCCAAGGCTTAGGATGCCGGTGTAGCCCCAGACCACATCCATCGCCACGGCGACGAGCATCAGGCACAGCGTCTTGCCCAGCGTCTTGACGAAAGAGGTCGACAGGAACCCGGTGCCGGTTGCAGGTGCCAGCACGGTCACCAGCACAACGAACAGCGCGAGGGCCAGCAGGAACCATGCGACGGATTTGTTCTGCGCGAAGAAGCTGGTCATGCGAAGGCTCCTTTGGTCGCGAGGGAGAGGAGACTCCGCCCGCCGTCCCCCGTTTGGGGGCTCCGCCCCCGCGCCGCTGCGCGGCTCTCCCCCGGGATATTTTCGCCAAGAGGAAGAGCAGGGCGCATGTGGGCTTTCATCTTTCCGCAAATACTCCCGCCGGAGGCGGCCCGGCGCTGGCCAGAGGTGAGACAGTTGTGGGATTTGTCCATGATCAATCTCCCGCCGCGCGGCCCTTGAGGGCGACGATGCCCTTTGGCCGGAACTGGATGAAGAGGATGATGAAGAGGATCATATAGGTCTGCGCCGCCAGCGTATTGCTGGGGTTCATCCATTCGATGCCCTTTTGCAGGATGCCGATCAGCGCGGCGCCCGCGAGCGTGCCCCAGACATTGCCGACGCCGCCCACGACCACGGTCATGAAGCTCTGCACGATGTAATTGGCGCCCATCTCCGAGGTGACCTGCGCATACAGGCCGATGGCGATGCCCGCGATGCCGGCGATGCCCGAGCCGAGGCCGAAGGTCAGCATGTTGATCTTGTCGGGGTTGATGCCCATGGAGGCGGCCATGCCGGGGTTCTGGGTGACCGCGCGGACCTCGAGGCCGATGCGGGTCTTGTTCAGGATGAACAGGATCAGGCACAGGAACACCAGCGCCAGCACGAAGATCGCGATGCGGATATTGGCGATGCCGGCGACGTCGTTGATGATCCACGCGCCGTCGAGCCAATGCGGCGAGGTGAGCGGGCGGGCCTGCGTGCCGAAGATGTTCTTCGCAAGCTGCTGCAGCGCGATGGAGATGCCGAAGGTGGCGAGCAGCGTCTCGAGCGGGCGGTGATAGAGCCAGCGGATCACCAGCCGCTCCATCGCAACGCCCGCGGCGAAGGTGATCACGAAGGCCAGCGGCAGCGCGACGATCAGCGACAGCGTGTAATCGGGGATGATCTGCTGCACCACGTAGCCGGTATAGGCGCCCATCATGATGAACTCGCCATGGGCCATGTTGATGACCCCCATGACGCCGAAGGTGATGGCAAGGCCGATGGCGGCGAGGAAGTAGATCGAGGCGAGCGACAGCGAGTCGAGGCCAAAGTCCAGCGCCTGCCACATGCCGACGCGGGTGCGCACGCTTTTCAGCGCGTCCTCGGCGGCGGCGGTGATGGTCGGATCGGCTTCGGTGTATTCCTCATAGAATACGTGGGAGGCGAGGGCGGTCTCGCGGTCCTCTTCGGTGACGCGGGGCGGCACGGTGCCGGCCTCGGCCAGCGCGGCATAGGCGCGCTCGCGCCCGGCCTCGGTGCCAAGCTGGCCCACCGGCACACCCGCGACGGTGCCGCCGTCGATATTGGCGGTGAGCGCGGCTTTGATCTGCTCGCGGCTCTGCACCGGCCGCGCCAGATCGGCGCTCACGAGGCGGGCATAGGCCTCGGCCTCGGTCAGGTCCGCGCCGGGGGTCAGCTCGCGGGCGATATTGGCCCCCTCGGGCAGGGTCTCGGCGACGCCGGAGCGGGTGGTGAGGATCTGGTTGAGCACCGCGCGCACGTCCACGCTCAGCTCGGAAGACAGCGCTTCGATGGCGGCGATGCGGGCCTCGGGCGTGGCGCCGAAGCTGGCGGTGAGCATCCCGTCGAGACGCTTCTTGCGGGCCAGAACTCCGGGGTCCTCCTCGGTTTCGATGGAGGCGCGCAGCGGCTCGATCTGATCGGCGGAGGGGCTGCGGGCAATGGAGTCGAGCGCGGCGATGCGGTTGGAGATCTCGGGGTCGGACAGCTGGAACTGCACCAGCGCGCTGGCGATGACCCGGCGCACGCCGCCATTGGGGCGGATCTGATCCAGCTCGCCGCTAGGGGCGGTGCCCGCGCTTTCGCCGGTCGCCACATCGGTCAGCGCAAAGCCGTCGCCGTCCTTGGTGGCATAATAGAACTGCCCGTCGCTTTCGCGCTGATAGACCTCGCGGTCGGCCCAGGCCTGCAGGAAGGCTGGAACGGCGGGGTCGCCGGAGCCGACGAGCGCGCCGATGAGATCGCCGACGGTCTGACGACCGGGCTTGGCCACCTCGTCGGAATATTGCTGCAGGATTGCCGTGAGGCCCGTCTGCTGCGCCAGCGCCGCGAGCGGCGCGGTGATCAGGCAAAGCAGGAGCGCAAGGGCAGGCAGAAGCGCGCGCGGCATGGACGGCCCCCGGATAAAGCTACGGAATAGTCGGAACGAAGGCGCGGGCGCGCAGAGTGAGGCGCGCCCGCGGGGAGGAGTTCAGATCAGTAGTTCGACTGGATCTGCACGCAGGTTTCGGTCTCGGTGTTGTACATACCGCACTCGAGATCTTTCCAATCGGACTTCAGAACCGCGGAGTCGGGCAGGAAGTCGGTCCATGCATCGCCCGGAACCGGATCGGTTTCCGAGATGATGTCGAACTGGCCGTCGGCGCGGATTTCGCCGATCAGCACCGGCTTCGACAGGTGGTGGTTTACGCCCATCACAGCGGTGCCGCCGGTCAGGTTCGGGTACTCTTGGCCCCACATCGCCTCGCGCACGGCGTCGACATCGGTGGTTTCGGCCGCTTCTACCGCGTTCACCCACATGTTGAAGCCGATGTAATGGGCTTCCATCGGGTCGTTGGTGACGCGGCTGTCGTCGCCGATGAACGCGTGCCACTCGTCGATGAACTCGGCGTTGGCGTCGGTTTCGGCGGTCATGAAGTAGTTCCACGCGGCGAGGTGGCCGACCAGGTTCGAGGTGTCGAGGCCCGAAAGCTCTTCTTCACCGACCGAGAAGGCCACCACGGGGATGTCGTCCGCCGAGACGCCCTGCGCCGCCAGTTCCTTGTAGAAGCCGATGTTGGCGTCACCGTTGATGGTCGAGATCACGCCGACCTGCTTGCCGTCAGCGCCAAGCGCGACCACGTCGGACACGATGGTCGACCAGTCGGAGTGGCCGAAGGGGGTGTAGTTGATGAAGATGTCTTCCTCGGCGATGCCCTTATCCTTGAGGTAAGCCTCGAGGATGCGGTTCGTGGTGCGCGGATAGACATAGTCGGTGCCCAGAAGAGCGAACTTCTCGACGCCAAGCTCGTCGAGGAAGTAATCGGTGGCCGGGATCGCCTGCTGGTTCGGGGCGGCGCCGGTGTAGAAGACGTTTTTCGAGCTTTCCTCGCCCTCGTACTGAACGGGGTAGAAGTAGAGCGCGTTGAGCTCTTCGATCACCGGCAGCACGGCCTTGCGCGAGGCCGAGGTCCAGGAGCCGAAGATCACGTCGACCTCGTCGTTGGAGATCAGCTCGCGCGCCTTTTCCGCAAAAAGCGGCCAATCGGAGGCGGGATCTTTCACCACGGCTTCAAGCTCGCAGCCCAGCAGGCCGCCGGCCTGGTTCTGCTTGTCGATCAGCATCAGCATGGTGTCTTTCAGCGTGGTTTCCGAAATTGCCATGGTGCCGGAGAGCGAGTGCAGCACACCCACTTTGATCGGGCAGTCGGCGTCCTGCGCCGAAACCGCACCGGCCGAGATCATGGCAAGAGCTGCCACGCTGGAAAATTTCATTGCTTTGATCATGTTCTACATCCCTAGAGAGCGGTCTCTTCGGGCCCCGCACGGAACGGCTCTTGTGGCCGGTGATCTGGGCGGGTCCTCCTCCGCTTCGATTATCGTTGTGCCGCTGGCGGCTGCCCTGTTCCGGACTTTGACCGCCGCGGCTCCCCGTTGCTGATGCGCCGTTTTGCGGCGCCCCCTTCGGATACCTAAGGCCGGGCAGCGCGCCACTTGCTTTCCGTTGGGGAGCCACGGCTCACGGCGCCGTGATTAATTTCGAGGCGGCGTGATTGATGTGTGTCTAATTTTTGTGCGCAATGAATGCGCATTCAGCGCCATTTTCCGGCAAACTCCGGCTAAACTGAGGTGAATACTCACAAGATCGGATTCGACATGGCGAAATCGCTCTTTTTTTGGGCAACCAAATCGGTGCCAAGATTGTTTTTCGACATGAGGGGCTTTTCCTCCGGTCGCGAAACATGGAACGTGAGCCTCAGAGCGAAGGGATTATTATGAGCGCCACGAAGCCAGCGATTTTCAATGAGATGTTGAGCGGCGACGATGTTCGCCCGGCCTATCAGAATCTGGAGAAATGGTATCGGTCCATGCCGGCCGAACTGCGCAGCCTCAAACAAAGCGAGGCCGAGGCGCTGTTCAGGCGGGTCGGGATCACCTTTGCCGTTTATGGCGAAGGCGGGGACCCCGAGCGGCTGATCCCGTTCGACATGTTCCCGCGTGTGCTGACCGCGCTGGAGTGGCGCAAACTCGATCACGGCGTGCGGCAGCGGGCCGCGGCGCTGAACGCCTTTCTGGCTGATGTCTACGACCGCCGCGAAATCATCCGGGCCGGCCGTATCCCCGAACATCTGGTCACCAATAACGAAGCCTTCGAGAAGGCGGCCATCGGCTTCCGTCCGCCGCGCGGCGTGTTCAGCCACATTGTCGGCGTCGATCTGGTGCGCACCGGACCCGATCAGTTCTACGTTCTGGAAGACAACTGCCGGACGCCCTCGGGCGTGAGCTACATGCTGCAGAACCGCGAGATCATGATGCGCATGTTCCCGCAGCTGTTCATGGAAAGCCGCATCCGTCCGGTCGATGGATATGCTGGCCTGCTGAAAAAGACGTTGGCTTCGGTCGCGCCGCAGAAATGCCAAGGCGAGCCGAATGTGGTGATCCTCACCCCGGGGCAGTTCAACTCGGCCTATTACGAGCACAGCTTCCTTGCCGACCTGATGGGCGTGGAACTGGTCGAAGGGCAGGACCTGTTCGTCGAGGGCGATTTCGTCTGGATGAAGACCACCGAGGGCCCCAAGAAGGTCGACGTGATCTATCGCCGGATCGACGATGCCTTCATCGATCCGCTGTGCTTCAAGCCCGATTCCATGCTGGGCGTGCCGGGGCTGATGAGCGTCTACCGCTCGGGCGGCGTGACCATCTGCTCGGCTCCCGGCGCGGGCGTGGCCGACGACAAGGCGATCTACACCTATGTGCCCGAGATGATCCGCTTTTATCTCGGCGAGGAACCGATCCTCGAGAACGTGCCCACATGGCAATGCGCCAAGGCAGACGACTGCAAATACGTGCTCGAGAACCTGTCGGAGCTTGTGGTCAAGGAAGTGCATGGCTCGGGCGGCTATGGCATGCTTGTCGGGCCGAAATCCGACAAATCGACCATCGAGTCCTTTGCCGCGAAAATCCGCAAGAACCCCGAGAATTACATCGCCCAGCCGACGCTGGCGCTCTCGGCCTGTCCCACGTTCGTCGAAGAGGGGATCGCGCCGCGTCACGTCGACCTGCGCCCCTATTGCCTTGTCGGCGAGAACATCGAGCTGGTGCCCGGCGGCCTGACCCGCGTGGCGCTGACCGAAGGCTCGCTCGTGGTGAACTCGTCGCAGGGCGGCGGGGTCAAGGACACCTGGGTATTGGCGGAGTGACGACATGCTGAGCCGGACTGCAGATCACCTTTACTGGATGGCGCGCTACATCGAGCGCGCCGAAACCACCGCCCGCCTGCTGGAGGTTGGCGCGCGCAACGCGCTGCTGCCCAACGCCACCGGCGGCTATCGCAACGACTGGGAGGCCGTGCTTCTGGCCAAGGGTGCGCTCGAGCCCTTCATCGAGAAGTACAAGGACACCAATCAGCGCAATATCGAGACCTTTCTGTTCTTCGATGCCGACAACCCCAGTTCGGTGTTCTCCTGCCTTGCCGCGGCGCGCGAGAATGCCCGTGTCGTGCGCACCGCGCTGACCGCGCCTGCGTGGGATGCGATCAACTCGTCGTTTCAGGAACTCAGACAGCTTCAGCGCACCGAGCGCAGCAAGCTGATGGTCACCGATCTTTGCGAATGGACGCTGCGCGCCTGCCAGTTGATCCGCGGCGCCTTCATGTCGACGCAGCTACGCAACGACGGTTACGACTTCATGGGCATCGGCACGACCATCGAGCGGGCTGACAACACGGCCCGGCTGATCGACGTGAAATACTACGTGCTGCTGCCTTCGGTGAATTACGTCGGCTCGGGGCTCGACCAGAGCCAATGGGCGCTGCTGCTGCAGTCGATGACAGCGCAGCGCGCCTTCAATTGGAGCTATCAGGGCGAGATCACCGCCGCCAAGATCGCGCATCTGCTGATCCTCAACCGGCGCTTCCCGCGCTCGCTGCGGGCCTGCGTGCAATGGTATTGCGAGCATCTCGACGATCTGGCCGAGAACTACCAAAACGGCACCGAGGCGCAGGAGGTGGCGCATAAGCTGCTGGACGATTTGCGCAATGCGACGGTGGACGATATCTTTGAAGAGGGGCTGCACGAATTCCTTGCCCGGTTCATGACCCGCAACGCCGAGGTCGCGACCACCGTGCACAATGTCTACCTGAGTGGGATGCCGGCATGAGACTTTCCGTCCGCCATATCACCCGTTACCGCTTTGATCAGCCGGTGCGCGGCATCGTGCAGTCGCAAAAACTCTGGCCTGCGTCGAGCGCGGGCCAACGCATCCTGTCGTGGGAGGTCACCTCCGAAGGCGCGCAGACCGGCGCGGAATTCGTCGATGGCGGCGGTGACATGATCCGCCTTGCCACATGGCGTGGCCCGCTGACTGAACTGACGGTCGAAGTGCTGGGCGAGGTCGAGACGACCGATCTGTTCGGCGTTCTGCGCGATCATCGCGAGCGGGTGCCGCCTTCGGCCTATCTGCGCCCGACGCGGCAGGTCGAAGCCGATGCCGAGCTGAAGATGCTCTCTGCCGTGGCACTGAAGGGGATGGAGGGCGCAAGCGCGCTCGACCGTGCCCATGCGCTGAGCCGCGCCGTTTCGGGCGCCATTGCCTATAAACCGGGCGAGACGCAGCCGCATACCACCGCCGCCGAGGCGCTGGCGGGGGGCGTCGGCGTGTGTCAGGACCACGCCCATGCGCTGATCTCGGTGGCGCATGCGGCGGATATGCCCGCGCGCTATGTGACCGGTTATCTGCAGGCGAACGAGGATGGCAGCCCGCATGAGGCCAGCCATGCCTGGGCCGAGATCTGGGTGCCCGAACTGGGCTGGGTCGGCTTCGACGCCGCCAATGAATGCTGCCCCGATGACCGCTACGTGCGGCTCGGCTCGGGCTATGATGCGCTCGACGCCGCGCCGATCCGAGGGCTCGTGCAGGGCGGCACGCCCGAGGAGGAGTTGGAGGTCGAGGTCGTGGTGACCGCGGGCCAGCAACAGCAGCAGCAATAAGCGCGCGACCTATCCGTTCGTTCAGGATTGCGACGCTAGGGTAGTGGGGCTATATCAGTGCGCTGCTAGCCTTCAAGGGACTCAGGGACAGATGACATATTGCGTCGGATTGCTGCTGGATGCGGGCGTTGTCCTGCTGTCCGACACGCGCACCAATGCGGGGCTCGACAATATCGCGACCTACCGCAAAATGTTCCTGTTCGAGGCTCCCGGCGAGCGGGCGATCGGGATCATGACCGCCGGATCGCTGTCGATCACCCAGACCGTCATCGCGCGCCTGAACGAGGCCAATGACGACCCCGACTCGGAACGCTCCATCCTGCGCGCCAGTGGCATGCTGCAGGTGGCCGAGATCGTTGGGGCCACCCTGTCTGACGTGACCTCCGAGGTGTCGGGCAAGATGGAGCGGATGAACCAGAACGCCACCGCCTCGATGATTGTGGCCGGCCAGCGCAAGGGCGGACCGATGCGCATGTTCCTCGTCTATCCCGAGGGCAATTTCATCGAAGCGACGCCCGACACGCCCTTCCTGCAGATCGGCGAGCATAAATACGGCAAGCCGATCCTCGACCGTGTGATCTCCTCCGAGACCACGCTCGCCGACGCCGAGAAGGCGGTGCTGCTGTCGATGGATTCGACGCTGCGCTCGAACCTCAGCGTGGGCATGCCGCTTGATTTTGCGGTGATCGAGCGCGACGCGCTGGCGGTCACCCTTCGGCGGCGGATCGAGCCCACCGATGAGGCGTTTCAGAAGATGAGCCACGACTGGTCCGAGGCGCTGCGCAACGCCTTTCAGGAAATCGACGCGGTCTGACCCTCGCCGCGGTTGGGGCGGGCCTAGGTGCGTGCCGGCTGGAGCGTGGGTTCCGGCTGGAGCGGGGGGCGATTGCATGTGCGCCGGTTCTCAGAACAGGGTGATCTCCGTCTGCGGTGGCTTGGGCGGCGTGATCGGCGCGACCGCCTCGATCTCGCCGGGCACGATGAACTGCCGGACGCGCCCGTCCGTCGCCCAAAAGCGGATGCGCCGCGCCGACGTTCCCCCGGTGCTTTCCGAGGCCAGAGGGATCGCCTCGTTCTGCAGAAACTCCTTGGCAAAGCGCACGTTCGAGGCACCAATGTCGCGCAGTTGGCTCAGCATATTGGCGCCCCCAAAGAGCTTCGCCGTGAGCCGTGCCTTGCGCGCCCCGCGTTTCAGCAGCCCGTTGATCAGAAGTTCCATCGAATACGCCCCGTAGCGCACGTTCTCTCCTTCCTTCCCGGCACGCTCCGGCAGGAGGAAATGGTTCATCCCGCCCACTCTGGCCTCGGGGTCAGTGAGGCAGACGGCGACGCAGGATCCCAGAACCGTCGACAGAACCTCGGTTGGGGCGGAGGAAATCCGGTACTCGCCCTGGATGACGTTCACCAGCTTTTCGGCACTCTCGGTCATGGCGCGGATCTCCTTCCACAGTGGCTGGGGGCATCCGCCGCGCAGGCGCGCAGAAGCGCGGGGCCGATCTCGGGGAGGGGCAAGGTCGATTGCGCCGCGCCCAACTCGCGCGCGGCGCGGGGCATGCCGTAAACGATGCAGCTCGCCTCGTCCTGAGCGATGGTGGTCGCACCCGCCTCGCGCAGCGCCTTGAGCCCCTGCGCGCCGTCGCGCCCCATGCCGGTGAGCAACGCCGCCACCGCCCGCGACGCGCCGGGCAGGGCGGAGGTAAAGAGCGCGTCCACCGACGGCATGTG
This sequence comes from Salipiger sp. CCB-MM3, assembly GCF_001687105.1. Taxonomy (NCBI): domain Bacteria; kingdom Pseudomonadati; phylum Pseudomonadota; class Alphaproteobacteria; order Rhodobacterales; family Roseobacteraceae; genus Salipiger; species Salipiger sp. CCB-MM3. The sequence goes on from NZ_CP014596.1 coordinate 748,547, forward strand.
GCCGGAGATCGGCTCGCCCGCGCGCAGCGCAATCCGCATCGGCTTGCCGCCTGCCAGATGCAGATGCGCGCGGCTGCCCGCCGCGATGACCACCTGCCCGTGATCCACCCTTTGGCCGTCCCGCGCCGGGCGCACCTCGGCGGCGCATTGCCTGTCCAGAAGCCGTGTGAGGCTGTCGCCAAAACCGCCGCCCGTATGTTGTACGATAAACGTCGGCGGGCAGTCCTGCGGAAAGGACGACAGCACCGTAAGCAAGGCGTCGACGCCGCCGGTCGAGGCGCCAAGCAGGATGAAACGATTGCCTCTCGGCCCTGCGCTAGCGACGGGCGGCGGGGCCACGGGGGCCCCACGTCGGCGCGTGGTGCGCGTCAGCGTGCGCAGTTCGGCAGCCAACTGGTCGGGCAGAATGCCGGGGTCGATGGCGAAAAGGTCCGACCTTTTGTCCCATGGGCTGGCGGGAGCATCGGGGCGGGGGGCGCTGCACGCCTTGATCACCAGCCAGCGCACGTCGAGCGTGGCGAAAAGCGCGCGCATGACCTCAAACTCAGGCAGCATGGCGAGCCCCTCGCCGATCAGAACCGCCATGGGCTCACGCTCTTCCACGGCGGTGTATGTCGTCATCAGATCGTGGGTTTCAGAGATCACATCGATGGCCTCCGCGCCGCGCAGTCCCGCCGCGATCTGCCGACGCAGAGCCAAATCGGTATGGGCGACGATCAGGGATATCTTCGGCATCGATTGCGGCCTCCATGGCCTCGAAAGGTGGGTCGTTTCGGCCGGTCACACGCAGTTGCGCCCGCTGTCAGCTAGGTATCGCTCCGGTATACATGCGACGCCTGTCGTCTATCCCAACGCGCGCGGAAGCCAAATTCGTCCGCATTTTGCATCGCCGGTGTCGGCGTTCCGGGCGGGTATGCGGCGATGCTCGAGCCTTCCCTGTCGCTTCCGGTTTTCTCCACGCGGATACCTTGTCCGGGTCCGGCAAATTCCAGAGTGGTTCGGGTGACGCGCCTTCGCGGCTGAGTGCAGAATAGAGCTGACCCATCAGAACATTTCCGGAGCATTGGGCGTCAGTGCTTCGTTCTTTGTGCCGCCAAGCCTCCCTGCAAGTTCGCGCAGGGGAATGCGGCTCAGCGCGTCCTGAAGATCGAGTGTCGTTTCACTGTCCAGCTGGCGAGCAAGCCGTTCGACATAGCCCGCCAAAGCCTCAGTCGATTGCGCAAGCACGTCCAGCTCTTGAAAGGCGGTGATCGCAACGGAGCCGAGACGCGCATCCGCACTGTCGGAATAGAGATGCTCCATCCCATGCTCGAGACGCTCGAGCCGTTGCTGCAGGCGGCGAATTTCCCGTGACAGAAGCCATGTCGCCTCATGGGCGGTGAGGGGAACGCTGACACTGGTCATTTTCAGAGCCGCCCCACCACGCTTTCGATGCATTGCTTCATGGCTATGGACGTAAAAGGCTTCTTTATCATATTGTTGAGCCCCAACTGTTTGGCCTGCGTCACCATGTCCGGGGTTGGTTTGCCGGTCACCAGAATGAAGCCGATTTTCTGGGTCGCACGGTTCTGGCGCACCGCTTTGAGCAGGCCAAGTCCATCCATATTGGGCATATTGAAATCGGAAAGCACCAAGTGCACAGGACTCGCTGCGAGCCGGGCAAGTGCCTTGCTGCCATCGTTTTCGGTGATGTAATTGCTGATCCCAATCTCGTCGAGGGCTTGGGTGATGAGGCCGCGGCTTGTGGCCATATCGTCCACCACCATGATCCGCAGCGAATCCTTCAAACTCATCTTGTTCTCCTAAGTCAGCTGCGTCGGTGCGGGCAGCGCGCGCTTGCGATAAGTGGTCACGCCAGCGGTCGCGAACTCATTGGTGGCAGGGCCGGAAAGCCGTTCCGAGTGGCCAATGAACAGAAACCCTCCCGCGCGCAGCATGGTGGCAAATCGGGTCCAGAGGCGCTGTTGAGTGTCCTGATCGAAATAGATTGCGACGTTTCGGCAGAAGATCGCATCGAAGGGTCCTTTGAATGGCCAGTCGCAGATGAGGTTGAGTTCGGCAAAGCTGATCAAACGTTTCAGGTCCTGACTGATCTCGACCTGCTCGGGCTCGCCGGGCGTGGGTATCAACCAACGGCTCTGAAAGGAGCTGGGCACCGCCGCGCAATCTTCGCGCAGGTAACTGCCCCGCCGTGCGCGGCGCAAAATTGCTGGATCGATGTCGGTGGCCAGAATTCGTAGATCTGCAGGGAGCGATTGGAGCCCGTCCAGCAGCGTCATCGCGATTGAGAAAGGTTCGGGCCCCGAGGAACAGCCAGCTGACCAAATGCGGATGCGGTTCTGTTTGGCGAGTTCCGGGAGCAGCACGTCGCGCAGCGTGTCGAAATGATGTTTCTCGCGGAAAAAGCTGGTCACATTGGTGGTGAGCGCCGAGACAAGTTCGAGCCGTTCGTCGGCCTCATCTGCGCGGTCGACAAGAGCCATATACTCGCGAAATGAGGACAAGCCACGTGCCCGCAGCCGCCGCGCGAGGCGAGAATAGACCAATGGCTTCTTGCTGACCGCGAGGCTGAGGCCAAATTCCGCCCGCGCAAGTTGTGCCAGCGCTTCGAAATCCGCGTCGGAGAAAGAGAACTCCTCCGGCATTTCGGCAGCCGCGGCGAGGCTCATGCGGCGGCCCCCCCGTCTTGGTCGAGTACCGCGTCGAGATTGACCACACGGACCATGGTTTCGCCGACGGAAATCACGCCGAGAATGGCTTGTCTGGCGGCGTCGGATTTCATGTCCGGCGTTTCCTGTATCGAGGATTTTGCCACCGACAGGATCTCGGAGACGGATTCCACCAGCAGGCCGATCGTTGTGCCGCCCGCCGCCGCGACGATGACCACATTGCGCTCATTGTCCGGGGTCTCGCCAAGCCCGAAGCGGGCGGAGAGGTCAAAGATTGGGATGACCGCGCCGCGCAAGTTCATCACGCCGAGCACATCATCGGGCGTGTGCGGCAGTTTGGTGACCGGGGTCCAGCGGCGGATCTCGCGGATTTGCATGATCTCGAGACAGAAACTCTGGTTTCCAGCAGAAAATGTGATGAATTCGAACTGCGTCTCAGTCGGTCCCTCGTCGGCGTCAAGCATGGCGAAGCTCCAGTTTCGGGGGGGTGATCGCGGGGAAATAGGGGGCGGCGGGCTGCAATTTGACCACTTCTTCAGGGTCGAGGATCAGGGCGATCTTGCCGTCGCCGAGGATCGTCGCGGCCGAAACGCCGGGGATCGCGGCGTAGTTACTCTCAAGGCTCTTTATGACGACTTGCCGCTGGTCGTGGATCGCCTCGACCCTCAGCGCGGTGAGGCCTTGGCTTTCGGTGCTGACAAGCAGCAGTACCCCTTCCCCCGCGGCTTTTCGCGTGGCTGCGAGGCCGAGGTTAAACGCCACATCGACCACAGGCACATAGGCGCCACGGACAAGGATCACCACGCCCTTGGTCCCGACAGCGTGCAAGTCGCGCTGACTTGGGCGGATGGTTTCGATGATCGAGGCGATTGGGATGACCATCGTTTGATCGGCGACGGAGATCACGAAGCCGTCCATAACTGCCAGCGTGAGGGGAAGAACGATGGTGAATGTGGTACCCGCACCCGGCGTGGAGGCTATTGATACCCGTCCGCCGAGCGCAGCGACCGCGTTTTTCACCACGTCCATTCCGACGCCGCGCCCCGAGAGGTTCGAAACCTCGCTTGCGGTGGAGAAGCCGGGCAGGAAGAGGAGGTTGTCGATCTCTGCTTCGGACAATTCAGCCTCGGGCGCGATGAGCCCTTTCTCGATCGCCTTTTCGAGGATTCGGGCGCGATTGAGCCCTGCGCCATCGTCGGCGATTTCTATGAAGACGCTGCCCGATCGGTGCGACGCGGAGAGCCGGATGGTACCCACCGCTTCTTTGCCCGCCTCTGCACGTCGGTCGGCCTTTTCCAGCCCGTGATCAACCGCGTTCCGCACCATATGCGTGAGCGGGTCGGCGAGCCTTTCGATCACGGTCTTGTCGACTTCGGTGGAATCGCCGACGGTCACCAGCCGGGCCTTCTTGCCCGTAGCCTCCGCAGCTTCGCGCACAATGCGCGACATGCGCTGGAAAAGCGGCTTCACCGGCTGAGCGCGGATCGCCATCACTCCTTCCTGAATGTCGCGGGCCAGCAGCTTGTAGGCTTCCAACTCGTTGGTCAGATGCGCCACTGCTGGCAGTTCCAGTTCTTCGATGCGCTGGGAGATCATTGCCTGATTGATGATTAGCTCGCCCACGGTGTTGATCAGCCGGTCGACGCGTTCGAGATCGACCCGCAGCGTGGGCCTTGGTCCGCGCGCCTCGCCACGCGCCTCGGCCAGCCGTGCTTCGGGGGCGTCTGCGGGGATGTTGCGGGCATCCGGCGCGGGCGGAGCTGCTGGGCCAGCCTCGGACGGAGCGCTGGACTGGACGGGCGTGGGGGTGTCGGGCATTTCGCCGTCAGTCTCGCGGATGTCGAGATCGCATAGGGATTCCACAAACTCGAAGATTTCGTGGAGCACCGTCTCGGGCTCGGCGGTTTCGAGCAGAATGGACCAGGACATCACCGCGCCATTGGGATCGAAGGCGTCGAATTCGGGCAGGCCCGAGAGGTCCGCCGTGACCTGTACCTCGCCAAGCTCGGCCAGCGCGTCAAAGAGCAGCAATGGTTCGTGGCCATTGGCGTAGAGGGCCGGCATTGGCTTGAAGTGGATCCGGAAGCGGCGCAGGGACGCGCCCTCGCTCTCAGCGTCGGGCACCGCCTCGGACGGCTCGGCGAGGTCGAGCGGCGCTGCTTCGAACGCGAGGGTCACGGCGTCGAAGCTGAAGCTGTCGTCCTTGTCGGCCTCGCCGAGGTAGCTGTCCAACTCCTTGAGGATCGTGGCCTCGGACTCGGCATTGGGCTCGCGCTCGTCGCGCGCCGCCTCGACCAGATCGGCAAGCTGATCGCCAGAGCGGTGGAAGAGATGCATCAGCTCTTCGGTGACTTTGAGCTCGTGGCTGCGGACCTTGTCCATCACCGTCTCGAAGGTGTGCGCAAAGCTGACCAACCGGTCGAGGGCGAAGGCCCCGGCGCCGCCCTTGATTGAGTGCACGGCGCGGAAGACGGCATTGACCACATCCATGTCATCCGGGTCCTGCTCCATGGAGGAGAGCCCTTCCACCAGCGCTTCGAGCAGTTCCTCGCATTCCTCGAAGAACGTATCGCGGATCGAATTTCCCGACATTGTTTTGCTCCTACGCCATATGCCCGGTGAGCCGGCGCAGAACCGACACCAGCGACGCATCGTCGAAAGGTTTCACGATCCAGCCGGTCGCCCCTGCGCTGCGCGCCCGCGCCTTGAGATCGGCACCGCTTTCGGTGGTCAGCACGATGATCGGGACGGTGGTGCGGTTAGGGCCATTGCGCAGCTCTTCGATCACCCCGAACCCGTCGAGATTGGGCATGTTGATGTCGGTGATCACCACGTCGGGTTCGACTTCGGAGAATTGTTCGACCCCTTCGACGCCGTCACAGGCCGAATAGAACTCGAAGCCCGCGCCTTCGAGCGAGACGCGCAGCAAGTTGCGGATCGTGCGGGAGTCGTCGATCGCAAGGACCTTGGTCGTCATTGCTCTGCCTCCTTGCCGGTCGGGCTGGCCATGGTGGATGTGTCGGCGAAATCGGAAGTGGTGGTTTCGGCGCTGGCAGGGCCAGCGCGGTGCCCCGGCGGATCGAAATGGCCGGGCGAGAGACCGAGCCGCTCCAGCCCGGAGCGGAAGGATTCGGTGATCTCGGTCAGCGAGAAGGGCAGGTTTTCCGCCGCCCATTGCTTCTGTGCCACGAGCAGGATCTGCAGCCGGTGCGCATCGAGCCGCAGGACATCGCGGACGGAGATCGAGACCGGAGCATGGCGCGCACCGAGCAGGAAGGGAACAAGCGGGTCCTCGCCATTGCGGTTGCGCGCGGGGTCGAGCACGTGGCTGTGAAGCTCTGTCATCGCGAATTCGGTCCTTTCCCACGGGAGCGCCTGGGCCGCCCGCAGCCTGATCACCAAAGCTTTGCCCAAGGGCCCGTGCAGGCCGGTATGGCGCGTGCAACGTGGCAAGGGGGGGCTGCCCCGATGCACGGCCTGCCGGTGCCCGCACGGGCCCCTGAACAGGATCGAGAACTACAGGCCGGGTCTTAACAAAGCGTTCTGGCGCGCGGGGAAACTGGGCGGGCAGCTTTGTGCGGGGCCGTGCTTGCATCCGCCGGGCCGGGAGCGCACAAATCTCCAAACACAGCCTGGCAGGGAGCGGGACGATGACGCGGAACGGTGGAGAACTGGTGGTGGAATGCCTGATGGCGCTGGGGGCGACACGCGCCTTCGGGGTGCCGGGGGAGAGCTATCTGGCGGTGCTCGACGCGATGCATGACACCGGCGGCAAGCTCGATTTCGTGCTCTGCCGACAGGAGGGGGGCGCGGCCTTCATGGCGGCGGCGCATGGCAAGCTCACGGGCAGCCCGGGCATCTGCATGGTCACCCGTGGTCCCGGCGCGACCAATGCCTCGATCGGCGTGCATACGGCGATGCAGGACAGCGTGCCGATGATCCTGCTGGTGGGGCAGGTGGCGACGGACATGAAGGAGCGCGAGGCGTTTCAGGAACTGGACTATCGCGCGGTCTTTGGCCCGATGGCGAAATGGGCGACCGAGATCGAACAGGTTGAACGTATTCCCGAAATTCTCTCCCGCGCATGGATCACGGCGACCACCGGGCGCCCCGGGCCGGTGGTCGTGGCGCTGCCCGAGGATGTGCTCATGGCGCAGACCGACACGCCCGCGCTGAGCGGCTCGGCCAAGGTCTTTCCTGCCGAGCCTTCGGCGGACGCGATGGCTGAAACCATGTCGTTGCTGCAACAGGCCCAGCGGCCGCTCATCGTGCTTGGGGGCGCGCATTGGGATGGTCCCTCGCGCGCCGCGCTGCAGGGCTTTGCCGAGGCCTCCGACATCCCGATCATCACCTCTTTCCGCTATCAGGATCAGGTCGACAGCGCCTCGCCCTGCTTCTGCGGCGATGCAGGCGTGGGTATGACCGCCGGGGTCAAGGCGCTGCTGCGCGACGCCGATGTGATCCTCGCACTGGGCACGCGCTTCGGCGAGAATATGACCGATGGCTACACGCTGCTCGAGGTGCCCGAGCCGCGGCAGAAGGTCATCCATGTGCACGGCTCGGACCGCGAGATTGGTAAGGTTTATCAGCCGGTTCTGGGCATTCATGCCGATCCCGGCCGTTTCGTGCAGGCGCTGCCCGCGCATGTTTCGGGCAAATGGACCGCTTGGCGGTCCGAGGCGCGCGCGGCCTATCTCGCCTTCATCGACAAAGCACCGGCGCAGCCCGGACCGGTCGATATGGTGGCCGTCTGCCGCCACATGCGCGAGGTCTTGGGGACCGATCTGGTGCTGACCAATGGCGCGGGCAATTTCACCGTCTGGCCGACCCGCTTCTTCAGGTTCCGTCCGGGGATGCGGATGTTGTCGCCGCAGTCGGGGGCCATGGGCTACGGCGTGCCTGCGGCGGTGGCGGCAAAGCTGGCGCGGCCCGAATCCACGGTGATCTGCTTTGCCGGGGACGGCGATTTCCAGATGACCGGCCAAGAGCTTTCGGCGGCCCGTCAGGCCGGGGCTGCGGTGATCGTGCTGGTGCTCAACAATGGCACCTATGGGACGATCCGCGCCCATCAGGAGCGCGAATTCCCCGAGCGGGTCAGCGGCACTTCGATCGTCAATCCCGATTTCGCGGCGCTCGGGCGGGCCTACGGTCTGCATGGTGAGCGGGTGAGCAGCACCGAAGATTTCGCCGCCGCCTTCGAGCGCGCCCGCGCCGCGCCGCATGGGGCCGTTGTGGAACTGGAGATCGCCGCCGAAGCGCTGACTCCCTATCGTACGCTCAGCGAAATCCGTGCCGGGGGGCTGGCCGCCAAAGCCTGAGCCCCGGCGCTCGGGCCTGCAGAACCGCATGGAGCCTCGCGCTGCCGGGGCTCCATGCGCATCCACGTAGTCCTCAGTCGGGGCTCAGTTGGGCTGAAAGTGGCGGTAGAAGTTGCGGAAGAACCCGTCAGGCGACAGCCACTCCTCCCAGACCTCGCGCACCCTTTTCTGCTGATCGACGAAAGCCTCGTCGCTGAGTCCGCGGTGATGGGCCAGAAGGATCTCGCCCGCGCGGTCGTGCTGATCTTCAGGGACCCAGACCAGTTCTTTGTGCCAGTCGATCAACCCGTCGTAGGGCAGCACGCAGCCGGTATCGAAGAAGAGCGGCGGCCGCCCGGCTGCCATGATCTCGTAAAAGCGCAGGGAGTAATTGCCCACGCCGCGAACGCAGAGGCTGTAGTCGCAATCGCGCAGGTTGCCGAGGAAGACCTCCAGCGCACTCTGTCGCGCCTCGGTCTTGGCGTCTGCGCTGGTTTTCTTGTTCGCACCGGCGAAGAAGTCGCCGCGCAATAGGAACTGCGTGTCGATCCCCGGCGTGTCGAGCAGCGTCTGAACGGCTTTGGCGCGCAGAAACTTGTAGCGGTAACTCTTGCGCAGAGGCGCCGAATAACCGCTCATCCGGCGCTCGGACAGTCGCGGGAGCGAGGTGCGCGCGAACTGGATCGCCCGTGTTTTGACGCGGGGCCGCGTGACTTGGCCACAAAAGCCGATCGACGGGCTCTGCTGCTTCTCGCGCAGAGGGGCGGGGCCGCTCATGTGATCGGGAACCCATGCGGGAAGGCCAAACTCATTCGAGCGGCGCTTTCCTTCAACCGTCGGCGTGAACAAAAGCGCGTTGGGCGCGGGAAACTTGTAGTCGAAGTCGCGCTCGTGAAAGACGATGACCTGCTTGCCCGCATCGGCGGCCTTTTGGGCAAATTGCAGGGCAACTTCGGTGGTGCCATCGGCAAGGTAGCGGTGCCATGTGCTGGGCAGCACGGCAAATTGTGCGTCGTCCATCGTGTCGGCAAGTTCGAAATAGCCCGGCCCGTTTGCCTTATAGGCGTCGAACACATTGGTGCCCTCGGACCAGAACGCCGATTCCTCTTTGCCGAGGAAGGGGATGAGCATCGCGCAGTGCATTTGGTTTACGGGGGAGGCGTATTCAGGATCGGTAAAAAGTCTCAGACGCATGAAAACTCCGGTTGATACAATGCCGCCGCCGGGACGGGGGTCCTGAAAAATAAGTTGCAGTAGTCAAATCTGTGGAGATGGCTAAAATGAGCCTTATCAGAGAAAGTTAAGTGAGCTCGTTCGAGTTGGCAAGCGTTCCACGTGCTGGCCTGTCAGGGTCAGGATTCGTAACAAGTAGATGAGGGTTGCCACGAGCGCGATGGCCGAAATGAGAACTTACGGGCATCGGCATAGCGGGGCGCAACGCGTCTCCAGTCCTTGAGCCTGCGGATCATGATCTCAATCCGGTTGCTGCGCTAATACCGGCCCCAATAACATTTGATCGGGGTGCTTGCGCTGCTTGCGCACGCGGCGAAGGCGCGTATCCCTTTGACTTGTGTCTTGCGACTCTCCTTGGCCCCAATCGGCTTCATAGCCGTGAGCCCCGAGCAGCGAATCGACATCTGGATGCCTGTCGCAAAGCGCCCGCGCACCAACGTAGTCGCTCAGCTGTCCTGCCGTGACGAACAGGTTGAGGGGACGCGCCCCTGCCTGTTTCATAGGGCCTGCAGCTTCGTGTTCATCCCGCCCTTGGTCCGTAATCACGTCGCCGCGACCCCCTTTTTGGGCGCCCAGACCGGATGACGTTCGGTGAGCCTTCGGTTGGGTAACGTCAATAATCACGGTCTTCTTCTTGCGATGTCCGGCAGCGAGTCCTGTCATCGTCTTCGCGAAAATGCCTTTGTCCCCCCAACGGTTCCAGCGGTTGTAGAGCGTGTTGTTGGGGGCATAATCCTTAGGCGCATATCGCCAGCGCAACCCATTGCAGTTGATTAAGATAATCCCACTCAGGACACGCCGATCATCGACGCGCGGCTTGCTGTGGGACTTCGGGTGGTATGGCTCCAGTCGCGCCATCTGCGCATCGCTCAGCCAGAAGAGATTTGACACATATCACCGCTCTGTTTTCGTACGGTGAGTCGTGCCCCTTCGCCGCAATCAGTGGGTCCCGAGCCTAGCGAAGAAGGCTTCCGCGATACACGGGGCCATTCAGCCAAAGCCTGTGCGGAAAACCACGTGGCAATGACGAAAGCGCGGGCGAAGCTGCTCGGCCTTGCGGCCGCACACAGGGGCAAAGTGCCGCCCCCTTCCTCTTCGTGACTTGCCCCTCCCGCCCATGGACTCCGCCGGTCTCTCTGCCTATCTGCAGCCGAAAGGAAACCGCCACCATTTGCCGAAGGAGGCGCTGCCATGTCGCAAGAACTGGAAAGCCTGCAGGAACGCATCGCGCATCTTCTGCGCGCGGTGGATGATCTGTCCGAGACCGTGGCGCGGCAGGACAAGGACATCGCCCTGCTGCAATATCGGGTGCAGATGCTGCTCGAACGCGAGGCCGAGCGCGAGACCGACGGTGGCGGCGGCGTGGTCATCGGCGACGAAAGGCCGCCGCACTACTAAGCACGACTGAACACCGCGCGGCTCAGTGCCGTTCGAGCGCGACCACCTGCCCATCGTGCAGCAGCATGTTCACATATGAGGCGCTGCCGAAGGTCGGATAGACGCTGAGGAAGGCGGTATCGCGCGCCAGCCGGGTCATCGCGCGGCCACAGGGCTTGCCGCTGGAGACGCGGCAGACCTCGGCCTTCACCGTCTCATAGGCACCCTCCACCGGCCCGCTCGGCAGCGTCTGTCCCGCCAGCCCATAGCGCAGTTCTTCATGCAACTGCGGCGCGCCAAAGAGCGCCAGCGCGCCGGTCACCTGCCGCGCGCAGCCATCGTCGAAGCCGGTGATATAAAGCGCCCGCGCCGCGGTGGTGCCGGGGCGGCTGTCATAAAGCACATAGCCGCGGCGGTTCTCGGGGTATTGCGCCACCGGAACGCCAAGCTGCCGGCCCGGCACGCCGCAGACCCGCGCGATCTCGCCGTAGGGCAGGGCGGTGCCAAAGGGCACCTGCTGCGCATCCGGCCCGCTGCCCGCCTTTGCAGCGCTGGCCCTGCCGCCGAGCCAGCCAAGCAGCCCGCCCTGCGGCGCCGTTTGCGCGCGGCGCGCGGGGGTCTGTGTGCTTTCCAGAAATCCACCGTCTTCGGTCAGTTCGGCCTCCGAAGGCAGCGCGGCGCTCTCCCCAGCGTCCTCGGCCAGCTCGACCTCGGACAGGCGCGGCACGTCGCGCGTCTCGCTGCAGGCGGCCAGCGCCGCCAGTGCAAGGCCGCAGCCAAGGCCTCCGAAGCGTGAAGTCAGGGCAGGGCGGTGCAAGAGGATCTCCCGGCTGAGGTCTGGCGAAGGTGTTTCGGAGGCCATCACGGCGCCGCAAACGTTAACCTTCGTTTAACCTTTGGCCGGGGCCAAATCTACAAACCCTTTGTGCCGCGCGGAAAATCGGCGGCGCTGCGCCGAGGGCCGGGGCTCAGAAGTCCTCGACCGCCAGCACCCCGCCCAGTGATTTCACCGCGCCCTTGATCTCGGGCGTCACCGGGAAGTCCTGCTGCAGGTCCATCTCGACCTCGCCGGGCAGCCCGTTGTCGGCAAGGCAGAGCCGGATCGGCCCGCGCCCGGCCTTGGGCATCTGTTCGGCGGCGCGGCTCAGCACCGAAGCGATCTGGTTGATTGCGCCCGCGCCCTCGATCCAGATCTTCAGCCCAGTCGCCCCTGCGCCCGCAACCACCTGCTCGACCGGCCCCACCGAGCGCGCCAGCAGCTTGAGCTGGTCGCTCTCCATCGTGGCCTCGACGGTGATCACCACCTTCGAGCCGGTCTCGAGAAACTCGCGGCTCTTCTCCAGCGTCTCAGAGAACAGCGTCACCTCATAGGCGCCCGTGGGATCCGACAACTGCGCAAAGGCAAAGCGGTTGCCCTTGGCCGATTTGCGCTCCTGCCGCCCGGCGACGACGCCCGCCAGCTTGGCGATGCACGGACCGCCGCGCGCCTTGTTGGTCGCCTCCTCGAGGGTCATCACGTCGCGCCGCTTCAGCGCGGGCATGTAATCGTCAAGAGGGTGGCCCGAGAGGTAAAAGCCGATGGCCTTGAACTCTTCCGACAGCCGCTCTGCGGGCAGCCAGTCGGGCACCGGCGAAAGCCGCGGCTCCGGCAGGTCATCCCCGGCCTCGCCGAACAGCGAGACCTGCGCCGACGCCTTCTGCTCGTGGATCGCGGCAGAATAGGCGACCAGCGCATCGAGACTGTCGAACACCCGGCGGCGGTTCTTGTCGAGCTGATCGAAGACACCGGCGCGCGCCATCATCTCCATCGGGCGCTTGCCGACGCGCTTCAGATCGACCCGCCGCGCCACGTCAAAGAGCGTGGTGAAGGGGGTATCGCCGCGCCCCTCGACCACCAGCCGCATGGCATCAAGGCCGACGTTCTTCAGCGCGCCAAGCGCATAGACCAGCTCGCCCTCGACCACGTCGAAGCTCGCCTGCGAGCGGTTGATGCAGGGCGGCACATAGGGCAGCTTCAGCCCGTTCTTCGTCTCGTCGAAATAGACGGCGAGCTTGTCGGTGAGGTGGATATCGCAGTTCATGACGCCTGCCATGAACTCCACCGGGTGGTTCGCCTTCAGCCAAGCGGTCTGGTAGGACACCACCGCATAGGCCGCCGCGTGCGATTTGTTGAAACCGTAGTTGGCGAATTTCTCCAGAAGGTCGAAGACCTCGGTGGCCTTCTTCTTGTCGACGCCGTTCTCAGCCGCGCCCTTCTCGAATTTCGGACGCTCGGCGTCCATCGCCTCCTTGATCTTCTTGCCCATGGCGCGGCGCAGCAGGTCGGCGCCGCCGAGCGAGTAGCCCGCCATCTCCTGCGCGATCTGCATCACCTGTTCCTGATAGACGATGATGCCCTGCGTCTCGGCAAGGATGTGGTCGATCGAAGGGTGCACCGAGGTGATCTCGCGCAGCCCGTTCTTGACTTCGCAATAGACCGGGATGTTCTCCATCGGGCCGGGGCGGTAGAGCGCCACGAGCGCCACGATGTCCTCGATACAGGTGGGCTTCATGCGCTTGAGGGCATCCATCATGCCCGAGCTTTCCACCTGGAACACCGCCACCGTCTTGGCCGCCGAGTAGAGCTCGTAAGTCTTCTCGTCATCCAGCGGGATGAGGTTCATCTGGTTTTCCGCGCCCTCGGGCGGATCGTAAAGCTCTGCGCCATCGGCGGCGACATGGATCGGGCGCCCCGACTTCAGGATCAGGTTCACCGCGTTTTGGATCACCGTCAGCGTCTTGAGGCCAAGGAAGTCGAACTTCACCAGACCCGCCTGTTCCACCCATTTCATGTTGAACTGGGTGGCAGGCATGTCCGAGCGCGGATCCTGATAGAGCGGCACCAGCTGATCCAGCGGCCGGTCGCCGATCACCACGCCCGCGGCGTGGGTCGAGGCGTTCCGCAGCAGCCCCTCGACCTGCTGGCCATAGGTCAGCAGCCGGTCGACGACCTCTTCGTTGCGGGCCTCTTCACGCAGCCGCGGCTCATCCTGCAGCGCCTTCTCGATAGAGACGGGTTTGACGCCCTCTACGGGGATCATCTTCGACAGCCGGTCGACCTGCCCATAGGGCATCTGCAGCACCCGGCCCACGTCGCGCACGGCGGCCTTGGACAGCAGCGCGCCGAAGGTGATGATCTGCCCCACTTTGTCGCGCCCGTATTTCTCCTGCACGTAGCGGATCGTTTCCTCGCGCCGGTCCATGCAGAAGTCGATGTCGAAGTCGGGCATCGACACACGTTCGGGGTTGAGGAAGCGCTCGAACAGCAGCGAGTAGCGCAGCGGGTCGAGGTCGGTGATGGTCAGCGCATAGGCAACCAGCGAGCCCGCGCCCGAGCCGCGGCCCGGACCGATGGGAATGTCGTTGTCCTTGGACCATTTGATGAAGTCGGCAACGATCAGGAAGTAGCCGGGAAAGCCCATGCCCTCGATGATGCCAAGCTCGAAGTCGAGCCGCTTCTGGTATTCCTCGACCGAGACCGCATGCGGGATCACCGCCAGACGCGCCTGCAGGCCCTCATTGGCCTGCCGCCGCAGTTCCTCGACCTCGTCGTCGGCGAACTTCGGCAAGATCGGATCGCGGCGATAGGCCATGAAGGCGCAGCGCTTGGCGATCTCGACGGTGTTCTCGATGGCCTCGGGCAGGTCGGCGAAAAGCGTCGCCATCTCCTGCGGGCTCTTGAGGTAGTGCTGCGACGTCAGGCGGCGGCGCGGCTCTTGCTGGTCGACATAGGCCCCCTCGGAAATACAGATCAGCGCGTCATGCGCCTCATACATCTCGGCCTTGGGGAAATAGACGTCGTTGGTGGCGACCAGCGGCAGGCCCATCTCATAGGCCATCTCCACATGGCCGCGCTCGGCGATGCGTTCCTCTGGCGGCAGGCCGTTCTCTCCGGGGTGGCGCTGCAACTCCACATAAAGCCGGTCGTCGTAAATCTGATGCAGCCGGGTCAGCAGCGTCTGCGCCGCGGCGCGGTGGTTCTCGCGCAGGTGACGGCCAATGGGGCCGTCGGGGCCACCCGAAAGGCAGATCAGCCCCGCGCCATAGGTCTCGAGCTCCTCCAGCGTCACATGCGCCTCCTGCCCGTCGCCGCGCAGGTAGAGGCAGGAGTTGAGCTTCATCAGGTTCTCGTAGCCGCGCTCGTTCTGCGCCAGCAGCACGATGGGGGCGGGGCTCTTGGGCTTTTCACCCGGAACCGGCTCGACATAGCGCAGATCGACCTGACAGCCGATGATCGGCTGCACGCCAGCGCCGCTGGCGGTCACCGAAAACTCCAGCGCCGAAAAGAGGTTGTTGGTGTCCGTCACCGCCACGGCGGGCATTTCCATGGCCTCGCAGAGGCCCGGCAGCTTCTTCAGCCGCACGGCCCCTTCAAGCAGGGAGTATTCGGTATGGACGCGGAGGTGGATGAATCGGGGATCGCTCATGACGGCAGAGTATTGCGCCCGTGCGCCGCGCGAAAGAGCCGCCGTGGCCGCGACGCCGAACTTTGACCGGGTGGTGCCAAAGGCGCTCCCAGAGGCGTTGCCTCAAATCGGTTATGCAACCCCACATTTGCGCAAACTTCCCGCCTCATTTCGGGCGAAATGATTTGCGACACTGCCGCTGTTGGCGCAATCAATTTGACGCGATACCCAGTGAGTGACGAGTGACGGTGAAGAACGCGATGGCAGGTTACGAGGTGCAGGGCGCGCAGGCGCAGCCAGCGTCCGCCGTCGCGCCCGATGTGCCGGTGACTGGGCGCAGACGTCAGGCGCTAGCGCTGGCCGCGCGGCTGCTTCCGGGGCTGACCGGACGGTTCCTTGCTGGCCGTTACATGAGTTCCCCATCCTATCTCGATCCCGAAAAGACCCGCAGTGAGGCGCGGCTGCTGCCGCTCGGGAAAGACATGGCGGTGCTGCGCTACCCTGCGTCGGGTAAGGCTGCTGCGACACGGCGGGTGCTGATCGTGCCGGGCCATGACGGGCACGCGCGGCAGTTCGTCCGGCTGGTGGCCAGCCTGCGCCGCAGCGGGGCGCAAGTCGATCTGCTGGTGCTGCCCGGCCATCTGCGCGAAGGCCGCACGCGCTGCGGGTTGGTCGAGATTGTCCGGGCGATCCACCAATGTGGCGACAGCCACGGCCCCTATGACGCGGTTGCGGCGCATTGCGTTTCGGCCAGCGGGCTGCTCTTCGCCATGGCCGAAGGATTTTCCTGCCCACGGTTCGCGCTGATCTCGACGCCGGTGGACCTGATGAAGCTGATGCGGCTCGGGGCCTCGCAATATGGCATCTCGGGGCGCTGCCTCGCGGCCTTCGAGCGCCGGGTGAGCCAGCTTTGCGGACCCCACCGGCCCGACACCCCGTGGCGCTCTTTGGTGGACGCGCGGACCGAGCCTGCGCTGGTGCTGCATGCGCGGCATGATTTCGCCGCGCCATCCGCCGACGCCCGCGAACTCGCGCAGGCCCTGCCCAAAGCACAGCTGGACCTTCTCGAGCAGGGCGATCACAACTCGATCCTCGGCATGACCTCGGCGATCCGCACTCTCACAGAGTTTCTGATGCGCCCCTGATCAACGCATAGCCTTAAATTTATGCAAAGTGCCCGCGAATACGGCAAATCACCGTGATTTCTGGGGGAATTCAACGCAGCTTTGCGCGGCGTTGCCTGCGAAACGGGCAGTTTTTCCTTGCCAAGCGCGAAGCGCCGCGCCTAGCCTTACGTCCAAAGCGATAATAATCCGCGCGCTTTCTACGCCGCATCGAGAGCGCGCAGCGGGGATGTGATCATGGTAAGGCGGCAGGTCATCAACATGGACATCTCCTTTCTTCTGAACGGGGAAAAGGTCGTGCTGCGCGACGTCTGCCCGACGCGCACGGCGCTCGACTGGCTGCGCGAAGAACGCGGGCTGCGCGGCACCAAGGAAGGCTGCAACGAAGGCGACTGCGGCGCCTGCACGGTGATGGTCACCGACGCGCAGGGCTCGCGTGCGGTCAACGCCTGCATCCTCTTCCTGCCGCAGCTCGACGGCAAGGCGCTGCGCACGGTCGAGGGCATCGCGGGCCCCGATGGCACGCCGCACCCGGTGCAGCAGGCGATGGTCGATCACCACGGCTCGCAATGCGGCTTCTGCACGCCGGGTTTCGTGGTTTCCATGGCCACCGCCCATCTCAACGGCGATACCGGGCATGATGACGCGCTGGCGGGCAACCTCTGCCGCTGCACCGGCTACGCGCCGATCATCCGCGCCGCCGAGGCCGCCGAAAGCGCGCCCGTGCCGGATTGGATGGCCGACCGGGACTTCCTCTTGGCGCAAATATCCTCGGGGGGGCTCGGCACCGCCGAGCGGGGGGCAGACGGCCCCCCTCCGGCAGTGGCAGCCCCCGAGAGCGCGGACGAGCTGGCGCGCCTCTACGAACAGACCCCCGATGCCACACTGGTGGCGGGCGCCACCGACGTCGGCCTCTGGGTCACCAAGAAGCTGCGCGAGCTTGATCAGGTGATCTTCCTGCACCGCTGCGCCGATCTGCAGCAGATCGAGGTCAGCGACGATACGATCCGCATCGGCGCCGGGGTCACCATGGACCGCGTGCTGGTGCTGATGAAAGAGCATTTCCCCAGCTACGCCGAGATGCTGCGCCGTTATGGCTCGGCGCAGGTGCGGGCGGCGGCGACCATCGGCGGCAATATCGCCAATGGCTCGCCCATCGGGGACAACCCGCCGGTGCTCATCGCGCTGGGCGCCACGCTGCATCTGCGCAAGGGCGATGTCCGGCGCGAGGTGCCGCTCGAGGCGTTCTTCCTCGAGTACGGCAAGCAGGATCGCGCGCCCGGCGAGTTCGTCGAGGCCGTCAGCATTCCGCGGCAGGACGACCGGCTGCGCGTCTACAAACTGTCGAAACGCTTCGATCAGGACATCTCGGCGGCCTGCGGTGCCTTCGTGATCCGCACCGAAGCGGGCGTGATCACCGAGGCGCGCATCGCCTTTGGCGGCATGGCGGGGATCCCCAAGCGCGCCTCAAAGGTCGAGGCGGCGCTGATCGGCCAGCCGTGGAGCGACGATGCGGTGATCGCCGCGTGGGAAGCCTGGGCGCAGGACTACCAGCCAATGTCCGACATGCGCGCCAGCGCCGAATACCGGCTCAACGCCGCGCGCAACATGCTGACCCGCTACCTGCTGGCCGATCTCGGCGCGGCGACCGACGTGCGCGAGGTGACCGCATGAGCGTGACGAAACCTCTGCCGCATGACGCGGCGCCGCTGCATGTCTCGGGCAAGGCCCGCTATATCGACGACATCCCGCTGCCGGCGGACTGCCTGCATCTGGCGTTTGGTCTGTCGACCATCGCCGCCGGGACGATCACCTCCATCGACCTCTCTGCCGTCCGCGCCGCCCCCGGCGTGGTGAAGGTCTGGGAGGCGAAGGACCTGCCGTCGGACTGCGATTGCTCGGCCTCGCTGCACGACGAGCCGCTGTTGTCGGACGGCACCATCCATTATCTGGGGCAGCAGATCTTTCTTGTGGCCGCCACCAGCCATCTTGCGGCGCGCAAGGCGGCGCGGCTTGCCAAGATCACCTACGACCAACGCGAGCCGATCCTGACCATCGAGCAGGCGCTGGCGGCGGACAGCCGCTTCGAGCAGGGGCCGATCCTCTGGCAGAAGGGCGACACCGCCGAAGCGCTCGAGGCCGCGCCGATCACGCTGAGCGGCTCGCTCGAGATGGGCGGGCAAGAGCATTTCTATCTCGAAGGGCAGGCGGCGCTGGCGCTGCCGCAGGAAAACGGTGATCTGCTGGTCTCCAGCTCCACCCAGCATCCCACCGAGATTCAGCACAAGGTCGCCCATGCGCTGCACCTGCCGATGCACGCGGTGCGGGTCGAAACCCGGCGCATGGGCGGCGGCTTTGGCGGCAAGGAAAGTCAGGGCAACGCGCTGGCCATCGCCTGCGCCGTGGCGGCGCATGAAACCGGGCGTCCGGCCAAGCTGCGCTACGACCGCGACGACGACATGATGATCACCGGCAAGCGCCATGACTTCCGGATCGATTATACCGTCGGTTTCGACGAAGAGGGGCGTCTGCAGGCGGTGGATTTCACCCAGTACACCCGCTGCGGATGGGCGCAGGACCTGTCGCTTGCCGTGGCCGACCGCGCCATGCTGCACGCCGACAACGCCTATGACATCCCGGCCATGCGGGTCGAGAGCCACCGGCTCAAGACCAATATGCAAAGCGCCACTGCCTATCGCGGCTTCGGCGGCCCGCAGGGCATGTTCGGCATCGAGCGGGTGATGGACCATGTGGCGCATTACCTGAAGATGGACCCGCTCGATCTGCGCCGCCGCAACTACTACGCCGAC
Source organism: Salipiger sp. CCB-MM3 (assembly GCF_001687105.1). Lineage (NCBI taxonomy): Bacteria > Pseudomonadati > Pseudomonadota > Alphaproteobacteria > Rhodobacterales > Roseobacteraceae > Salipiger > Salipiger sp. CCB-MM3. Next base: position 767,502 of record NZ_CP014596.1, read on the forward strand.
CTCGTCCCCGTGGGGACGGCTGAGGAGGATGTCCCCGCCGGGACGGCGTCGGAAAGCGTCCCCGCGGGGACAGCAGAGCAATCTGTCCCCGCGGGGACAGAGCCGCTGGCACATGACGACAGCGATGATCTGGCCTCGCGCGGGGCGCTCGCCGGAGCCGATGCGGGCGAGGGCGCGCAGCACAAGACGCGGGCTCCCGAGGCCCCGCAGCAGACCCACTATGGCCAGCCGGTCGAGGATTTCATCCTCGGCGCGCTGACCGAGAAGCTGGAGCAGAGCAGCGATTACGCCGCCCGCCGCGCCGCCATTGCCGAGTGGAACAAGGCCAGCCCGCTGCTGAAAAAGGGCATCGCCATCTCGCCGGTGAAGTTTGGCATCTCCTTCACGCTCACCCATCTCAATCAGGCCGGGGCGCTGGTGCATGTCTATCAGGACGGCTCGATCCAGCTGAACCACGGCGGCACCGAGATGGGGCAGGGGCTGTTTCAGAAGGTCGCGCAGGTGGCCGCCGCACGCTTCGGCGTGCCGCTGGAGATGGTGAAGATCACCGCCACCGACACCGGCAAGGTGCCCAACACCTCGGCCACCGCGGCCTCTTCGGGCTCGGACCTCAACGGCATGGCGGTGAAGGCCGCCTGCGACACCATCCGCGACCGTATGGCCGCGCATCTGGCGGAACTGCATCAGGAGCGGCCGGAAAACGTGCGTTTCGAGGGTGGCATGGTGCATGTGGGCGGCACCGACCTCAGCTTCGAAGAGGCGGCGGTGCTGTGCTATCAGGGCCGCGTCTCGCTCTCGTCCACGGGCTATTACAAGACGCCCAAGGTCGATTGGGACCGTGTGCGCGGGCAGGGGCGGCCGTTCTTCTACTTCGCCTATGGCGCGGCGGTGACCGAGGTTGTCATGGACACGCTCACTGGCGAGTACCGTATCCTGCGCGCCGACATCCTGCACGACTGCGGCGCCTCGCTGAACCCGGCGCTGGACATCGGCCAGATCGAAGGCGGCTATGTGCAGGGCGCGGGCTGGCTCACCACCGAGGAATTGGTCTGGGACGGCAAGGGCGCGCTGCGCACCCATGCGCCCTCGACCTACAAGATCCCCGCCTGCTCGGACCGGCCCGATGTGTTCAACGTGGCGCTCTGGGATGGGCACAACGTGGAAGAGACCATCTATCGCTCCAAGGCGGTGGGCGAACCGCCCTTCATGCTGGGCATCTCGGCCTTCCTTGCGCTGTCGGATGCGGTCGCGGCCTGCGGCGAGGCCTATCCCGACCTGCGTGCCCCGGCGACGCCCGAAGCGGTGCTGGATGCGGTGCGGAGCGTGCAGAATGGGCTTTGACCTCGACGCCCTTCGCGCAGCGGTTGCGGCGCATGGCCGGGTCGCCCGCGTGGTGATCGCCGAAGTGGCGGGCTCGGCCCCGCGCGAGGTGGGCTGCGCCATGCTGGTCTGGAACGACGGCGGCACGCTGCGCCAGAGCGGCACCATTGGCGGCGGCGCGCTGGAGCTTATGGCGGCAGAGCAGGCGCTGCGCGCGCCGGGCGTCAGCCGCCACCCGCTCGGCCCGGGGCTGGGGCAATGCTGCGGCGGCGCGGTGACGCTCTGGACCGAGGTGTTCGACGCGGCGGCGCTGGCGGCGCTGGAGGGCGCCGAGATCATCGCGCGCGGCGAAGGCACGCGCCCGCTCGCCGTGCAGCGGCTGATCGACCGCGCCCGCGCGCAGGGCAAACCGCCCGAGCCGCAACTGGTGCAGGGCTGGATGGTCGAGCCGCTGGCCCGCCCGGCGCGGCAGCTGTGGATCTGGGGCGCAGGCCATGTGGGCCGCGCCATGGTGGGCGTGATGGCGCCGCTGCCCGAGCTGGCGATCACCTGGGTCGACACCGGCCCCGAGCGCTTTCCGGACGAGGTGCCTCAGGGCGTCACCGTGCTGCCCGCCGCCGATCCGGCGCTGACGGTGCCGCATGCGCCCAAGGAGGCCGATCATCTCATCCTCACCTACAGCCACGAGCTTGACCTCGCGCTCTGCCACGCGCTGCTCAGCCATGATTTCGGCTTCGCCGGGCTGATTGGCTCCGAGACGAAATGGGCGCGGTTTCGCAAGCGGCTGCAGGCGCTTGGACATGGCGATGCGCAAATCGCGCGCATAACTTGTCCAATTGGTCAAAAAATCTACGGACGACACCCGCAGGCGATTGCCATCGGCGTGGCCGGACAGCTATTGGGGCAAAAAAAGGGGGAGGGGACGGCGTGCAGGACACACTTCTCAGCATCCGGGGCCTGACCAAGGCCTATCCCGGTGTCGTGGCCAATGACGATGTCTCTTTCGACATCGACAAGGGCGAGATCCACGCGCTGCTCGGCGAGAACGGCGCGGGCAAATCGACGCTGGTGAAGATGATCTTCGGGCTGGTGAAGCCCGACAGCGGCGAGATGCTGATGGATGGCGCCGCCTATGCGCCGGGCAAACCCTCGGACGCGCGGCGCGCGGGCGTTGCCATGGTGTTCCAGCATTTCTCGCTCTTCGAAGCGCTGGACGTGGCCGAGAACGTGGCGCTCGGCATGGAGAACCCGCCGAAGCCCCGCGATCTGGCGCGGCAGATCCGCGAGGTGTCGGAAACCTACGGCCTGCCGCTCGATCCCACGCGCACCGTCGGCACGCTGTCGGCGGGCGAACGGCAGCGGGTCGAGATCATCCGCTGCCTGCTGCAGAACCCGCGTCTGCTGATCATGGACGAGCCGACCTCGGTGCTCACCCCGCAGGAGGTGGAGATCCTCTTCGAGACGCTGAACAAGCTGCGCTCGGAGGGCACCTCGATCCTTTATATCTCGCACAAGCTCGAGGAAATCCGCGCGCTTTGTGACACCGCCTCGATCCTGCGGCGCGGCCGCAACGTGGCCACCATCGTGCCGCGCGACGTCACCGCCCGGCAGATGGCCGAGTTGATGGTCGGCGCAAGCTTCGACACGCCCGCGGCGCGTGGCGGCGCGAAGGGCGAGGTGCTGCTCAGCACCAAGGGTCTGTCGCTGCCCGCCCCCGGCGCTTTCGGCACACCGCTGCGCGAGGTCTCGCTGGAGGTGCGCGCCGGCGAGGTGCTGGGCATCGGCGGGGTCGCGGGCAACGGTCAGGATGAGCTGCTGATGGCGCTCTCGGGTGAGCGGCTGGCGCCTGCGGGCACGATCTTTTTCAAGGGCGAGGATATCAGCCGCACCGGCCCCATCGGCCGCCGCGACGCGGGGCTGCTTTCGGGCCCAGAAGAACGCCTCGGCCATGCCGCCGCGCCCAATATGAGCCTGACCGAAAACGCCGTGCTCACCGCCGCGCGGCGCGAGTCGCTGGTGCAGCGCGGGCTCATCGACTGGAAACGCGCCAAAGTCTTTGCCGAAGAGGTGATCGAGCGCTTCGACGTGCGCACGCCGGGGCCGGGCACGGCCGCGCGGGCGCTCTCGGGCGGCAACCTGCAGAAATTCGTCGTTGGGCGCGAGATCGCCCAGAACCCCGAAGTCTTCGTGGTCAACCAGCCCACATGGGGCGTCGATGCCGCCGCCGCCGCGGCGATCCGGCAGGCGCTGCTTGACCTCGCCGCCAAGGGTGCGGCGATCATCGTGATCAGCCAGGACCTCGACGAGCTTATGGAAGTCTCAGACCGTTTCGCGGCGCTCAACGAGGGGCGGCTCTCGCCCTCCCGCGCGGTCGCCGAGCTCGATATCGAAAAGATCGGCCTGATGATGGGCGGCGCGCATGACATGGAGGTGGCCCATGCGGATGCCTGACCTCCGGCGCGGCGCGGCTTGGCTGCCTGCGGACATGCGTATTTGTGAAGAGAAGAAGCCCGTGGCTTTGATCTTCCGCGCAGCCCCATCCGCTTCTTCTCTTTCCAAATACGCATGGCGCGCCGCAGACATCTGCGCGGCGCCAGTGGGAGGCTTTGCATGATCCGCCTCGAAAAACGCCCGCAGCCGTCGCGGCTCTGGACCATCGTGACGCCGCTGCTGGCCGTGGTGCTGACCATGGTCGTTGGCGGCATCATGTTCGCGCTTCTGGGCAAGCCGCCGCTGGAGGCGATCCGCACGATCTTCTGGGATCCGCTGTTTCACCCGCAGTTCGCCGGGTATTCGCGGCCGCAGCTTCTAGTGAAGGCGGGGCCGTTGATCCTCATCGCCATCGGCCTGTCGATCGGCTTCCGGGCCGGTATCTGGAACATCGGCGCCGAGGGGCAATACATCATGGGCGCCGTCACCGGCGCCGCGGTGGGACTGGCCTTCTATCCCTCTGAAAGCGCGCTGCTGTTTCCGCTGATGGTGGTCGCGGGCGCGCTCGGCGGCTGGGCCTGGGGGATGATCCCGGCGATCCTCAAGACCAAGTTCGGCACCAACGAGATCCTCGTGTCGCTGATGCTGGTCTATGTGGCCGAGAATATCCTCGCCTCGGCCTCGGCGGGCTGGCTGCGCAGCCCCGAAGGCATGGGCTTTCCCGGCTCGCGCAATTTCAAGCAATGGCCCGCGGTGTTCAACGACGAGCTGATCGCCAACACCGGCCTGCATTGGGGTGTGTTGAGCGCGCTGATCGCGGTGATTGCCGCCTATGTGCTGATGGCGCGGCATATTCAGGGGTTCAACATCCGCCTCACCGGCGAGGCGCCGCGGGCGGCGCGCTTTTCGGGCGTCAGCCCGGCGCGTATCGTCTTTCTGTGTCTCGGCATCTCCGGCGCGCTGGCGGGCATGGCGGGGCTGTTCGAAGTGACCGGCCCGGCGGGGCAGATCACCATCGATTTCAACTCGGGCTACGGGTTCACCGCGATCATCGTCGCCTTCCTCGGGCGGCTGCATCCGGTGGGCATCCTGCTCGCGGGTCTGCTGATGGCGCTGACCTATATCGGCGGTGAACTGGCGCAGCTGATGCTCGGCCTGCCCGGCGCGTCGATCCAGCTGTTCCAGGGCATGCTGCTGTTCTTCCTGCTGGCCACCGATGTCTTCACCAATTACCGCATCCGCTTTGCCAAGAGGGAGCTGGCCTGATGGATCCCGTACTTCTTGTGGCCTCGATCATGGTCTCGGCGACGCCCATCCTGCTGGCGGCGATCGGCGAGATGGTGGTCGAGAAGGCCGGTGTTCTGAACCTCGGGGTCGAGGGCATGATGATCACCGGCGCGGTGATCGGCTTTGCCGTGGCGGTGAGCACCGGCTCGCCGGTGCTGGGCTTTGCCGGCGCGGCTTTGGGCGCGGCGGTGCTGTCGCTGAGTTTCGGGTTTCTGACCCAATATCTTCTGTCCAATCAGGTGGCGACGGGCCTTGGGCTGACGCTGGTGGGGCTGGGGCTGTCGGCCCTCGTTGGCGCCTCCTTCGAAGGGGTGCGCGCGCCGGGGCCGGGCAAACTGTGGATCCCCGGACTGGCCGAGATCCCGGTGCTGGGGCCGATGCTGTTCCGCCATGACTTCATGGTCTACGTGAGCCTGCTGCTGGTGGCGGGCGTCTGGGCGTTCCTGAAATACACCCGCGCCGGGCTGATCCTGCGCGCGGTGGGCGAGGATCACGAAAGCGCCCATGCGCTTGGCTACAAGGTGGTGCGGGTGCGCATGGCGGCGATCTTCTTCGGCGGTGCCTGTGCCGGGCTCGGCGGCGCCTATGTCAGTCTCGTGCGCGTGCCGCAGTGGACCGAAGGCATGACCGCGGGCGCGGGCTGGATCGCGCTGGCAATCGTCGTCTTTGCCAGCTGGCGCCCGCTCGGGGTGCTGATCGGCGCCTATCTCTTTGGCGGGGTCACCGTGCTGCAGCTGAACCTTCAGGCGGCGGGCACCAATGTGCCGGTCGAGCTGCTGTCGATGTCGCCCTATCTGATCACCATCATCGTGCTGGTCGTCATCTCGGCCCGCGGGGTGCATGGCGCGCCCGGATCGCTGGGGCGCTCTTTCCACGCCTCCGCGTGAGCGGGGCACAGGCCTGATCCGGGCAAACCGGACGGTATTGAATACAGTTTGAACTCAGGGAGACTGAACAGAATGAAACGCAGAACGCTTCTTGCCTCGGCCGCCGTTGGCCTTGCTCTTGCAGCCGCCCCGGCCTTTGCGCAGGACGTGCCGAAGATCGGCTTTGTCTACGTCGGTCCGGTGAACGACGGCGGCTGGTCGCAGCACCACCATGAATCCGCGATGAAGATGAAAGAGCACTTCGGCGATCAGATCGAACTGATCGAGCAGGAGAGCGTGCCCGAGGGGGCCGACGCCGAGCGCGTGCTGACCCAGATGGCGCTGTCGGGCGCGGACCTGATCTTCACCACCTCGTTCGGCTACATGGACCCGACGATCAACGTCGCGGCGAAATTCCCGGACGTGAAGTTCGAGCATGCCACCGGCTATAAGACCGCTGACAACGTCTCGGCCTATTCGGCGCGCTTCTATGAGGGCCGTGCGGTCACCGGCTATCTTGCTGGCGCGATGACCAAGTCGAACAAGATCGGCTACATCGGCTCCTTCCCGATCCCCGAAGTGATCCGCGGCATCAACTCGTCGTTCCTGCACGCCAAGAAGGCCAACCCGGACGTCGAGATGTCGGTGGTCTGGCTGTCGACCTGGTTCGACCCGGCGAAAGAGGCGGATGCGACGCAGGCGCTGCTCGATCAGGGCGTCGACGTGGTGCTGGCGCACACCGACAGCACCGCGCCGCTGTCGGTGCTGGAGAAGGCTGGCGGCTACGGCTTCGGTCAGGCGGCGGACATGTATGATTACGCCCCCGAGCCGCGGCTGTCGTCGATCATCGACGATTGGGCGCCCTACTACATCGACCGCGTGCAGGCGATCGTCGATGGCACATGGGAGAGCCACAACGTCTGGCAGGGCATTGGTGACGGCATGGTCGGCATCGGCGAGATCACCGGCCCGGTGCCGGAGGACGTGAAAGCCACCGCCGAGAAGATGAAGGCCGATATCGCGGCGGGCGACTACCACCCGTTCACCGGCCCGATCAACAAGCAGGACGGCTCGGCCTGGCTGGCCGAAGGCGAAGTGGCCGACGACGGTGTGCTCGCGGGCATGGATTTCTACGTCGAAGGTCTGACCGGCGAGATCCCGAACTGATCGCCGCCGCGACGTGAGCAGTGCGCCGCCGGGAGCTTCTCCTGGCGGCGTTTTCTTTGGGCGCCTGCGGGATGGATGCTTCATTGTTCCTCAAATACGCCCCGACGTTTACCCGGCGCGGCGCTGTCGGCTGCCTCCGGCGGGCGTATTTGGAAAGAGAAGAAGGGACCTGAGATGGCGGCGCAGCAAGGCGCACCGCGCGTGGCGCTGGTGCTGGGGGCAGCGGTCTGGGCCGGGGGCCGGCCTTCGCCGACGCTGGAGCGGCGGGCGCTGCATGCCGCGCGGCTCTGGCGGGCAGGGGAGGTTTCGCTGGTGCTCGCCTCGGGCGGGCTCGGGCGGCATGGCCCCTCGGAGGCCGAGGTGATCGCAAGGCTCTGCCGGGAAGCGGGGGTGCCGGATGCGGCGATCTGCCTTGAGGCGCGGTCAACCAGCACCGAGGAGAACCTGCGTTTCTCGATGCCGCTGCTGCGGCAGATGGGGGCAGGGGAGGTGGTGCTTGTCACCGATGGGTTTCACGCGCCGCGCGCGCGGCTGGCGGCGCGGCGGCTGGGTCTGGCGCGGCAGGTTGGAGGGCTGCGCAGCGCCTCGCCAAAGGTGGCGCTGTCGGGGCGGCGGATCCGCGCCGGTCTGCGCGAAGTGCCCGCTTATCTGTGGTACGCGCTGACGCTGCGGGCGTGAGCCTCAGAGAATCCCGATCTCGGCCAACGCGCCAGCCAGTTCCGGCGGCAGCTCGTCGTCATCGGGGCGCGACTCGGTCAGATCGGGCGGCGCATCCTCGGGCGAGAGGTAGCGCCAGCCCTGAAATGGCCGGCGCGGCGCCGCGGCGACGCGGTGGATCTGCGGGTCGAGCACCAGCGCGCAATGCCGGGTGCCGTCGCTGCCGGTCACCTCGTCGAGCCGCAGAACGCGCTGGCGGCATTGGATCATCCGCTTGAAAACCCAGTAGATCGAGCCACCGTTCAGCAGCTCGGCCTCGCGCTTGGGCCACATGCGGGTGACATGGCAGGGCAGGCCGTCGGCGGTCTGCGCCGCGCGGCCCGATTGCCAGGCCGCCAGCGTCTTGACGCTTTCGGTGCCGACGCTGAGCTTGATGAGATGGATATGCTGAGCCACGCAGTGCCCCACGGAGTCGTGAAAAAGATGGATATATATTGTAGCCTTTGCGAGAGGAGCTTCAAGCAGTGGTAGGACTGCCGTGAAAAAACGTGTATCCTTACGTATCATGCGTTCTTGCATCGGCTGGGCGCTGGCGATAGTCCCTCCGGCCTGCCACCTGCTGCGCGACTCTGCCGCCGCGCCTCACCATCCGACGAGCCAACAAGGAAGTCTGCTGCCATGACTCGCTTTGCCGCCCCCATCGCCGAACAGATCTGGGACATGAAATACCGCTTCAAGGAAGCGGACGGGACCCCGATCGACCAAAGCGTCGAGGACAGCTGGCGCCGCATCGCGCGCGCGCTCGCCTCGGTCGAGACGGATGCGGACGCATGGGAAGCGAAATTCTACGGCGCGCTCGAGGACTTCCAGTATCTGCCCGCCGGCCGGATCACCGCTGGCGCCGGCACCGCGCGCTCGGTGACGCTGTTCAACTGCTTCGTCATGGGCACGATCCCCGACAGCATGTCGGGCATTTTCGACATGCTGAAAGAGGCCGCGCTGACCATGCAGCAGGGCGGTGGCATCGGCTATGATTTCTCGACCATCCGCCCCAAGGGCGCGCATGTGGCGGGCGTGGCCGCCGACGCCTCGGGGCCGCTGTCGTTCATGGATGTCTGGGACGCCATGTGCCGCACGATTATGTCGGCGGGCTCGCGCCGGGGCGCGATGATGGCCACCATGCGCTGCGACCATCCGGATGTGGAGCAGTTCATCTCGGCAAAGGCCGACAGCGCGCGGCTGCGCATGTTCAACCTGTCGGTGCTGGTCACAGACCCCTTCATGGAAGCGGTGAAGGCGGACGGCTCGTGGGACCTGCAGTTCGATGGCAAGGTCTACCACACGGTCAAGGCGCGCGACCTGTGGAACAAGATCATGAAGGCCACCTATGATTACGCCGAGCCGGGCGTGATCTTCATCGACCGGATCAACAAGGCCAACAACCTCAGCTACATCGAGCAGATCGCCGCGACCAACCCCTGCGGCGAGCAGCCGCTGCCGCCCTATGGCGCCTGCCTGCTGGGCTCGATCAACCTCGCGCGGCTGGTGGACACGCCGTTCGAGACCGGCGCGGAGATCCCCGAGGCAAAGCTCGACGAGCTGGTGGCCCTCGCGGTGCGCATGATGGACAACGTCGTGGATGCCTCGAACTTCCCGCTGCCGCAGCAGGCCGAGGAAGCGCAGAACAAGCGCCGCATCGGCCTTGGCGTCACCGGCCTTGCCGACGCGCTGCTGATGATGGGCCTGCGCTACGGCTCGGAAGAGGCGGCGGCGCAGACCGAAAGCTGGCTCAAGCGCATCGCGCGGGCGTCCTATCTGGCCTCGGTCGAGCTGGCCAAGGAGAAGGGCGCTTTCCCGCTCTTCGATGCCGAGAAGTTCCTCGCTTCGGGCAATATGGAGCAGATGGACGATGACGTGCGCGAGGCGATCCGCACCCATGGCATCCGCAACGCGCTGCTGACCTCGATCGCGCCCACCGGCACCATCTCGCTCTACGCCGGCAACGTGTCGTCGGGGATCGAGCCGGTGTTCGCCTATGCCTACACCCGCAAGGTGCTGCAGAAGGACGGCACCCGGACCGAGGAAGAAGTGGTCGATTACGCGGTGCAGATGTGGCGCGACAAGTTTGGCGACGCTGAACTGCCCGACTATTTCGTCAACGCCCAGACCCTGGCCCCGCTCGAGCATGTGCGCATGCAGGCGGCGGCGCAGAAATGGATCGACAGCTCGATCTCCAAGACGATCAACTGCCCCGAGGATATCTCCTTCGAAGGCTTCAAGGACGTCTATATGGAGGCCTATGAGACCGGCTGTAAGGGCTGCACCACCTACCGTCCGAACGACGTGACCGGCTCGGTGCTGTCGGTGTCAGAAAGCGCCGACAAGACCCCCGCCGAGAGCCCCTCGGTGGCCACGGAAACCGATGAGGCCGGGGCCGAGGTGGTCTATATGTCCGAGCCGCTGGACCGTCCGCAGTCGCTCGAAGGGCACACCTACAAGCTCAAATGGCCCGACAGCGAGCATGCCATTTACCTCACGATCAACGACATCATCGTCGGCGGCCACCGCCGCCCGTTCGAGGTCTTCATCAACTCCAAGAACATGGAGCACTATGCCTGGACCGTGGCGCTGACGCGGATGATCTCGGCGGTGTTCCGGCGCGGCGGCGATGTCTCCTTCGTGGTCGAGGAGCTGAAAGCGGTGTTCGATCCGCGCGGCGGCGCCTGGGTTCAGGGCAAATACATCCCCTCGATCCTTGCGGCGATTGGCGGGGTGATCGAGAAGCACCTGATCGCCACGGGCTTCCTCGAAGGCGAGGGCAAGGGCCTGAAGGCGGATCCCACGGCCAAGGTCGTCGGCCTCGACGCGCCCCGCGGCAAAGCCTGCCCCTCCTGCGGCCAGTTCTCGATGATGATGGTCGAAGGCTGCATGACCTGCTCCAGCTGCGGGCATTCCAAGTGCGGGTGAGATCGGCGGTTTCGCTTATTGTTTATCGTCCGACATCGGGATTACGTCTTTGCGACAAAAACCGGGTTTTTAAACCGGAGCGAGGTTCAAGGCAGTCTTCTGGCTGGAGGGTGAAGAAAGGGCGGTGCCGTGAGGCACCGCCCTTTTCTTTCGAGAAGCTGGCCCGCTTGGTCAGTCCGCAAGCGCCGCTTCAACGTCCTTCTTGAGGTAAACGTGACCGTAGTCAAAACCATCCGGGCTAAAAGGGGTGACACCTGCCGCACGCAGCCTGTGGGACAATGACTGCCAGGTGGTCCCTTTCGCCCGGGAGAGGATCCTAAGGGTGGTGAAGCGGAGGTAGAAGGCAGCAGCGTCCTCAGTGCCAATGAACCGCTGCATCGCGCCGGTCCGGGGATTACGCATCTCAGTTGTGGGCACGTGCCCTTGACGCACCAGTCTGTTCAGGTAGACCGGGTTGCCCAGTCCGACCGTCTTAGTGAACATTTCCAGCGACATGGCCGACGGTGTCTCTTGGGCAAGGGCCTGAGCAACTTCATCGTGGTAGACGTGGATCGACGCGTATCCATCAAACTGCGCGTTGCGCGCTACCCGCTGAATTCTGCCGTCCCAAATTGCGCGGATGATATCGGCCGGACGTAGCTTCAGGCGCTGCGCCGACTTTGCGATGCTTTCCCAACCATGCTGGGCCTGCTGAATGGTTTCGGCCCCGATCAACAGGCGGTCCATGAAGGCCCTTCCTTCACGCGGATCCCAGACGTGCTTGGTATCTGCGTCCACCAGAGAGGGCTGCAAAATGCCGTCTTCAACCAAAAGGTTGAACTGGGAACGCCCGATATCAAAGGCATCGAAAAATTCTTTCGCGGACGTCAAGTTGATCAGAGATGCAAGCATCGGCCTCGCGGCTTCGGCCTCGAAGACAGCCCATGCGTCCGGCAAACTGGCATCGATCATGGAAGATGCCTCGAGCAACTTGCGCAGACGGCGGGAATCGATCCCGGTCTCCTCGGCTGCAGTTCGCACCGAATGCAGCTTCCGCACCGTCACAGCTGTTCCAAGTAATTCGTCTCCAGGCCCTAAAGGCCAGCTTTCTCGAAGGTGCTGCGCGAAGACTTCTCGATATGGCGCGAAATCTGGATCATCAACGTAATCGTATGCCAGGCCATCGTAGAGCGAGGGGAACACGGCCTTCGGGCCACGGCGCGGTTCGGCGCAGTGGTTCAATTTCTGTAGCTCCCTGCGAATTGCCTGCGCGCCGTGTCGCGCAACATCGAAGCCGGATTGATAGCAGGCCCACACCGAGCCAGGTGCGATTTGCGAAGCGTTGATGCCTTGAAGTCGCAGGAGCGCGGTACCTAGAAGCCGGCAGAAAACGGATGCCGCATGCAGGGGGTGGTCATCCAGCCACGTTTTTTCGTGAGGGCCGCCGGTCAGTCTTTGATCGAACCAGATCTCGAAGTCAGTCGCTTCGCGTTCATCACCGCCGAGACTCTCGTCCATTACGCGATCGGCAATCAGGCGAAACTGTGTTGATGTGTCGTAGCGCTGTGTCTGTTCAGAGACCTTCCACAAGACGACCAATTCGCGTTCGTGACGCAGGCAAAGGCTGACATGGTGGATCAGCCAGTGGGACCGGAATGTCATCGCTCGATGCGACGGTAGGGTTGAGCCTTCAATGTCTTCGCGAAGGCAGCAAGGGCAACCCCGCACTTCGGACGTCAGTAACGGACGCACAGGGAAGAGATGGTCCCGAATGCTGCGCTTGGCCGATCCAACAATCTTGGGTGTCCACTCGCGGAAAACTCCGCCCGGCTGCCCACAAAGGTGGCCGAGAGCCTCCAGACTCGACTGCTCACCCTTAAGCACGGCGGTAAAGGGAATCTCGACATCGCGGCCGAAATCAGCTGCGGAGACGCCCCCTACCGCTGCTAGTCGAGACATCGCGGCAAAAGCAGGCTCCCGGTCGCGGAGCGTGGTGTGAAGTGGAGATCGGAACTGCGGAGTTGTCATGCAGGTCAGGTATGAGCCGGGACTTCATCTGTCAAAGGTTCAGGATGTACCCCATGCCAAGAAGAGCCGAGGAGGATTCACTGGCGGCCTCTGAGCCGGGCGGAAAAGGATGCTTGAGCGCCCAAATAGCTCCACGCTTCATCGAGTTGTCCGGCCGCTGGGCGGGAAACACGAGCTCGCGACAACCGCGAAACCACCCGACGGCTTTTGCGACAGCGGACATTCACAGCGGAGCCAGCCAAATCGACCTTACTGTGCCAGGCTTTCAGGGCAGCTTGCGGCCCTATGCCGACCTTCACGCCAGGCGCGGCGTAAAGCTATCCCTGCCCTTAGCTGCCGTTCGTGCCTAGGTCTGCGGATGTCCAGAGGCGACCTTCGTACAGATCGCCGCGTCCAGCAAAGTAAGCACTTCGCTGCCTTGAGCATCTCGGGATGCAAGGGTAGACGTTTCGCCTGGTCGACCTGCCCCTGCTCTGCGCCCCGAGCAAACAAGTTAGGAGCGCGTCTCCTCGTACGAGGACATGATATTTTGGTAAGTTTCCCAAGCTTCCTCATCGTCGCCAAGTACAACTTGCTCCAACACTCCCAACAACATGAGTGAACCGGGTATTACATGATCCTCGTCGAATTCTCGGCCCATTAGGTGTGGATCGGTTGCCAGCTCGACGTTTATAATCCACCACCTGTCAATTTTGGCGATAAGTGCCACTAACTTAGGAAAATACTCCTCAAAATCGTGTTTCAGCGTGCCACTGAGAACATTGCGGAGTTCATGGGCAAGGCGGTTCCGCTCTTCCGTCAATTCCCGAATTGTAGTCTCATCCTGTTCGTCAATAGCGCTACTTTGGCGAAGCCAAGCGATGCTCGCACGCAGCGGATCATTCTTTCCTTTAGGGTCTAGGGATAAGACTTTCTCACGGTAGGCCTGGCTCGGCTTCCAGCCATCCACAGCAGTCCATGTGTTTGAGTAGAAGTCGTGGGTCCGGTCTTTGATAGCGCTTAACAGCATTTCATGCGCTACAAGGAACAAGCCGGTGTGCAAAAAACGGGTACGAAGTACACTTGGATTCAGAAAATCTGCCCACTCGTTTGCCATTCGAAGAATGCTAGCTTGGCTTCGCGAGGCAATCAACCCATATCAAGCAAACACTGAAACGTTTGGCAAAGCTATCGCTGTGCTCGAAGCCGGCAGATAAGCGCCAGTCGCCCTAAGCCGACGGATGCTGAAGGTCCGATACGCGCCCGGGCCCAGTCTGGAGTAAGCGGAAAGGCAATGCGGCGCGGCCCGACGTCAAGCCTGAAGTAAATTTGAAAGCAAGCCGACATTCGACACCGAAGAAAGAGCGCTGTCCGAGTTCCTCAATTTCGGTCATCGCCTTATCGGCGTATATGTCTAAACCGGGGAAGTTGGTAAGGAGCCAACGACGGTTTTCTGATATATTTGCCGGCATGCGCGTATCGATAGATGCCAAAGCTAGACCGACGTAAGGTCCGGCGGAAGGTGATGTTTTAGCTAAAGGCTTCCCTAAAAGAGCTCTGAAACAAGAGAATGCATATTGCGGTATGCAAATTCGTCGTTGACATTTATCTGCACTACCCACTCACCATCCGGCACGCTGTTTTCCCAGATCCAATAGTGGCCTTCTGTAGGGGGCTTCCCATTAAGATTGCGGTATGTTTGACTGGCGTGTTGGTGCTGACCGTCGGGTGTAAGAAGGGCTAGGTCCACTTTAACTTTTGCCCCATCGTATCTCTCGTTTAGCGTGAAGCCTACACCGTTCCTCGTCAGTGTAACTCGATCAACGAAGCTATATCTTTTCTCGAAGGTTTTCAGGGCATCGGACACGTAACAAAGGTGGGACCATTGCGCCGAAATATCGCCGAGTAAATATAGGAAAGTTTGTTTCTCGGGCTCTGAGCGAAAGACAATTGCCTTGAGTGAGGTCGATGGCGTTACCGGGCTACTGGCCAATACCTCCGCACAACGCCTTCGGGTGACGTCAGAATCGCAAGGCCCAACGCTATAGATTTGTGTGAAAGGCAAGGAATTAAAGAACGCATCGTCGCTTCCGACAGTGGTTCCGTAGGACTGCATGTTTCCATCTGAGAAATGAGTACCATCCTCTGTGAGTATGGATTTAGCGTCAAAAACGAACATAACCAGGAAGGGGCAGTGAGTGCTATCTCCGTACTTACACTCCCCGGTAGCACGAATGCCTTCGATATGGTATTGTGTGGGCGTACCAGGACGAAAATAAAATCGCACAAAGTTTTTAGCTTCGTCGCGGCTCGCCAAAACGTCCCCGGCGGCTACATCACGCGGGATTTCGAGGTGGCTATCATTTCTAGACCGTATAGAGTCGGATCTGACGATATTCAGCGCGTTCTCTAGTGGTGCATGGTGGAAGAGGTAATTCGGCCAGTGGTTTCTATATGGGTGTACCGGCTGCGCCAGGTTGGTTGTCCAGGCGGAGATGTGCTGATCAGCAGTCGTTTCAGATATCGGCATAAATTAACTCTTAAACGAAACTAATTTGGTCTGGAGATGTTGCTGTTTGCGAAGCGCCTTGTGCAAAGGACACGGACAGAACGTCTTCTCCAGATTTGGTGAGAACTGATGCGCTGGTGAATGGGAGCCTAGCCAGAACATCTATGAAGCAGCCCCGCAAATCTGCGTTAAACCATTCCGCATCTCGATGCGATATTTGTCCGCTCTGAATGTTGATCCAAACTCCACGGAGGTCATCATCCGATATCAGATGTGACACGCCATTCACCGAAATGGCAACTTCTCCAGTAGGCGTAACAATCGCCTCGTAATCCAAGCCATCCAGTATGCTGCGCCGCTTGCCTTGGTCGGAAGCTAGCTGATTGGATATGCTGTCCTTGAAGTCGTCGAAATTTGTTGGTCGATGGTACGATTCATCGGGAATCGCAAAGTGCTCTGGAATTACTTGATGTCCATCAAGCCCATGGATGTAAATTGGAATAGGCAGGGGGTCGAGGTAGTGCTCCATTACTGGCCTCACTGTTTCCCAATCTAATCCTCCATTTCCGCAACCTAATCTTGGAAAGGATATACTCGTTATGCCTTTTTCCCGAAATGTTCCGGCGAACTTGTCCAAGCCCGCCTCGATCCATTCGATCTTGGACGGGCCTTTCCAATGATTCTTCGTTGGGAAATTCAAGATCCAAGGCACACTCTGGCGCCAAAGCCATAGTTTTCCAG
Organism: Salipiger sp. CCB-MM3; assembly: GCF_001687105.1. NCBI lineage: Bacteria > Pseudomonadati > Pseudomonadota > Alphaproteobacteria > Rhodobacterales > Roseobacteraceae > Salipiger > Salipiger sp. CCB-MM3. Next base: position 783,432 of record NZ_CP014596.1, read on the forward strand.
GGGTGAGCAGTTTTTTATCGCAGATTTCTTTATACGCGAGGAACATTTCTGGTTCTCGCTTTTTGAATTCCTTCGCGATGCCTTTACCCATCACACCAACGCAGTTAACAGTGTTAACCAAAGTTTGAGCATCGGATGTAAATATATCAGACCTACGGTAGTTGATCATTTTCTCTCGCGGTTGTGGCAGGGCTTCAAAAGGCAGACCACGGATAGGTAGCAACCTGACGGATCTACGACGCAGCCTAGAAGCGCCGGAGGGCTGTATCGGTCCTATCACACATGCTGCTGACGGCGCATCACGCACTCATTACTATGTTAAGTCATTGCGATTAGTCAAAAGTTTCCGCGGCACTCTTTGCTTTTCTGCAGCGACAGCGCAAGAAGCAGTTGGGCATTTACCTTATGTCGTAATGTGAGCGGTCGCTTCACGCAACAGATTGTAGGAAAATCTTGGCGTCAGGCAGGGCGCGCGCATGTCTTCGTGGCGATATTTGTGGGCTGAGGGATGCGTTAGGGTGCCGTTACCCCATCAGGGTCGCACGCTAAGCGTCGCCTTCTGGGCACTCCTTGCGAACAGGTAAGTTGCCTAGTATCGCTACCTGCGCTCGCCGAGCTCGTCCGGGGAGGACCTTGTTGTCAGCTAGCTGCCCACCGCTGCCGTTCGTCGTCCAGGGCGCAGCGAATGACGGCTCTCCGCCCTGCCGACCTCGGGTCGTTGGAAATGCTGCGGCGAGGATGATGGCCGCTTCGGCGACGCTGCGCTGCGGCACCGGCGGTCGCTTCGAACGGCCGGATTGGGCCGGGTAGAGATGGGCGCGCCCATGCTGCAGGTGTGAAATCCCCTGCGAGCAACGCGGTCAGTTACGGACTCCGAGCGGGCTCGCGGCGGCGCAGAAAAAATCTCGGCATTGGTCCGCTCCGCGCGCGCGCTTCAAGACCTCAATCTCGGGCGACAGCTGAGGAAATGTCATGGGAGGTCCGGTCCCACAGACTTGCGCGCGCGGATCGATCAGTGGAGCATCTCCGTTGATCCTGAGAGCAGCCGGGCCAGGTCAGCGATGATAGCTGTCTCCTGCATCTGCGCGACGTTGAACCGCATGAGGCCACCGCAGTTCTGAGACACGCTGAAGGCATTGCCGGGCGCGAGTACGATCCCGTCCTCCCAGGCTGCGCGGGTCAGAGCCGCGCCATCGATGCCATCCGGCAGGCGGCACCAGAGGAAGACCCCGGCCTCGGGCATGTACCAGGGCGTGATGCCGATGTCTTTCAGTTGGGGGATCAGCGCGTTCATTGCCCCTGAGAGCCGATTGCGCATGGTCTGCACATGCCGCCGGTAGCTGCCTTCCTTCAGCAGGAGCAGCAAAAGTTCGGCCGACATGGCGCCCCCGCCGAAGGAGGTGGCGAGCTTCAGGTCCACAAGTGCGTCGGCCCACTCCGTACGGGCCGCGATGTAGCCGCAGCGGATCGAGGCAGAGAGCGTCTTGGAGAAACTGCCGATCTGCACAACCCGCTGCAACCCGTCGAAGGCCGCCAGGCGCGGGGCAGGGCGCTCCTCGAAATCGGCGAAGATGTCGTCCTCGACGATCAGCAGATCATGCGCCTCGGCCAGCCGTAGGATGCGGTGACAGGTGACGGGCGAGATTACAGTGCCGGTCGGATTGTGGGGGCCGGAATTGGTGATGTAGAGCCGCGGGCGATGCTCCTTGAGCGCGGCCTCGAAGGCATCGAGGTCAGGCCCGGCTGGCGTGCGCGGCACGCCAATGGCCTCGACACGATGCGCGCGGAAGAGCGCGAGGAAGTTGAAGTAGCACGGATCATCGATCAGCACCCGATCGCCTGGCTCGAGCAGCAGTCGGCATACGAGATCGAGCGCCTGCGTCCCACTCTCGGTCAGCATGATCTGGTCCGGGTACGCTTCGACGCCGCTGTCGGCCATGCGCACGGACAACAGGCCGCGCAGCTCTGGCAGACCCAGCGGCGTGCCGTATTCGGTGAGCCCCGCCTCGGGGGCGCGGGCGAGGCTGCGCAGGGCGCGCCGGATCTCCTCCTGAGGCATCCAGCTGCTTGGCAGCCAGCCGCAGCCGGGGTTGGCGCGAATGTGGCGGCTCTCAAGGGCCTGCCGGGTGATGCGCAGCGGGTCGATCTCGCGCGCCAGGGCTGGACCGCTGTCGCTCAGCGAGAAGGGCGGCAGATGCCCGGCCACGTAGAACCCGGATCCGCGGCGCGATTGCACGATCCCCTCGGCGACCAGCCGGTCATAGGCCTCGACTACGGTCGAGCGGGACACCCCCAACTGATCGGCAAGCTGCCGGATCGAGGGCAGCTTCGTGCCGGGCGCGGCCTTGCGACCTGCGATCCGCGTGCGCAGGGCCTCCATGACCTGCTCGACAAGGGTCTGACCGTCGGTCCGGGAAAGCGTCAGCCCATCCATGTGTACTGCTCATCCAATCAATACAGTTTGGTGAAACTGTATGGCATTGTCCCTGTCGCGACCAGAGCCCTGGCGGCATTCTGATTGGACTGTTCAGCCCTTGAGGATCCCATGCCCCGCTTTTCCGTTCCCATCCTTGCGCTCTGCCTCTTCGCCGTGACCTTTGCTGTCAACCTGCAGGCGCCGCTCTACCCGGCCTATGTCGCCTCGAGCGGGTTTGGCGCGATGGCGGCGACCGTGGCCTTTGCCGCTTATGTGGCAGGCCTCATGCCGACGCTGATCTTCTTGGGGGGGCTGTCGGACAGGATCGGACGAAAGGTGCCGGTGGTTTCCGCCCTCCTGCTGAGCGGTGGAGCGACGCTGCTGCTCGCCCTGTCTCCGGGATGGGTGCAGCTGGTCATCGCGCGGGTGCTGCTGGGGGCCGGTACTGGCCTCGCCACGACGTCGGGGACCGCCTACATGACCGAGCTGATGGGCGAGGCGCGCGCAAAGCAGGCGGCGCTGATGGTGACCTCGGCCACCTCTCTCGGCTTCGGCGGTGGCGCGCTTGCCACCGGTCTGAGCCTGATGGCACAGGGTCCGAGCTTTGCCCCCGCGAGCTTCTGGCTGCTACTGCTCGCGGTTCCTGTGCTGGTCCTGGCAAGCCTGTCCCTGCCGCGTGCATGGGTGCCGCATCATGTGTCGATGCTGCGCTTGCCGGTCTTCCCCGCGGGCAGCGCGCCCTATGGCATCGCAATGGGGCTGAGCTGGGCCTCCACCGGCATGACCATCGCTGTGGTGCCGCTGCTGCTCGACAGGCATGGACTGGGCGCTTGGTCCGGTCCGGTGATCTTTCTCGCGCTCTTCATCGGGTTTCTCTGCCAGCCTCTGGCGCGGCGCATGAGCAATCCACGCGCCCTGCGCCTGGGTCTTTGCCTGATCCCGCTCGGCTTTGCCGGCCTGCTTTCCGGCGCGGCGCTGCAGTCGATCCCTCTGATCCTGCTGGGCACGGCGCTCACGAGTGCATCCAGCTATGGCTTCACCTATCTCTCCTCCCTGTCGGAGGTCTCTATGCTGGCCCCCGGGAGCCGCGCGCGCGCCACGGCCGGGCTCTTCGTCTATGCCTACTGGGGCTTCTCCATCCCGGTGATCGCGGCCGGCGGTCTCGCGGATCGGATCGGCCTCGTCCCGGCCATGGCGGTCTTCTTCGTCGCTCAGCTTGTCTGTCTCGCGGCACTCGTTTTCGCAGAGCGCAGCCGGAGCACACAGCGGGTCAGGGCGGCGGTATGATCCCCGCAACGTCTCCGCGCTTTCATCCCCAGCGACAGTGGGTAGGCCTGTGGATAAAGCGTCGGGTGGGCCTTGCTGAGCTCGGCCGGTCCTGCTGTGCCTGAAAATTGGGCACCTGCGCTGAGCGCGCCAGAGACAGGCACTAGGCGCCGCCGGTTCCAGGGTTGTCTTAGCGCTTGCTACATCGTCGGTCAGGCTTGAGCTAGAAAGCTCGCACGGAGCGATCAGGAAAAGGGAGATGCCGTTCCGCGCTGGTGGCTGGAACGGGTCAGTACTGAAGCTGCAGGACGTTTAGGTCGGGCTTTCATTGGGGTGACAAGATGCGGCCGAACCGAGACTCCTGGAGAGAGCATTCGTGTCGGTCTTGTCGCCGATGTAGTGGAAGAGTTTTTCGTGCTTCACGGACGAATGGTCTCGCGCCTCGCGGTGAGGTACATCAAGATCATGACCAAGAAGCGTTCCTCCATCGGTGACGACAGCCAACACTGGGTGGGGCTCGAACAGCGGCTACCAGAGTGTGGTGTTGCGTCGATCTTCCCGACGGATGCAGAGTGCCGAGATCGGCTCGCCACGGTTCGTTGGCCCGCCGGGGTCACGTGCCTGAAGTGTGCTTCGAAAGACATCGGGTTTCTCGAGGCGCGAAAAACCTACCACTGCCGGAATTGCCGGTACCAGTTCACGGTGCTGACTGGCACGGCGCTCCACGCGAGTAAGTTGTCTCCGCAGCTCTGGTTCGATGCAGCGCAAGAGTACGTCCGCTGGCGTGCCAAGGTCCCCGGGCGGGATTTTGGTCTGCAAGCCCTCGAGGAGTACCTCGGTGTTGCCTATACGACGGCCCGTAAAGTCCGTGGGATCCTGCGGGAGGACTTGTCGCCTGAGGGGGCGGGGCTGCTTGCGAGCTGCATCTGCATGGAGGCCTGAGGCATCCTGTTGTTCGCTGGATGAAATTTCCGACGTCACCCTCTGCAACTCTCCTCCCCACCCTGTAGCTGCGCGGCACTTTGACAGCACGTCGCGACTGTGATGCATCGTTGAGTTTTCTATACATGGAAGTTCGCCCCAAAATGTACCCGGGCCAAATTTTTGCGCTTACGTCGAAAATGTCAGGGGGTGACGCTGGTCGTCAGGTGGACGCGGCGCATAGCCTCAAGGACAAGGATGCAAAAGTGATCTGCGAAGGGCAGTGTAACCGAGAAAATCGCAAGTACCTGATAAAGATAGAAAAATAGACTCGGTGTGGATCGATGTGCTTTAATCGAGAATGATCTGCGAGTCGTGACTGAACACGACACCGCTGACATGAAGCACCTTTCTGATCGGATGTGGAAAAGCTCCCATCCGAAAGCATCGAGCAGAACAAGAATGTCGCCAGATATGGTGACAACAGGACCAAGACAGTTCTGAACGAAGCAGAGCCATGTGGAAGGTTCCACATGCGAAACAGAGAGAGGGCCAGCCAAACTGCCGATTACACCTGATCCAGCGCAGGGCGCTTAGGGCTCTGACCTGAGGGGACGCGACGCTGCTGATCGACGTAGGACAGCGATAAAGTAGTCGAGCTGACCTCCTTGCACAAGTTCGCCGCGGACATCCGTTGGCGAAACTAACCCGTTCGCATTCTGCGCAACGGGCCGGTGCCTTGCATCCATCTCCAATCTTCGCCCGACAGGGCGACTCACCGCCACCCCGCGTGCCGTGATTGCCGGCGCGAACAAGGAAGTCATGCCATGCGAAACAACGCACTGGAAATCGCCGCCGATCACCCTCATGCAGGCCTGCCTCACCTCTGGCAAGCAACCTTCGCACCGCCGCCACTCGCCGATCCGGAAGATCCCCACAAGATCATTCGCACCCGCCTCAAGAAGGCTGATATCGGCAAGTCGAGCGGGACCTGCAGAGTTGCGTTCCTGACACGCTTGCACCGCCGGGCTGCCGTTCAGGAATTTTGGTGTGCGTCTTTCGAGGAAGCGCAAGTCTACCTCAACATCGCGGGCCATCCGGACGTGATCAATTTCAAGGAACAGCTGACGACCGTGCCATTTCGGAACCTGGAGGGCCGAGATACCTTCACTCGCGTTGATGCCCATGTGCTGCTGCGCAATGGGGAAGAGGTCTTGGTTTCCGTCAAGTACGACGAAAAAGCCCGGCGGAAGACCTATCTGCAGGAAGTGGAGAATATTGCGGTCCAAACGCCGGTCGAGGTGGCCGACCGGTTCGCAGTGGCGTCACGCTATCTCTTTCATCCAAACCACCGCTCTTCTGTCGAAGCCATTCACAAGGCACGCCGAGGCTGGGACCCCGAAGCCGACGAGGCCGTACTCGAGATCGCCAAGCATCTTGGCGAGCGGTTCACATTCCAGGATATCGTCGACGCCTCCGGCCTTCGCCACCGTGGTCATCGTGCAGTCATCCGTCTCGTAGGCGACGGCGACATTCGGAAAGACCTCCTCGATCCCTTTTCCCCCGAGACCGAGCTCTGGAGCGCAGCAGCATGACCTATTTTCAGAACCTTACCCCGAATGATCTGGTGACCTTCGAGGGTTGCCAAGTGTCGAACATCTCGGCGGTTTTCGACAAGCACTCGAAGGAGATCAAACACTACCGCATGTCCGTCGCGACCAGTGACGGCCAAATCGAGATCCGAAACTTCCGGCCCGATGAGATCGGTCACCTGATCGATACAGAAATCATGGAGGTCCAGCGCGGCTTCTATAGCGCCACGCGGATGCGCGATCGCGAACTCTATGGGTCGCGTGAACTCAACGGCGCAAATGCGCATCAGCGGGAACGCGTCGATTTGATCATGCAGCAATGTCGCCTGATGGCTCGGTACCATGCCATGGGGATGAAGCTGACGCGTGAAAGCGTCAAGGAGTTCCGTGCTTCGCTTGTCGATGACTACGAAACGTACCAGGCGCGCAAATTTCACGGCACACAGAAGCCCAATGCGGCGCAACGTCTCAAGAGGCTCCCTGCGGATAGCACCCTATTGGAAAACTTTAAAAAATATCGGCGTGCCAATGGAAATCCGAATGTCTTCCTGCCAACCACGTCAGACCCGATCGATCTTGATCTCCAAGCCAGTGCGGACTTCTGCTTCGTCATGGACCGGCTCGGGAAGTATGCGACAAGCTATCCGGCTTCAAAGCGGAAGGTCATCGAGGACATGTTGGAAGATGTAGAGGCGGAAAATACCTACCGTGCCTCCATCGGCAAGCCCGAGATCAAGCTACTCTCGCACCGCCAATATGAGCGGTGGATCGACCTCTATCTCGACCCCTTCGAAGTCACGATGCAACGCGAGGGCCTGGCAGCAGCCATCAGGAAATACGGCTCCGTGGAACCGGGGCGCACTGCCTCCGCGATCGGGCAGATTGTCCTGTTCGACGCGTGGCGTTCGCACATGAAAGTCCTCGACTGCACGCGCGAGGAGTACAACTCGATGACTGAGGAAGAGCGCAAGAACGTCAAGTTCATCAGCCCTTGGATTACAACCGCTGAGGATTTGGCGACACGCGCAATCGTCGGTGTGTCGTTCAGCAAGACGCCTAACCAAGAGGCTTCGCTGGAATGCCTGCGCATGATTTATCGAGACAAGACCTACCTGTTTCGGGACATCGGGTTGAAGGACTCGCACTGGAACTTCGTCTGTATGATGCAGGAAGGCAGCAACGATAGCGGTTCGGAGTTTGGTGACGAACCTTTCGGCGGGGCGCAGTTTTCCAATGCTGTACGGCTTCTGGCGAGCTGTCAGATGAATGGTGCAGCAGGCGTGTCCAACCTCCGTGGTGCCATGGAACGCTTTTACTGGACCTGTGATATGAAATGGGCTCGGTATCTGCCCGGATATACCGCCCGAAACCCGCAGGCGAGAAACGACCGGAAATATCTTTCCGAGGTTTGCATCTGCTTCGACGAGTTCCAGACCCTGTTTCTTCTGTTCGTGGCAGAATATCACAAGTCTGCGCATCGCGGTCTCAGACAGCGGACGCCGGCGGCCATGTGGGAAGAGCTTTCGCAGGGCGCGGAGTATGATCCGTCGCAGATGCCCTCGCCAGCCCAGTTTCGCGAAGCCTGCGGCTATCACACGACGGCAAAGGTGACGAAAGATGGCATTCGGTACAGCGGGGCGGTCTATTCAAATGAGTACATTCGCAACCAGCGCAAAGCACGCCCTAATGATCGCATCGCGGCGCCGGGTGAGAGTGTCGAAATCATGGTCGACCCCTACGATCTGGGTGGCATCTCAGTCCTTGCGAAGGGGGAGTTGATCAGTGTTCGCTGCGTTGACGCTGCTATGCCGGGCAAGTCGCTCCGTGTCATGCAGGCGGAGCAAAAACTCGCACGCCTAAAGGCTGAAGCGGAAGCGCGCGAGCAAGAGGGGGGGCGCCGGGAGGCGCATCATCTGTGGAACTCAATGGCAAAGTCCATCATGCGCGCGTCGGACATCGGTATTTTTGGCTACACCAAGGCCGAAGTTGACCGCGCGAAGAATGAGGCAGAGTTCGGCAAAGGGCAGCACGAGAAGCCGTTTCAGGGGCGCGATGAATACGTTGATCCCGTTGCGCAGGGAGGCTTCAAGACTGGTCAACCGGTCCACCCCGAGACAGATGACGAGGAAGACCCGGACACCTTAGCTGAGGAGCCCAAAACCAGCATAGATCGGTTTCGGTCGAGCGCCCGGAACCGAAGACGCAATAAGAAGCGCAATTGAACATGACCCCCGTGGCACTTGTGCTGCGGGGTATTTTCTTGGTGGTTCGGACTTGCTCCTACATTGCGATAGCGACCAAGGCCAATGACCGGTGCGAAACTCGATCTCGCGCAACAAATCGTACTCCCGGGCGCCCGAACCGATCAGAATATTCCGTCGGTGCGGCAGTTGATGTGGATCTCCGGCACCGAGGCGGTATTCGACAGGCCGATCGCTTCCATGACCAGATGCGCGACCTCCTCCGGCTGTGTCATCTGATCGGCGGCTCTGCTGCCCGCAGCGGCGGTTTCACCCATGTCGGTCGCCACGAGGCCGGGGCAAATCGCGGTGGCGCGAATGCCGTGATCCCAACCTTCGTAGCGCAGCGCGTGGGCAAGGCCGACGGCGGCGAACTTGCTGACCGAATAGAGCCCGGATCCGGCCGAGGCCACCCGCTTGCCGGAGAGCGATCCGAGGATGATGACGCGGCCGCGGCCTGCGGCTTTCAGACCCTCCCAAGTTGCCATCGCCAGCCGCCGCGGGGCGCGCAGGTTGACCTCCAGAAGGGTGTCCACTTCGGCCTCGGAAGCCTCGACAATGCTGCTCGAGGTGAAGAGGCCGGCGCTTGCGACGATGGCGTCGATCCGGCCGCGCTGGGCCATGACAGCCTCGGCCCAAGCCGTCTCGGCGTCGCGGTCCGTTGCGTCATAGGTAAAAGTGTCCAGCAAGGCCGGATCAAGCCCCTCTGGCGTGCGCGCGGGGTCGCGAAGCCCAAGGCTTACGTGCCAGCCGAGGGCCTGCGCCGCACGGGCGATTTCTGCGCCGATGCCACGGCTGCCGCCGGTCAGCATCATTACGGGGCGGTCGGTCATGGTGGGTCCTTTCGGTCAGTAGATCATCAGCGGCGGCCATGGCATGGACGCAGAGAAAAGCTCCACAAGCCTAGCCAAGTCATTCATGAGCAACCATGAGATCCTGTGGGAAAAATTGTGGGAGGTGTATTCCCTACGGGATGACGCGGACAGGTGCCAAAGTGGCAGCTCGGCTCGTGTTTGAGCCAGTCGGTGTCCCCCATCTGGTATCCCGCGGCCTTTGAGCCCGAATTGCTATCAACTTTGTGAGCCATAGTTGAGACGCACTGCCTGAGCGGCAACGTCCGCCATTTCTTCTGGCGAGAGCAGCACGGGTGCCAGGCCGGATGACAGCGCCAAAAGATACTGCTCAGCCAGCGTTTCCATCAGTAAGGCCCGGCCAAAGGCCTGCGGCAGGTCGCGGCCGAACGCGACCATGCCATGATTGGCCATCAGGCACCCGTGGAACCCGGGTGCGATTGCCGTGATCACCGCCTGTGCCATTTCGGGTGTGCCGAAGGTCGCATAACTAGCACAGGGCACCTCGAATCCGCCCAAGCCACCCACGAGGTAGTGGAAGGCGGGGATCGGGCGTCGCAGAGCGGACAGCGCGGTGCAATGTCGGGGATGGGCATGAACGATTGCCCCCACCTCGGGCCGGCTTTGATAGATTGCCGCATGCAGCGCCCATTCCGATGTTGGCGCGCAAGGGCTGTCGTGAGTGCCATCGAAGGCCATCTCGACCATCTGCCCGGAGGTCATCCGCTCGGGTGCGATCCCCGAGGGCGTGACCATCATGCCGGTGCCGTGGCGCTGACTGATGTTCCCTGATGTGCCGCCGGTGAGCCCTCGTGCAACAGATGCGCGGCTGTACTCTAGCAGGGCGGTGCGGATCGTTTCAGTCATCGGGTGGTCTCCGGAATACGAGCAGGCGCCATGATCTCGAGCGCCGAGAGAAAGACTTCGGAGTCTCCAAGCTTGCCGGACTTGAGGTAGAGAGAGATCGGGTCGGGACCTTCCGCGACGCAGAGCCCGCCGCGCAATGCGCCCAGCGGCAAGGCCCGCACTTTTGTCAGGCCCAAGGCGGTGACGATAGCTCCCGAGGTCTCGCCGCCGCCTACGAGGAACCGGCGGATACCGATTTCGTGACAACGCTGCGCGATCTCAGCGAGAATCCGTTCAGCGCGGCGCGCCGCGCCAAGACGGCCGTAAGCAGCCTGGCTGCGCGCGACCTGCGCTGCATCCGCCCATGTGGTGATCCCGAAGGGGCCCTGCGCGACGCGGGCAGCGGCCCATTCAGCGGCTCTTTCGATCAATGCCTGCTCTGTGATATTCTCTGTCAGATCGAGGCGCAGTACTGGATGGCGCGTCTCGAAGGCTGCAATTTGCGCGCCGGCCACGGGTCCGACCGAGCCGACGAAGAGCGCGGCCGGCCCACCAGCGTGGTCGGGTGGGGGCAGGGTGGCGCCGCTGTGTCGGGCGCGATCCAATGCAAAAGCCACGGTCAACGGATCGCTGGCCACCACCGCCCGATCGCTTTCAGCAAGCGCAAGGCTCATCGCCAGATCGGCATCGTCGCAGAGATCGCAAAGCACATGTGCATGTCCCTCGGCCCGCCGGGTATCAAGCGCGGCCTGGGCCAAGGGCTTGCCTTTGATCATTTCCAGGTGCGAGATCAGCCCGACCTCACGTCCCACCTGGGCGCCGAGAAACCGCACGAGATTGGCGTCGGGCATGGGGGTGACGGGGTCGTGGCGCTTGTCGCTCTCATTGATCGGCCGCGCGCCGAGGAACATGTGCCCCTGATGCACCGTCACGCCGTAGTCGGGAAATCCGGCACTGAGCAGGATGAGATCCTGATCCATCTCGGCACGCAGGAGGTCGGCGGCGATGCCGATATTGCCTTCTTCAGTGGAATCGAACGTGCCGCAGGCCTTGTAGACCAGGGCTTCGGCACCGGCGTCGCGCATCGCAGCAATCGCGACCGCGATGTCGCTGCGTGCCTGGTCCGGGGGGGCTAGCCGGGTCCGGGCGGCCAGCACCGCAAGCGGGCTATCGGGCGCATCGGCCAGCGCTTCGGCGGTGAAATAGACCGGGCAGGCGACGCCGGCGGTCTCGCAATAGGCGGCGACCAGCATGGCGCCGGTGAAGTCGTCGGCAATGATGCCGCAGGCAAGGGTCATGGGAAAGTCCGGTCTGGTCAGGCGCGCAGCGCTGAAGGGGCGATGCTGTCCGCCCCGGGATGGTGGCAGGCCACGTCGCCGCCCGCGCCGGATGCAGCGAGGTCTGGGCGGGTGGTCCGGCACAGCTCGGTGGCGCGTGGGCAGCGAGGGTGGAAGGCGCAGCCTGACGGCGGGTTCATGGGCGACGGAAGATCGCCCTTTAGTACGATGCGCTGGCGGGCGCGCTCGGCGCGCGGATCGGGCCGCGGAATGGCCGATATCAGCGACTGCGTGTAGGGGTGCTGGGGCGAGGCGAAGAGCGTAGTGACCGGAGCAAGCTCGACGATCCGGCCGAGATACATCACCGCGACGCGACGCGAGATGTGCTTCACCACGCCAAGGTCATGCGCAATGAATAGATAGGCGCAGCCAATGTCTTTCTGCAGCTCGTCGAGCAGGTTTAGCACACCGGCCTGGATCGAGACATCAAGCGCCGACACGGGCTCGTCCAGAACGATCAGCTTTGGGTTCAGCGACAGCGCGCGGGCAATGCCGATCCGCTGACGCTGCCCCCCCGACAGCTCGTGGGGCAGACGTCCGACGGTGTCGGCGGGCAGGCGGACCATGTCGATGAGCCGATTCACCTGCGTCCGGATCTCGGATTTCGGCAGCTCGAGAAGCCGCATGCCCTCGGCCAGAATTTGACCGATGGTCATGCGCGGATGCAACGAGGCGAGCGGGTCCTGAAACACGATCTGCATCTCGCGCCGCAATTGCCGCAGACGCGTCTCATCGGCAGCGGTCACGTCTGTCTGTCCCAGCTGGACTTTGCCGGAGCTGGGCTCGATCAGCCGCAGGATGCAGCGACCGAGCGTCGACTTCCCGCAGCCGGATTCGCCCACCAGGCCGAAGGTCTCGCCTGGGGCGATGTCGAAGCTAACGCCCGAGACGGCCTTGACCGTTGAACCGGCGCGCCTCAACAGGCCGGTGCGCACCGGGAATTCCTTCACCAGATCGGTAACGGAGAGGGCGGGCTCGGTCATTCGGCGGCCTCCTTGGACAGCGGGACGGGATGATGACAGGCCATGCGCGTGGGACCATGCCGCTCAAGAGCGGGGTCGCTGGCATGGCAGCGGGGGCCGGCGCGGCCGCAGCGCGGCGCGAAGGCGCAGCCAGGCGGGCGGGAGAAGATCGACGGCGGAGTTCCCTCGATCTGGCGCAGCGGCCCGGTGCTGTCGAGGCGTGGAACGGCATCGATCAGACCGGCGGTGTAAGGGTGGCGCGTGCCGTAGAATAGCGGGTCTGTTTCTGCCTGTTCCACCACGCGACCTGAGTACATGACCGCGACCTCGTCTGCCATGCCCGCCACAACGCCAAGATCGTGGGTGATCAGCAGCATGCCGATACCCAACTCGCGCCGCAGGTCCGACAGCAGGTCCAGGATCTGTGCTTGCACGGTCACGTCAAGCGCGGTGGTGGGCTCGTCGGCAATCAGCAGTTCCGGCTTGTTGGCTAGCGCCATGGCGATCATGGCACGCTGGCGCATCCCGCCGGAGAATTCGTGCGGGTACTGGTGGACCCGTTTCGAGGCCTGCGGGATAGCGACGAGCTCGAAGAGCCGCTCGACTTCTTTCAGGGCCGCGCGCCGAGAGATGGTTCGGTCATGCAGCCGGATCGCCTCGACGATCTGTGCGCCCAGCGGCAACACCGGGTTGAAAGCCGAAAGAGGGTCCTGGAAGATGCAGCCAATGGCCTTACCGCGGATGCGATTGAGGCGGCGGGGAGAGATGCCGACCAGTTGTTCGCCCTTGAACCGAGCGCTGCCGGAGACGCGGGCGGAGCCGGGGAGCAGCTGCAGGCAGGCCATGATCGTCACGGATTTGCCCGAGCCACTCTCGCCCACAAGGCCCAGCACCTTTCCGGGTTCGAGCCGCAAGTCGACGCCGCGCAGGGCCTCGGCTTCTTCGCCCCGAGCGTTGCGGAAGCGGACACGTAAGTCCGAAAGATCAAGGAGGGGAGCGGTCATTGGCTTCTCCGGTCCATCATGTCGCGCAGCCCATCGCCCAAAAAGGCGGTGGCCAGCACCACGGTTAGAATCGCAGCACCGGGGCCGGCGGCGATCCACCAATTGTAGAATTTCGCCGCGCCCTCAGAGATCATGCTACCCCATTCCGGGCTGGGCGGCGTTGCGCCGAGGCCGATGAAGGAGAGCGACGCCGCCAGAAGGACGACCTGGCCGAAATCCATGGTCGCGTTGATCAGCGTGGGTGTCCAGCATAGCGGTAGAACGTGGACTCGCAGGACCCGCAACGGCGGCGCGCCCCCGGCGATGGCGGCTTCGACGTGCTCGCGCTCCCGGACCTCCATGACCTGGGCGCGCATCAGACGGGCATAGATCGGCCACCAGACGATGACCATCGCGATGGAGGCGTTGCCCAGTCCGGGGCCAAGCATTGCGGCCACGGCCATGGCCAGCAGGATCGGGGGGAAGGAGACAGTCACGTCGACCATCCGCATGATGATGCTGTCGGTCCAACCGCCGTAGAAGCCGGCCAGGGCACCAAAGAACGAGCCGATCGCCACGGCGCAGGCCACCACGAGGATCGCAATGGGTACCGACCAGGCGGCGCCGTGCAGTGTGCGTGACAGAACATCGCGGCCAAGGGCGTCGGTGCCTAGCCAGTGCTCGGCCGAAGGGGGCTGCAGGCGACGTGCGACCATCATGAGCGGATCGGCCAACGGCCAGAACTGCACAGTGACGGCGGCGACGAGCCAGAACAACAGGATCAGCGCGCCGATCTTGGCAGTCAGTGGTAGGCCGCGCATCCTCAGGACTGAGAGCCGGGATCGCAAAGGGCGGCGCGTGGAGACGGGGCGAGGGAGGGAGGCGTCGCTCATCAGGAAACCTTCATTCGGGGGTTCGCCCAGGCGTAGGCGATGTCGGTCGCCAAGTTGGCCAGCAGGAAGGCGATGGAGCCGACAATCGTGACACCGCCAATGGCGGGATAATCGAGGCTACCGGCCGCTCGGACGGCGTAGCTGCCGATGCCTGGCCAGGCGAAGATCGTCTCGGTCAGCACGGCGCCGGTGATCAGGTAGGCGAAGGTGAAACCGAGGATGGTGAGCAGCGGGATCATGGCATTGCGCAGGGCGTGGTTGATCAGGACCACTCGCTCGGGCGCGCCCTTGGCGCGCGCGGTGCGGGCGTAATCTTGGCCCAAGCCCTCGATAAGCGAGGAGCGTACCAGGCGCGCAACGATGCCGGTCACCGACCACCCCAGCACGAAGGCGGGGAGCGCGAGGTGCGCGAGGCTCTGTCCGAAGAGGGCCCAGTCGCCGGCCAGCAGACTGTCGAGAGTATAGAAGCCGCTCACATGCGGTGGCGGATCAACCCGGGCGGGCAGGCGGCCGGTGCCCGGCACCAGCTGGAACTGCACCGAGAGCACGAAGAGCAGAATGAGGCCGGACCAGAAAATCGGCAGAGATGACCCGATCAGAGCAAAAATACGGGAAGCCCCGTCGGTCACGCTGCCGCGAAAGCGGGCAGAGAGAAGCCCGAGGCCGATGCCGAGCGCGGTGCCCAGAATCATTGCAGCGATCACCAACTCCAGCGTCGCGGGCAGACGCTCTGCGATGTCTACCGCCACGGGGCGGCGGGTGGAGAAGGAGGTCCCCATATCGCCGTGCAGCAGGTTGCCAAGGTAGGTGACGTATCGCACGGGAAGCGGCTGATCGAGGCCCCATTCGGCCTTTACCGCTGCGACCACCTCGGCGTCGTTCATCATCTTCTCGGGAACAAGGGCGGCCAGCGGGTCGCCCTTGGTCATTTGCGAGAGGAAGAATGACACGCTCGCCACACCCAGCAGGAGGAACGGGATCGCGATGAGCCGTCTGAGGACATAGGCGAGCATGATCTTACTTCCGGGAGATTTCTGCCAGCGGCAGGTTGCAGCAGGCCGAGTAGCGGACCCCCTCGATGTCGTCGCGGTAGGCGAGCACGAGGTTCGGCGACACCAGAGGCAGGATCACAGTTTCGTCCTGCATCTGCTCACCAATCGCGGTGTATTTGGCTGCCGCCTCCTCACCCGAAGCCTGCAGCGCTTCAGCGTAGAGAGTCTGCTCGGTAGTGTTTTCCAGCAGTTCCTTCTGATCCACGGCGGCGGTGTCGAGCCACGGCACACCGTCGATCATGCCAAAGTAGGCGACATACTGGCCCGAGCCGTAGTAGTCAGGCGCGTAGTAGACCGCCGTCACCGGCCATTCACCCGAGCCGTAGCCATCGCGCCAGACGCTCCAGGTCAGCGGCTGCAGCTCCAGTTCAACGCCTACGGCGGCGAAGTCCTGCTGCAGCTTCTGCATCATGATGTTGAAGTCGACCCCGTAGATGTTGTCGTTGGGGTAGCCTGCGACCAGCTTCAGGTCGCTGACGCCGGCGGCTTCCAGCATCTCCTTTGCTTTCTCGGGGTTGTACTCCCGCGGCTCAAGCGCCTCGGTGCCGGGGAAGCCGTTGGGGATGGGTGCGGGCTGCTGCGCGCCATTGCCGCCAACGGTGAATTCCAGCATCGCGTCATAGTCGACGGCCAGTGCGAGGGCCTGACGAACATCCTTGGTCAGCACGTCGGCGTAGCCCTCGGAGCCGGGGATGAAGCCCACGTAGAGGAAGTTGTAGGAGGGGACGATCTCGGTCACGACCTCGTCCGAGCGAATTGAGGCCGCGGTATCGGGGTCCACCTGCATTGCAATGTCGACCTGGCCGGTCTCGAGAGCCTGGGCCTGGCTGACGCTGTCAGAGATCTGCGTCACGACGATCTCTGAAAATGCAGGGGCGTCGCCATAGTATGCGTCGTTGCGGGCGAAGCGCAGTTCGTTCTCGGGGGAGTAGCTGTCGAGCGTGTAGGGCCCGGAGCCAGCGGAATGGGCCAGGAACCAGGGCTCGGCCTTGTCGTCCGTGGCGGCGCTCTCGTCGGCCAGCGCGCCGTTCTCCATGGCCAGGTCCGCGTTCACGATGCCGGCGTAGGGAGCCGAGACCTTGTTGACGAATTCGGCGTTCGGGGCAGCGGTGGTGATCTTAACGGTCTTCGCGTCAATCGCCTCAGCGGAAGTGATGTCCGCAAACAGGAAGGAAGGCGAGCCCTTGAGGTTCTTCAGGCGTTCCAGCGTCCAGACCACGTCCTTGGCCTCGACCGGCGAGCCGTCGGAAAAGACCGCATCCTTCAGGGTGAAGGTGAACTCGGTGAAGTCGTCATTGATCTCCCAGCTCTCGGCCAGGTTGGGCTTCAGCGTCTCATTGTCCGCGTCGAGCGTGATCAGGGTCTCGTAGACGGCGGTCAGGTAGAACTGGCAGGTGTCACAGAAGGCACGCGCCGGATCGAGTGAGTTCACGTCCATTGCGCGGGCGATGACCAGCGTATCGCTGTCCTGCGCCAGTGCCGGGGGCGTGGTCAGCGCGGAGGCCGACAGAAGGAGGGCCGTAAGGCCCGAACGGGTCAGTTTCTTCATGAGGTATTTCCCTGTTGTTGTCGCGATCCGCGATCAGTCACCCATCAGCGCCAGAACGGCGGGCGCGGGGGTGATGCTGTCTCGGTTGGTCTTGAGTGCCTCGAAACTATCGGCGGTGGCCGACAGCACTTCAGCGATGTCCGCCGGCGTCATGGCGGCATTCATGAACATGTTGTGGAACGGACTGAGGTAGATGCCCCGCAACATGGCTTCGCGGCAGAAGGCATAGCCCAGCCGGAAGTCGGGATCCTCGTCGAACATCAGGATCGGCATGGTAACTGGCCCGGTCAGGGTCAGTGGCATTCCGGCAGCGGCGGATTGCGCTTGCAGACCGTCGCGGAAGAGGGTGCCGACGTGCTGCATCCGCTCAAGATAGTCGGTTTCGCGGACGATCCGCAGAGTCTCCAGGGCAGCGACCATGGGCACGGCCGAATACCAGAAAGAACCGGTAACGTAGAGCTTTGCCGAGGCCTCGCGTGCCCGGTCGTTGCCCATCAAGGCCGAGATCGGCTGGCCGTTGCCGAGCACCTTGCCCCAGGATGACAGGTCGGGCTGTACGCCAACCTCGGACCACGAGCAGTCGCGAGCGACTCGCAGACCGGCGCGGACGTCGTCCACGATCAGCAGCGCGTCGTAGTCATCTGCGAGGCGTCGTGCGGCACGGGCGTACTCGGGATCGACGGGGGCCTGGCGTGCGAAAGTGTCGTGCCGGAAGGGTGAGGCGAAGATGCCTGCGAGGTCGCCATCGGCCTGCTTCACGGCATCCTCAAGAGCCTGCGCGTCGTTATAGTCATAGTAGATGACATGCGCGCGATCCTCGGCCAGCACGCCGGCGGGCTTCGGCGTGTTCCAGGGCATGGCCCCGTGGTAGGCATTCCTGGCGACCAGCACCTTGCGCTTTCCGCGGTAGGCGCGGGCGGTCATCAGGGCCATCATCGTGGCGTCACCGCCGTTCTTGCAGAACATCGCCCAGTCTGCATGGGAGACCATCGAGACCATCGCCTCGGCGAGTTCGACCATGGCGGGGCCGGGGCCGGTAAGCGTGTCGCCAAGGGCAAGCTGCGCAGCTACGGCGGCCTCGACCTGCGGGTCTCGATATCCCAGCAGATTCGGCCCGTAGGCGCACATGAAGTCGATGTAGATATTGCCGTCCACGTCGGTCAGGCGCGTGCCTTTGCCGCCGGCAAAGAACTGAGGGAAGCCTTCGGGCATCATGCGGGCGGAGAGGTGCCCATACATGCCTCCGGGAATGACTTTCTCGGCGCGCTCACGCAGAGCACGGTCCTCGGCTGAACTCCTCATCGGGTCACCTGTCGTTAGGGAAGTGTCGTTTATCCCTGCGACGTTAGGTCGAATATTTTCGGCTCTCAACGGCTATTGATGGTCAGTAGCCTGTGGGCGTTGCCAGACTCCTCGCCCTGAAGAGTCGAAGGCTGAAAAGTTCATAAGTAGTTAATATAATGTTGTTAAATATGGAGGTCCCGCCCTTTTGGTGAGCCGTTCCCTGCCTTAATATGCGGCACATGCGGAACTCTCTGCCAGTCTGATGTGGAAGTTAATCGAAGATCATTCCATTATGCTGATGCTGGTCGAAATTTTTCATCTTCAGGGTCTCCGGCATGAAACGCCGGAGGTAGGCGACCGCTGCATGCCAAGACTCCTCGAGGTAGTAGTCGCTGATCCGCCCGTGGTTGGCATAGGAGATTGCCCAAATTCCGTCGATCAATCCAAAGGCGATCGCGAGCCACTCAGCCAGGTCGTCGAGACCGCGGCAGTCGAAGTGGTGCCGCAGCTGTTGGGCGCGCACTTCAGCGAGCGCCGTATTGCCGTTCAGGTCAAGTGTGCGGACCTCGACGCTCACGCCCGCACCCATGAAGAGCCGCAGCGCGGCTGGATGTTTGTTGAGATAGTCGCGCCCCTCGGCGTGGCGGGCGAGAAGGTAGTTCTGCCAAGTCGTCGGCAGCGTTGTCAGTGGCTGATGTGTCAGCTGCCCGAGCGCATCGTGGTAGTGCCGCGCCAGTTCGATGAAGACTGCGTTGCGGTTGGGGAAGAAGTGGTAGACTGACGTCAGCGGCACCCCGGCGCGTTCGGCGATCATGGCCAAGGTGATTTCAGTCCCAAGCAAGGTTTCGAGCAGCTGCTCCGTGGCGAGCAAGATGTGTTCAAACCGTTCTCGGCCCTTTTGACGCTGCGGTTGGCGGGCAAGGGACAGGCTGGCGGGGCGTCGGGATCTTGGGCTCATGGGGACAAGGGGTGTGCATCATCTGCCCGAGTCAAGACCATTCGGCGCCATGGCTTTTCGTATACCTATCATGGGGGCGATGGGACAATGGCCTAGAAGATTGCGAAAGATATCAGAAAATGCGATTTTGGTCACACCGCCGTTCGACACGTCAGGCGCGGTCCCGTGCTCGAGGCACACGCCCCAAGCCCTGGTAGATCAACTGCCAGCTCGAAGGATGGTTTGCGAACCTCGGCGTCTCGCAGCAACCAGATTGAGGCAGCGGTCAGCCCTTCAGGCAAGGCGAGTTTTCAACGGAATAGGCGGGTTCTGGACGTTCACTGCGGCGACAATCTGATAGCCCAACAAAGCTGGAAGCCGACATTCGGAGCGGACCAGGGCCGAGCTTTGTTCTGCGCCGCTGCAAGGCCGTACCGAGCCCAGACTTGCCTTCGCGGGGCCGCGCTTTAGCTGCGAGTGCCTTCGGAAGGTGCCAGCCCGAACTTGCCCTTCGCTTGGATGTGCCTTGTCTAGCTAAACGGACCTTCATCCCAAGAGGTGCGGCGCGAGAATTCAAGCATCGGTCTTTCTTTGGCGTGATGGTGGCGCTTGAAAGGGCGCCGCGTGGCACGGGCGCCCCTTGGTGGTGTCAGCCGAGGCAGCCGGTCAGGCTGCTTGCAAGGTTGCGCAGAAGCTGCGGGTAGAGGTCCTTGCCCGGCTCCAGATCCGCGCCCAGCGGATCCATCACGCCGGTCTTTGCGTCGCTGCCGCGGAAGACGGTGGCGACAAGATCGCCATTGAACTGCGGTTCAGTGAAAGCACATGTGACGCCCAGCTCAGCCACCTTATCCTGGATCTCCTCGATCCGGGCCGGGCTGGGGTCCGATGCATCACCGATCGAGATCGAGCCGCTTGCCGGGAATTCGAAACGGTTCTCGAAATAGTGGTAGGCGTCGTGGAACACGATGAAGTTCTTGCCGCGCACCGGCTCGAGCTGCGCCGAGATCTCGCCGATCAGCGTCTCGATGTCGGCCTTTCCGGCGTCGGCATTCGCGCGGTAGGTGGCGGCGTTTTCCGGATCCAGGTCCGACAGTTCCGCTGCAATCACGTCGAGCCAGACGCGCGCGTTTTCAGGGTCGAGCCATGCGTGCGGGTCGTGGCCGTGGTGGTCATGGCCATGCGCGTCATGCGCGTGCTTTTCATGATCGTGCCCGTCGTGGTCATGCGCTTCTTCGTGGTCATGATCGTCGTCGTGACCCTCATGGTCATGGTCATGGTCATGGTCATGGTCATCGTGATCGTGAGCGCCCGCGTGCTCATCGTGCTCTTCGTGCTCGTGTTCCTCGTGCGCGCCGTGATCATGGCTGTGCGCCTCGAAGGTCGCGCCTTCGCGGAACTCCAGCTCGGTGGTGCCGTCGGTTTCCGCCAGTTCGACCACATGGGCATCCTCGGCTAGAGCGTCGATCGAGCCTTTCAGCCAAGGTTCCAGCCCCTCGCCGATCCAGAACACCGCATCGGCCCGCTCGAGGGCTTCGGCCTCGGAGGGACGCAGCGAATAGCCATGCGGAGACGCGCCGGGCTGTACCAGAAGGTCGGGCGTGCCGACCCCATCCATCACAATCGACACGAGAGAGTGGACAGGGGGGATATCCGCGGCAACCGAGGGCACCTCTGCGGCAGCGGCGCTGGCGAGACCGAGGGCGGACACGGTGCCGAGGATCAGTTTTCTGGACATGAGAAACTCCACGTTATGTTGTAACATGCGCTGGACTCGTAGATGTAATGTTATTACATTGCAAGACGCATAATTTGGAGAGCGAGATGAGAGCCGTCGGGTTCACCGAGCATGATCATGATGCCTGCGTTGCAGAGCGGGTGGCCGCCGCAGAGAGCTACTGCGCGGACAAGCGTCTTCAGTTCACGGCGGCCCGGCGTCGGGTGCTCGAAATCCTTTTGGATGAGCACAAGGCGCTCGGTGCCTATGAGATCTTGGACCGGCTAAAACGCGAGGGCCGGGGATCGCAGCCGCCGGTGGCCTACCGGGCGCTCGATTTTCTGGTGACCCATGGCTTTGCGCATCGGGTCGAGCGGCTGAATGCCTATGTCGCCTGCGCGCATCCCTGCGAGACCCATTTTCCCGCCTTCATGATCTGCCGGGTGTGCGACTCGGTGGCCGAGGCGACCTCGGCGCCTTCCAAGGGGCTGCTCGGCGCGGCCGCGCGCGATGCCGGGTTCCGGATCGAGCAGACGGTTGTCGAAGCCATCGGGGTCTGCCCGGCCTGCATCGAGGCTGAGGCCAGGCAATGAGTCTCTTCGAATTTACCGGCGTCGGCCTGCGTCTGGGGGAAAGCCGGATCCTTTCCAATGTTTCGATGCAGATGACGGCGGGCGAGATCGTCACCATCGTCGGGCCGAACGGCTCGGGCAAATCGACCCTGCTGCGCCTGCTGATCGGCTCGCTTGCGCCGAGCGACGGCCGGATCACCACCGCGCCGGGGCTGCGCATTGGCTATGTGCCGCAGCGCCTCGCCCTCGACCCGACGCTGCCGATGACCGTCGCCCGGCTGCTGGGGTTGCGCCGCAAGGTAAGCGCCGGGCAGATCGAGCAGGCGCTGGCCGAGGCCGGGGTCGCGGGGCTGTCGGGGCGGCAGATCAGTGCTCTATCGGGCGGACAGTTGCAGCGGGTGATGCTGGCCCGTGCGCTGCTGGCCGAGCCCAATCTGCTGGTGCTGGACGAGGCCACACAAGGGCTCGACCAGCCGGGCGTCGCGGCTTTCTACCGCCAGATCGAAGAGGTCCGGCAGAGCCGCGGCTGCGGCGTTCTGATGGTCAGCCACGACCTGCACGTTGTGATGAGCGCCAGCGACCGTGTCATCTGCCTCAATGGTCATGTTTGCTGCCAGGGTGCGCCGCAGCATGTCGCCTCGGCCCCCGAATATCGCGCGCTCTTTGGCGAGGGCACGGGCGGTGCCTTGGCCCTCTACACCCATCACCACGACCACCGGCATGACCGGGTGCCACAAGAGGCGGCGGAATGAGCTTTCTGCACACCATGTTTGACGATTTCATCCTGCGCGCCGTGCTGGCGGGCCTTGGGCTTGCACTGGCCGCAGCGCCTCTTGGCTGCTTCGTGGTCTGGCGCCGCATGGCCTATTTCGGCGACGCCACCGCGCATGCGGCGATCCTCGGCGTGGCGCTGTCGCTGACCTTTTCGGTGTCGATCTTCGCGGGGGTGCTGGCGGTGGCGCTCGCCATGGCCTTCACTGTCTCATCGCTGAGCGGGCGCGGCTTTGCGATGGACACGATGCTGGGCGTGCTGGCGCATTCGGCGTTGGCCTTCGGGCTGGTGGCGGCCTCTTTCCTCAGCGGCATCAGGATTGATCTGATGGCCTATCTCTTCGGCGATATCCTCGCGGTGATGCCCGCCGACCTTGCGGTGATCTGGGGCGGCGCGGCGCTGGTGCTGGGGCTGGTGGGCTGGCGCTGGTCGGGGCTACTGACCGCCACGCTCAATCCCGATCTCGCCCGCGCCGAAGGTATCGATCCGCGGCGCGAGCAACTGGTGCTGACGCTGGGGCTGGCGATCACCGTGGCAGTGGCGATCAAGGTGGTGGGGGCGCTGCTGATCACCGCCATGCTGATCATTCCGGCCGCCACCGCGCGCCCGTTCAGCCGTACCCCCGAGGTGATGGCTGGCCTTTCGGTGGTGATCGCCGGCGGTTCGGTGATCGGCGGGATCGAGGCATCCTACCACCTCGACACGCCGACCGGGCCGACCATCGTCTGCGTGGTGGCGATCCTCTTCATGCTGTCGGTCACGAGCGCCGGGCTGAAGGGCCGGCGCTGAGCCGGGCTCAGCCGGACGATCACGTTGTCCTCGACCGGCGCCAGCGCCGCTCAGCTCTGGCTGCTGAGGTCGTGATCGAAGATCAGAGAGCGATGCGCCGAGCCGCCGGTAAGCACCCCCGCAGCGGCGGCAAGCGTCGCATTGGGCACCGGGCTTGCAAGGTCTCCGGCGGCGAAGACCCCGGGGACCGAAGTAACCTTCATCGCGTCGACCGCGATATAGGGACCGGTCGGCCCGTCCTCAAAGGCGCAGCCGAGCTGATCGGCCAGATCGCAAGCCGGGCTCGTGCGGGGGGCGAGGAAGAGCCCCGCGAGCGGAACCTCACAGCCATCGGCGAGGCGCACGCCACTCAGCGCGGGGGCATCCCCCAGCAGCTCGGTGACCGGGGTGTCCTCGATGCTGACACCACGGGCCTGCAGCGCCGAGCGCTGCTCGGGCGTAAGCGCCAGCGTGTCCTGCGTGAACAGCGTGGTCGGTCCCCAGTCGGGCAGCAGCATCGCTTGATGCACCGCTAATTCGCTCAGAGCCAGAACCCCGACCGGCTGCTGGCCGAGCTCATAGCCATGGCAATAGGGGCAATGCAGCACGGTGGCGCCCCAGCGATCCCGCAGGCCAGGCAGGTCGGGCAGGCTGTCGCGCATGCCGTAGGCCAGCACGAGCCGGCGGCCTGTGACCCGGTTGCCGTCGTCGAGGGCAAGCGCGAATCCCGCGCCGGTACGTTCGGCGCGGCGGGCCCCTGCCTGCCGCACGCTGACCGTCGGGTAGGCGCAAAGCTCTGCCTGCAGCTGCTCCTTGATCTCGGCGGGCGTCTGCCCGTCCTGCCCGGGAAAGCCGTGCGAGGTTGCGGCGAAGCGATTGCGCGGCTGGCCGGTGTCGAGCACCAGAACGTCCTTGCGGGCGCGGGCCAGCTGCATGGCGGCGGAGAGGCCAGCGAAACTGCCGCCGACGATGATCACGTCGAAGTCCATTGGGATCCGTTCCTTGTTGCACCCTGTAATGTACTTTGTTGTGTTACGTGATTTTCACGAGGCGAGCAACACATGAAACTTTCATTGTTGCGTGATGCCTGATAGGAGGGGGCACCACCAACAGGAACCCCGCCGATGCCCCGCGATCTGCGCATGTCCCGCATGCTTCACGTGCTCATTCACATGGACCGGCATGTGGGCCGCGCGACCTCTGAACAGATCGCGCGCATGCTGTCGACCAATGCAGTTGTGGTGCGCCGGATGATGGCGGGGCTGCGGGAACGCGGGCTGGTCACCTCGGAAAAGGGCCATGGCGGCGGCTGGCAACTGGCCCGCCCGCTGGCCGAGATCACCCTGCGCGATGTCTATGAGGCCGTGGGCCAGCCGCCGCTGTTCAACATCGGATCGGAGGCGGAGCCAGCGGAATGCCTGGTGGAAAAGGCGGTGGATGCGCGGCTCGATGCCACGCTGCTCGAGGCAGAAAAGCGCCTGCTCGCCGAGTTCGCCGCGATCTGCGTCGAGGATATCGCGCAGGATTTCGAGCAGCGCTATGCACAGATGCGCAGAACAGCGGCAAACCTTTCGGAGACCGGCTGTGGCACCGACTGAGACGGGGCTTGCCGTCGCTGCAACGTTAGACCCCGCCGCCCTGGAACGGCGGCGGGGCCGTGGCGATCAGTCGTCGGAGTCCTGCGCCGCGTCGATCACCAACAGTAGCCGGGTCTCGCCGCTGCCAGCGATGGGCGGCGAGCGGTGCAGCAGCCCGCAGGGCAGGTCGCCGGGCCAGAGCCGCCCGCGGAACAGGCCGACCCAGCCCGCCTGCATCTGCTGCACTTGCGCCGGCTCTCCCGTCTCGCTGGCAAGCCCGTATTGCGTGCCCGCGCCGCGGTAGGTGCAGAGCAGCCGGGCGGGCACGTAGTCCACATGGAACTTGCTACAGGCATTGCCGCGCACCACGTCGAGCCTGATCTGCAGCGCATCCTTCCCGGCGATGCGCGAGAATTCGGCGGCAAGCCGGGCGACGTCCTGCGCCAGAAGCGCTTGCCCAGCGTCCGCCCCGCTGAAGGCCGCGCGGCAGGTATCTTGCACTAGGTTCGCTACGCCGTGCAGCGGAACGCCGGAGCGCAGCCTGGGAAGGCAGCCGTCGGGTAAAGCGTCGAGCCACTGGCTGAACAGCGGCGGCAGCCGGCGCTGCCAGATCGCGGCGGCGCAGCCGGGCCGGTGCAGGTCGCGCAGGACCTCCACCGAGCCGCCCTCGATCACATCGCAGGCCGCTGCGCCTCTGGCGAGGTCCAGCATCACGCCGCCTGCGGCGCGCGCCGCCAGCCGGGGAAGGGGTCGGACAGGTCCTGCCATTGCTGTGGCGCGAAGCTGGCCTCGTCCCCCACCAGCGCGGCATCGAGCGCCGTGCAGATCGCCGCCTTGTCCATGCCGGAGCCGATGAACACCAGCTCCTGCCGCCGGTCGCCAAAGGGCTCGCGCCAGTGCTGCTTGAGATAGGCCACCGCCTGCGGATGATCGGGCCAGCGCTCCTGCGGCACCGTGGCCCACCACATGCCCATCGGCTTGACGCTGCTCAGCGCTCCGGCCAGCGAGTATTCGGCCAACCAATCGGGGCGGGTGGCGATCCAGAAATGCCCCTTGGCGCGGATCACGCCCGGTAGGTCTCCGTTCAGAACATCGTGGATCTTCTGCGGGTGGAACGGCCGCCGCGCCCGGTAGACAAAGGACGAGACGCCGTATTCCTCGGTCTCGGGCACGTGGTCGGCAAAGCCGTAAAGCTCCTTGGCCCACATCGGGTGCAGATGCGCCTTGTCGAAATCGAAAAGCCCGGTGCCCATGATGCGATCAGAGGCGACTTTGCCGTAATCGGTCTCGACGATCTGCGCATCGGGGTTGAGCGAGACGACGATCTTGCGCGCGGCATCCATCCGCTCGGGGCCCGCGTCACTGACTTTGTTGAGCACCACCACATCGGCGAACTCGATCTGGTCGACCAAAAGATCGACCAATGTGCGGTCATCCTCGTCGCCAAGGCTCTCGCCGCGGTCGCGGATGAAGTCGTGGCTGGAATAGTCCTTCAGCAGGTTCACCGTGTCGACCACGGTGACCATCGTGTCGAGCCGGGCGATGTCCGACAGGCTTTCGCCGAACTCGTCGCGGAAATCGAAGGTCGCGGCCACGGGCAGCGGCTCGGCGATGCCGGTGCCCTCGATCAGCAGGTAGTCAAAGCGGCCCTCATCGGCGAGGCGGCGCACCTCCAGCAGCAGATCGTCGCGCAGGGTGCAGCAGATGCAGCCGTTGCTCATTTCGACCAGCTTCTCTTCGGTATGGCTCAGATCGGCGCCTCCCTCGCGCACCAGATCGGCGTCGATGTTGACCTCGGACATGTCGTTGACGATGACCGCGACGCGGCGGCCTTCGCGGTTGTTGAGCACGTCGTTCAGCAGCGTGGTCTTCCCGGCTCCCAGAAATCCCGACAGGACGGTGACGGGCAGGCGCGTATCCTTGGCAGGCATCAAAGTCTCCGTTTGTTATATTGCAATGTTATATCATTACACACTAAGGAGACCGCAGGGCGCCCGCAACCCGGATTTCATGGGCAGACGCCGGAGACGGCACGGGAGCGCCCAGCAACCTGAGGACACAAGGAAGGATTTCTATCATGCTGAGGACACGCATGGCACAAGGTGCCGTGGCGCTGCTGGCGCTTGCCGCAGGGCAGGGGGCCAGCGCCGACGAGGACCGCACCGCATGGCGGCTTTTCGTTGCCGATCAGGCGGATGGCAAGGTGACGGCGCTCGACCGCGACGCGCCGGAAAGCCGCTGGAGCTTCGAGTTTGCCGGGCCGTCAAAGCTTTATGCCTCGCCCTCGGGGCAGGCTGTCATCGCCGTGCAATCCGACAACGATCGGGTGGATTTCCTGCGTAGCGGCATCGCGCTCGAGGGGCATGGCGACCATGCTGACATCGAGATCAGCGACCCCAAGGCGTTCGACGCGCATCTGACCGGGCCGCGGCCTTTCCACGTGGTGACCCATGGCCACGAGTCCGCGATCAACTTCGACCGCGGCGGCTATGTCTCTTTCCTCGGCGAAGGCGCGCTGCAGGGTGGTATGCTCGAGGCTACGGAATTCACGCAGAACCGCGCGCACCATGGTTTTGCCGCGCCGCTGGGGGAGGTGATCATCAGTTCCGTCGCCTCTGACGCGCCAGTGGAAGAAGACAGCGCGCCACCGCGTGTCGGCATTGCCGCCTATGACGACGACGGCGCGCAGATCGGCGAGGTCCAGACCTGCACCGACCTGCACGGCGAGGCGTTCTCGGGAAGCTACCTTCTGGCCGGCTGCAAGGAGGGGGTGATCGCTGTCACCGAAGCCGGGGACGCTGCGGAGTTCACCATGCTGCCCTATCCCGAGAGCTTCCCCGAGGAAAAGACCGGCACGTTGCTCGGCTCGGCGGCGATGCAGATCTTCCTCGGCGACTATGGCCGGGACTCGGTGGTGATCATCGACCCGACCACGGCGCCCTATTTTACCCGCGTCGAGCTGCCGTTCCGCCGTGTCGATTTTGTGCTTGATCCGGCCAAGCCGCAATACGCCTACCTCCTCACCGAGGATGGCACGCTGAGCCGGCTGAACATGCTCTCGGCGCAAATCGAGGGGTCGGCCGGCATCACGCAGCCTTACTCGATGGATGGGCACTGGCGCGATCCACGTCCGCGCCTGGCCGTGGCGGGAGACCGCATCGCGCTCACCGATCCGTTTGAGGGAATGGTGCGGCTGGTCGACCCCGCAAGCCTTGAAGAAACGGCGACGATCCCGGTCGAGGGGGTGCCCTACAACATCCTCGCCGTTGGTGGCAGCGGCCTGACCCACTGATCCTGGACTGGGCCCGTCTCTGGCGGGCCCCTTATTCATGTATGCTGGTTATGAGATGTGTCGGTGGTCTTTCGCTGCGATCCGGGCGGGATCAATGGAGCGG
The DNA here is from genome assembly GCF_001687105.1 of Salipiger sp. CCB-MM3. Lineage (NCBI taxonomy): Bacteria > Pseudomonadati > Pseudomonadota > Alphaproteobacteria > Rhodobacterales > Roseobacteraceae > Salipiger > Salipiger sp. CCB-MM3. Next base: position 811,359 of record NZ_CP014596.1, read on the forward strand.
CGACTGCAACGTGCAGGCGCACATCACGCTCAGCGATCCCGGAATAACCAGCGCCATCGGGTCAAAGAGTTATGAAAAACCGGCCGTGCGCGGTCTGATGAGAAGGCGCGACGGGTCCGAGTGATGCTGGCGATCCAGAATCGCACGACGCCTTCCGTATAGAGCTGGGCCCCTCGTCGGGTGAAGGTGCCGAGGGGTCGGCCTCCATGCTCAGCGCGTGGAGCCGCATTTTCCGTCGGGCGGCCTACTTCAGGTCGGCGAAAGGCACGTCGAAGGTCCAGCCGCGGTATAACGAGTCAGTCTATGAAGATGACCGAGCAGAGCCTCTCCAGCTGCCATTGCCGGTGGTCTTGTCAAAGGGAAGACAAGCCCATGACTTCATTCGGCGACTTTCAATTCCTCGTCTGAGGCGGTAGCGACAGGTTCGGCAAGGAGCTGCTTCTGCCGTCTGGCTTCTTCTCGTTCTCTGTCCTCTCGCTCTCCCTCGCGTTGCGACCTGATGCAGAGGACAAAGGTTGCACCTAGCACGGTGAACTTGAACAGACCGAGCATGATGGGGACCCAGATCATCGTTTGCCTTCACTTCCTGTTTGGTACGGCATCCACTGAGAAACCCGCGTTCCTCATTTGCCGGGCGAGGGCGGCCAAGCATACGCGTGGTTGTGAGTAGGCCGCCTTCAAGATAGGGCCGTGATATGCGTACATTGACCTCTCCGCAAGGAAGTATTGATTTCAAAATGTATGCATAATAATCCGTGCAATTGTTTCGGTTCGCTATCGGGGTGCCCAAAGTATATGATTATACTATATATTTTCGGCACTTTTTCGGGCAATGAGTCGGGTGCTCAACATTTCTTGAGCACGCTTCAGGCTTGGATATCCATACAATAAATCTAATGTTCGCAGTGGTGATGGGTGCTCAGCCTCGATGCGTACGTAGCACCTGATCGGCAGCGAGGCCTTTCCTTCGATTTCTATGGAGATCAAAGCGGCGCTCGCTCGGCGCCACCCTGGGATTTTATCCCCGATTCATCAGGAGCTTCGTGGATGGCAGGGGGAGAGCCTCGCCTTTCTCAACCTAGGGTGCTTTTGTATTGGTCACTGTCACAGGAGCAGGGTCGTAGGCGTGTTGCCGCTAGACCGCACCTCTGCCGATGTCGGCATAGATCAGCCCGTCGAAAGTCGGGTCTGCAAGGCCGCCAATAACCTCCCCCATCACGGGTTCAAAGATGCGGCTGGGTCCAGAACCTGCGGCAACCGCGCCATCCGCGCCAGGCGGCAACTGCAGTTCGTCGATGTAAGCTTGCGAAGCAATCTGCGTCGCGGCGATGATAACGCATTTGGCTACCCGCTCGATGGCCACCGACGCGCCGGCCGCCAGCACGTAACTCACGGCGCGCCGGCCTGAGAATAGCCCGAAGTGCGGCCAAGAAGAGAATTGGATCTGGATGTCTTGTTGGTAGAGCTCGGCTCTCATCAGCGGGCGCAGGTTCTCGTTGCTGCGTAGGGTGCCCACGTTTCCGGCCGGGGTCTGGGCAACTGTCACATCATTGCCCGGCCCAGAAGCAAAGACATCCCACTCGCGGCCGGACGGCTTGGACTTGCAGCGCACCACAAGAGTTTCGCCATTCGGGTTGATTACCCCTATGCCCATGAAGAGATCGTCGCCGTCCCGCTCGCTGACACCCAGCGACACTCTGATACCGACTTTGCGGGCCGCTTCTTCGACGCGGCGATGTTGCGGGCTGCCAAGCGTGCTTGACGTGGCCCGACAGCATACGATGAACGCTTTCCGATAGGCCGCATCGCCAAACCACAGAGGGAAGGATAACCGGGCATCCAAGTCTTCGGGAAACCGATTACATGGGCACCATTTGCGCCGGCTTCGGCGCCTACGGCAACGGTCTTGTCGACCGTTCCATCGAGGTCGAACCAGGCAGGTTCGGACTGTATGGCAGCAACGCGAAGCGTCTCGGGCATGGCAAAAGGGCCATCTTTCGAGGCTGGGTTAGATGCAGCGAACAATGTCACCTGGACTTCCAATCTGAAAGTAAGGGCCATTTGCTTCGGTCCGTTCTTGTCGGACCCGGCGGTGGCATCGTTCCTATCTGACCTCCGCGATCTGGGCGATTATGTGGCCGTCTTCGCGCGCCACGAGAGCTTCGGTACCGCTGCGCTGAACTTTGACGGTCTCGCCTTGATCGAGATTGCCCAGGTAGACGATTTCCCGGGCCCGGACGCCGTCAACGGTCTGCGCAGTGCTTTCGACAAGGCGGGTGAAGCTGACGAAGTAGAGCAGCCCGACAGCGTTGAAATCCAAGCTCGGATTCGGCGTGATCCCGACTCCCTCCTCGACCCGCTGCCCCCGCAGCGTGCGCGAGACGCTCCTGGCTCGCGCATCCAACTCCTTCAGCGCGATCCCGGCCTCGGGCAGCACGCAATCGCGCTCCGGCATCGCGCGCACGATCCGGCGATTGGAGGCGGTCTCGTCATGTGCGACGAAAGTCGACAGCATCAGCAGCGAGCCTATCACCTGTCTGCCCTGCCGGAACTCGTGGCGCGAGCCAATGCGCGTGCCACCCAAGCTGGCAAGGCGCGATCGGATGGTCAGATCGGCACCCAATAGACCCTGCGAGGGGGTCAGATCGATCCGCGTCGCGCAGAAGGCGGCGTAGATCGGAAGGCCATCGGCCGCGCGAAACCCGAAACTCTCCTGTCCCGACGCCCCCGAAAGCATCTGCCAATGGATGTCGCCGCAGAAGCCGAGCGCCCATGTTTCGGATAGCCCGTGCGGTGAAAGCTGCTGCATCCCGAGCCGCTGACGAGTCAGCACACCCACTCCTGTGGTTTCTGAGTCCAGCATCAGCCCGCCACCCGCTGCGCCACGCCAGCCAATTGTGCGGCGATCTGCTCGGCGAGGTGGTGGCTGTCTTCTTCGATGCCAAGGAAGCGTCCCGAGCCCCAAGTGTTCAGCCAGCCGAGGCCGATGAAATGCAGACCCGGGTGATCGGTCACGCCGCGGTCAAAGACGGGCTTGCCGCGGGCGTCGAAGACATCCGCCTCGATCCACGCATAATCGGGGCGAAAGCCGATGGCCCAGAGCACCGAGGTGATGCCCGCCTCGGCGAGGTCGATCTCGGTGCGTTCCGCTTCCGGCTCCCATAGCTTCTCGAAGGGCGGCTCCTCCGGCGCGTCGATGCCTTCACGGGCGATGTAAGCGTCGATCTGGGTGCGGATGCCGACGTAGGAGCGATCGGCGTCGTCCAGGTTCTTCGTCAGATCGGGCAGGAACTTGACGGTTGTCCCGTCCATATCCGCCAGAGAGCCATAAAGCTCGACGCCTTGCTCGACGTGGAAACGGCGCAGGTCGATCTCTTTGCCGCCGTCGCGGCCCGACATGTAGTGGTTGGTCTGGGTCAGCGCCTTCACCGGGTCGGGGTGCTCGGCGATGGTGATCGCATAGTGCCCGGCGTCATAAAGCCAGTCGGTGGCATCACGGCCGCGATACTTGCGCGGGCTGCGCGGCGCGGGGCCGACGGCGAGGTGGACGTCGCGTCCGGCGCGGCAGAAATCCTCCATCAGTTGCACGCCCGACTGGCCGGTGCCGACGATGAGCACGCCGCCTTCGGGGAACTGATCGACGTTGCGGTAGTCGACCGAGTGCATCTGGAATATCTCGGGCGAGAGGTTCTTGGCGTAGGGCGGCTCGATCGGCGTGTCGTAGCCGCCGGTGGCGATCACCACCTGATCGCAAGTCCATGTGCCGATGGAGGTCTCGACAGTGAAGCCGCCCTGCGCGATCGGAGCCACGCGGGTCACTTCGACGTTCTCGCGCAGGTCGGGCTGCGCCATCGCGGCAAAGGCGTCGACGTAGTCGGTGATCTCGTCCCTGAGCATAAAGCCGCCCGGATCGGTGCCGCCATACTCGCGGTCATAGTGGAAATCGGGCAGGCGGCACTGCCAGTTCGGGGTGACGAGGCAGAAGCTGTCCCAGCGGCTGTTGCGCCACGAATGAAACTTCTCGTGCCGCTCGAAGACGATGTTCTCGATCCCCTTCTTCTTGAGGCAGTAGGCGGTCGACAGGCCTGCCTGCCCGCCGCCGACGATCACCACGGGGATATGCGGGGTCTGAGTGTCTTTCATCGTCTCCATCCTCATTGAGAGATGTGCAGGCAGGCGATTTCTGCGCCCTCCTGATCCTTGAATGTCGCGAGCTTGGCCTCGATCCGGTCGAGCTGATCCATGGCCGAACTGCAGGCAAACCCATATTTGCGCTGCACCCGGTTCGAGGCGCGCTCCATGGCAATGCGGGCGCGTTGCAGGAAGTCGTCCGCCGGGTAGCTCTGGCCGGGCTCGAAGACCTCTGCGACGACGCTGGAGGGGGAGTAGAGCTTTTCCTCGGCGCCGTCGGGCCAACGGACGGTCCAGAATGTTTCAGGCATGGCAGGCTCCAAGATCGAGATAGGGGGTTTGGGCGTGGTCCCAGAAGAGCGCGCTTCCGGTTCCATCGCCGAGGGTCACGGCGGACCCGTCCGTGACGCGCCCGATGGCGCAGGCGTCGATGCCGCGCGCGCAAAAGCGGGCGCAGACGGCGTTGGCGTTTTCCGGCGCGACCGACAGCAGGAAGCCGAAGCTGGGGAAGCTGCGCAGCCAGCGCTCGGCGGCGATGCCGGGCGGCGGGACTAGGGCGGTGAGGTCGATGTCGATCCCGACGCTTGAGCATTCCGCCAGCATCAGCGCGGTGCCGATGATGCCGCCTTGGCTGATGTCCTTTCCGGCGCGGGTCAACTCGTCCTCGGCCAGCGTCGGCAGCAGGTCCAGATCGCGGCGCAGCCGGTCGGGCGGCGCGTCGAGCGCGGCGCAGAAATTGTCGAAGTTGCGGTAGCTGCCGCGATGGTCCACGGCGGCGATGAGCAGATCGCCGGGCGCGGCGTGAAAGCTGGTGATCAGCCGCTGCGCCTTGCCAAATACCGAGGCCGCGAGGCCTAGCGCCGGGGCGGAAAGGTTGGTGTGCCCGCCCACCAGCGGCACCCCATAGGCGGCGGAGGCGTCGCGCAGGCCCTGCAGCAGCGGGGCGGCGGCCTCGGCGCTTGGCGCCCAGACCTGATCGACCACGGCGGCGCTGCGTCCGCCCATGGCCGCGATGTCCGACAGGTTCACCATCACCGCGCACCAGCCCGCGAACCACGGATCGTCCTCGATGAAGGCGGGGATGAAGCCCTCGCCCGCCAGCAGGTCAAAGCCGCCGTCGCGGGGCAGGGCGGCGGCATCGTCGCCGGGGCGGCCGGCGCTGGCGGCACTGAGGCCGAGCGCCCGCGTCGCCCGCGCGATGCCCAGCTTCGAGCGGATCGAGGGGTGGTCGCGCAGCCGTCCGGCCAGCGCGTCTAGATCGCTCTCGGTCATCTGCGTGGCTCGCGGGTGCGGGGGCGGTGGTACCAGCCGGTGACCGGATCGGCACAGGGCGGGTAGTGGCTCAGGTCTGCCTCCATCTTCATGTGCGGGGTGCCGTGGATCGTCACCTCTTCCAGCGGGCGCCAGCGCAGCCGGCGGAAGAGCGTGACGTTCTGCATCTGCACATGCGCAAGAAAGCGGTCGCAGCCGCGCGCGTTGGCGGTGCAGACGGCAAGGCGGATCAGTTCGGCCCCGAGCCGCCCAACGGCGCGGAAATCGCTGTCCACCGCCAGCCGCGAGCCCCACCAGAGGCGCGGGGCCTCTTCGTGGATGCGCACCGTGCCGACCACCTGATCGGCCTCATGGGCGTAGGTCGAGAGCGCCACCAGATGCGTGGCGATAAGGTCGATGTCGTCGCGGTCGTGGGCGGGGAAAATGCCCTGCTCCTCGACAAACACCCGGTGGCGCAGGCCCGCCGCGCCCTCGGCCTCGAAGCGTTTCGAGGCGGCGCGGATGTAATAGCCCGGGCTGCTGAACAGGCGCGGTTCAAGCTCGATCATGCCGAAGCTCCCTCTGTGGGGACTTTCAGTTTCTCATAGCTCGACAGGGCCGAGCAGGCGCCACATTTGCCGCAGCCCGCCTTCATGTCCGCCGAGCGGATCCCGGCGTGGGCGATCATCTGGCCGAGCGGCTGCAGGATCGAGGCCATGAACTCGGACGACGGCGCCGGGTGGCTTTCCAGCGGCGTGCCCGAGATCGGCACGAAGGGCACGACGAAAGGATAGACCCCCATGGCGCAGAGCTTTTCGCCCATTTCAAGGATCGCCTCACGCGTGTCGCCAAGGCCGGCAAGGATGTAGGTCGAGACCTGCCCGCGCCCGAAGACCCTCACCGCCGCCTCGAAGCTGGCGAAGTATTTCTCCAGCGGCACCGAGGCTTTGCCGGGCATGATGCGCGCGCGCACCTCGGGCGTGACCGCTTCGAGATGCATTCCCAGCGTGTCGATCCCGGCGTCATACATGCGCTGGTGCCACGCATCGTTCTCGGGCGGCTCGCATTGGCCTTGTAGCGGCAGATCGACGGCGGCCTTGATCGCCTCGGCGCTCTCGCAGAGCACCTTGGCGCCGCGGTCCTTGCCTGCCGGGGTGCCGGTCGTCAGCACCATATGGGTGACGCCGTCGAGGTCCACCGCCGCCTTGGCAACCTCGGCAAGCTGCGCGGGCGTCTTATGGGCGATGGTGCGGCCCGCCGCGAGGCTCTGACCGATCGAGCAGAACTGGCAGGTCTTCTTGCGGCTCTCGTAGCGGATGCAGGTCTGCAGCACCGTGGTCGCCAGCACGTCTTTGGAATGCAGCGCGGCGATGTGGCTGTAGGGAATGCCGTCCGCGGTCTTGAGTTGGTAGAACTTTGCGCGGGTCGGGAAGCGGACGGTCGCCACCTCGGCGCCGTCGCGGGTGACATGGGCCTCGCCGGTGTCGTCGGGGGCCGACACGAGATAGGGGCTGTCGAAGCTGGGCGCGGTGTGGACCGGGATCATCACCGTGCGCGCGCCGATGGTGATCGCCTTGTGGTCCGAGGGGCCCGCGCCGCCACGGCGGCTTTCCTGCCCGGCGCGGGGATCGACGAGGCGCATGCCGTGGGTCTGAAGCTCGTTGATGAGCTGGGCGTGATCAAGCATCGGGGCGGCCCTCCTCGGGCAGGGGTTCCGGCTCGGCCATAGAAGTGCTCATAGGCGCGGCCTCACAGGTGTGGCGGGTGACGGCGGGGCGGGTGTCATGCACCAGCGACAAAAGCTCGGGCCGTGCGTAATGGCCGACGCTGTCCATCATGCGCTTGCGCTTGGCCACGAGCTTCATGTCGAGATCGGCGATCAGGATGCCTTCGCCTTCGGTCAGCGGCTCGGCGAGGTGACGGCCCTCGGGCGAGATGATGCAGGTCATGCAGCCGCTGCGCATCGCTTTCTGCAGCTTCGGGTCGGGGTGGATCTGGGCGATCTGTTCTTCGGTCAGCCAGCCGGTGGAATTCACCACGAAGCAGCCCGACTCCAGCGCGTGGTGGCGCATGGTGACCTCGATCTGGTCGCGAAAGATGTCGCCCACGAGGCTGCCGGGGTAGTGGCCCGCGTGAATCTCTTCGTGCTGGGTCATCAGCGCGTAGCGGGCGAGCGGGTTGTAATGCTCCCAGCAGGCCAGCGCGCCGACGCGGCCCACCTTTGTGTCGACCACCTTGAGCCCGGCGCCATCGCCCTGACCCCAGACCATGCGCTCATGGTAGGTGGGGGTGATCTTGCGCCGTTTCAGCGCCAGCGTGCCATCGGCGTCAAAGATGAGCTGGGTGTTGTAGAGCGAGCCATGGTCGCGCTCGTTCACCCCCAGCACCACCACGACGCCACGCTTGCGGGCGGCATCGGCCACGGCCTGCGTCTCGGGCGAGGGGACAACCACGGCCTCCTGCATCAGTTCCAGATGCGGCGCGCCCTGCTGAACGGGCGGCAGCACGAAGCTGAAATAGGGGTAATAGGGCACGAAGGTCTCGGGGAAGACGATGAACTGCGCGCCTTTGCCCGCAGCCTCGGCAATCGCGTTGAGCACGCGTTCGATCGTGCCCGCGCGCCCGGAAAGGTCCGGGGCGATCTGGACGGCGGCGGCGCGGATGGTGTCGGTTCGCATGGGCTAGCCTTTGCAGACGTCGGAAAAAGGGGCCGGGCCGGGGAGCGGGCGGCCCGGCGTCCGGGGGCGGATGCATGCCCCCGGACAGGAGGGATCACACGGTCCAGGTGTCGAGGATCACCGCATTGGCCTTCTTGTGCAGCAGGATGCAGTCGAGCACGTCCTGCGGTGCGATGGGGGTGATGCCGGGCAGCAGCGAGGGCTCGCCGTGGCCGTAGAGCGCCTGCAGCGCGAAGCGGCAGGCGTAGACCTTGCCGCCTTCGCCCATAAACTTGTTGAGGTTCACCGCGAAGTTCTGGTGGCCGGGGAAGGCCTCGTCGCCGAGCGTCGGGAAACCGCGCTGGATGCCGAGGGTCACGCCGGGGCCGTAGAGCAGGATCGACGTCTCATAGCCTTTGCGATTGAGGCGGATTGCATTGAGAATGTTGACGAGGCCGATCGAGCCTTCGAAGGCGACGGTATGGAAGGTCACAAGCGCCTTCTCGCCTTCGTCGGCCTTCACATCTTCGAAGACCTTTTCTTCATAGTTGACGAAAAAGTCTCCGTCCTTGTGTGCTTCTTTGGTAACCTGAGGCATCTTGCCCTCCTTGTCGCTGCGTGGAGACAGGATGCTGGGCAGCAAATGATTCACTCAATGAGCAGTTCAATGTGCATACAATAATAATGACAATAAACATGCATTCCGCGTAATCTTTAGACGAAGTTTTGAGCTTTCGCTGGTTCGGCAGGCAATGTCTGTCTGAAACCGTGGCGCGCAGGGCTCAGGTTTTGCGTAGATGCATACAATTGCCCTTCAATTCCGAGAATCGATCCGCTAAGGCTGGGTCGAACAGGAGTTGAAGCAGATGATTGACTGGTCTCCCCAGCTGACCGACAGCGGCAAGCCGCGCTACCTTGCCATCGCCGATGCGATCGCCCGCGATATCGAGCAGGGGCTCTTGGGCAGTGGTGACCGGTTGCCACCGCAGCGGCGGCTCGCCGCCAGTCTCGGCATCGACTTCACCACCGTCTCGCGCGCCTATGCCGAGGCGCAGGCGCGCGGTCTGGTCGACAGCCATGTGGGCCGCGGCACCTTCGTGGCCGAGCGTGCCGCCGCGCCCGCCGCTGACCCCGAGCGCAAGCGCGCCGAGGATTTGTCGATGAACATGCCGCCTGAGCCCACAGATCCGGAGCTCGTGGGGCGTATGAAGGGCGGGCTCGACTATGTCTCGGCCAATCTCATCGACCTTCTGCGCTACCAATCGCCCATTGGATCCGAGCGTGACCGTACCGCCGCCTCGAGCTGGCTGAGCATGCGCGGCATGGTGCCCTCGTTGGAGCGCATCGCGGTGACGCCGGGCGCTCATGCAACCATGGCGGCGATCCTGTCGATCATCACCAAGCCCGGCGACACGGTGCTTTGCGAGCGTGTCACCTATCCCGGCATCCGCAATATCGCGGCGCGCTTCGGCGTGACGCTGGTCGGGCTGGATATGGACGCGCAGGGCGTGACGCCCGAGGCGTTGAGCGCCGCCATCGCCGAGCATCGGCCCAAGGCGCTTTACCTCAATCCGACGCTGCAGAACCCCACTACGCTGACCATCCCGGTCGAGCGGCGGCTGGCGCTGGCCGAGGTGCTGCGGTCCGAGGGGCTGACGCTGATCGAGGATGACGCCTATGGCTTCATCCCCGCCAAGTCCCCAGCGCCCATCGCGCTCTCGGCACCCGACCTGACGTGGCACATTGGCGGGCTGGCGAAATGCATCGGCGCGGGGCTGCGGCTGGCGTTCACCATCGCACCGTCGCCGCGCTGCGCCTTCCGGCTGGCGCAGGCGATCCGGGCGCTGTCGGTGATGCCCTCGCCGCTGTCGATGGCGCTGACCACGCAGTGGATCGAGGATGGCACCGCCGACGGCATCCGCCGCTTTATCCGCGCCGAAAGCGCCGCGCGGCAGGCCATCGCGCGCGAGGCGCTGGAGGGGACGGAGTTCACCGCCGCAGAGAATGCCTTCAACATCTGGCTGACCCTGCCCAAGGGCGCGGGCCGCGCCGATATCGTCGCGCGCATGGCCGGGCGGCAGCTTGGGGTCATGCCCTCTGACGCTTTCACCGTCGCGGGCGCACCGGGCGAGAAGCTGCGGGTCTGTCTGGGCGGTTCTGTCACCCGCGAGGCGCTGCGCGAGAACCTCTACTTCCTCGGCAACACGCTGGCGCCCAACGCCTTCATGGGGTGATTTAGGCTTCCTAGAAGCCATGGAGAGCTTTCGGCCACTGGAGGCGATAAATGCGTTTTTGACCTGAGGTGATCTGTTTCGGGCGCAACTGCAGGCAGGAAAATGTAGTGGAGCTTGGTGCCGCGCGAAAGCACCGGACCAACGAAGGTCGGCTTAAAGTCCGACAATCAAATCAGCGACAATACAGCGCGAATTGAAAAGCAGGCGGAAGCCCTGTCATCTGGGGGCGTATTGCATTGCCGAACTATGGAATAGGGAGTTCGGGTCTGGCCTGCTGGCATCGCCGAAGGGTTAATCTCTTCTCAGGGCACACGATTTTTCAAGGATTGACCTCTTGCCAGGCGATCGACGTTGCGCGCCATTGCCTGCTGCCTCCGGGTGATCGTCCCGTTGGTCCAGCCTGACATGTGCGGCGTCAGTGTCACGTTGTCGAGGTCGTGAAACGGTTTGTGCCCCGGCATTGGGTTCGGCTGATCGGGTGTCGGATAGACGTACCACGTGTCGATGATCGCGCCACCGATCCTTCTGGTCGAGAGCACCTCGAAGAGCGCGTCCTCGTCGATGACCGGACCGCGGCCGACGTTCATCACGATGGCCTCTGCTCCCAATGCGTTTAGGACGTCTGCGCCGATGATCCCTGCGGTCCCGTCGCTCAGCGGCAGCGTGTTGATCAGAACATCGATGTGCGATGCCATTTCCGTCAGGTCCGCAAGGCCATAAGTGGCCGCATAGTCCGGGGTGGAGACCGGTGAGCGGTTCGCCACATGTACCGTCATGCCGAAGGCAAGAGCTCGCGCCGCAAGCGTGCGGCCGATGTGTCCGTGCCCGACGATGCCGATGCTCTGCGCGCCAAGTTCGGTTCGCAGGCCCGAGGGGCCGCCGGCCCAGTAGTGCCAGTCGCCCTGTCGGAGTTGCCGGTCGGCCTCGGCCAGCGGGACGTGCCGCGCGAGCAGCGCCGCCATGACGTATTCGGCGATGGCATTCTCATGACCGAAGCAGTTGCAGACCGCGCAGCCCTCAGGGAGAGAAGGGAAATGCACGCCGTCATAGCCCGCCGCCGGAAGCTGGAAGAGCTTGGCCGAGGTCGGCGGGTACTCGGCGCGGCTGTGGGTGCCGACAATGATTTCGGCGGTCTGGTAGTGCTCGAGGTCTCCTGCTCCATCGAACGTGTCCGACACTGTGACGAGCTCATGCGGGGTCTCCAGGAGCGTTTCGAAGCCTTCGAAAAAGGTGAGTGCATTGGCGCCGTGGAAAACGATCTTCATGTGATCCGTACCTGTTTCAGTGTCGGTCGAAGCCCATCAGTAGACGGCGATCTGCGGAAAGCAGAGCATCATAGCGAGCGCGAAAGCCTGAAGCCCGATAAAGGGGAGCAGGGCGCGGAAGATGTCCCCGAGCGAGATCTCGGGCGGCGCGACAGACTTCAGGTAGAAGGCGGCAGGCCCGAAGGGCGGAGACAGGAAGCTCATCTGCATGTTCATGCAGAACAGCACGCCGAACCAGATCGGGTCGAGCCCGAGGCTCGTGACGATGGGCACGAAGATCGGCATGGTCAGCAGCGCGATCCCGACCCAGTCTAGGAAGGCCCCGAGGGCAAAGAGGATCGCCATCATCAGCAGAACGATCACGATCGGGTTGTCCGAGACACCGGTGATCAGCCCAGCGACGAAATTAATGCCGCCCATGAGGTTGTATACGCCGACGAGGGCCGTGGCACCGATCCCGATCCAGACGATCATGCCGCAGGTGGAGAGGGTCTGCATTGCGCTTTCACGCAGGAACTTCCAGGTGAACTCGCCGCGGATCACGGCAGAGAGCGCGACCCCTGCCACGCCGACCGCCGAGGCTTCGGTCACAGAGGCAATACCGGCGTAGATCGAGCCCAAAACGAAAGTCACCACGAGCAGCGGAAGGATCAGCCCCTTGAGCAGGCGCAGTTTTTCTGCAGATGGGATCTTCTCGTTGGTGGGGGGCGGCGCCACGCCTTCCGAGAAGTAGGATCGCAGCAGCACGTAGCCCACGTAGAGCGAGGCCAGCATCAGGCCGGGCACGAAGGACGCGGTGAACAGATCGCCGATCGAGACGTTGGCGGTCAAACCGTACATGATCAGCACGATCGAGGGCGGGATCATGGCACCCAGCGAGCCGCCGGCGCAGACGACACCGATCGCAAGATTTCGATCATAGCCAAGCCGCAGCATCTGGGGCAGGGCGATCAGGCCGAGCAACACGATCTCGCCGCCGATGATGCCCGACATGGCTGCGAGGATCACCGACACGAAGATGGTCTGCACGGCGACCCCGCCGCGGATCCGGCCACCGATCAGCTTCATCGCGTCGAACAGGTCGCGGGCGACGCCGGATCGGTCGAGCATCGCTGCCATCAGCACGAACATAGGCACCGAGACGAAGATGAAACTGTTGACGAAGGTGTAAATCCGGCTCGTGATCACGGTGATCGACAGCGGGCCGAAGAAGCCGAGCGCAAAGACTAGCGAGACGAGCAGCGTGACGAAGGCCAGCGGCATGCCGGTCAGCAGCAGCACCACCATGAGACCGAACATGAGGAGGGTTGCGGGCCCGATGCCGAGCGCCGCCAGATCGAACATGGCTTGCATGTCAGATGTCCTTTGCAGGCTTTTTGAGCTGCTTGACGACAATCACCGCGAACTGGGCGCACATGACAAGCATTAGAACAAAAAGGAATATCTTGAGGTAAGCGGGCAGCGGCGGGTTCCAGGCGCTGCCGGAGCGTTCGAGGCGCAGATCGCCCATCGGCGACCATACCGCCTTGCTGAGCATCAGCCACGCCGCATAGGCAAAGAACCCGCTGGCAATCATCGAGGCCAGTGATGTGAAGATGTCGAGCGCCTTTCGGGCCCGCGCTGGGAGGGCGTCGTAGATCAGGACCACCCGGATGTGCCGGTCGCGCGACACGCAGAACAGCCCGCCGTAGAGAAACGCCAGACCGCAGAGGAAGGTCGCGGTCTCATGCGCCCAGATCGTCGGGGCGTTCAGCGCATACCGCAGGAAGACCTCCATCAGCAGGAAGACCGCCGCCGCCACGATCCCGACCGCGAATATAAAGCCCAATCGGTCGATGGCACGGCCGAGCAGCCCCGCCTCGGGGATCGGCTCTTCTCGTGTCTCATGGGTCGGTAACTCGGAGGTGTGCTCGTGTTCCGAGGGGGCGCTATCAGGTCTGCTCATCAACATGTCCTCCGTCAGATTGGTATGCAGGAAGGCCGGCGACCCGTGCCGCCGGCCTCCACGGGCTTACTGGAGGAGGCCCTTGTCGGTGAGATAGGCGGTCAGCGTGTCGAAGACCTTCTTCGCCATCGGCGAGCCCTCGGCGACGGTCGCCCATTCGTTCTGCGCGATGGCGCGGAACTTGGCGCGTTCCTCGTCGGACCAGTTGTGGATGGTGATGCCCTCGGCCTCAGCGGTTTCAACCGCCTCGAGATCACGCTCTTTCAGCGTGTTCACCTGGGTCTGCTGGAATTCCTTCACCGAGGCCTTGAGCTGCTCCTGGATTTCCGGCGGCAGCGCGTCCCACTTGGCCTTGTTCATCGAAACCTCGACCAGCGGCAGCGAGTGGAAGCCGGGATAGACCGGATGCGGCGCGATCTCGTTCATGCCGGTCTCTTGGTTCACCGAAAAGACCGAGTAGTCGGCGGCGTCGATGACGCTCTTGTCGAGCGAGGTGTAGACCTCGGAGGCGGGCAGGTTCACCGGGTTTGCGCCGGCGGCGGCGAAGACGTTGGCAATCAGCCCCTCGGGCGAGCGAACCTTGACGCCCTGCAGGTCGGCGACGCTGTCGAGCGGCACCTTCGAGACAAAGGCTTCGAGGCCCGGGGTGGAGACGCCGATGAACTCGAGCCCATAAGGATTGATCAGCTCGTTCATCAGCTCCTTGCCGCCACCGTTTTCGACGAAGTCGATCATCTGCTCGGGATCGGACCATGCGCCGACAGGGTTGGCGATGAGGCCGAAGGCCGGGTCACGACCGGCGAAATAGGAGGTGTCGGTGATATGGCCATCGATGATCCCGGCGGCGATCGCGTCAGGCGTTTCCTTGTAGTCGACGATCGAACCCACCGGCAGCAGCTCGATGCTAACCTTGCCGTCGGTCATCTCTTTGACCGTTTCCGTCCAGCCCTGCTGGAAGATGAAGTTCGGGTTGCCGGCCGGGTCCGAGGACTGGAAGCGGAAACTGTATTCCTGTGCCGAGGCGGCGCCGGAGAGGCAGAGGCCGGCAAGCAGGGCTGCGGTGGTTGTCTTCAGGATCATCGTGGGCTCCTCCCTTGGGGTTCCTGTTTCAACTGCAATGGGTTGTGTGCGGGTCAAGGCGCTGGGAAGCTGATTTGCACCTTCATTGCACGGGTTTTGTCAGTGGCTAAATCGAAGGCGCTAACCGCCTCTTCAGCAGGCAGCACCTTGGTGAGCAGCGGTCGCAGATCGAAGCGACCGGCGTCGATCATCCGGGCCGCTGTCGCGAACTCCGGCGCGAAGCGGAAGCTGCCGACGATCTGCAATTCGCGGGTCACGATCGCACTCATTGGCAAGTTGGTTTCGGGGCCGAGGCCAACGGTGACCAGCATTCCGCGGGGGCGCAGGAAGGTGCAGGCAGCGACCACGGCGGGCGGAGCGCCGGAACATTCGAAGGCGACATCGACCTGACCCTTGGCGGTGCCCAGGGACGCAAGTGCATCCGAGCCCTGCGATAGGTCAATTGTGTGGTCTGCGCCCATCTGCTTGGCGGCGCTCAGAGCAGTGGCCGAAATGTCGGTGGCGATGATCTCTTCGGCGCCCGCGTGGCGGGCCGCAGCGATGGTCAGGCATCCGATCGGGCCGCAGCCGGAGACAACCACCCGCTTGCCGATCAGGCTGCCGGCGAGACGTACTGCGTGCAGACACACAGCCAAAGGCTCGGACATGGCGGCCAGCGCCAGATCCGCGTTCGGCGACAGCTGTACCAACTGCGCTGCCGGCACGGTGACCTGCGCTCGGAAGAGGCCCTGCTCGTGCGGAAACCGCATGGCCGAGCCGTTGAAGCGCATGTCGAGGCAATGGTTGGCCAGCCCGCGCAGGCAGTATTCGCAAGCGCCGCAGGGCCGCGAGGGGTTCACCGCCACGCGGTCGCCCTCGGCCAACCCAGTCACGCCACTGCCAATCTCGGTGACGATGCCCGACACCTCGTGCCCCAACGCCATCGGCTCGCGCACCCGCACGGAGCCGAAACCACCGTGATGGTAATAGTGCAGATCCGAGCCGCAGATCCCGCCGTGGCTGATTGCGACGCGCACTTCGCCCGCTGCGGGGGCAGGGGCCGAGGCAATCTCGTCGACACGGAGGTCTTTTGGGGCATGAATGACGATGGCACGCATCACAGCACCGAGCTCATGCCGCCATCAGCGAAGATCAGCTGCCCCGAGACGTAGTTCGAGGCATCCGAGGCGAGGAAGATGGCGAGCCCAGCGAGCTCTTCGGGCTTGCCCCAGCGGCGCATCGGCGTGCGCCCCTTGACCCAGGCGTCGAAATCAGGGTTCGACACCAGCGCCTCGTTCATGTCGGTAAGCATGTAGCCGGGCGCGATGGCGTTCGATTGAATGCCCAACTCGCCCCATTCAGCGGCCATCGCCTTGGTCAGCATCTTGATGCCGCCCTTGGCCACCGTGTAGGGCGCGACGGTCGCGCGGGCGAGGTCAGAGGTCAGCGAGCCGATATTGATCACCTTTCCGGAGCCGCGCTGCGCCATGCGTTTTGCCGCCTCGCGGCCGATGACGAAGGCCGAGGTCAGGTTGACGTCGATGACCCGCTGCCAGTCGGCGGTGTCGAGCTCGAGCATCGGCTTGCGGAACTGGATCCCGGCGTTGTTCACCAGGATGTCGATCTCGAGCCCTTCAGCATCGAAGCGGTCGAAAGCGGTGCAGATGGCCGTCTCGTCGGTCACGTCGAAGCAAGCACCCTCGGCGGTGAAGCCAGCGGCGCGCATCTCGTCCACGGCCTGCGCAAGGCGGGCCTCGTTCGAACCGTTCAGCACCACCTTGGCACCACAAGCGGCCAGCCCCTCGGCCATGGCGCGGCCGAGGCCCCGCGACGAGCCGGTGATCAGCGCCGTGCGCCCGGTGAGGTCGAAAAGTTTCAGGCTCATGGGCTCACCTCCGAAACACGGGTGCTGAGATCGCCGCGCTCGAAGAAGGCCGGTACCAATTCGGTGCCGAGACCCGGCCCTTCCATCGGATAGACATAGCCGCCTTCGATGCGCGGAACCTCCGTGACGAGCTCGCGGTACCAGCCGTTGTAGAAGGCCCGGACCGACTCTTGGATCAGCGTGTTGGGCTGGCTGAACGACATGTGGATCGCGGCGACAAAACCCACCGGCCCGATGCAGTCATGCGGGGCGAAGGGCCGGTGGTAGGTGTCGGCCATGGCGGCGATCTTGCGGCCCTCGGTCAGCCCGCCGGTCCAGCACAGGTCTGCCATCACCACATGCGCGGCGTCGCGGTCCATGTATTCCTTATAGGCAAAACGGGAGCCCAGCGTCTCCGAGGCGCAGGTCCAGACCGGCGTCGAGCGGGCGAATTCGGCCAGCGCCTGCGCGTTGTTCATTCGGATCGGATCCTCAAACCAGCGCGGCGCATAGGGCTCGACCGCCCGCGCGATCTCTTTCGCCGTGGGCAGGTTCCACAGCGAATGCATCTCGAGCATGATCTCCATCTTGTCGCCGACCGCCTTGCGGATCAGTTCGAAGGGCTTGATCGCGGCCTTCATCTGCTCGGCTGTGATGTACATGCCCTTGTTCTCGATCCCGGCCGGATCGAAGGGCCAGATCTTCATCGCCGAGATGCCGTTTGACAGAAGATCCTCGGCGAGTTCATCAGCGCGGTTCATGAAGGCGTCGAGATCCTCGTAGGGCGAGGGCTCGGCGTCGAGGTTCCAAGTGTCGACCGGTTTGATCTTATTGGTACGCACATAGCGAGTGCCGGCGCAGGTGTTGTAGACCCGGACCTTTTCCCAGCTCTGGCCGCCGAGGACCTTGTGGACGGGAAGGTCCGCGACCTTGCCAAAGATGTCCCAGAGCGCGATGTCCACGGCCGAAGCGGCGCGATATTCGACGCCGGTCGAAGCCTGCGCGTTGGGCAGGCTGACCATTTCCTTGTGCAGCAGTTCGATGTTCAGCGGGTCTTGACCCAACAGCCGCACTGCAAGCGTGTTGTGTATATGGGCCTCGCAGGCCTCGGCTCCGTAGAAGGTCTCGCCAAGCCCGGTGACGCCAGCGTCGGTCTCGATGTGGACCCAGAGCACGTTCGCAAATTCTTCCGCACGGAAGGTGCGGATCGCGGTGATTTTCATGATTTCCTCCAGACCCGGCGGGCCGAGCTGTCTCTCCGTGTCCCGCGCAGAGCGCATCGGCGTGATGCTTCCGTCGGGTTTCCCGGGACAAGGTGTAGACAGGCTGTTAGGGTATTATCAAGCTAAAATCCGTTTTTGGTGTTATCAAAATTGTGAACCTGTATGAAAGGTTGGGAAATGAGCGCACAGGAGAAGGGTCTCGTAGATCGCGTCGTCGCAGACCTTCGGGCCTATATTCGCAAGGAAAACATGAAGGTTGGAGATGCTCTGCCGAGCGAGCAGGCACTGGCGACGCAGCTAGGCGTGTCGCGTACGGTGGCGCGCGAGGCGATGCGCGCACTGGCGGCGCTTGGAGTGCTGCAGCTCGGCAATGGGCGCCGCGCCCGCGTCGCCGCGATGAATGCCGACGCGATGTCGATTCTCCTCGATCACACGGTCTATACCGGGCAGCTCTCCATCCAGCAGGTGCTCGACGTGCGCCGCACGCTCGAACTTCGCACGGTCGGGCTCGCCGCGCTGCGCCGCACGGACGAACAGGCCAAGGAGCTTCTCGAGATCGTAGACCGGATGTTCACCGCCCTGCGGACGGAGCCGACGCAGATCATGGAACTCGACATTCGGTTTCACACGCTGATCGCCCGCGCTTCTGGCAACGCGCTCTACGAGCTTCTGGTAGACAGCTACGGGGTGATCACGAGGCAGACATGGTCGATCGGATGGCATGCACGCGCCACCGAGGCCAACCGCGAAGAGAACATTCGCTGCCACGAACGCATCGCCACCGCGATCATGATGCAGGACAGCACCAAGGCCGAAGCTGCCATGACCGAGCACTTCGAGACCGCGATTTCAGTGCTGATACGCGCAGGCGTAACCTGAAGCGCGACGTGAGCCCGGTCTTCCGGTCACTCGGTATCGAGGAGCCTGCCAACTCTTGGCGACCGCCCTTGTCTGACGTCAGGGCTTTCGCTTTCCTGGCTTAGGAACGGAGTGATGCCCGGATTGCGGTCCGGGCATCCTTTCTCATTGGGCGTCAGCGCTTCAGGCGTGGCCGAAGGTGTTGAGCGCAGCCTCACGGACCTTTTGCATCTCGGTGGCAAGATCGACCCTGCGGGCAAGGATGGCGTAGACAATCGAGGAGACCAGCAGCCCGACGATGAACGACACATCGACCCCGTGCATGCTTGCCGCGAGCGGCCCGGTGTAGATGGCCGAGCTGAAGAACGGGATCATTGCGACGAAGCCGATGGCGTAGCTCGCAATGCCGATGCCGCCCCACGCGCCGTACATTCCGCCGTCCGGGCGCATGATGTCCGTGATCGAGTAGCGCCCGCGCCGCACGAGGTAATAGTCGGTCAGGTTCACCGCAGTCCACGGGATCAGGACGTAGCCGAGAATGGCGAGGTAGGCACCGAAGGTGTTCAGCGTGTCCTGCGACATGGCTAGCGAGCAGGCGAGCGCGAGGATCATGCCGATGGAGATCGACACGGTACGCAGCCGGAGAGTGGGGCGGAGCGGGCGGAAGGCCTCGAGGCCCGAGATCAGCGCAAGGGTTCCGCTATAGGCGGTGATCGAGATGGTGATCAGGCAGCTCAATGCCGCGACAACCATGGTGAAGGCCCCGAGCCCATAGCCGAAGCTATCCCCAAGCTGGCGCACCGCGGCGATGGTGTCGAGGTCCGGGAAAGCGGCAGTTACGAAGGCGCCGATGCCCTCCAACCAGACCGCCGAAAGCGTGGTGCCGAAGAAGACCGAAGCCGAGACCTTGGCGCCGCTGGTCTTTGCCGGAAGGTAGCGGGTGTAGTCCGACACCAGCGGCGCGATGGCGAGCTGGTAGATCGCGGACACGCCGAACTGCAGGAAGAACGCATGGGTGCTGAAGCCGCCCTGCTGGAACAGCGTGTCGATCGGCAGCACGGTGACGACGGCGATGCTCAGCAGCGCGAAGTTGAGCAGGGTGAGCCAGGACGCGAATTTCTGGACCTTCATCACCAGCCGGAACCCGACAATTGCGATGAGTCCCGCCACTGCGGCGATGATGACTTGGAGCAGCGTGAAGGAGCCGATCCCGGTCACGTCGCTCACCGCGTAGGACGCGGTCTGGATCAGGAAGACCGCGAAGCCGAAGGGAGAGAGGGTGGCGGCAAGGATCGGCAGCAGCACCCCGCGGGAGCCGAATTGCACGCGCGACTGGATCATCTGGGGCAGGCCCATGACCGGGCCCTGCGCGCCGTGGAAGGCTTGGAACAATGTGCCCACCAGAGAGCCGGTGAGGATCGCGACCAGCGCCCAGCCGAGCGACAGACCGGTCGCGACGCCGACGGCGCCCGTGTAGATCGTGAGGATCTGGGCGTTGATCATGAACCAGAGTTGTACTTGAGAGCGGACGTTGCCGTGCCGTTCCTCTTCCGGAACATAGTCGAAGGATCGTGTTTCAAGCAGTGGTTCGGACATTCCTGTCTCCCTGACGAGGCCTTGTGGCGCGCTTCTTGGTGTCGGGCCGCAGCGGCCCGGATGACGCCAGAATGCTCGGAGAGCCGCAGGGAAACTTGGACTCCGCGGCCAGAGAGTCGCTCAGGTCGGCCAAGAAAAGGCAGGGGAATGCGAAACGCGCCCGGCCTTGGAAGGCGGGCGCGTCACGAAGGTTGGGGCGGCTGGCGGGATCAGCCGAACATGAACACCGTGCGGCGATTGGTCGGCAGCGCGACCATCGTGTCGAAGTCGATGAAGGCGGCACTGTCCTCGATCACTTCCGGCATTTCCCAGCACTCTTCGGCCTGGGCTTCGGTCTCGAAGCTGTAGACGGAGACGGCGTCATAGGCGGGGCCATCCTCGGCCAGATAGCGTCCCTCTTTCTGGGCCGCGACCGGGAAGTGTTCATAGGCCAGCAGCCCCTTGTCCTTGATCAGCTCGACCATGCGCGGGCCGTGGCGGTCGCGGTAATAGGCAAGGAAGTCTTCCAGCGACATGCCGGGCTTGCGCTTCATGATGAAAGCGACGGTGTACATGGCGATCTCCGTATCTGTTGGTCCCGCGAAGATGCCATGTCAGGGTAGAGCAGGCTCGTCCGTGACGGCCAGATAGTTGACCGAGACGGACGCCTGCCGGTCAGTGCCGTACGACGCAGACCTGACGTGGTGTCTTCCCGTAGGCCTTCTTGAATGCGCGGCCGAAGTACGACAGGTCGCGGAATCCGCAGTCATAGGCGGCCTCGGTCACCGAGCGCGCGCGCCCCTCCGAGAGCATCGCATGCGCCTCGGTCAGGCGGCGATCGCGCAGCCAGTTCATCGGCGTGGTGCCCTCGGCGGCGAAGGCACGGCCCAGCGAGCGGGCGGAGATGTTCTGCGCTTGCGCAATGTCGGCGACGCCGAGATCCTCGTTCCCCATGTTCTCGATCATGAAGCGTTTGATCCGGTTCAACGTATCGTTCCGGCCCGCAATCTCGGTGCGCGGGGTCTCTTGTCCGAAGGCTCCGGCAATGAGATCCAGCGTCGGTGCGATGAACTGCTCCGGCAGGTCACCGTCGCGCGCGGTGTCGAGCAGGTTAACGATGAGGCTCTGGATCAATGCAGCCTGAGGACGGCCCGCGGACATCAGCGTACCGCCAAGGTCGCGCACGCCGAGCATCCGGGCTTCCATCATCTGTCGTGGCACGCGCAACAGGGCCGTGCGATAGGCCCCGGGATATTCGTATTCGTAGGGTCGCGCGGAATCGTAGATCAGCACGGTTCCGGGGGCATGATGCACGGCGCGGTCGTTCTGGCGGAAATAGCCGCCGCCCTCGAGCATCACCGAGACAAAGAAGGCATCCGTGTCGCTCCGGCGCAGGTGACGCTCGCTGCGCAGGTAGCGCACGGCGTCCGAGGTGAGGGATGTCAGCTCGCTGTCGCCGCAACGCGCGATCTCGATCTCGGCGCGAAAGCTGCGGCGGTTCGGCGCGATCCCGTCGCAATGGGCAAAGGAGGATTCGACGATATTGTGCCAGAAGTCGTACTGCATTCCGGGCGCGTGTTCGGCGGTGCTGAGGCGCTGCATTCTGATCTCCCCGGTGATGGCGGAAGGATCGGAGGGTTCTGACGCACTCGTCTGAGTTTGACGAGAGCGAACACGGTGGGAGGCGGAAGTCGGCACCAAGAACGCACAACAATTAGTCATGCAGCGTTCATTTTGCACGAGGCATGAGCGTGTGGCGCGCTGCAGGTGCGCAGACTCGGACCGTAGCGCCAATCCGGATTGGCCGGTGAGTCCGAGAATCTGACCGTGCGCGCCGAGCCGCGGGGCATCGAAATCGGCAGGGTTGTCGCCAATGACACACCCAGACGACGGAGGTCCCATGACCCGCACTCCCGCAAACACCCTGCGCCTCGTAATGCCGCAATGGCAGGGTGGTGACGAACCGGCCTACCGCGTTGGCGCCAAGGTTCTCGGGGCGCTGCTCCCGGATGCGACCGGTCCGGTCGAGACTATCGAGGTGCCGACCGCCGAGGGCGCGGACCGCGCTCCGGTGGACGGGATCAAGTCCCGGGCAGCGCTGAAAGCGCAGCTCGACGCCGCGGTGGAGGCCATCGCCTCTCACGCCCCGGAGGCGGTACTGACGGTGGGCGGCGACTGCCTCGTGGACCTCGCGCCCATCGCCTACCTTTCTGAGAAATACGGCGATGATCTCGCGGTGATCTGGGTCGATGCGCATCCGGACGTGATGAACAAAAGCCAGTTCAGCCACGCCCACGCTCACGTTCTCGCCATGCTTCTCGGTGACGGCGACGCGGACTTCACCGCCTGCGTGACACGCCCGGTCGATCCTTCCCGCGTGCTCTATGTCGGCGTCAACGACATGATGGAAGGCGAGCAGGCCTATCTTGCCGAGCGCGGTATGCGCAACATCGACCCGAGCGAATTCCGCGCCGACCCGCAGGCCGTGCTCGAATGGCTGAAGGCCAGCGGGGCGACGAAGGTGGCGGTCCATTTCGATCTCGACGTGCTCTCACCTGAGGGTCGCGACTACCTCCTTTTTAACAACCCGCACGCGCCCGCTGGCGCATTCGACGGCATCGCCACGGGCAAGCTCGAACTGCCCGAGATTGTCGACATGTTGCGCGGCGTCGCGGCGCAGACCGACATGGTCGGCCTTGCCATCACCGAGTTCCTTCCCTGGGCCATGATCGACCTGTCCAAGGCGCTCGCCGAGCTGCCGCTGGTCGGGAAGGAGGCGACATGAGCGCACCCATCCTGAGTGCCCGCGGGCTGAAGAAAAGCTACGGCGGTGTGCGTGCTCTGCGGGGCATGGACATCGACCTCGCCGAAGGCGAGATCCACGGTCTTTGCGGCGAGAATGGCGCAGGCAAGAGCACTCTTGTGAAGATCCTCGGCGGGCTGGTCGAGCCCGACGAGGGAGAGCTCGGCATCGGCGGGATGCAGGTCGAACTCGGCACGCCGGTCGATCCGGCGCTGCTGTCCATCGTTCATCAGGAACTGTCGATCATCCCCCACCTGTCGGTGCTCGACAACGTGATGCTGGGCGCTCGCGATGTAGGCCGGATCTACCGCCGAGGCCCGTTCCGCGCCCATGTCCGGCAGGTGCTGGATTCAGTCGGGCTGGAGCATGTCTCGCTCGATGTGCAGGCCGAGACGCTGCCGCTGGCCGAGCGCCAGCTGATCGAGATCGCGCGAGGCATTGCCCGTGGCGCCCGCGTGCTTCTCCTCGACGAGCCTACCGCCACGCTGTCGGATGGCGAGATCGAGAAGGTCTTTGCCGTGATGCGTCGGCTCAAGGCCGAGCAGGGCACGACTATTGTCATCATCTCGCACCGTCTCAACGAGATCTTCGCGCTGACCGACCGTGTCACCGTGCTGCGTTCCGGCCAGCACGTGATGACTGCGAACACTGCCGAGCTGACCAACGCCCGGCTCGTTGAGGCGATGATCGGACACGAGCTGCAGACCGGAGAGATCGCGCCGAGCCATGCCCGCGAGGGTGTTGCGCCGCGCCTGTCGCTCACCGGCTGGAGTCTTCCTGGACGCTTCGCATCTCTCGAGCTCAACGTGCAGCCGGGGCAGATCGTCTCGCTGGTCGGCCAGCTCGGCTCGGGGGCGGACACGCTGCTCGAAAGCCTTGCCGGACTGCATCCTGCGCGGGGCGCGCTGTCGCTCGACGGCAAAGCCGCGACGCCGCGCGGGATCGCCGAAGCCTATGCCGCAGGGATCGCCTATGTCTCTGAGGACCGCGCCAAGCGCGGGGTCTTCCTCGAGGCGGCCATCGGGACCAACCTCGTGAGCCAGATCCTCGACCGGGTGTCGCGCAATGGTTGGATGGTGAGCTCTGCTGTCCGCGAGCGCGCGACGCAACTGGCGCAGAACTTTGCCATCGACCCGGCGCGCCTGCCGCATGACGTCTCCATCCTGTCGGGCGGAAACCAGCAGAAGGTCTCGCTGGGCAAAGCCGCGGCGCTCGGTCCACGGCTTCTGCTGCTGAACGAGCCGACCCGCGGCGTCGACATCGGTGCGCGTGCCGAGATCTACGCGCAGCTGCGGCGGCTGGCCGAGGCCGAGGGGCTCACCATCCTCTTCTACTCCACTGATCTTGAGGAGGTGCTCGATGCCTCGGACCGCATTGTGACCTTCTATCGCGGTGCCATGGTTCGCGACGCGCTGCGCCCACAGATGGATGCCGACGCGATCCTGCACGACATCCTGCATGGTCCCGACACCCCAAATACGGAGGCAGCGGCATGAGCGCAGCAACCCTTTCCCGGACCTCTGGCTTTGGAGGCCTTTTCGCCCCCGCGCGCGTGCAGGCCACGGTGATCCAGATCGCCACTGTGGTGATGTTTCTGGCGGCCTGTGCCTCCATCGAGAACTTCGCCAGCGCCTCGAACATCTCTTCGATCCTCTATGCGGCCTCGACCGTGGGGATTGCGGCGGTCGGACTGGCCAGCGTCACGATCAGCGGCAACCTCTTTGCGTTGTCGCTTGGCAGCACGGCGGCCTTCGCCTCGATCGTCTATATCGCGGCCTCCGGCTGGGGCGTGCTGCCCGCGCTGGCGGCGAGCCTTGCGCTGGGTCTCGTCTTCGGGCTGCTGCAGGGCCTTGTCGTGGGCTGGCTGCGCTGCAACGCGATCATCTCGACAATCGCCGCAGGCTCGCTGATCGCGGGTCTGGCGACCTGGGTCTCCGACGGGCGCACCGTGCTGGCGGAGGGTGGGCCAAGCTGGCTGGGCAGCGGCACCCTCATTCCGGGCGTGCCGTGGCAGGCGGTGCTTTTTCTGCTCATCGTGATCGTGGGCGAGGTGCTGATGCAGCGCACCCGCGCCGGATGGGAGCTGCGTCTGCGTGGCACCAATCCCGACGCCGCGGAACTGGCCGGTCTGCGGGTCACCCGCATGGTCGTGCTGTCTTACGTTCTGGCCGGTGCCGGCGCGGCCATTGCCGGAGCACTGATCGCGGCGCAGTCCGGGACGGGCAACTTGCGGGTCGGCGCGGACCTCGACTTCAGCGCCATCGCGGCAATGCTGGTCGGCGGTGTCGCCATCGGCGGCGGTCGCGGTCGGATCATCGACGTGGCCTCGGGCACTCTGTTCCTCGCCGTGCTCACCAACATCCTGCTCGTCAACAATTTCGCCTACGAGGTGCAGCTCATGGTCAAAGGGCTCGCCGTTCTGGTGGCGGTCACAGCCGGCGCCCTGCTGGCCCGCAAGAAACGCTGAGAAGGGAGAGCTTCATGAAAACGCTTGCAGAAAACCCGCTTCTCGCCCTGCGCTGGCTGCTACTGCTTGGCATGGCAGTGATCTTCACCGCCGCCAACAGCTACTTCCTCGCGGCGGGCAATATCTTTGCGCTCGGTGAGAGCTTCGCGCTGCTGGGTCTCGTCGCGCTCGGGCTGGCCCTGACGATGCTGGCGGGGGAGTTCGACCTCTCGGGCGGCGCGATGGTCGCGGTTTCGGGCCTCATCATGCTGAAATGCGGAGCCGACAATGCCGTTCTGGGGCTGCTTGCCGCGCTCGCTTTCGGCGGGTTGGTCGGGCTCTTCAATGGCATCGTGACGCTGAAGCTTGGTGTTTCGTCGCTGGTCACCACGCTGGGCGTGATGATCCTGCTCTCGGGCTTCGCCGTCTGGCTTGAGGGCGGTCAGGCCGTCAACTTCGAGAACTACGACCTCACCGACGCCTTCAACATGGACTGGTTCGGCGTCCTCTCACCACGCTCGGTCATCACCATCGTGCTCTTCGTGGTCACGGGGCTGATGTTGGCCTTCACGCGAATGGGGCGGGACATCATTGCCGCCGGCAGCCACCGCAAGGCCGCGGGCATGGCCGGGGCGGACGTGCGCGGCGCGGTGGTAACGACCTTCGTGCTGAGCGGGCTCTTCGCCGCACTGGCGGGCGCTCTGCTGGCGATCACGCTGGGCCGCGCCTCGTCGACCTTTGGCGCGAACCTGCTGCTGCAGGGTGCTTCGGCGGCGATCCTCGGAGGCGTGGCGCTCTCCGGGGGTGTCGGGCGCCCCTTCGGCGTCGCCATCGGGGTGCTGGTGCTGGCCGTTCTGAACAACGGGTTGGGGCTGATTGGTGCCAGCTCCCCCGCGATCCTGCTGCTGAATGGTGGCGTGCTGCTGATCGCGGTCCTTGCCGGGGGCGCACCCGCCACCTGGCTCCGGGCCAGACTGGCCTGAAATTTCCAACAGAATAACCAACAGGAAGGACTACCCAATGAACATCATCCGATCGACTTTCGGCGCACTGCTCGCCGGCTCGCTCCTCGCCTCCGCAAGTGTCGCCGCAGAGGGCGCGCAGGCTGGCAAGAAGGTCATCTTCCTCGGCGCAGACGATATCTGCGAGTATTGCGCCGTCTACAACGACCAGATCCGCAAGCTGGCCGCCGAGAAGGGCATCGACCTTGAAGTCGTGACCAACAAGTTCGACCCGGCACAACAGGCGACGCAGGTCGATCAGGCGATCGCCAAGCGCCCCGATGCCATCCTGCTGTGGACCATCGACGGCACCGCGCTCTTCCCGGCGATGCGCAAGGTTCAGCGCGCCGACATCCCGCTGCTGCTGACCGACGTGCAGCCCGACAAGGCGCGCGAGGACCTCTGGGTGCAATACACCGGGGGCAACTACGAGGAACAAGGCTCGAAGTCGGCACAGCTTCTGATCAACGCGCTGGAGGCGAAGGGCAAACCGCTGGAAGGTGGCGTGATCATGATCACCGGCATCGTGGGTCAGGCGCAGACCATTTCTATGACCAAAGGCTTCACCGAAACGTTGGCAGATCTGGCGCCCAATCTCGAGATCCTCGGTGCGCAGCCGGGAAATTGGGACACTGGAACTTCGACACAGGCCGCGGCTGGCCTTTTCACCAAGTACGGTGATGAGATTGTCGGCGTCTATGCCGCAGAAGACATTATGATGCAGGGTGTTCTGATCGCCGCGGAGCGTGCCGGGCTCGACCCCACCGAGATGGCGATGGTTGGCGGCGGCTGCGAGCCGGTCGGCATCAAGAACATCAAAGCGGGCCTTCAGTACGGCACCGTCCTGCAATCGCCGGTCGACGAGGCGACCTATGCGGTGCAGAGCATCGTCGATCTTTTCAACGGTGCCGAGATGTCCAAATCCGTCTACGTGCCGCACCCGATGGTCACGGCCGAAAACGTTGACGAGGTCTGCCAGCCCTGGCCGACCAACTAAGGCGGCTGCTCCCTCATGCCGGCCGGAGGGCAGCACCTTGTGTGCTGCCCTTTTGCTTTTCTCGCGGCGACAGGGGCAATTTCATCCTCTGCTACGCTGCCGACAAACCTCGATCAAACTCGCGAACGAGACCTATCTGAGGGCCTGATCCGGAAGCCGCTATTGGCCTGACCGCGTCCCCATCCTGTCGGCCAGGAAATCAACCAAGGCCCGCACCCGGGCGGGGATCGGGTCCCCGCCGACGAATAAGGCGTGAACTTCATGGCCTTCGTCGATGGTGTCGCCCGGGAGCACTTCACGCAGGCGGCCAGCTGCCAGGTCGTCTTCCACGGCAAAGCGTGCCACGCGTGCAATTCCGAGGCCGGAAACCGCCAGCATTCCGAGCGCTTCGCCGCTATTGGCGGTGAACCTGCCGCTGACGTGAACCTCGGTTCGCCTGCCTTGGCTGCAAAAGGGCCAACGGGATCGGGATGGATCGAAGTTGAACAGCAGGCAGTCGTGGCTCCGCAGGTCCTCGGGCTTTGCCGGCGTCCCCCTTGCGTCCAGATACGAGGGGGCGGCGACCACGACCATCGGCTCTTCTCCCAGTTTGCGGGCGGTCAGCCCGCTGTCCGGAAGGCGTCCGAACCGGATTGCGACATCCGTGGCGCCCCGAGCGGGGTCTTCCGTCAGGTCGGTCAGCGTCAGGTCGATGTCGACCGCCGGGTAGAGCCGGGCAAATTCCTCCAGTTGAGGCACGATCCGCAGCCGGCCATGCGAGACGGCCGCCGACACCCTAAGCAGGCCCGAAGGCGCCAGTCCCGCGGTGATCTCATCCTCCGCCCGATCAAGCTCGGCGAGGATCTTGCGCGCGAGGACGGCGTAGCGCTGCCCCTCCTGTGTGAGCTTGAGAGATCGCGTGGAGCGCGTGAGCAGGCGCACCCCCAGCCTGGCCTCACACCTGTCTAGCGTGCGGCTTATGCCTGAGGGGGTCATACCGAGGCGCCGCGCGGCGCCG
Source organism: Salipiger sp. CCB-MM3 (assembly GCF_001687105.1). Classification (NCBI taxonomy): domain Bacteria; kingdom Pseudomonadati; phylum Pseudomonadota; class Alphaproteobacteria; order Rhodobacterales; family Roseobacteraceae; genus Salipiger; species Salipiger sp. CCB-MM3. Next base: position 839,665 of record NZ_CP014596.1, read on the forward strand.
GAAAAGCTGCCTTCCTCGAGGCTTGCGAGAAAGGCTTCCATTTCCCCGAAGCGGTCAGATTGCGAGGTCATCTTTGCCCATGCCTCAAAAATGAAGTGCTGCGACAAGCTCTAATCCCGGGGCCCGAGTTCGTCCAGTTTGCCGTGAACGCAGACATCGGGTGTCAGGTCGGCACCCAGAGACATACGAAAGACGACAGAATGAAGCTAAATCCTGCCCTTGCGGCACTCTCCCTCGGCTCATTCGCGATCGGATTGACGGAATTCTCTCCTATGGGCCTTCTGCCCGTGATCGCGAACGACCTTGCAATCTCCATCCCCACCGCGGGTCTGATCGTGACGGCCTATGCCTTCGGCGTGATGGTCTTTGCGCCGATTGTCACGCTCGCGGCGGGCCGAATGGCGCGCAACCGGTTGTTGATCCTGCTGGCCGTGATCCTCGCCGCGGGTAACGTCATGGCCGCGATTGCGCCGAGCTATGAGGTTCTGCTCGCGGCGCGGGTCATTACGGCTCTCTGCCAGGGCACGTTCTTCGGTGTCGGCTCCATTGTTGCCGCTGGCCTCGTCGCGCCGGGCCGCCAGGCGGGCGCCGTGGCGGCGGTCTTCATGGGCCTTACCGTGGCGAACGTCGCCGGGGTTCCCGCCTTGACCTACCTTGGCGATTTGACCGGCTGGCGCGTGCCTTTCATGTTCATCGCCGCCCTGGGGCTCGTCACGGCCTTCGCCTTGATGAAGGCGCTGCCGCATCTGCCGGCCTCTGGGGACACCAACGCCAAGGCCGAGATCCGGGTCATGTTGCGCCGGCCCGTGCTCGCTGCCCTGGGCATGACGGTGCTGACCTCGACCGGTCAGTTCACCGTCTTCACCTATGTCGCTCCGATGCTACAGGACGGCGTCGGCGCCTCTGCCGCCTTGGTGACCATCGCGCTGATCGTCGTTGGCCTCGGCATGACGGTGGGCAATCACTTCGGCGGGATCGCTGCGGACAAGTCGCTGCGCGGCACCTTGATCGGCACGCTTGTGGCCCTGATCGTGCTTCTCGGCACAATGTCGGTGCTCCACACCTATCTGATCGCCATGCTGGTGCTGCTGTTTGTCTGGGGCGGGCTTTGCTTTGCCCTGGTGCCGACGATGCAGATGCGGGTGATGGGCGCGGCGCAAGACGCCCCGAGCCTCGCTTCTTCCGTCAACATCGGCGCTTTCAATCTCGGCAATGGTCTTGGTGCCGTGGTCGGCGGTGCGGTGATCCGGGCGGGGTATGACTACGCCGCGGTGCCGCTGGCTAGCGCGGTCGTCTTCGCTATTCCCCTTGTCCTCGTGCTCCTTCAGGGGCGCCGCGGGATGGAGGCCGTGCGCGCCTGACCAAGGCGTCCGCGAGACGAGACGGTCGAGGCTCCGCTGTGGAGAGGAGGGCTTCAAGTTCCCAGTCGAGAGCGCGCCTAAAGACTGGAAATCAGGCCTCCGCCGATGTGGCGGCGGCCTGTTGTTCAGTGAAGCCACGTCCGACAGCGCGCCAGGCGAGGCCCGAAAGCGCGACCGCTATGATGCCCGCGATCACGAAAGGCAGTTGGAGGGCAAGCGGACGTCCCAGCGATGGCTCCGCGAGTTTGACAATCCATCCGGAAAGCGCCAGCCCTACCGGCATCATGCCCCAAGACGTCAGCCGGTAGAGCGATGTCACCCGTCCAAGAATTTCGTCGGGCACCATCCGCTGCCGGAACGCGGCCGAAACGGAATCCCAGGTCACGCCGAAGAGGCCGAAGCCCGCGAGCAGAAGTGCGAGCGACACAGGCCCCGGCATCAGAGGGACGAACAGGAAGCTGGCCGAGCCTAGCAGGAGCGCCCATTGGGCGGTGCGTCCCCGACCGAAACGCATTGCGAGCCGTCCACCCGCCAGGCCCCCCGCGATCCCGCCGACCGCGGCGGCGGCAAGCACGGCCCCATAGGCGCGCGCGCCGGTGCCCAGATTTTCCTGCATGTGCAGCACCAGAGCGATCATCATCATCTGGTGGCACATGTTCCAAAGGCCGGTAAGCAACGCCAACATGCGCAGCATCGGGGCCCGCAGGAGGAAGCCAAGGCCCTCACGGAACTCGCGCTTCCAGTTCCGGTTGGCGTATTGCGCTCCACGCGAAGCGAGCGGGATGCGCGACAAGAGCATGACGGCACAGGCGTAGGCCAGCATGTTGAAGACGAAGGGCACTGCCAAGGCCTCTGCGATCAGGAAGGCGCCAAGCGCGGGTCCGGCCAGAGAATTTGCGGTAAGCTCCGCGCTCCACAGCCTGCCATTGGCCATCTCGAGATCTGCGGCGGGCACGATGGATGGCACGACAGTCTGGGCAGCATTGTCGCGAAAGACCTCTGCCGCGCCGATCATCAGGGCGCAGCCGGCGAGGATGGCAAAGAGCAGCGCATCGGCGACGCCTGTCTCCGGCGGCGGGGCCAGCGGCGCGGCGCGGGAGATCGCCAGGGCCGCGACCGCGAACGCTGCGGCGCGCAGCACGTCGGCCCCGAGGATCAGCGATCTGCGGCTGACCCTGTCGGTGATGATCCCGGCGGGAATGGCGAAGATCGCCCAGGGCAAGCGCAGCGCCACGGGGATCATTGCGACAAGCAATGGGTCACGGGTCAGCAGTGTGCCAATCCAGGCCCAGACCACCACCGCTACCCCATCCCCAAGGTTGCTGAGGCCGCTTGCGGCGATGAAACGGTTCAGGGTGGATCGGTTCGCAGCGCTGGTCATGATCTTTTGTCCCAACAAGGAGCAGGCGCGCGTCATCTGGGAAGCTACGCAATGAGTTGTATGCGGTTTCTCTATCCAGTGGCCCGAGGATGCGCTACTCGGGAATAATAATCGGACGATAGGTGAACTATCATGCAATCCCCTGGCCGAGTAGCGCAGCCCTCGCTCACCGCGCTGCGCGCTTTCGATCAGACCGCGCGCCATGGCAGCTTTGCCGAAGCGGCGCGGGCGCTGAATGTCACGCAGGCGGCGGTGGCGCAGCAGGTCCGCGCGCTCGAGGCCGATCTTGGCGTGCCCCTTGCCCGGCGAGCGGGCCGCCGGGTCGAGTTGACCGAGACTGGCCGCCGTTTCGCGACTGCCCTGGCCGAGGGATTCGACGCGATCAGGTGGGCTGTTGCGGATATGCGCGCGGAACAGGCGGCGCTGCCGGTCCGTCTGGGAACGACAATCTATCTGTCGCAGACCGTCATCCTCCCGCGGTTGCATGAGTTCTGGCACCAGCATCCCGGCGTAAGTGTCTCGGTGCAGCCTTCGCCGGACGTGGCGGCGCTGCAGAGCGAGCAGCTCGACCTTGCGATCTGCGCGGGCCGCACGAAGCCTGACTGGCCGGGGTATGACATGGAGCTCCTGCTGGAATGCCCTCTGCTGCCGGTCGCCGCGCCGCGGCTTCTGCAAGATGGTCGCGCGCCGGGCGATCTGCCTTGGGTCTGGACGGCGGGTGACGCGGGCGAGGAGACGCTGCTTCGGGAGATGGGGCTCGACCCGGCCGCGCTGCGAAACGTCGATTTGGGGTCACCCTTCCTTCAGCTTTCTGCGGTGCAACAGGGGCTGGGTGCGGCTTTCGTGCCGGAAATCATCATCGGCAGCGAGCTTGCGGAGGGGCGTCTTAGAGTGCTTCCGCGGCCCCAGGGTCTGGAGGGATGGGGCACTCGCTATTATCTCGCGATCCCGTCGGGACCGCTCCGGAGCAATGTCCGGTTGTTCGTTGACTGGCTGCGCAAGACGCTTCCCAGCAGGTGAGGAGGCCGTTTGAAGCGCCCCCGTGTTTATCAGACGGAGCGGACCGCGCGCGGATTGGGAGGAGCGGCCTCTCGGCCGCTCCGATTTCGTTTCAGGCGTCCCGGTTGCAGTAGTCGATCGCCGTCTTCACCAGAATACGGCTGTGCGCTTCCATATCGTCTATGCTCATGAACTCGTCGGCAAAGGCGCTGCGGATGCCGTTCGGATGGCCCGGTCCGAAGAGAACGCAGGGGATACCGAACTTCCACAGATGCGATGTGTCGTCGCCCGAGTAGGAGCCCGGGTTATGCACGCCCACCAGTTCCGGGGCCTCGCCCATGATCTGTGTGCGGTTTTCGACTACCAGCTGGACGATCTCCTCGTCGGCGTCGATCTCGTAGGGCTCGTGGCCCTTGGTAAGGCCGGTCCCGAAAAAGGCGGGAGCAGGGATGTCGATCTTGTATTCAAGTTCGGGGTCGTCCGACGCGACCTTGTCGATGGCACGCTTGAGATCTGCGGTGACGGACTCGATTGTCTGGCCCGGCAGGAAGCGCACGTCGCACAGGATGGTGGCATAGTCCGAAACGTAGTTCGGCCCCTTGAGATTGTAGTCCGTGCCGCGCCCGGCAATCACCGCGCCAACGTGGATGCAGGGGATATCGGGCAGGTCCGCGCGCGGCTCATAGGTGAACTCGATGGCGTCGATCGCCGGGATCACCTTGAGCATCTTCTGGATCGCGTCCACTGCGTTGTGCTTGTACATGATGTGCTCGGTCTTGCCTGTGATCGACACGCCGAAGATCGCGGTGCCGACGTTCATGGTCAGCACATTCCATGTTCCGAAGGGTTCGCAGCAGATCGCGGCATCGGTGCGGTAGCCGGTTTTCAGCAGCTCTTCCATGCCGTATCCGCCCTGAAGCTCGCCGCAGACCAGCGCCACTACGAGATCACCCTTGAGCTTGACGCCAGACTTGCGGATTGCCTCGGCCGCTTCGATCAGAGCCGCATCGGGGCCCTTCATGTTGATGATACCCGCACCGTAGAGCTTATCTCCGTCTATATGCGGTTCGAAGGGATCCCGGCTCCAGCCGAATGTGGTGACAGGGTCGGTGTCGAGGTGGCCGTTGAGCATCAGACTGCGCCCGCCGCCGGTGCCCTTGAGCGTGGCGACAACCTGCGCAAGGCCATGATCCAGCTCGTGCAACCAAACCTCGTATCCGCGTGCGCGGAACCATTCGGCCATTTTGTGTGCGAGCGCCGCCTCGGCGCCCTTCACGCTGTTGCTGCGCACCATGTCGCAGGCGATATCGACCATCTCTGCACGGTCGACATGCTCGAGCGCTTTGGTCGTATCCGCATCGAAAGTCTTGGTGATGGGGGAGTTCATCTTCGTTTCCTCATCTGGTTGTGGTTGAAAGTCATGCCGCCGCCGTGCCGCAAACAGGGAACACGGCCCGGCAGCGGCACTTACTGCACCCTTAGGGTGCTCGACGCCGAAATCAGGTCGCGCACGTAGCCGTGGGCAGGACGCAGGAAGATCTCCTCCGTCGGGCCTGTTTCGACGATCCGACCTTGCAGCATCACCGCCACGCGGTCGGCGATGTATCGAACGACACCAAGGTCATGGGTGACGAAGAGGATCGTCATCCGGTGCCGCTCGCGCAAATCGAGCATGAGTTCGAGGATCGCCTTCTGCACCGAGACGTCGAGAGCAGAGGTCGGCTCGTCGAGGATCATGATCGACGGATCCTGTGCCAGCGCGCGGGCGATGCTGACGCGCTGGCGCTCGCCACCCGAAAGTTGGCCAGGGCGACGGGAGAGGTAGGTTTCTGGCAGCTGCACGTCGCGCAGGAGGGCGCGGGCCCGGCCATCGCGCTCGGTACGTGGAACCCCACGGAGCTTCAGCGTGCGCTTCAGCATCCAGCCGATGCTGCGCGCCGGGTTGAGGGTGCTGGTCGGATCCTGGAAGACCATTGCAATGCTTGCGCTGCGCGGGCGGGCAGGGCGGATATCGATGGAATCGGGCCGGTCTGGCGCGTGCAATCCGGTGAGCACCCGGCTGAGTGTGGTCTTGCCCGAGCCACTTTCCCCGACAAGGGCGAGGATTTCTCCCTCGCGCAGCTCGAAAGACACCTTATCGAGCCCTTTCACCTGCCGCCCGTGGGAGCCACGGAAGGTGACGTCTAGGTCACTGACCTGCAGAACTTGCCGAGGCGTGGGCGCCTCTCCGACAGGCGCGCGAGTGCGTCCCCCGTGTGCTAGGTCTCCCTTGGGGATCGCGTCAATCAGCTTCCGGGTATAGGCGTGGCGTGGCGCTCCGAAGACTGCGCGGCTCGGGCCTTCCTCCACCAACTCACCCCTGAGCATCACCATCACTCGGTCGGCGTGGCGCGAGACCAGCCCGAGGTTGTGGCTGATCAGAATGATCGCTGTGCCGGTTTCGGCGCGCAGCCGATCTATCAGTTCGAGGATTGCGCGCTCAGTGCGCACGTCGAGACCGGTGGTCGGCTCGTCCATGATGATCACGTCGGGCTCGTTGGCCAAAGCCATGGCGATTACCACCCGCTGCAGTTGTCCGCCCGACAGCTGGTGCGGGTATCGCGTGCCAATGCGCTCGGGTTCCGGCAGGCGGACTTGGCGGAAGATTGCGATGGCGCGCTTGGCGGCCGCGTCCCGATCTCTCGAACTGCCGCGAATTGCCTCGCGTAGCTGTGCGCCGACGGTCATCAGAGGGTTCAGCGCAGTCATCGGGCTCTGATAAACCATCGAGATCCGCTGGCCCCACCATTTCCGTCGCTCAGTCGCACTGGCCTGACTGGTCTCACGACCGGCGATCGACAGGCGCTCGTAGATCAGGCGCGCCGTGGCGGGCAGGTAGCCGATGAGCGCAAGGCCCAGTGTCGACTTGCCCGAACCGGATTCACCGACAATGGCAAGGCATTCGCCCTTGCCCAGCCGCAGGGACACGTTCTTGACGGCCATCGGCCCGGAGGTGCCGTAGCGAACCGTTAAGTCGTTCACTTGGACCACTCGGGTCGCGTCGAGGGTTTGGGACAACACGTTCATGTGGTGAGCTCGTCGATCAGGATGTTGACGCAAAGTACGAGGAGGACGATCGCAGCGGTCGGGCCGATCGCTAGCCAAGGCGCAGTGGTGAGAAAGCCATTGGCCTCGCTTATCATCAGGCCCCAATCCGGGGTCGGCGGCTGCACTCCAAGCCCGAGAAAGCCGAGAGCCGCGAGGTTGAGCAGTGTGTAACTGACCCGGATTCCAGCCTCGACGCCGAGCACCGGCATCATGTTCGGCAGCATCTCGTAGAACATGATGCCCAAGGCGCGCTCGTTGCGAAGACGGGCAGCGTCGACGAAGGGCAGATGGGCGACCTGCATGGCGGCGGTGCGGGCAACGCGCGACACTGGCGGGACGAACATCACCGTGATCGCCAGGACCAGAACGTCGAGGCCGCTGCCGAAGACCGCAAGAACGAGAAGTGCGATTAACAACGAGGGCAGTGCCAGCAGAACGTCCATGACGCGCATCAGGACGAGGTCGACCGTTCCGCCGCAATAACCGCAGACCAGTCCGATCAGCGTTCCGAGGGTCATTGCGCTGAGCGTACAGATCGCGGTCAGCGTCAGTGTCGTGCGGCCACCGGTCAACACGCGGGTCAGGATATCCCGTCCAAAGAGATCGGTGCCCAGCCAATGCGCGACAGACGGGCCCTTCAGGGCTTCGGCAGGAGCGATGTTGAAGGCATCGTAGGGGGAAACCGAAGGCCCGATCGCAATCATTGCGACGAGGACCAGCAGCAGGCCGAGGGCGATCTGGGCGGCGGGGCTTAGGCGCCGGAAGGCCGGGAAGACCGGGAGCGGGAGCCGTGGCTTTCGAAGGGTCTCAGCGACCATGCGGTACACTCCTCAGTCGGGGGTCGAGGCTGATGATGACGAGATCGGCGACGAGGTTGCCGAGGCAGACGACCACGGCCACCGCAAGCACCGCCGCTTGCAGCAATGCGATGTCGCGGTTCTGCACGGCGAAGACGATCAGGCTGCCCAAGCCCTGGAAGGAAAACAGCGTCTCGACCACAGCGAGGCTGCCGAACATCCAGCCGAAGTTGAGCCCGACGGCGCTGATCGCCGGCGGCACAGCGTTGGGAAAGACATGACGCAGCACGACGCGTCGCTCGGCAATACCCTTGAGCCGGGCGGTGCGCACGAAGTCGCGGCGCAACGTCGTCACCGTGCCCGACCGCATGAGCCTTCCAACCTGCGCCAGCATGAGCAAGGTCAGGGTGAGCACTGGCAGCACTAGAACCACCGGCTCTGCCAAGGGGGAGGCGTCGGTTATGCTGGCGGCGGGTACGAGGTGTAGAATGTCGGCCAGAACCGTGATCAGCAGCACGCCCACCACGAACTCGGGAACCGAGATGCCAAGCAACCCGACGACGGTCATAAGGTGATCAGGCAAACGGTTGCGGAACAGCCCCGACAATGTGCCCATCAGCAGCGCGCAAGGTACGCTCAGCAGCATCGCGGCAATGGTCAGGATCGCGCTCTGTTGCAGCCGCTGGAGCACGATCGGACCGATCGGGCCGTTAAAGCTCGTCGAGACGCCGAAATCCCCCTGCACGGCTCCGACGAGCCAGCGCAGATAGCGCAGGGCGAGCGGCTGATCGAGGCCCAGCTGCGCGCGCAGCGCAGCCAGGTTCTCGTCGTTGGCGTAGAGGTTTAACCGCATCTGCGCGGCGTCATTTGGCAGGAACGATCCCATCACGAAGATGAGGAGCGAGATTGCCAGGAGTGTGCCGAAAAGAAAGGCCAACCGTGACAGGAGGAACCGCGACATAAGAACGCCTCCGGTTCAAACCAGGGTGACGTATTTGAAGTCATGGAAGCCGCGGGGGAAGGGATGGAAGCCCCGCACCTTGTCCGACAGAGCCACGACGAGCGGCGTCTCATAGGGCACCAGGATGTAGCCGCGCCGCGCGGTGAGTTCTTGCAACTTGGTATAGATTTCCGCGCGCTTCTCGGGATCGAGTTCGGTTTTGCCTGCAAGGATAAGCGCGTCGATCTCCGGGTCCGAGAAATAGGGCGGTTCGCTGGCGCCGCCATTGAACGAGCCGTTCGACTCGTAGAAGGGGGCGATCGAGGCGTCGGCTCCCAGCTGCAGTCCCCAGAAGAAGGTCACGAGCTCCTTTTTGCGGTATCCCTGCGTGCCCAGATCGCCATTGGACCAGGTCACGATGCTCAGCCGGATGCCGATCTGCTCGAGCATGGCGGCGTAGGCCACGGTCATCGGCTGCAAGCCGTGCCGGTCATTGGTGGTGTAGATGTTGGCCTCGAAACCGTCGGGGTAGCCGGCCTCGGCCATCAGCGCCTTCGCCTTGTCGACGTCGATCGCAGGAATTGGGAGATCGGCGTCATAGTAGGGGTTTGATGAGAGGATCACGTTGTCGGGCTTGGCCATGGCGAGGCCCGAGTAGGCGATTTGCGCCAAGGCCTCGCGGTCCATCACCAGCCGCATCGCATCGCGCACCCGGGCGTCGGAGAAGCGCGCGTCCGAGGTGTTGATGTAGATGCTGTGAAAACCGGCACCGTTGGAGCGGACGACATCGACACCGGGAGAGTTTTCCAGCACGGGAACGAATTGGGGCGCGACCGAGGGGATCATGTCGACCTGGCCGCCGCGCAGCAGCGACACCTGCGAATTGCCCTGCGCGACGGTCTCCTGGCGGATCACGTCGAGACCGACAGCCTCGGGATTCCGGTAGCTTTTGTTCGCGCGATAGACGATGACACTGCCCGGGATCATTTGCTCAAGGAGGAATGGGCCGGTCCCGTCGGGGGCAGAGGCGAGGCTCTCGGCTGTTGCCCCTTCCGGCACGATCGAGCCGTAGTTGATGGCCAGCGCAGTCAAGAAGTCGGCGTAGGGGTATTTGAGTGTGAATTCGACCTGATGCGCGTCGAGCGCCTTCACGCCTGCCACCGCATCGAAGAAGCTGGTGCCGTTGAGCGCCTCTTCTGGGTTGGTCAACCGCTCGAAGGTGTAGACTACGTCGCTCGCGCCGAAGGGTTTTCCAGAGTGAAAAGTTGCGCCGTCCACGAGGTCGAAGGTCCAGACCAAACCGTCCTCCGAGGTCGACCAGCTACGCGCCAGAAGCGGCTTTGGCACGAGGTTTTCGTCGAATTCTGTCAGTGTCTCGTAGACGAGACGGGTGAACTGGAATTCATCGAGCAAGTTTTGGGCTGCGGGGTCGAGGATTTGGGAGGCCCCAGTCCAGGCCATACGGAGTGTCTTCTCTCCGGGCCCGGCGATGGCCGGACCGGAGGCGAGCCCAAGTCCTGTGACGGTGGAGGTGGCGCCTGCAAGGCGCAAGAAATCACGGCGGAAAAGACCCTTCATCTGGGGAACTCCCTTGGCGGATTGCTGTTGGAATACGTGGCGTTGTTCTTGTCCCCCGAGAGTTCCCCAGCGCCGCGATTTTCGGAATTGTCCCCCGTGCCACTTCTTTTGCCTCAGAGTGCCAGCCGGTTCGGAGGTGCCGTTTGTGACTGTTCGGGCGCTGAAATGGCGTTGACGGGGCGGTTGGAGCGGCTTGTCTGGTTTCGTGTTTGATTATTTTTTTGTCATAGGGCCGATTCCGTGGGCATTGCGCGCGTGCCGATGCCGCGGGATCAGGGAAACGCGGCGGTGCCACATTTTGTGACATGACAGCTGGGTCATAGGGTCGGCTGTTTCCTTGGCATTCCTTGCGCGGAGATGGCCTGCCCGTCCTGCCGCGCCGCTCTTGCCGAAGGAGAGCCGCGATGAGCATCGCCCTGAACACCAGCACCTGCAGCCCGAACGAGCGCTTGGTGTGCTGGCACGAGCTGATTAACCAGCACCACATATCGGTCGAGAGCGGTCCTCTAAGCCCGGTCGCCGCGACGAACGCCCCAGATTTCGTGGGTGTCGGTCAGATCGACGAATGGGCGTCGATGCAAGTCCTGAAGAGCCGGACCAGCGCAGTGACCTACACGCATGGCGTCGGACAGCTGCGCAGCGCGTCGCACGACGATTTCATCTGCATGCTTGTGATCGCTGGAGCTGGGGTCTTCGAGATCAACGGCAGCAAGCGTGACTTTGGGCAGGGGGATCTGCTCTTCTACGACAGCTTGCAGCTTTACACGCTGTATTTTCCGCAAGGCACCACGACGATCACGCTGCGTATTCCCCGGCCGATGATCCTGAGCCGCGTACCGCAGGCCGATGGGCAGATGGCGCTGCGGATGGAAGCCGAACGGCCCATGGTCCGGGTCATGTCGGGACTGCTGAAGGGAATCGCTGAACTGGACGGCTATCCTGACCCGGCGCATTGCCGTGAGGCGGAGGCGCCGATCCTTGATGTGCTGTGCCTTGCGGTACGGGAGAGCTATGGAGAAACCCGCCGGGCCTCGCCGGGGCAGGGGCGGCTGTTGTCGCGGATCAAGTCGGACCTCATACACCATCTCGGAGAAAGCGAGCTGAGCATTCGCCATATTGCCGAAATGTATGATGTCTCGCCGCGCACGCTGAACAGGCTCTTCTCGGCCGAGGGTACCACAGTGATGCGCTGGGTATGGGAGCAGCGGCTGCTGGCAAGCTATCGTGCGCTGTCGGACGGATCCGTCCGACAGGTCACCGAGGCGGCCTACGTTTTCGGCTTCAAAGATGTGTCCCACTTCACCCGAGCCTTCAAACGTGAGTTTCAGCTTGCGCCTAGCTCGCTGCTGACCTCCTGAAACTGCCTGAACGCAGGCACCCGTCGTTGGCGTCGCCGGTGGCCCGGGGGCGGCGCGGAGCTGCGCGCTGCGGACAGGGCGACATTCGGCGCGCCTGATGCGTGGATCCCGCGCACGACCTTACCAGGAGCGTGGCCCGCTCAGTCAGGTGAATTGGCGCGTGGGTGCAGGCTCTGATTTCCGAGTGGATCTACGCTTGACCCTAGGGCCAGCGCTGCCGCGGCTCCGATGCGGGAAGCGCCCCGAGAGCTCGGGATTAGAAACGCCCGAACGTTTCAAGAAGAAAAAATGACATCCTCCTCCGATGTCGTCCAACAGGAGTTCACCATGAAAAGACCAATTACATCAGGCCTCTTGGCCGCATCTCTATCTGTCGCGGGAGCCCAAGGGGCCCTGGCGCAGGATGATCCGATCAAGCTCGGCTTCGCGATCGCCCTTTCGGGCCGTCAATCAGTGACCGACACCGATGGCTATCGCTTCGCGCAGCTCTGGATCAAAGCGCGCAACGAGAATGGCGGGCTTCTGGGGCGTCAGATCGAGTTTGTTACCGCCGACAATAAGACCGACCTCGGCGAGTCGGTGAAGGCGGGTCAGAAGGTGCTGGCCGAGGATCCCGACCTAGTCGTCGTGAGTTGCGACTACGACTTCGGCGCTCCGGCAGCCGTGCAGGTTCAGAAAGCCGGCAAGATCTCGGTCTTCATGTGTGCGGTCGACCCCAAGGCGGGCGTTCTTGGCGTTGGTCCGGCCTCTTTCTCGGGCGGCACCGCCTCCCAACTTGACGGCGCGATCATTGCCGACTGGGCGCTTGAGAAGAAAGAGCTGAAAAAGACCTTCGTGCTGGAGGATGTTGCTGGCGAGGCTCAGAAATCTTCCTGCGCCGGCTTCGAGTGGATGTACGAGCAACTTGGTGGCGAGATCACTGGCTGGGAGCAATTCCGCTTCGATGACGCCTCGATCTCGGCGCAGGTCAGCGAACTGTCGAAATCAATCGCCGATGACGGCACCGAGGCGGTGATGCTCTGCTCGCACCTCGGCGCGGGCGGTGCAGTGCGCCAGATCCGTTCGGCAGGTATCGACGTGCCGCTCCTGGGTCCGTCGATGTTCGACGGCGTCGCCTGGACTTCCGCCGTGCCCGGCCTCACCGACTTCTACATCCCAACGCAGGTGCTGATCGATGGCGACGCCCGTCCCGAGGTCACGGCACTAACCGAGAGCTTTGTGGACGCCTACGGTGACAAGCCGTCGAGCATGTTCGCCTACCCGATCTACGCCTGGCTCGAACTCTGGGCCAAGGCAGTAGAAACCGCGGGAACGACCGAGACACAGGCGGTGGTAGAGGTGATGAACGGCTTCACCAACGAGGCGACCACACTAGGACCGCGCACCTTCACGCCACAGCTGCACATCCAGACCTCGATGCCGATGCAGATCTCCGAGTTCACCGACGGCAAACAGGTCTACGTCGAGGAATGGGGCATCAACGAGGAGATCCCCAACAACATCCTCTACCGCGTCGGGAACTGACAGAGAACCTCTACAGGCGTCAGGCTCATCGCGCCTGACGCCCTTTCCATTCAGACAGGGAACAACGCTTTGAATTCAATGGCGGAACCACTCGCAGAAACGGCGACCAGGGCGAGGGAGGCGCTCGAGATCAAGCACGTCTCGGTGCTGTTCGATGGTCTCGCCGCGATCAGCGACGTCAGCCTGCGGCTCGCTCCGCGGGAAATCGTCGGCCTCGTGGGGCCGAACGGTGCCGGCAAGACCACGCTGGTCAACGTGCTCACGGGCTTTCAGAAGCCCACCAAGGGCACGCTGCATCTCGATGGCGCAGATGCGCGTGGCTGGTCGCCGGCACGGGTACGCGGCGCGGGCGTGGCACGGACCTTCCAGGCCGGGCGGCTGTTCAAGAAGCTCGACGTGCTCGAGAACGCGCAGGTCGCCGGGATCGCAAGTGGGCTGTCGAAAGCTGCGGCACGGCGCCGGGCGCAGGACGTGCTCGAACAGGTGGGGCTGGCGGATGCGCACGACAAAATCGCCGGCAGCCTGCCTTACACCGATCAGCGACGCCTGGACATCGCGCGGGCGCTGTGCTCGGCGCCGAAATACATCCTGCTCGACGAGCCCGCTGCCGGCATGTCGGACTCCGAATGCGAGGAATTGATGGGCATCATCCGATCCTTGCCGGCGGTCCATGGCTGTGCGGTGCTGCTGATCGAACACAACATGCATGTGGTGATGTCGCTGAGTGACCGCCTGCATGTCCTCGACGGCGGGCGGACCATCATCGAAGGACTGCCCGAGGAGGTCCAGAAACACGAGGCCTTCCTGAGCGCCTATCTCGGAGCGGAGGTGGCCGAATGACCGAACCCTATCTCAAAGTCCGCGACCTCTTCGTCAGCTATGGCCAGATCGCCGCCCTGCGCGGCGTGTCTCTCCATGTCGACCCTGGCGAGACGGTCTGCGTCGTCGGCCCGAACGGCGCTGGAAAATCGACCCTCATGGCCGCCATTGCTGGCGGCGCCCGTGCTCAACGCGGTGGAGTCTACCTCGCGGGGCAGGACATCAGTTCCGGCAAGCCGGAAGACATTGCGCGTCGTGGCTTGTCGCTCGTGCCGGAAGGGCGCCAGATCTTCTCGACGCTGACGGTGGCAGAGAACCTCAAGCTCGGCGGCTTCATGCAGGGCAATGCCGGCAATGCGCGCTGGATGATGAATGATCTGATGGATCTCTTCCCCATCCTGCGCCAACGCGCCAACTATCCTGCGGGTCGGCTCTCGGGGGGCGAGCAGCAGATGCTAGCCATCGCCCGCGCCATCATGACCGACCCTCAGCTCATCATGATCGATGAGCCTTCGCTGGGTCTTGCGCCAAAAATCGTTGATCAGGTCTACGAGATCCTCGCCGAGATTAAGGCGCGGCGGGGAGTGACGCTTCTGATCAATGAACAGAGCTCGGCACGCGTCCTGAAATATGCCGACCGCATTTATGTACTGCGCGGCGGGCAGGTGCAGCTTTGCGACCGTGCCGAGAACCTCACCGATGGCGAAGCGATCAAGCGCGCCTATTTCGGCTTCGACAAGGAAGGTGTCTGACATGATTGCGTTCTTCCAGACTATTCTCGACGCACTCAGCCTCGGATCGATCTTCGCGCTGGCAGCTTTGGGCGTTGGCCTTTTGTTCGGCATCCTGAGGCTTGCCAACATCGCCCATGGCGATTTCATCACGGCCGGGGCCTACTCGCTGATCGTGCCCTTCACCTCGGTGGCAGCCGCTTCGGAGCTGTTCATCGGCAGCTGGCACTGGACCCTCGTCATCCCCACAGTCGGGATGATCGTAGTGATCATTGCGCTGCTGACCGAACGCTTCGTGTTCCGACCCCTGCGCAATGCCTCGGCGCCGACGCTGATGATGGCGTCCTTCACCGTGAGTTACATCCTTCAACACATCATGCTGCTGGTCTACGGCAGCCAAGCGCGCGGGGTAAACCTCTGGTACGGGCTGACCGAACCGATCTTCATCGCCGGCCTGCGCATCCCGATGATCCAGCTTATCACCATCGGGGTGACCGCCGCGCTGATGATTGCGCTGAGCCTCTTCCTCAAGTTCTCGCGGTTCGGCATCGAAGTGCGGGCTGCGGCCGAGGATTTCCGCATGGCGCAATATCTCGGCGTGCGGGCCAACCGGGTGATCGGTGTCGCCTTTGCGATCAGCGGCATCCTGGCGGCGGTCGTGGCACTGCTCTACCTGCCGCAGAGTGGCACTGTGAGCTACGCTTGGGGCTCTCCGTTGGCGCTCTACGCCTTCGTGGCGGTGGTCGTCGGAGGCATGGGCTCGCTCGTCGGCGCAGTGGTGGGAGGCTTTCTCATCGGTGCGGCGATCACTTTCCTTCAGGTCTACCTGCCGTCCGACCTCAAGCCCTTCCGCGATGCCTTTGCCTTCGGCTTCGTGATCCTTGCTCTGGTGGTCCGTCCCGATGGGCTCTTCCCCAACAAATCCGTCCACAAAAGGGTCTGATCCATGCAGAATGACAAGCTGAAATCCCTGCTGGAAACGGTCTGGACCCCGTTCGGGCTGATTGCCGGACTGGCCGTCGTGTCGCTGTTTGTGCAGCTGATGGGCACGGGGACGGTGCAGAGTTTCTGGACCGAAATCCTGATCCGCATCATCTTGGTCACAGGCTTCTACATCTTCATCGGCAATTCGGGCGTCTTCGCCTTCGGTCACGCAGCTTTTGCCTGCGTCGGGGGCTATGTGGCGGCGTGGCTGTCGATGGACGCGATGTTCAAACAGATCATGCTAACGGGTTTGCCGGGCTGGGTGCAGAGCGCACATGTCGCGCCATGGCTGGCGGTCTTCGCGGCTATGGCGGCTGCAGCCGTTGCAGCGCTTGTCGTGGGAGCAGTCATAGTGCGGCTTTCCGACATCGCCGCCTCAATCGCGACATTTGCTTTCCTGCTCGTCGTGAACCGGATCTATTCGAACTGGGACTCGGTCACCGGCGGTGCGGCACCGCTGACCAACATACCCTCGCTGGGCGGCATCTGGGCGAGCTTCGTCTTCATGGCCGGCGCCCTGGTCATCGCTTGGCTGTTCCAGCAATCGCGGTTCGGCCTGATGTTGCGGGCGAGCCGGGATGACGAGGTCGCAGCCATGGCGACAGGCATTTCGGTCTACCGCATGCGCCTCGTGGCTTTTGTGCTCTCCGGCGCGGTCATGGGCTGCGGCGGCGCGGTCTACAGCTTCTTCCTTGGCATCCTTACCGCCGACGTCTTCTACATGAGCCTGACCTTCTTGCTTCTGGTCATGCTGGTGGTCGGCGGTGCGGAAAGCCTCACGGGCGTCGTCGTTGGCGTCGTGGCAGTGAGCTGCGTTTCCGAGGTGCTGCGGCTTGGCGAGGAGGGCGTCGCGCTGCCCAATGGGGACATGCTGGCCCTGCCGCTCGGCATGCAGCAGATTTTGCTCGGAATCTTCATGGTCTTCGTGCTGATCAACCGGGCGGACGGGATCACTCGCGGTTCCGAGCTGCCCTTGCCGAAAGCCTTCCGCAAGCCGCAATCGATCGTTTCGGGCGAGCGCAAGACCGCTTCCTGACGCCTCTGAGATTTCCAAGTAAGGCCCCGCCGGTGACGGTGGGGCCTTTGCGGTTTCTGGCGCGCGGAGGCAACGCTTGTGGCGCGGTGGAGCGGGGCGCAGTGCTTCTGATTGGCTAGTCTGCATGGCAGATCGGCAAGATGGAGGCTTCCATGTCGCAGCGACAACTTCAGGCACAGCGCATTCTTGGGGCGGCGGATCACGCGTTGGGACAACGCCGCTTTGCCGAGGCTTTGGCCCAGTACAAGGCCGTCTTCCAGATGGGATTCGAGTCCTGGGCTATCCACGTCAACGCCGCGCAGTGCTGCAAGCGTATGGGCGATATCGAAGGAGCGTTCCGCCACTTCGAGCGGGGGTTCCGGATCAAGCGACGGCCCGACCTCTGGGCCGGAGGTGCCGCGGAGGCACGGGTGGCTGGCGATGAAGCCCGCCTGTCCCCCACCTATTGCCGCAACCTTTCGGATCAGCTTGCGTGGCTGCGCGCACGGGGTGAGATAGATTGGTTCGATGCTGACCTTGAGGACGACCTGCGCAAGGGTGTCCTCACCGGCAAGACCCGCGCGTTGCGTGACGGTTGCAGCCATTATCCCGAGATTTCTCCGCCTTGCGAGATCCTGTCGCCAGATATGTTGATCGAGCGAGTCGAACTGTCGGGCAAGCCGGGCGACTGCTTCTACATTCTCGATAACGTGCTGACGGGAGAGGGCCGGCAGGCTCTGCTCGACCAACTGCTCAAGGCGGCCATCTGGTTCGACGTGCGCGACGAGCGCGGGTATCTCGGGGCACATCTGCACGAGGGATTCGCAACGCCTTTTGTGCTGGGGCTTGCGCACGAGATGCAGGCAACGATCAGCCGGCTCGCCGAGCCGGTGGAGGTCGCGCAGCTCTGGGCCTTCCGTTATCTGCAGGAGTCCCAAGGCATCGACATCCACGCCGATCAGGGCGACTGGAACCTCAACATCTGGCCGGTTGACGAGACCCACCTGCAGGAGGGTGACGGAGTCGGGGGCATGACGCTCTACGACCTGCGGATCGGTGAAGACATCGCCTTCGAGGATTACAACGCGCGCCCGGAGCTGAACCGGGACCGCATTGCGGTGGCTGGGGCGGCGGAACACGTTGTGCCCTATCGTGGCAATCGCGCCGTGCTCTTCCCGTCGAAATACCTGCACAAGACCAACGCCGCGCGCTTTTCCGACAGCCACGAGGGACGGCGGATCAATGTCACGATGATGGCCGACCGCGCCGCCGCAGCGGCGTGACCTTTCCAGACCTATGCCCTGTCGCGCCGGGACGCGCGGCGGCGGGGTGGGTCAGGTAGTTAGAATACACAAAGTTTCAAAAGAACCGGCCGGGGGGATTTGTCCTCGGCCAGCAAGGACTTGGAGGTCTCATGTACCGAATTTCCGTCGACACCGGGGGCACGTTCACCGATGTCGTTGTCACCGATGATCAGGGCCGCCTGACTGTCGGCAAGGCGCTCACCACGCCCGAACGCAGCTTCACCGGCCTGTCGAACTCGATCACCAATGCTGCCGATCAACTGGGCATCTCGCTTTCGCAGCTGCTCGCCGAAACGCGGGTGATGGTCTACGGCACGACCCGGGCGACGAATGCCATCGTCGAGCGCAAGACCGCCAAGACCGCACTTCTGGTCACCGAAGGTTTCCCCGACGTTCTGGTGTTTCGCAAGGGCGGCAAACTCAACGCGCTCGAGATCAACGCCAAGGTCGAGCCGCCTTACATCCCGCGCAGCCTGACCTTCGAGATCCCCGAGAGGATGAACGCCGAAGGCGGCGTCGAGACAGCACTAGACGAGGCGAACGCGCGCGCAACGCTGGAGAAGCTGGGGCGCGTGGGCGTCGAGGCGGTGGCCGTGGCGCTGCTGTGGTCGATCGCCAACCCCGCGCACGAGCGGCGTCTGGGTGAGCTGATCGAGGAAATTCTTCCCGGCGTACCCTACACGCTGTCGTCCTCGCTGAACCCGACCATCCGAGAATATCCGCGCAGCTCGGCGACGGCGATCGACGCCTCGCTCAAGCCGTTAATGCAGAAGCATCTGCGCGACCTCAAAATTGACCTCTCCGAGGCGGGCTTCGGTGGAGAGCTGCTGATTTCCGCCTCCTCGGGCGGCGTGATGCACATCGACGACGTGGTGCAGAAGCCGGTCTACATGGCCAAGTCCGGCCCTGCCATGGCGCCGCTCGCGGGCATCGCCTACACACGCGCCGAAGACCTCGACGATGATGTCATCATCGTCGACACCGGTGGGACCACGTTCGACGTCAGCCTGATCCGCGATGGTGCCATCAAGTACACCCGAGAGACCTGGCTCGGCACGCCCATGGCCTCGACGATGCTCGGCATGGCGACGGTCGATATCCGCTCGGTGGGCGCGGGCGGCGGCTCGATCGCATGGGTCGATGCCGGCGGCATGTTGCGCGTCGGTCCGCATTCGGCGGGTTCGGAGCCCGGCCCGGCCTGCTATGGTCGAGGCGGTGACAAACCGACCGTGACCGACGCGGCCGTGGTGCTGGGCTACATCGATCCCGATCGCTTCCTCGGCGGGCGTATGAAGCTCGACAAGCCCGCGGCCGAGGCCGCCATGCGCACCGTCGCCGACCGGCTGGGCAAGTCGATCTGGGAGACCGCGGGAGCGATCCTGCAGATCTCGTCGGAGATCATGATCAAGGCGATCGAAGACATCACAACCAATGACGGCGTGAACCCCGGCGACAGCACGATCGTCGCGGGCGGCGGCGCCGCCGGCCTGAACCTGCTATCGATTGCGCGCTCGATGAAGGTCAAGAACGTGATCATTCCCAAGACGGCGGGCGCGATCTCGGCGGCGGGCGGCCAATTCTCGGACATCGCAACGGATTTCTCCACCTCTTGCTATGCCGCGTCGAATGCCTTCGACAGCGGACAGGTGCGCGAGACGCTGAACGGGTTGCTGGCCCAGAGCGGTGAGTTCGAGAGCGGGCTGCGTGCCAAGGGCGTCGAGACTTTCCGCTATCAGCTCTTCGTCGAAGCCCGCTACGCACGGCAGCAGTGGGAACTCGAGGTCGAACTGCCCGTCGAATGGGCTCAGAGCTGTGACGACGTCGCGCTTCTCGAGAAGCTTTTCGCCGAGCAGTACAAGCGGCTCTATGCGGTCGACCGTCTTGGTACGGTGGTCGAGGCGATCAACTGGCGTCTGCGCGTCGCGGCGGTGCTGTCCTCGCCGCAGGTGTCCTGGCAGGGACCGGGCTCTGATATCGACCTAAACAGCCGCGACAACGACGCTTACTTTCTCGAGACCGGCCACACCAAGACACGGGTGATCAACGGCACGACCATCCCGCTTGGCTTCGAGATCAAGGGCCCGCTGATCATCGAAGAGCCGACCACAACCATCGTGGTCGAGCCGGGAATGACCGGGCGTCTCTCGCCTCAGGGCAACTACATTTTCGAATTCGGAGGCACCCATGCCTAAGGACTTCCCGGACACCGGCTTCGATCCGGTCGAACTCGCGATCATGGGCAACCGTCTCGACGCAATCGTGCGCGAGATGACCTCGACCGTGATCCTTACCGCAAACTCCTCGGTGATCGGCATGGCGCGGGACTTCTCCTGTTCCATCCTCTCGTCCAATCACGACATCATCGGCGTCGCCGAGGCCCTGCCAGTGCATGCTTTTGGCTCGAACCTGCAGGGGCAGGCGATGGAGAACTTTCATCCCGGCTTCAAGGAAGGCGACGCCTTCCTCAACAACGACCCCTACAATGGCAACACCCACGCCGCGGACCATACGATCCTCGTGCCGGTGTTTTTCGAGGGCGAGCACCTGTTCACCTCGGTGGTCAAGTGCCATCAGGCGGACTGCGGTAACTCGGTGCCGACCACCTATTTCGCCGCGGCGACCGACGTCTATAATGAAGGGGCGCTGGTCTTCCCGATGGTGCAGATCCAGAAGGATTTCACCGATAACGAAGACATCATTCGGATGTGCAAGGCGCGCATCCGGGTGCCGGACCAGTGGTATGGCGATCTGCAGTCGGCACTGGCCGCGGCCCGCACCGGTGAGCGCTCGCTGAAAAAGTTCGCCGAAAAGTTCGGCGCGGAGCGGGTCAAGGCCTTCGTGAAGGCCTGGCTCGACTATTCCGAACGCCGCGCAGCAGCGGCGATCGCCAAGCTGCCGCCCGCGACACTCGAGCGCCGCGGCAAGCTGGACGAACTGGGAGAGTTTCTGCCCGACGGTGTGGAAATTTTTGTCAAGATCACCATCGACCCAGCCGAGCAGCGCGCCATCGTCGATCTGCGCGACAACTTGGATTGCGTGAACGCCGGGGTAAATCTCTGTCAGGCCACGGCCACAGGCATGGCGATCACCGGCATCGTCAACTGCCTCGAGCATGATTTGCCGCTGAATTCCGGAACGTTCCGCCGTATCGAGGTGCTGCTGCGCGAGAACTGCGTGGTTGGCATCCCGAAGTTTCCGCACTCGGCATCTACCTCGACGACGCTCCTGGCTGACGTGATCTGCAATACGGCGCAAAGCTCGATCTCCGAGCTGGGCGATGGATACGGCCTGTCGGAATCGAACATGTTTCTGGGCGTCTCGACCGGGGTGATCTCGGGCAAGGATGAGCGCGTGGGCGACGAGGATTACGTCAACCAGCTGTTCCTCATGGGCGGCGGCGGTCCGGCCTCGGCAACGGCGGATGGAATCGATACCTTCACCGTGATTGCCGGGGCTGGCCTGTGCTATCGCGACAGCGTCGAGATCTCGGAGCAGCGGCTGCCGCTCATCGTGAAGTCGATGAAGCTGGTGCCCGGCACCGCCGGTGCAGGCCGCCAGCGCGGCGGCGTCGCGACCCGGACCGAATTCGGCCCGCGCGGCAACGAGATGGTGGTGATGCAGGTGACCAACGGTGTTTCGACCGGACCGCGCGGCGTCCAGAAAGGGCATGACGCCTACCCGGGTGCCAACATCAAGGTCCACGCCGACGGTACCGAAGAAGTGCTGCCGGGCTATCTTCACACTGTGCTCCAGCCGGGCGAAACCATCGTCGGCTTCGACAGCGGCGGTGGCGGCTACGGCGATCCTGCGAGCCGTGATCCGCAGGCAGTGCTCTACGATGTGGCCGAGGGCTACGAGACCGTCGAGCGGGCGCGCGACATCTACCGCGTGGCTGTGCTCCTAGATGCGGAGGGCTTCGCCAGTGGCATCGACGAAGCGGAAACCGCGCGCCTGCGCAGCTGAGCCTTCCTTTCCTTGCTCCCTGGGGTCGCGGCCGCGCCGTGGCCCCTTTTTTGATGAGGCCCAAATGAAACTTGCGATAATCGACGACTACCAGTCGGTCGCGCTGGAGATGGCCGATTGGTCCACAGTGAAGGAACGCTGCGAGATCACAGTCTTTAGCGACCACCTCTCTGAGCCGGAGGCGCTCGCCCAGCGGCTGCAGGACTTCGATATCATCTGCGTCATGCGTGAGCGAACCCAATTCGACCGCGCGCTGCTGAGCCAGCTACCCAAGCTCAAAATGATCGCTTCGAACTCGGCGGCGAATGCCGCTATCGACATCTCCGCCTGCGAGGAAATGGGCATCCATGTCAGCCACACCGAGTTCCTGCTCTACGGCACGACCGAGCTGACCTGGGGGCTGATCCTCTCGGCGATCCGGCGCCTGCCGCAGGAAATTAACAATTTCCGGGCGGGCCGCTGGCAACAGCACGTTGGGCAGGACATCCATGGGCGGACGCTCGGAATCGTCGGTCTCGGCAATTTCGGACGCGCGGTTGCCAAGGTTGGACAGGCCTTTGGCATGGACGTCGTGGCCTGGAGCCAGAATCTCGATCCGGCTTTTGCGGCGAAACTTGGTGTGCGCGCAGTCAGCAAAGAAGAGCTTTTCTCGGGCTCCGATGTGATCAGCATCCACATGAAGCTCAGCGCACGCTCGCACCACATGGTCGGCGCGGCGGAACTGGCACTCATGAAACCATCAGCCTGGCTAGTTAACGCCTCACGCGGGCCCTTGGTGGATGAGGCAGCCCTAATCGCGGCGCTCAAAGCAGAGCAGATCGCCGGCGCGGCGCTCGACACTTACGACCAGGAACCGCTGCCCGTCGATCACCCATTCCGGGTTCTTGAGAGCGTTATCGCGACGCCGCATATCGGCTTCGTGACTGAGGACACATACAGACTATTCTATGGCCAGATGGTCACACGCATTGGCGAGTGGCTGGAACGCTCACAATAATCGACACGGCGCCCGGACGGGCGCCGTTTTCGCTTCGAGGGTCCGGGAAAATGCGCCCCGAGAGTGAAAGATTCATTTCGCTTTGATGTTGGGCGTTTTCACCCGAATTCGCTTGTTTTGCAGCATCTGCGGGTTTGGTGTGCGCTTTGCGCCGCGCGCTTCCGGCATCGACTGCCATAGAGACTTTGCCTGCGGTAATCTTGGTTCCAGAGCGCCTCAATAGGTGTGATTTGGACGAACGGCCGCAAGGGAAGCTGCCATGACACTCATCTTCCAGACCGACGATTTCGAGGGGGCCGACCGGCTCGCATACTGGCAAAACATGATAAGCCAGCACCATGTTTCCGTGGTCTCGCCCGGCGGTGCCGCGCAAGATTTCAGCGGGCGCATGAAGATCGACGACTGGGGTGGGTTACAGTTCTCGGATACCACGTTCAGCCCGATTTCCTACAGCCACGGGGTCGAGGAAATACGTCAGTCCGAGCGCGACGACTTTCTCTGCGTGCTGAGCCTCGAGGGGGGCGGGCGGTTCTGCAACAACGACAGTTCATTCGCCTTCAGCGCCGGCGACATGGTTGTCTACGACACCGACCAAATCTATGCGATCGAATTCCCCGAGAAGGCGCGGACGATTTCGCTTCGCATCCCACGCCCCCTGATCATCAGTCGCCTATCCGGTGCCGACCGCCAGTTCGCCCTGCATATCGACGGCGCGCAACCTATGGCGCAGCTAGCTGCCGGTCTCATGAAAAACGTCTGCGCGCTCGACGAGCTGCCCGGCAGCCAGCGCTGCCGCGATGCCGAGGCACCCATTCTCGACCTGCTGTGCCTTGCCGCCAGGGACCTGCGCGGCGAAGAGCAGCGCCCCACTCCCGGCCAGCATATGCTGCTTAAGCGGATCAAGGCCGAGCTGATGGAGCGTCTTGAAGACAGCACGATTTCGGTGACCTCGATCGCCCAGGAGAACCGGATCTCGCCGCGCACGCTCAATCGTCTCTTCGCGTCCGAAGGGACGACGGTGATGCGCTGGATCTGGTCGCAGCGTCTGGCGGCAAGCTATCGCGCCATGTCCGAGGGTTCGGTGCGGCAGGTGACCGAGGCGGCATTCCGCTTCGGCTTCAAGGACTCGTCGCATTTTGCGAGGGCCTTCCGCAAGGAATTCAACATCCCGCCAAGCAAGCTGATCGGTTCCTGAGCTTGTCCGGGGGCGTGACGTGAGGCGCCGAGCGGTCCCCGGCGTCGCAAACGAGATCACCAAGAGAATGGCCCGCCCGGAGCGATCCGGGCGGGCCATTCTCTCGGTGTGGGCGATTGCGCTCAGTGCGCGGGTTTGGCCGGCTTGCGCATCTGGCTGAAGAGTCCTGCCGCGATGAAGGTCGCGCCACCGATCAACACATATTGCCAGACCGATCCGAGGTTCAGGAAGGGCAGGGCGGCAATGATCGATTGGATGAACAAGGCCCCGGCCAGTGTGGCGAGGAACGAGCCGCGCCCGCCC
Source organism: Salipiger sp. CCB-MM3 (assembly GCF_001687105.1). Taxonomy (NCBI): domain Bacteria; kingdom Pseudomonadati; phylum Pseudomonadota; class Alphaproteobacteria; order Rhodobacterales; family Roseobacteraceae; genus Salipiger; species Salipiger sp. CCB-MM3. The sequence goes on from NZ_CP014596.1 coordinate 864,001, forward strand.
GTGATCTGTGCGCCGCCCAGCACCACGGCGGTCACGCTCATGAGGGTGTAGCTGACGCCCGTTGTGGGAGAGCCGATCCCGACCTGCGCTGCCAGAAGCAGCCCGGCGACGCCCGCAAAAAGACCACTCCCGACGAAGGCGAGAACAACGATCTTGCCGCGCTGCAGGCCAATCATCTCGGCAGCCTTGGGGCGCGAGCCGACGGCGCGCAGGGCGCGGCCGACCGGGCGCCGGAAGAGGCCGAATTCGGCGCCCAGGGTTAGGGCGATGACGAACACGAAGACCAGTGGCACCGGGCCGACCAGCATCTGAACCGTCTCCATGTAGCCATCGGAGAGAAGCCCATCGGGTGAGGGCCGCAGAATGAGCGACAGCCCCTGCAGGCCAGTATAGGTCGCAAGCGTCACCACGATGGCCGGCAGCTTGAGGCGCTCTACGAGAACACCGTGCAACAGGCCAACTGCCGTACATATGGCAAGGACGACGAGCGCGCCGCCGACATAGCCGACCGGCGGTTCTTCCCCCAGCAAGAACGAGGACAGGACGACGGCAAAGCCGATGAGCGGCCCCACGGCAAGGTCGATGCCGCCCTTGAGGATCACGAAGAGCTGGGCGAAGGCTGCCAGCGCAAGGATGCTGGTCAGCGTAGCAATGCTCTGCAGACTGAATGCCGAGAGGAACCACGGGTTGATAGCCTGCGTGACACCCATCACCAGAACGGACAGCAGCACGAGGATCGCCGCGGGCATCTGGTCGGAGCTCCAGAAGGCGGAGCGTTTTCTGCCTCCTGCATCGGCGTCCGAGCCATCGCGAATACCGGTAGCCTTAAGATTGGCCTCGGTGATCTTGGCATCATTGACATCCGCGCCGGTCAGCTCGGTCACCACTGAGCCGCGCGAGAATACCAAAACGCGGTCGCACAGGCCCTCGATCTCTACGCCGTCCGCCGAGGAGACGATCACCGCACAGCCGGAATCGGCCATTTCGCGTAGCTTGTTGTAGATGTCCGAGCGCGAGCCCACGTCGACCCCTTTGGTCGGCTCGTCGACGAGCAGTACGCGCGGTTTCATCGCGATCTCACGGCCGATGAGAACCTTCTGCTGGTTGCCGCCCGAAAGCTGGCCGACCGTCGACTCTACGGTCGGAGCCTTGACCCGCAGATCGGCATGGATCTGCTCGGCAAGCTCCTTTTCGCGGCGGGCGGATAGCAGGCCGTGGTCCGAGATCGCGGCGAGCTGGCCGAGCCCCTCGTTCTCGCGGATGGTGAGCGAGAGGACAAGCCCTTCGGCGTGACGGTCGTCGGGCACGAAGGCCACGCCGGCGCGGCGGAAGTTGGCGACACCGGGTTTCGGCTCGTCCATATCGACGCGGATGTCGCCGGAGGTTTTCGGATTGATCCCAGCGAGGGCGCGCAGGAAGTCGCGCTGGCCTTGTCCTTCGACACCGGCCAGACCGATGATCTCGCCCGGACGTACCGCCAGTGACACGTCGCGGAAGCCCTTGCCCGACAGAGCTGCCACGGTGAGCAGCTTGGGGCCGGTGCCGATCTTGCCTTTGGGCGGGAAGACCTGCCCGAGGGGGCGCCCGACGATCAGGTTGACGATCTCGTCGGGGGTGAAGTCGGCGGCGGGCCGGGTCTCAATCAGGTCGCCGTCACGCAGCACCGACACGCGGTCGGCGATAGCCATGACTTCGTGCAGGCGGTGCGAGATGTAGATGATCGCGGTGCCCTGCGCCTTCAGCTCGGCAATGAGATGGAACAGGTGCCGCACCTCAGGGTCCTGGAAAGGCTCGGTGGGTTCGTCGAAGATGAAGACGGCGGGGCGGCTCGCAAGCGCGCGGGCGATCTCCAGAACGTGGCCCTGCGCCAACGAGAGGTCGGCGGCGCGAGTAGAGAGGTCCATCGCCAACGCCTTGGTGGAGACCCGGTCGAGCAGCTCCTGTGCCTCGGAAGGCGTCAGGTCCTGTCGTGCCAGCTGCAAGTTCTCGAGCACCGTCAAATCGGGAGCCAGCGCCGGGTGCTGGAAGGCCACCGACAGGCCCATCTCGCGCACCTGCGCGGCCTGCGACCGGGCGGTCTCGCCCTTGATCGACACGGTGCCGGTGTCGGGAGTGAGCACGCCTGCGGCACAGTTGATCAGCGTGGACTTGCCCGCACCGTTCTCGCCGACGATGGCGTGAACCTCTCCCGGCCATGCCTTGAGGTCGATACCCTTGAGCGCCTTCACCGGGCCGAAGGACTTGGTAATTGCGTCGAGGATCAGGGCGGGCGGCGCAACGGGCTCTGCTGCGGCGACGGGTTGTGCGTTTGCGGTCATGGGAACTGCTTTCATGTCGGTCACGCGGTCTTGAGACGGTTCGCGATGGACGGAAGGCTTACGCCGAGAAGGACGATGGCTGCCTGAATGAGGTACTGCACGGCGGTGTCGAACCCGAGGCTGATCACTAACTGTCCCAGATAGGTCAGGAAGAAAGCGCCGATCCCGGTCGCCAGCACCGAGCCGCGCTCACCTGTGAGGGAGTTGCCTCCCACTACATAGGCGGCGACGGTGGCCAGCATGTAGTCGTTGCCAGCGAAAAGCGTCGGAACGTTCGACAGGCCTGCGAAGAGCACGCCCGCGGCGGCGAAGAGAATGCCGGCCCCGATGTAAGCGCCGACTTGGAAAAGCTCGACACGGAAGCCGAGGGCCAGCCCGACGTTCGGGCTGAGCCCGGACACCGAGAAGCGGCGGCCAAGCGCGGTGCGCGAGATTACCAAGGCTACCAGGGCAACCAGTACGAGCGCGACAAGGAAAGGCACCGGGATACCGACGACGCGCGAAGCAGCGAGGTCGGCGATCGGTTTCGCGACCGTCGAGGCACGGCCGCCGGACAGAGCCAGGACCAGGCCGAAAACGATGGAGTTCATGGCGATGGTGACAACCAGAGGAGGCACGCCGAGACGCGTAACGGTCAGCCCGTTGGCGAGCCCGACGCCGGCGCCGGTCAGCAGGGCGAGGCCGACGAGACCCATGGCCTCCAGCGTGCCGCCCCCTCCGGATTGGAAAGCGGTGACGACGACGGCGGCAAGGGAGAAGACCCCCGCCACCGAGATGTCCATGCCTCGTTGCTGAATGACGAGGTGCTGACCGATGGAGGCCACCGCGAGGATCCCCGCAAAAGGCAGGAGCCCGGAGATGGAAGCGGGGCGGATCGTGGACGGGGCGATCACCCCGCCGATGACCAACAGGAGGATCAGGGCGGCCAGCGCCCTGAACTCGTTGCGTTTGAAGAGGTTGCCCATTGGGTGGTCTCCTTCGGTCGTGGGGTTATTCGAAGATCGCGCGCATCTCGTCCTTCGTCATCGTGAAGGTCGAGACATGGGCACCCATCGGAAGTTCAGGATCGCAGACCGGGTTGAACTTCGCATCTTCGCTGGCGGTGTTGTCGATCACCGGGTCGATGATGATCGTCGGCTCGTCGTTCTCGACGTCGTTGGCGGCGGCAACGCCCTTGCGCAGGGCAAGGCGGGTCAGCCAGGTTCCGGCCGAGGTGGTGAAGAGCTCGAAATCGGGGTTGGCGTCGTGGTTTTCCTGCCAGTAGCAGGCCAGCTCGTTGCCATCACGCGTGGTCCAGAGCGGGAGCTTCTCGCCGGCGATCTCATAGGCACGGATAGCGCCCATCGACCCGATGCCGTAGTCCGACATGACCGCGTCGATCTTGTCATGCTTGGCGAGCAGGCTGGTCATGACCTTCTGGTACTCGGCGCGATCCCAGTTGGTTGTCACGGGGCCGTCTTCGAGCATCTTGATCCCCGGGTGCTTGGCAAAAACCTCCATGGCACCATTGTAGGTGTTGCGGGTCGAGACCGCGCCAGGCGCGCCGCCGAGCATCACAACGTTACCTTCGCCGCCAAGTTGCTCGACGATCCATTCCGCCGCCATTTTGCCTTCGATGTTCTGGTCAGCCGTGACCATGCCGACGTAATCCTTGCCGGGAGTGCCAGGCCAGGAGGTCCCGCCGTAGAAGGGCACGACCTTTGCGCCGCGCTTCATTGCCTGCGACATCGCACGCAGCAGCGCTTCACCGCCGTCGGGACGCACGACGATCACGTCGAAGCCTTGCGCCGCGAGGCCGGTGATGTCCGAGATCTGTTGCTCCACGCTGCCCTGCGCATCAACGTAGCGAGCTTCCTTGATGTTGTCGCACTTGGCGGCTTCAAGTTCGAACTCGGCACGCGAGATCAGGCGCCAAGGGTCCGTGGAGGAACCGGTGGAGTAGGCGACACGCATCGGCTTGTCGCCGCAGAAGTCGGTGATCGGGCGGAATTCCTCGATGCCGCCGACCTTCTTCGGGTGCTGGTCGGCAGCGGCATGCGCCGCGCCCGAGGTGAGCAGGCCGAGCAGGCCGGCGGTGGCGAATTTGCGGAAAGACATTGTTGTTTCCTTTTCTGGTTTCTGTCAGCCGATGCGGCTGATCCCTGTTGAAGTTCGGCAGGTTCAGGAGGCGAGAGGAGGCTGCCGGAGGTGCCAGTCGGTGGCTTTCTGGAAGGCCGAACCGGCTCTCACGAGCCGCCCTTCGCAGAGCTTCGGGGCGACAAGTTGCACGGCGACGGGCAGACCGTTTCGGTCGAAGCCGCCTGGCATCGTGACGGTGGGTGACCCCGACATGTCGAAGGGGCCGGTGAAGCGGATGAATTCGGAGTTGTCGCCCTCGGCGTAGTCGGCCCAGTTGGCGAGATCCGGAACCCGCCAGATGGTGGCGGGGATGAGCAGCAGATCGACCTGCCGGAAGAGCGCATTCAGCTTGGCAGTGAACCCCAGCCGGGTCTGATGGGCCCGGGCGACCTCGCGCGAGCTGTAGCCGTCGCCCATGTCGATGAGCGCGGCGAGGGTCTCGCCATAGTCATCGCGGCGGGAGGGGAAGGTGGCCTCATGTGCCGTGGCGGTCTCGGGGGCGCAGATCGGTAGCCAGGCCTTGGCGGCGGCCTTCCAGTCTTCGACCGTCACGTCGACCAGAACCGCGCCCAGGGATTGCAGCACCCGCGCGGCCTCTTCGATGGCGGCCACGTTGGCGGGGTCGATGCCCTCGGAGATATAGGCGCGGTCGATGCCGATGCGCAGCCCGGCAATCGACTGGCCGGCCTCGGCGCCGTAGTCCGGAACCGGCGCGGTGAGCGCCGTGGGATCATTGATATCCGCGCCGGCCATGGCCTGCAGGACGAGGCCGGCATCTTCCGCGCTGCGCGCGAAGGGTCCGATGTGATCGAGCGAGGCGGCCAGTTCAAAGGCGCCGTGGCGGCTGGTCCGGCCCCACGTGGGCTTGAGGCCCGTCACCCCGTTCGCCGCCGCAGGAAAGCGGATCGAGCCGCCGGTGTCGGAGCCGAGCGAGGCGAAGGCGAGCCCCGCCGCGACCGACACGCCCGAGCCCGAGGAGGAGGAGCCCGCCCAGTGTCCGGCATTCCAGGGGTTCGACGGGGCGGTCACATCGGGATGGTGATTGGCATAGGCCTGCTCGGTGGTCTTCACCTTGCCCAGCGTCACGGCGCCAGCGGCCTCGAGCCGCTGAATGACGGTCGCGGTGTAGCCCGGACGGAAATCCTTGTGAATCCGGGTGCCGGCGGTGGTTTTGGCGAAATCGGTGTAAAGGATGTCTTTGTACGACAGGGGCACGCCGTGCAGCGGACCTCGGTATTTCCCCGCGGCAATCTCCGCTTCGGCGGTAGCGGCCTGCTCCAGCGCCCGTTCCGCGGTCACGGTGACATAGGCATTCAGTTGCGGCTCGAGCGCCTCGATCCGGTTCAGCATATGCTGGGTGACTTCGACCGGCGAGACCTTGCGGGCTGAGATGTCACGGGCGAGGGCGGTGATGGAGCTGTAGTGCATCGGTTTGTCTTTCGGCAGGGTCAGGCGGCGTTCGCGGAGATGAGGCTCAGAACCTCGCTGGTGGGCACCACGTCGGCGTAGACGACATAGAGATTGCCGAGCGTGGCGTTGTGCTCCTCGTCGGTTATCGTGGCGTTGGCATCCGAGACGAAGATCACGTCGTAGTTCATCTGCGCCGCGTCACGGGCGGTAGCTTCCGAGCAGCAGTTGGTCAGCGTGCCGGTGACGATCACCGTCTCGATGCCGTTCGCCTGCAGTTCCTCGTTCAGTCGCGAGGTGCCGGGGGTGAAGCCGGAGAAGCGGGTCTTGCGGACAACCAGATCGCCCTCCTGCCGGTCGAGTTGGGGGGCCAGGTCATGCAGCGGGTTGCCGGGCGTTAGCGCGGCGACGAGATCGGTCGAGAAGGGGCTGCCCAGCAAATTGTGGTAGAAGCTGGTCCAGACCACCGGCTCGGAGCCGTCATAGGTGTTCTGGATGAAGATCACCTTGCCACCGGCCTCGCGCAGTGCGGCGGCAATGGCGTTGACGTTGGGCACGATCTCGCGCGCCACCGGCACCTCGGCGCAGGTGCCTTCGTCGAGGTAGGCGCGCTGCATGTCGACCACCAGCAGCGCAGTCTTGCTCAGGTCGAACTCGGTGAAGGCCTGGTCGCGGCCATCGCGGTTCCAGCGGCCGCGTTCGAGCATGACGGGATTGATGTCGGTCTTGTGCATGGAGTCGGGTCTCGTCAGATGTGGCCTTGGAGCGGGCATGGCTCGCCCGGGCCGCTGGCGAAGATGCCAGCGGGAGTTTGGGGAAGGTGTGCGGAATTGGCGCCCCGGATGAGGCTCTGGGGAAGAGCCTCGGTCGGACGTGCGGCGGATCAGGCCTCGGCGGGACTTACCGAGACTGGCTCGGCCGGCGTGCTCGGCGCATGGTGGTGATGGTGGTCATCGTCGATGTCGGGCAGGTTCGGCAGGTCGCGGCGAAATTCGATCGGTTTGCCGTGCTCGGTGGCGATGTAGGAGCGCCGCCAGTGCTCAGCGGTCTCGGAGATCTCCTCGTCTGTCGCCGCCCCGGTCTTGCGCAGGAGGGTGATCAGCGCCTCGGACCATTGCCGGTAATAGGCTTCTTCCGAGGTCTCGATGCCGCTCTGCGGGTGCGTGCGGATCTCGGTCGAGAAGGTCTCGACCCATTCCGCCCAGCTGAACACACCGGCCTGCGCGAGCGCCATGGCAAGCCCGAAGACCTGCGCGTGCCAAGGTTCGCCGAAGCCCGGGGCGCCGACGTCGGCCTGTCCCAGAGAGGTCAGGTCGGTGCGGCAGGGATCGAGCGCCGAGATGATACTGCGCGTGTCCATCACAGGTCCTCCAGATAGGTCTCGTAGAGGTCGATGTAGACGGCATCTTTGCCGCCGGCGTCGGGCCCCCAGAGGTCGGCCGCCTCGAAACGGACGGTGTACGTGTGGTCCAGCGCCTCGTAGTCGCCCTGCGAGCGGGCATCTGCATAGAGGCAGGCGCCGCGGTAGGCGATGATGGTGCAGGGCTTGCCGCGGGTGTAGCGCGGCAGACGGGTGTGGGTCTTCGGGTTGATGTTCAGCGACCGGACCCTGTCCCCTTCCTTGTAGCGCGGCGGGGTCTTGGACTCGCCGGTGACCGGGTGGTTGGTGGTGAACATCTTGGTGACGGCTTCGGGCTCCAGTGCCTCGAGCCTGGCGGCCCATTCGGGAAGCGGCGCGCTGGCCTTTCCCGAGGCCAGCTCCTCGGCGGTCGCGATGCCCTTTTCCTGCAGGTAGGTCTCGGTCCCGTCGAGCCAGTGCTCGTAGTAGGGCGAGGCCAGCCAGTGCAGTGCCTCGATCCGTTCCATGGAGTGGCGCGCCTCGTCGGCGACCGCGAGGCCGGTCATCAGGGTCAGCAAGTGAGCGCCGCAGATACGCCGCTCCCAATCCTCGTGGAACATCGGCTCATTTTCGTCGAAGGGCAGGGGCCCCATGCCGTGCATGCCGCCGAGATCGTGAATGCTGTTCATGCGGTCTCTCCCTTGGTCAGCGCATCGGGGGTTAGCGGCAGGCCGGTGCCGATCATCGAGTCGCGAGTGACCAGTTCGGCCAGCTGCGCCTCGGTCCAGCCCTCGGTGCCCTCAGGGCGCATCGGCAGGATGAGGTAGCGCAGCTCATTGTTTGAGTCCCAGACCCGGACTTCTACCTCGTCGGGGATCGTCAGACCGAATTCCTCGAGTACCGCACGCGGTTCGATCACCACGCGCGAGCGGTAGGGGGCGGTCTTGTACCAGGTCGGCGGCAGGCCGAGGACCGGCCACGGGTAGCACGAGCACAGCGTGCAAACGACGACGTTGTGGATCTCGGGGGTGTTCTCGCAGACCACCATGTATTCGCCTTGGAAACCGGCGAAGCCGAACTCCTCGATCGCGGCGGAGGCATCGGTCATCAGCCGGACCTTGTACTCGGGATCGCTCCAGGCGCGGGCGATGACCATGGCGCCGTTCTTGGGCCCCAGCTTCTGTTCGAAAATATCGACGATGGCGTCGACCGCGCCTTCCTTGATCAGTCCCTTCTCGGTGAGCAGTTGCTCAAGCGCGCGAACGCGCAGTGCCTTATCGGAGGGCGGCTTGGTGCCGTGGTGATGGTCGGACATGTTCTTCACCCTGTCGTAGGAAGTCGAGGTTTCGTGGTTCTTGTTTCTCTCACTATGACTCGATTTGGCCGTGCCTGTCTGTGCTGAGTGTGCCCGTTTGCTCGACTGGATTGGCCAAAATGCCCCGCTCTGTATGGTGAGAAAGCCATAAAAATATGAGCAAGAACCGGCATTGGACTCTATGTGCCAATCTATCCGGATGGATCGGCCAGCATGGCATTCGCGCTTGATCGGCGAGGCTGTGCAGGTCTGGATTGTGCGTATCCCGGCATGCAACGCGCCGGATGCCACAGTACCGACAGCAAAGAGGACCGCCCCATGCTCCGCACATCTCATCGTCTTGTCCTTGCCGCGCTCGGCCTTCTTGCACCGCTGCCCGCGCATGCACACCACGCCATGGGGGGGGAGCTGCCGACCAACGCCCTCGAGTCCGCAATCAGTGGCCTCGCGCACCCGGTCATCGGTATCGATCACTTGGCCTTCGTTGTGCTGGTCGGCCTACTAGCGGCCCGCAGCGGTCAGCGGCTGGCGTTGAGCGGGAGCTTCGCGGCGGCGACGGTGGTTGGCTGTTTGCTGTTGTTGGCGGGTGTGACGCTGCCTCTCACCGAAGTGGTCATCGGCGGCTCGGTCGTCGCTCTGGGCGCGGTCCTGCTGCGCGCCGAGCTGCCCAAGGTCAAGGCCCTCGGGATCGTCGTCCCGGTCATCGGCCTGTTCCACGGCTGGGCCTACGGCGAGGCCATTCTCGGGGCTGAGACCGGTGTAATCCCGGCCTATCTACTGGGCTTCGGTCTGGTCCAGTTCGCCATCGCGGCCGGTGTGGCGACGCTGGTGGTGGCGGCGCGCGAGAGCGCGGGTCTTGCCGCCACCCGCGAGCGCATCACCGCGGCGGCCTGCATGGGTATTGGTTGCGCTGTAATGATCGAAACCGTCGAGGCGATGGTCTTCAAGGTCTGACAATTTCTCCCTGGGGGCACATTGCCGTGCCCTGACTCGAACGGCCCGGGATATCCCGGGCCGCTTTTTTTCATGCTGCCCTGCCGCAAGGGGTCAGTGAGTCTGGGCGAGAAGACTGCGCGGAGTGATCCCGAACTCGCTCTTGAAGGCGCGGGCGAAGTGCGAGAAGTCGCTGAAGCCACATTTCAATGCAACATCCGAGACGCGGTATTCTCCGCCCGCGAGGAGCAATTCATGAGCCCGCTGCAAACGCTGTTGCCAGAGCCAGCGGATCGGCGTGGTATCCTCGATCGCGAAGACCCGGTTCAGCGTCCGTCGCGACACGCCGAGCTCTTTCACCAGAAGATCGGAATTCAGTTCGGTGTCTTCGAGGTGTGCCAGGATGTGCGATTTGGCGCGGTCGAGCAGCGCACCATGGCGGCTGGTGTCAAAGTCCGAGAGTCCGGCCTCGCTTTCGAACGCAGCGGCAAGCAGGTCGATTAAGGACATGGCGACGCGGTTCGACGACGAACAGTCGCCTGTCAGATCGAGGCCATGCGCCTCGCGCAGCATGTTAGTGGCAAGCCGTCCTATCGGCGAGGTGCTCGACATCGGTCGGGCCGTCAGACGTTCGGCGTTCGGCATGCGGTTGAGCATCACGGAGCGCGGAATCTTGACCCAGTAACCACCATAGTAGCCGTCCATGTGGTTATGAAACGGACGCGCGGAGTCGTAGATGCAGAATTCTCCAGCCTGCTGGTGACCTGACCGGCCATTCTGGTCGACCTTCATCGCGCCTTCCGTCAGTAGGGCGATGTAGAAGCAGTCCAGCGTGTCGCGGCGAATGTCATTCTGATCGCGCCGGCTGACCATGCCGCTAGTCGCCAGCCGGCTCAGGCCTAGGCTGCCGAGGCTGCGCATGGAAATCTTGGCCCGGAAGGCGTCGGCTTCCTGCAGTGGCGTGTTCTCGGCAGGGGAAAAATGCTTGCAGATAACTTCGTTCCAGAATTGGAAGCGATCTCGCGCAGGAAGGGCTGCGGAGTCGATTGTCGTGATGGCCTTGAGCTGCTGTGTGACGGGGATCATGTCGCGCTTTCCGATGGGCATGATCCAAGAATTCCACCGCGTCCGAATTGCGCAACGGAGGGCCGTCAGGCAACCATCACAATGAGATCGGGTGCGCGAGAAATATGCGCATGGCGCGAGGTGTGCTTAGTTTTGCGTCGATGGCCGAAGCGCGTGATCTGGGTTTAGTTCCCCACAAAAAAAGGGGATTCGCGTGAAAATGGCGCGCCTTGGGGAAGGCGCGCCGCGAAAGTCCCTCAATTGTGCGCAGAATTTAGGCTGGAAGCTGGCTGCGTCGCCGCGCCGCTGTGGCGCTAGTGAGCAGCGCCAGAGCGATGAGCAGCAAAGAGAAGATGGTGAAGGCCGTAGAGAGACCGAGGCCGTCGATCAGGAAACCGAAGGCAAAGGTCGGAATCGCGTTCGACAGGTAGCCGACAACGTAGAATTTAGCGATCTGCGAGGCGTGGGTGCCCGGGGCTGCGGTCTGGTTGACGAGCGCCGCCCCGCCGACGAAAGCTGCTCCGTAGAACAGGCCGCAGAGCGGCATGGCTAGGATGAAGATGGCCGATACGCTGGCCAACGCTCCGACCAACGTCATGGCCTGCAGAGCCGCAAGTGTCCCGCAGCCAATGCAGATCGCTGTCAGCGGGCGAATGCGCCCGCTCAACATCTGGCCGATACCTGCGAAGAGTTGAAAGATGGCTGGAAGTAGCCCTGCCAGGGCGTGGATATTGAGATGGAAGAGGTCGGTCGCGAGGCTGACTGCGGTCGCCATGAGGATCGAGCCAAGCATCCAGGCCACTGCGACCGACAGGCACGCCAGACGCAGGAAGCGCGCACGTTCCCGATCGTCGAGCGACGCCCTAGCATCGCGGGCCGGCGTGTTGGATGCGCGCTTGCCCTTTGGCCAAGGCGCCAGTGTAAGTCCGAGGAAAGCGAATGCAGCGACCGCGGCAATGCACAGGAAGGGTGTGACCAGCGGGGCAGCGTTTGTCGCGAGAGCGGCCGAGGACAGACAGGGACCGGCCGCTGCGCCTCCGGTGAAGGCAATTGTCGAGACCGTGGCCGCGCGGCCGCGTTTATCTTCGCTGTCGAGGTCGAAAAGAGCGGTGGAGGCTGTCGAGGTGATCAGTCCTGTGCTGATGCCGGACAGGAACCGTCCGACGAGCAGCATCCAGACCTGATCGGCCAAGGCAAAGAGGATCGCGCCGGTCGCTGTGATCAGTAGCGCTGGCAGCAGGATCTGGCGCCGGTCTGTCACAAGACGATCAAGCCGCCCGGCCAGAAACAGCGAGATCAGCGTGCCGACTGCGTAGACCGAGAAGATGGTGGTGCCCGCGCTCTGCGGCAGGCCCCATTCGCTTATATACACGGAGTAGAGTGGGCTGGGTGTAGTGCTTGCAAGGAGGGCCGCGAAGATTGCCAGCGCACAGAAGGCTCGGCCCACGAAGAAACTCGAGCTTCGTGACGCGGAGGCTGTGCTCTGGCTGAACGTGTTGGCGTGAGAAGCGATGCTTTGTGACGTCGCCATGTGGCGGCTGCTCCAGGCTATGCGGACGATGGATTGTCGGACTTGGCCACTGGTCAACATCAGTAAGAGTGGTATAGCCATGGCAAACTAATTTGCAAATGCCGAACTATTTGGCGCGTGTCAACGGCCGATCCCGTTCCAGGAGAAAGAGATGACCCAGATGAAAGCGATCCAGTTCTCGGCCTTTGGCGATACCGGAGTACTCGCCCTTGTCGACATACCGCGCCCCGTGCCTGCTGCGGGGCAGTTGCTGGTGCGGCAACAGGGTAGCAGCATCAACCCGGTCGACCTGATGATTAGGCGCGGAGGCTACCCCTCGGTTCCCCCGAAGCTGCTGCCCTATGTCGGCGGGCGGGACGTGGGTGGTGTCGTCGAGGCGGTGGGCGAAGGCGTGGACATGGGTTGGATCGGGCGCCCGGTCTTCGGTGCGCCGGACTTCAGCCGCGGTGCCTTTGCCGAATGTATCGTCATGGGAACCGAGGAGGTCGCCGAGGTGCCCGACGGGCTGACACCGCGCGAGGCTGCACTTCTCCCGATCGCCGCGCTTACGGCGTGGCAGGGGCTCTTCCGTCAGGGCGGACTGCAAGCGGGCGAGACCGTTCTGATCCATGGTGGCTCGGGGGGCGTCGGGCACTATGCGGTTCAGATGGCGGCGCGCGCGGGTGCGAAGGTGATCGCGACGGCGTCCGAGCGAAACAAGGACTTCCTCAGCGCGCAGGGCGCGGAGCGTGTGGTTGCCTATGATACAGAGGAGTTCGACGAGGTTCTGGCTGACGTCGATCTGGTACTTGACTTGATCGGTGGTGAGACTCAGCAACGCTCTTGGCGAATTCTCAAAGAGGGTGGCCGGCTGATCTCCGCCGTGGCAGCGCCAGACGCCGAAAGCGCGCGCGAAAAGAAGGCAAAGGTTGCGAAGTTCTTCATTGCGGAGTCCCGCCAGGACGATCTCCTTCGTATCGCCGCGGAGGTCGCGGCAGGCACCCTGAAGAGCCACGTGGCGCAGTGGTGTCCGCTTGCCGAAGTCCCTGCGGCGCAGGCCGCGCTGGAAGAGGGCGGGATCCGTGGCAAAATCGGCGTTGAAATCGGCTGATCCAAGGGGGCGGTTCCGTCCTCGGACCGCCCGGCTGTATCGGGACGGTCGCGCGATTTGCGGCCGTCGCCGTGGCGACGCAGGTCTCGCGGCGAGACTGGCTTGCTGGAGGTGCGTCAGCCCGCTTTCCGCCGGGCCATGCCGCTAGGGGGGGCAGGCCGTCTGCGGTCCGGCCGGCGGCGACCTGTTTGGCCAGACCATACATGTCTTTTGGCACACCGAGCAAAGCCGGGCGTTCAGGCGCGCAGTACCCTCTCGGCAACGCAACGACGACCCGAGGATCGAGAATGGCCGTACATGCGCCGACAAAAGACGAGCTGAGAGCCACTGCGGCCCACTACGGGATCGCCTTTACCGACGCTGAACTTGAGGAATACCAGGCTGCGATCGCCGCAAGACTGTCCTCCTACGAGGTGGTGTCCCGGATGCCTGACGAAGTGCCAGAGGTGCAGTATCCGCGCACGCCCGGGCATCGGCCGTTGCTCGAGGATAACCCGCATAATGCCTGGTACTGGAAGACCTCTGTGAAAGGTGCGGCAAGCGGTAAGCTGACGGGCAAGAAGGTTTCGCTCAAGGACAACATCATGCTGGCCGGTGTCCCGATGATGAACGGCACGCCGCAGCTCGAAGGTTATGTACCGGAGTTCGACGCGACGATTGTGACCCGCATCCTCGACGCGGGCGGCGAGATCCTCGGTAAGGCGCATTGCGAGCTGCTGTGCATGACCGGAAGCTCCTTCACCAATGCCACAGGTCCGGTTCACAATCCTTGGCGGCACGGCTACTCGGCGGGGGGCTCCTCCTCGGGATCCGCGGTCACCGTGGCGACCGGCGAGGTCGAAATGTCTGTCGGATGCGATCAGGGCGGCTCGATCCGCATGCCTGCGTCCTTCTGCGGCATCTACGGCATGAAGCCGACCCACGGACTGGTGCCCTATACCGGGATCATGCCGATCGAGATCGAGATCGACCATGCCGGCCCGATGACCGCCACGGTCGAGGACAACGCGCTGCTGCTCGAGGTCATCGCTGGTGACGACGGCTTTGATCCGCGGATAAAGGCACCTGACGTGCGCGAGTATACCAAGGCGCTGACCGGCGACATCCGGGGGATGAAGATCGGTGTCCTCAAGGAGGGCTTCGAGGACCGTTTCGCCGATCCCGACGTCAACGAGAAGGTCCGCGCCGCGGCTAAGCGGCTCGAGGCGCTGGGAGCCGAGGTGATCGAGGTCTCGGTGCCAATGCACAAGATTGCGGGCGCCATCTTCGAGCCGATCGTGACCGAGGGTTCGTTCATGACGATGTTCGAGGGCGACGGCTATGGCGCTTCGCGGCGAGATCTATACGCGGTTTCGATGATGGATCATTACCGTGGCTGGCGCCGCACGGCGAATGACCTCTCACCCACCGCCAAGATCGCCCTTCTCGCAGGCCGCTACATCACCGACACCTACGGCACGCGGTTCTACGGCAAGGCGATGAACATCAGCCGCCGTCTTCGCGCAGCCTATGACGCTAAGTTGGCCGAGGTAGATCTTCTTCTGATGCCCACAACAGCCGTCACTTCGAAGAAAATGCCGGAACCGGATGCGCCGCTGGCTGAAATCCTCGATCGCGCGCATGAGATGGTCGGCATCACCTGTCCCTTCGACATTACCCACCACCCGGCCATGTCCGTGCCCTGCGGCCTGTCGGAGGGGCTGCCGGTGGGGATGATGCTGGTGGGGCGGCACTTTGACGAGGAGAGCATCTACCGCGCCGCCCACGCATTTGAGCAGTCGGGCGACTGGAAGACCTTCTGATCGGCGCATCTGGTCAATCGTTTTGGCCGATAGGGTAAAGCGTACGCCGGGCCTCTTGCTAAGTTCATTGCAAGAATGCCCGCCGGGACGCTTTCTCGCCGCTTGTGAGAAACGCTTTCGGAACACCCCATAACTTTTTGCATGGCGCGTTCCCTGGGGGCGACGCGACGCGCCGTGCCTATCGCGAGGACACGATATGAAAGATGTATGTGCCAATCGGATGACCATCGATGAAGCCCGCCGCGAGATATCCCGCTCCGGCGCGGCTGGGCTCGCGGACCGCCTTGGTGCCATTGCCGTGGGCAATCCTCTGAACGCGACAACTCAGGTGGACTACCGTGTGCCCGAAGGGTTGACCGGACAGTTGGCCGGCCTTCCGATCGCTGTGAAAGACAACGTCGACGTTCTTGGTTTCGCGACCACGGGCGCTTCACCCGCGCTCAAGAACTTTCGTCCGGGCGCAGACGCGCCGGTGGTGGCCCGGCTGAAAGCGGCGGGAGCCTGGGTTCCGGCGAAATTGAACATGCATGAGCTGGCCTTCGGCATTACATCGGACAACGCTGCTTACGGGCGGGTGATCAACCCTTTCGACGCGGGGAGGACGGCAGGGGGCTCCTCGGGCGGCTCGGGGGCAGCGGTTGCGGCCGGGTTGGTCCCAGTGGCGCTCGGCACGGATACGGGTGCGTCGGTCCGCATTCCGGCGGCCTTCTGCGGAACCGTCGGCCTGCGTCCCTCGACCGGACGCTATTCAACAGATGGCGTCATCGCGATTTCCTGGATGCGCGACACAATTGGTGTGCTTGCTAACTCGGTCAGTGATATCTCGGAAATCGACGCCGTGATCTGCCCCGATGATGCCGCCGATATTACCGTTCCGAGGCGCCCGCTGCGCCTCGGTCTGCCGGCGGATGCGTTGCCTGGCTATTGCCCAGCGACCGAAGACCGATTCCGCGCGGCGCTGGAAGAGCTCGTTTCCGGTGGCACGGTCGAGATCGTACCGCTTCCGGCACTCGGCTACGAGGAAATTCAGAGCCGGTTCGATGCCCCAACGGCGCAAACTGAGGCGTTGACGTGGTGGCGGGAATTTTGCACGGACAAGCTCGAAATCACCCTACAGGAATTCCGCGAGGGGCTTGCCAGCCCGGACGTTGTCGAGATCTTCGCCACCATGGAGGCCGCCGCGTCCGACGGCGCCGTCATCTACCGCGATCTCGTGCGCAAGGGCCGCTCGGCCTTGCAGGCGTGCATCGGCGCCCTGTTTACGCAGTACGAAATCGACCTGATCGCTGCGCCCACCTCGCCTGTACAACCACCCAAGGTCGAGGACTATTCTCAGATCAAGGTCAGGGGCGAATTGCGACCCACGCTCCCAGTGGTCGTGCAGAACACCTCCCTGGCCACAATCGCCGGAACCCCCTCGCTCACGCTTCCGGCAGGCTTCGACGCAGACGGGCTCCCTGTCGGCCTGATGCTGGAGGCGCCGATCGGGTGCGACCGGCAGCTTCTGGCCATGGCCGCGCGCATCGAAGCCGAGCTTTCGCCGGGGTGCTTTGAATCTTTGAGATGACTGCAAAGGTCCCGGCGTAGTGGCGGGGCCTTTGGATTTTACGCCGAGGGGATCGATGATTCCCGTAGGCAGTTTCAACGGCTCCGGTTCTTCAAGTGAGGCGGCCTAAGCGGGTCGCTCCAGCGCAAGATCGACAAAGGTGCTCGTCGGACTTGAACACTCATCAGCTCTGGGCCCGGTTCTTGCGCCAAAATGCGGCACCAAATATTTTATGTCCGTAAATGACATATTAAATTGTCAAAACCGATTTCATTTATGCCGACCATCTCGGAAACTCGACGAGAAGCAGCAACAGGGATCTTCACATGACTTTCTCCAGACGGACCTTTCTCCAGACTTCCGCGGCGCTTACCGCCACGCTTTCTGCGCCTACGATCCTGCGCGCGCAGGACGACATGATCCGCATCGGTGGCCTTCACGATCTGTCGGGCGCGATCGACTCCAGCGGCATTCCTATGAACCAGGCGATGCAATACGCGGTGGCGCAGATCAACGAGGCGGGCGGTCTTCTCGGCCGTCAGGTCGAGGCGGTCACTTACGATCCGCAGTCGAACATGTCGCTCTATTCGCAATACGCGACCCAGCTTGCGCTGCGTGACAAGGTGACGGCAGTTTTCGGTGGCATCACCTCGGCTAGTCGCGAGACCATCCGCCCGATCTTCCATCGCTACCAGACCCCCTATTTTTACAGCTGCCTCTACGAAGGCGGTGTCTGCGACCGAAACGAAATCACGCTGGGTACCACTCCGGCCCAGACTGTGGCGCAGCTCATTCCCTACGCGATGAACCTCTGGGGTAAGAAGGTCTATACTGTCGCCGCTGACTACAACTACGGTCACATCACCGCGGCATGGATTAAGCGCTACGTGGAAGAGAACGGCGGCGAGTTGATCGAGACCGAGTTCTTCCCCCTCGACACCACACAGTTTGGCTCGACGATCTCGAAGATTCAGGCGGCCAAGCCTGACATGGTGATGTCGGTGCTTGTCGGAACCGCGCATTTGGGCTTTTACCGCCAGTGGGTCGCCTCCGGGATGAAGGGCGAGATCCCGATCGCCTCTACCAGCTTCGGCGGCAACGGCACCGAGAACGTCATGCTGACGCCGGAAGAGGGCAACGGAATCCTCACTGCCTTCGGCTACTATGAGACTGTCGAAAACGAGAAGAATGCCGAATTCCGTGAAGGTATTAAGGCTTTCTATCCGGACAATCCGCCTGTGCTGGGTGAGACGTCGGAAGTTACTTACGAGGCAGTGATGATCTGGGCCGACGCGGTCAAAGAAGCGGGCTCGACGGACCGGGACGCAATTCTCGAGGTGATCGAAACCGGCAAGTCCTATTTGCTGCCCGCGGGAAATGTAGCCATCGACCCGCTGACCCACCACGCTGTGCGCGACGTCTACATCGCCGAGCTCAGGGATCAGAAAATGGATATCCAGCAAAAATTCGAAGCGGTGCAGCCGACCGATACGCAGATGGTCTGCAACCTGCAGGAAACGCCGGATGCCAACGTCCATCACGAGATCAGCCTCTGAGTAAACTGAGCTGGTCTGCCGCAAATCGCGGCGGGCCGGTCCGGCCAATCCGAACACGGAGCGCCAAATGGACTACACTATAATTGTCTTCCTCGAAATCCTACGCGCCATCTCCTGGCTCGTGATCCTCGCCGCGGGGCTGGCCATCATCTTCGGGATGATGAAGGTCATTAACTTCGCCCACGGCGAGTTCCTGATGCTGGGAGGATACATCACCATCATGTCGCACAACGCCGGGGTGCCGCTATGGATCTCCATGGGTGTCCTTGCGCCGCTGGTCGTTGGCGTCTTCGGCATCATCGTCGAACGTCTGGTGATCCGGCACCTTTACGGTCGCATCATCGACAGCCTGCTCGCCACATGGGGCCTGAGCTTGCTGATGATTGGCGGGGTGACCATGGTCTTCGGCAATACTGTGCAGGGCGTGTCGACGCCGCTCGGCAGCCTTTCGATCGGGGCCTACCAGGTGCCCGGCTATAACCTTCTGCTCATTGGCATTGCGGTGGCGATGATGATGGCGATCTGGTTGGTGCTGCGGTTTACCTCGGCAGGGCTGATCGCGCGCGCGACGATGCAGAATCCGGACATGGCCGAGACGCTGGGCGTGCGCACGAGCTGGGTCTACATGGCGACCTTCGGCTTGGGATCGGCAGTGACGGGTCTGGCGGGCGGTCTGCTGGCTCCCTTGACCGGCGTGGCCCCCTCAATGGGCGTGAATTTCGTCGCCCAGAGTTTCATCACCGTTATCACCGGCGGTGCCTCAATGATTGCCGGGACGCTGTCGGCGGGCACACTTCTTGGCACGATCAGCCAGGGCGTGACCTTCGCTACCGGGCCCGTCTATGGCGATGCGGCGCTGCTGCTGGCCGCGCTAATCCTGCTGCGCTTGCTGCCGCAGGGCATCACCGGGCGCATCTTCCGAAAATCCCTCTGACCCGCCGTTCCAAAGGAGTCATCAAATGGAAACCTCTCTCCGCACGGATCCGGGCTTTTGGTTCATGACAGCTCTGGGCCTTGTGCTTCTGTTCCTAGGGCCTCTCTTCTGGGACCTCTTCCAGATCATGCAGATCACGCAATACGTGGTGCTTTCGGTCTATGTGCTCTCGCTGGCTTACATCTGGGGGTTCGGCGGAATCCTGAGCTTCGGGCAGGCTGCCTTCTTCGGGCTGGGCGCCTACACCTTCTCGGTCGCGGCGATCAACATGGGCGAGACGACCTTTCCCTTCGTGCTGGCCTTCGCCATCCCAGCCATCTTCGGTGCGGCACTCGGCTACTTCATGTTCTACGGCAAATTGTCGGACGTCTACATGGGCGTCGTGACCATGGTAGTCACGCTGATCTTCTGGAAGCTAATCAACCATACGGCCGGCCCTGAATACGCTATCGGCGACGCGCGCCTCGGCGGGTTCAACGGCATCCCCTCAGTGCCGGTGCTGAACGTGCCAGGCGACGCGCAGGCTTGGCTCGACCCGGGACAGATGTTTCAGGTCTTCATGGCCATCCTGACACTACTCTACGTGCTGCTGCGGATCCTCATTGCCTCGGACTTCGGGCGCATTTCGATGGGAATTCGCGAAAATGAGACCCGGGCCGCGTTGCTGGGCTACGACGTGCGCCGGCACAAGGTGATCATGTTCGCGCTCGGCGCAGGCATTGCCGGGATGGCAGGAGGTATGTGGGCCACGTACCAGACCTTCATCGATCCCAATGTCTTCTCGCTGGAGATGTCGGCCAAGGCACTGATTTGGACCATGGCCGGGGGTGTCGGAACGCTGGCGGGGCCGATCTTCGCGGTGGTGCTGCTGCAGTACCTGTCGCTGAAGTTGGGCGAGATGCACATTCTCAACAACAACTTCATCCTTGGCGGGATCATGATCGTCCTTGTCCTTCTGGTGCCCAAGGGCGGGCTTCCGACGCTTCGCGATGGCATCGCTGCGCTGCGCGTACGGGGCTCGGTGCGGCGCTCAGGAACCCCCGGAAAGGTAGCTCCCGATGTCTGATCTTCGTCCGATCCTCACCACCGAGAAGCTCGTCATGCAGTTCGGCGGGGTGACCGCCGTAGACAATGTCGATTTCACCCTGCGCGAGGGCGAGCTGCGCTGCCTTCTGGGTCCAAATGGTGCCGGCAAGTCGACGTTCTTCAAGTGCCTAACCGGCCAGTTGACTCCCACGTCCGGAAGGGTCCGGTTCGACGGGCAGGACATCACCGGCTGGGAAACCCATGCGATCGTCGGAATGGGTGTCGGCATCAAGACACAGGTGCCGAACCTTTTCGACGGGCTATCGGCCTATGAGAACGTGCGTATGTCGGCGCGTCGCAAGCACTTGCGCCCGATGGCAAAAGAGAAGGCCGAAGAGATGCTGGAGAAATGCGGCATCGCCCATCTCGCCCGGCGCGAAGTCGGGCTACTGGCGCATGGCCAGCGGCAACTGGTGGAGCTAGCAACTGTGCTGGCGGGCGAGCCGCGGCTGGTGTTGCTCGATGAGCCGGCGGCCGGCATGGCCGGCGACGAGCGAGACCGTTTGGCCGATCTCGTGCTCGAAACTTCTCGGCGCGCCGCGGTCGTGGTGGTCGAACACGACATGGCCTTCATCCGCCGCATCGCCAAATTCACTACCGTCTTCAACCGAGGCGCGATTTTCCGTGAGGCGATGATCGACGAGATCATGTCCGACCGTGCCGTTCAAGAAATCTACTTGGGGAAACAGGCCGATGTCGCTGCTTGAAGTTCGCAATCTTAAGGCCGCTTACGGCGCGGTGCCGGCCTTGCACCAGGTCGACATGACCGTTGCGCCGGGCGAGGTCGTCGGGGTGCTGGGCCACAACGGCATGGGCAAGACGACCCTGCTGCGTGCGCTCATGGGCTTCGTGAAGGTGACCAGCGGGGATATTGTCTTCGACGGGCAAAAGCTGAATGCCCTGCCGGTCAACGCTCGGGCGCGGATGGGTTTGGGGCTTGTGCCGCAAGGCCGAATGATCTTTCCGACCCTTTCGGTGCGCGAGAACCTTGAGAGCGGGATCGCGGGTCAGAAGGATGCAGACACAGTGATCGAGGAAATCCTCACGATCTTTCCGCGTCTGACCCGCCTGCTTGATCGTAGTGGCGGTGCTCTGTCGGGGGGCGAGCAGCAACTGCTCGCGCTGGCCCGGTGCCTGTGCCGAAAGCCGCGGCTGATGCTGCTGGACGAGCCGACCGAAGGGATACAGCCGTCGATCATCGACGAGATCTCGGAGACTCTGCAGGCCCTGACCCGCAACACGGACATCACCATCGTTCTGGTCGAGCAAAACCTCGATTTCATCACAGGCCTTTCGGATCGTGTCTATACCATCTCGAACGGTGTGCTGGATCGACAGATTCCCAAAGACCAGCTGACCGACAGCCGGGCGGTGAGTGAGTTTATGGGCTTCGCGGCCTGACTCGTAGAGCCCAAGAGCATTGAGACCCCGGCGTGATCACCATGCCGGGGTCTTTCTAGTGACGTCTGGGGTCCTCGGGCATGGGCCCTTCGGCTCGAGTTGTCACTCGGCGGCCGTGCGAGTCGCTGCTCCGGCATTCAACAGTCCGATCACCTCCTTGGTGGTGCGGACATCGGCGAAGACCGGATAGAGGCTGTCGAGCGTGCCATTGTGCTCGTCGTCGTTGAGCGCAGCATTTCCGTCGGACAGGAAGATCACCTTATAGCTCAGCTGCTGCGCGTCGCGCGCGGTCGCCTCCGAGCAGCAGTTGGTCACCGTTCCGGTGATCAGCACGGTATCCACGTCAAGTTCCTGCAGCACTTTGTGCAGATCACAGGTGCCCTGAGTGAAACCGCTGAAACGGGTTTTGTCGAGCACGGGCTCGCCTTCGGCAACGTCAAGCTCTGGCCAGAGCGCATGGTCGTGCTCACCGGCGGCGAAGCCTTTCCTGAGACCTTCCGAGAAAGGTGTGCCAAGCATATCGCCGTACCAGCTGGTCCAGGCGATCTTCTCATTCGGATCGTAGGTGTAGCGAAGGAAAATGTTCGTACCTCCGGCCGCCCGGATTGCTTGGGAAAGGGCGTTCACATTCGGGACGATGTCGCGCGCTACGGGGATCTCGGAAACAGCACCCTCTTCCATGAAGCCATTTTGCAGATCGACAATCACATGGGCCGTACGGGCGGGGTCGAACGTCTCGAAGGCATGGTCGCGACCGCCTCGGTTCTTCTTGCCGCGCTCAAGTGCGGCGGCGGACATCTTGATGGTATGCATGCGAGCTCCTTGAAGTCGAATGGGGTACGAAATCGCCCCGGCTAGGCCGAAGTGATGTATGTATATAGCGAAATGCTTTGCTTATTAGAGATAACTTGGAATTCGTGCGTGTTCCGCCGCAGCCCTTGCTCTGGATGCCCACGAGATGTGCAGGGAAGGGGAGGAGACGATCAGGCGCCGGATGCTTTTCCGATGAATCCGAGCTTTCTGGAGATGGTCGCGGCGAGCGCGCGCAGCGGAGCCACATGGTTGCCCTCCAGCGAGATGTCGATCTCCTCGGCAGGGCCGATCATTGTTACGGCAAGTTCAAGCTCGTCCGAGAAGTTGTAGACCGGTGCGGAGATGGCAGTGACACCTGGCTGCGGGAAGGAGTAGGTGATCGAGACACCAGTGCGCCGGACGGTCTCCAGTGGCTCGTGGATTTCGTCGAAAGGCGGGCAGGCTCCAACGTATCTCGGCGGTGTGACCTCGGCCATCTGCAGTTTAGCGATCTCACGGGCTTCTGCTTCGTTCGTCAGCGCGGCGAAGAGCCGGCCAGTTGCCGTGCCGGTCACTGAATAGACCGTACCTGGTTGGGCCGAGTTGAGGAGCTGGTCATTGGCCTGAACAACGGCTGTCACCACGGGGCCATAGCGCCCCCAGACCGCGATGGAAATCGACTGTCCAAGCTTGCGGGCAACCTTAAGAGCTTCTTCCGAAGCAGTGATCTGCGGGTCGAGAGTAAGCAGACGTGACATGCCAAGTTCAAGACTGAAAGGGCCGATCGCGTAGCGTCCCGTCTGCGGATCACGGACCACCATGTTCCCACGTTGCAGGCTGACCAGGTAGGCATGGACCTGCGCCTTGCTGAGGCCAGAGCGCAAGGCCAAATCTGCGGCGCTGAGCGGGCCATCGCTATCCAAAAAGAGCCCCAGAAGCGAGAGCCCGGTCTCGACGGCGCGAACGCCACGCCCTTCCTTTTCAGTCGCGTCGCTCATGCCGACGAACCTCCAAGAGAGGATACCGCAGCCAGCAAGGCCCGCAGAACCGGCCGTTCCGGCTCCGGCGCCATGGCGTCGGGAAACCCGATGACCGAGATCGATGCGACTAGCGCGCCTTCGCGGAACACCGGGGCGGCAAGGGATGCAAGATGGGGGACCGGGGTGCCTTCGGCATGCGCGTATCCGCTCGCTCGGATGATCCGGCTAAGGTTCGGGTTCATCTCTGGGGTATCGCTCCAAGCATCGAAAATGCGTGCTGCTGCGCTGTTGCCAATCCGGCTTCGGGTGCCAGGTCTCAGGCTGAGACTGGGGGTGCGCGGGCCCTGTACTGCGAAGATCACTGTCGGCTGCTCTTGGACAAGGCAATCCACGGTGACCATTTCCTGGATCTCGGCGGACAGGCTGCGCGCGGCATTGATGTTGGCGTTGAGCGTTGCATCGTTCCGGATCACGTGCCGCGCAAACGTCAGTGTCGTGTCCGAAAGCGCGTAGCGCCCCGCGTCGCCGAGTTGCTCGATCATCCCGAACTTCTTCAGAGAACTCATATAGGTATGTGCCTGCGCGGAGGTGATACCCGCGCTGACGGCAATGTCGCGCAGCATCATCGGCTGGCTTTCCTTCCGAACGATCTCGAGAAGGCGGATCGCCATGTCCACCGATTGGACGCCACGCTGCCGTTCCGGGCTCTTGACCATTCATACTCCGCTTTTCGCTGTGGCTCGGCCTTCTGCGCCGCTGGTGCGCCAGTTTTCGAAGCTTTGCGTGCCGGGTGCAAGCCTTTACAAGCAAGTCCTTTCCAGGCCATTTCACCTCGCACGCCACATAGGCCTGACGAAGCGGCGCGCTGTATCATTGTTTTGCCGTTGTGCAGGTTCCAATGAACGTACCCATAATCAGGATGTCTCATTCGCCAATTCCGGTCTCGTGAAGTGGTTTATCGAGGTCATGCCAATTCTGAAAAAGGCGCCGCCATTTTAAAAATTTGGCACGACGAACTGCTTGACGGCTTCCTCGGCTACCGAGGAAGATCAACGACAAAACGACGAGTACGCTATTCTGCTGCCGGCGATCATGTAAAGCTGCCCTGAGTCGACCAATGGGGCATGCTGACATGCTGGCTCACTGCCGTGCCAATTCTGCTGAAGCTGCCGTATGTCGGACTGATGTTTCCGGGCAGTTGGGAGAGTTCCGCTTCAACGCTTGTCGGTGCAGCGCACCCTTGAAATGGCAGGTCTGGTGTGATGGGTCCCAAGGCGGATCAGGGGCTGTCAACCAAGAATGGGCGTAGAAGAGATTTTGTCCGCGCAACCTCCCGGTACTCGTAATTTTTCGCAGGGACGACGATCCGCCACAAGAAGGTGATGGCAAGCGTATTTTCAATGGATGTTCGCCCGATTGGGGTAGTTTTTCGCAAGATATCAAAGTGGTGCGGAAGCACCGGATCTCCCATTTCTTTCATGATGAGGGCTATTGGGATGCTCGCTCCAGGAAAGGAAAGCGATATCATGGGCCCATGGTGACTTTGAAAGAATAGGGTCGTTGGATCGTCCTTTCAGCGGAGGTGCCGATGTCTGATGATGAGAGGCCACCCAAATATTTCGATTTCGAGGAGCGCCAGAAGGAAAAAGCGCGATCTCGCGAACGGGATGAAGAACGGCTTGCTCGTGGTGAGGTGACCCCGAGTGAGCTACAGCGCGAGAACAGCGCATTTTCCCACATCAAGTTCACCTACGTCCTCTTTCGCCGGAAGTCCGGTAGGACCTACAAAATGAAACTTGATCGGAAACCCAGAAAGACCGGAGATTCCGAAGATTAGTGATTGACGTCAGACGTTTCCGGGAAGTCCATGTGGGCTGCGGGTGGGGCCAAGAGCGCCAGGTTTGACAATCGCGGGTCCGGGGGCGAGGGCGCAGTAGCTTCAATTGGTTGAGCTAAGGGAGGGCCGCGGCATGCGTGCGCCGAAAGATCATATTTGGCTTACTGACTATCTGAGTCCACGCGTAGATTTGCGTTCCGGACGCTTCAAAGACGCGAAGGACCTGCGGATCCTGCCGCCGGCGGATACTAATGCTAACTGGCTGGAGAGCCTAACACTGCCGAAAATGTCCCGCCGCATTACGCCTGAGTATGTCGACCAGACCTTTGCTGCCATGGCTGCTGCATTCGAATGGCTGCCAGTACAGATCGATGAACTACATGCGTTGGCCCGCGCGTCTGTGAGACAGCGGGGTGTCCTCGCTTTGCCGCCGCTGCTCTTTTGTGGTGCCTATGGATCGAAGTTTGGCTGCCTGCTGTCCAACATCCTGGCATGCGGCGAAGTCATCTCGTTTCGACCGGAGGTCGCCTCGTTCCCTACCGATCTGGTGAATGGCCTAGCCATGAAGGAGGTTGCTCAGTGGATCGCCGTGGTAAGCGATCTAACGGAAAGTGGGGCTTTCGCCCTCCTTCCCCTGCTGGACAGGGATGTGGCGCGAACTTTTCATGCCGAACATATTCCATTTCGGATTGATGCGTCGCACATCAATTGGATCATGTCATGCCAGTCTGCTGCAGAGCAGTTTCCGAATGCGTTCGAAAAGGTCGTCGTCCGCTTTGATCTCCCCGAAATGACGGACGATGACCTTATTCAATTTCTTATCGAGATTGCCGTGCAAATGCGCGGCAGGGAAATCGCGGGTGAAGCTCGGAAATACGCGCTGCTTCTGTTGCGCTCCACTTCGACCCGGCAGCCGGGGGACCTCGCAAATCTCATGCGATCGTATATCGACGAAGGAATGTGAGGTGGAATTAGGACCCCTTCTTGGGCGCCTAGTTCCGCGAACATAACTGAACCGCGCGGTGCGGTAGCCGGTTCTTCACGAAAGTCGCAACCGAAGATTTCTGGAAGGCGAGGTGGCGTGTCGAAATCAACGAAACAGGTTGAGCAGCTCTCGCGGGTTATTCCGAGCAGGCTGCCACCGAAGATCGAGGTCTTCGCGGTCGGTGATATCCACGGTAGGGCGAGGGCTCTCCGAGATACCCTGAGCGCTATTCGGGCCATGCCGAAATGTGAGGGCACGCGACGAATTGTGGTCTTCTTGGGCGACCTGATTGACCGTGGGCCAGAAAACCTTCTCGTCCTGAAACTCGTGTCCCGTGCCTCTGTGCTGATGAACGCTGACGAGGTGCGATTGCTGCCTGGCAACCACGAATTAATGCTGCTCGACTATCTCGATCGGGTTTCGAACGTCTGGTTATTTAACGGAGGGACGGTAATGCTCGATGAACTTGATTGCGATTGGCGAAGCCTTCGCTGGCTCGACGTTGTAGACGCGGTGCGCGCCGCCCTGCCTGACTCTTTTGAAACAGCAATCAGGAATGCTCCATCGCATCTTCAGATAGGTGGCTTGCTCTTCGTTCATGCAGGACTGGCGCCTCATAAAGCGCCCGAGGTCCATCTTCAGAAAAGGCGGGTGCATGAGACTGACTCAATGCACTGGGCGTGGATCCGCGAGCCTTTCCTGAATTGGATGCGGGGTTGGACATGGTCAGTTGCGCGCGGTGAGTATTCTTGGGGTGACAGCGTTGTCGTACATGGGCACAGTGCGGCAGTGGAAGCCTCGCTAGCCGTATCGCCGGGCCGGCTGTCGTCATGCGACAGGATCGACACGCATCGGCGGCTTTGCTTAGATGCCGGGGCATCTACATGGGATCAGATCGCTTGGGCCCATTTCTACCAGACTGACGGCCGCACGATGATGAGGCTTGCGGCGACGGTGGGTGAGCGGCGAAGCAACTGAGAGCGGTATCCCTTATTAGCGGCATGCTCTGTTGGCACCTTGCCCTACGCTTTTGAAGCAGAGGCCGCCATAGGTGTCGTGGACGGTCGTTCGCTCCCAGCCACCCTCGTCTCGCTGACCAGCCGAGCTATTTCTGGTGGCGCGCGGCGGTTCTATAGGCTGCAGTTTCGAGGGCAATTCTGTTTGAGAGTTCGTCGCAGTACAGCTTGTATACCGCTTCTCGATCTCGGATCGGAGTGATCTTCGGGATTTGAGGCGGTTCGGGAGGGCCGACAAAGCTCTCAGCTTCAGATCGCAGTTCATCAAATGTTGGGCGTCGTCGCATACGTCATTCTATGACGATCTGGCAGTCAGGCAAAGTGGGAAGATGACTCTCGACTGGCAAGTCATTTTGAGGGGTTATTCAGATAATAAATTGAAAATAAATAATTATCCAAGGCTTGGTAGGCTTATACCAAGGCCGGATAACTCAGGATAATGGGGGACCCAAAGTTTGCCTGCGGCCGTGCTGCAGAACTGACATCAAACTGCCGGAGAGTGCTTTGCGGGCTGCGTGAGAGCCTCGGCGGTCTGCGCTGCGCCACACATACTGGGCGTACCGAGCGAACTCTTCGTCTTCAATTGCTGACGGTTGTTGAGGTTTCTATACATTATTGGGCCCCAAAAATGTACCGACACTGTTTTTCAACGCATACCTGAGGTCTTGAAGATGGAAGGAACGAGAGTTCGCGCTACGCAGGTGACGCCTGCAGGAAGAGAGGTGAAGGAACACAGTTGCGAGAAATGTGATGCGCGGAAAATTCGTTAAGATATTGATTTTGAATCAATAATTGACGAATCGAGCGCATTGTGCCAAATGAACGTAGTTGTTGGTTTAGCCTTCCGGCCTGAAGCAAGGCTTTGACGCGCAGATTTGGCAGCCTGGCTCGGCGGCAGTCTGTCTATGCGACGCGTTCGGCGCACTCCGCATCGCTTTCTGCATGATGTCGCCCCCGCCGAGGAAATCCAGAAAGCAACGGCATGGCAAGCTTGGAGGCCGGCATCCAGAAAATGTGGTGACACCCGGTACTCGCACGCGGCGCGCGTGTCAGCTGAGTTTTTTCTGGCCAGTCCGGCCCAGCGATGACACCGGCTTTCACCCGCGAACTACCTACTGGCCCGCTGCCACCGGCCCCATCAATTCGGCGGACTGACCAAAGTCGCCGTCCCAAGAACCGTTCCAATATCACGCGCCATCCAGCGATGGCCGCGAACGAGAGAGTAGTGACATGATGAATGCCCATACCGAAACCAGTGACGCCATTTCCGAGATGGTCCCCCGAGTGTCCGGCGTTCCCCAAGTAAGTAAAGAAGCCAAAGCCACCTTCGAAAAGTCGAAGGAGATAGCAGCCCTTCTGGTCCGCCTCGAGGACCATTTCGAGGAGACGGAAAACTACCGTCGCTTCAGAACGCGAATTTTCAATGTGCTATCGATGCGTGAGGCCCGCCTACGTGCGGGGAAAAGCGAACTCAAAGGGGCTGTCCTCATTGGACCTGCTGGAGCTGGCAAGTCACGGATCGCGAAGGAGATCATCAAGGAGCACAACACTCTCACGGAACACGCTGGGGACTGGCAGTTCGGCACGCGGATCCTAAGCGTCATCGTCCCCGGTCGCTCAACCGTTAAAGAATCTCTGAATGCAATTTTGGTGGAACTGGGCCATCCGGCACGCGGCCGGCGCGACGAGAGCTACCTCGCAAACCTCGTCATGGAATACCTAAAGGAAAGCCGCATTGCCGCCCTCCATCTTGACGAAGTCCAGGACAGTGGACGGTACAAGACCAAGGACAGCGTCGAAGCTTTCCTCAAGGTGTTCCGCAATATGATGCAGCACAAGGACTGGCCGGTTTGCCTGATCATGACGGCGACCCCGGAGGCCAGGCATGTGGTCAACCTGGACGAACCACTGCGACGCCGGCTCCGGCCTATGGAGATGCGTCCCATGACGTTCGAAGACGATGGCGAGACGCTTCGTGAGACCTTGATGCAAATCTTCGACGACGCGGGGATCGTCGATCCGGGGATCCTGTCGCTCGAGGAGTTCATGAGGATCCTGATCCATGCTTCCGTCGGTCGCTTCGGGGTTGCGGTGGAAATGTCCATCGAGGCGATCGGGGAGTGCCTAAGAGCAGGGGAGGGCGTGATTGACATGGGGCATTTCGCGGATGCCTACGAGATGCGGATGGACTGTGACGACGAGTTGAACCCGTTCGTCGCCGAGCACTGGGCGGCCATCGATACGCTGACGGCTATGCAGCGCTACGAGGAGAAGCGCAAGGTTGAACGGCGCCGCCCGAAGTAACCCAGAAGATCAAGGTTTCCTGCAATTCGAAAGCCGCCCCTAGGGGCGGCTTTCGCCATTTCGGTCTTCCGGCTGGGTGGTGGAAGTGATTAGTCTGGTACGGATTTATGGTGTCGCAGAACGGTATTTTCGTGTCGGAAGTCGGAGTCTCAAATGTCGGGTGTCAATCTAAGTAATTGATAAACCATAATATTATTTCCCGCCAAGTCGTAATCCCCATGTCGGACGATATTGTTCCGACAAGCTTAGTTTGGCCATTTTGGTCAAAAAAACGGCCATTTACACGCTAACTACGGCCATTGGTGGTGTTCCGCTCCAGGAACGGGTTTTCAGCGTTGGGGTGGTCGTCTTCCCATTCTGTCAGCCTCGAATGGAATATGGGTCCAGTCGGGTGTGACGGGAAACGGAAGTAACAGATTTTTTGGGGACCGCGAGCCTGTTTGGCAAGACATCTCCGCCGCGCCAGTGAAACGAAGAAGGCCGCAGGTTTCCCTGCGGCCTTTTTTGATGCGGTGGTGGGGCTGTCGATCTCGGAGGCAGGAGACGGCACGGCGTCCGGGGTGCTACCTGCTCATAGTCTGGCGCAGTCTCAAACGACTTTCAGGCGAGCCATCTGGCGGTGTGCATCGACCCGCGCCGTGAGCAGGGCGCGCATTGCGCAGATCATTAGAAAGCTCTGTAGCAGCCCGTCCAGAGCACATCCCTGTTCCGAAAGAATGGGCACCTGCCGGATTGTCCCGATAGAACCGAGATCAGGGTCATCGTGGCCGTCAAAAACATTGCGGACGCCCAGAGTCTCTCGGTCGACGACATCGAGAAGCAGGGCCTCAATACGGCTCACATGACCTTCGGAACCCTGTGCCAGGGGGCCATCGCTTCGAAGGCTGGCGAGGGATTGCAGCAGCGCGTTCCGCTTGGTGGCCGAGAGACCCTCTTCGGTTTGCTCTACCCGGGCGTAGAGGTGGTCGACTTCCTGGAGCGTCCGCGTCCAGAACTCTTCCAGGGACAGATGTTCGAAGTACTTCATGCGGTATCCTCGTGTCGTTGAAAGGTGGGTTCCGTGGGCGCGGGTTCAGGCTGCTTCCCGGTCGTCAGCCGCAACCGCAACCGCGAGCGCCAAGGCGTCCATTTCGTCGTCCAGTTCCCCGATCTCGACGAGCAGGTCGAAGAGACTGTCCGCCAGCAGGCAGATGTCTTCGACGTCCCGGCTGCCCGGATCGAGGAACTGCCAGAGGGCTTCGTCGGTTTCCGGATCGCCGAACACCGGATCGAGAGAGATCAGCCGGTGGAGGTCGATCAGCCGGCGCCGTGTGGCGCGCTGCAGCTTGGTCGTCGTTCGGAGGTCGGACATGATCCGGAGCACGCTGGCCTTGCCGGCGTCGCCCTCCAGCAGCTTGGCGGCATTGCAGAGCGCCTCGCCATGTTGCGAGAGATGTGCGCAGGCCGCGGCGTGTTGCGGGTCGGTGGACAGGGGCGTCGGTAGGGTGCGCAGCATGGGAATCCTCCTGTGAGCTGTGCTGAGCCATTCGTGGCAGTTTCAAGCCTGTCCGCCGGTGTCCTCCTTCGCTGAGCCTCTCGGTGTCATGGGCGCGGCCCATGTGCTGTCGTTGCATGAACAAGATTGGCCACCCTCGCCAATCACGAAGAAAAAAACATTGAACGTGCCGAACTTTTTCGGTGCATCTGGCGGGCGGCATCTTTGAGCCGTCAAGCCGCAGCAGGCGCGTAGATGGCAAGCCGCTGCGACCAGTGGGGTCACACGCAGATCGCCGGCAAGAAAAAAGCCCCCGCAGTCAATGACGACTGCGGGGGCTTCCAAGGGGCGCGTTGTGACGTATTACTTGTCCTCGATGGACCAGTCATCGTCCGGGTTGGGGAAGCCGTAGCAACCGGCCTTGTCCGTGGAGGCGGTTGCGGCAGCCGAAGAGCGTCCGGAGCGCGGGTGGCCGGTGGGCAAATCCATGCCCATGCCATCGTCGCCGGACGGCACGATGGGGTCGCGCGGGGAGTCCTCGATCTGGAAACCGATCAGCATGTTTTCACTGAGCGACTGGAGGCGCTCCGCCGAGTAGTCCGGCACGAACACTTTCTGGCTGACCAACGCGTTGCCATTCATTGCCACGATGTGATCCATGGTCTTGGCGATGATCTCTTCGCTGACCTTGGCCTCTGCCGCCCGCGATGCACGGATTTCGCGCTCGGTCATAAGCCATGTCTGCGCACACCGACCCCGAAAACACGCCAGCACCGAGGGAATCTCGACCCACGTTCCGTCCAGTTCCACGGCGATCGCACCGAGATCCTCGGAGTACCAGCGGACGCGGACCTCTGTCTTTCGGGTATGCATGAACCAGTGTGCGAGTGCCTCGGAGTGATAGCGAACGCCCAGGATGGAGATGCCTTTCTTCGTCACGGTGTATTCCTTCCGCGTTCCCAGCGCCAGGCGGCGACGTTCCAAACTGGGCATCGGGGCGACCCCGTATTTCTCGACCAGCCGGTTCCAGCAATTCAGGGGCGTTTCCCCACCAAGCCCGGCGTGCGGGCGGCGGTGATAGACGTCCACCACCCAGCGGACCAGGGCCTCGCTAAGCTCTTCAGAAGTCAGCGCCGCGCGCCCCTCGGAGTCGTAGTCGCCCTTTACCACGGTGTTGCTGAAGGTCCGGCCCGTGAAACGCGAGATGAAACTGCTGGCCAAGGTGCCGAACATCCGTTCAATGGTGCCGCGGAACTCGGGCATGCCAGCGGGGCCGGCAATGATGTTGATGCCCAGATCGGTGGCCGCGGCACGGGTGTCGAAATCGGTGAACCCGGATCCGGCATCGGTGACGATGAGTTCGGGCGTTCCCGACATGCTCCAAGGGGTCAGTGTGCCGACGGCATCGGTCCAAATCCCTTTGTCGCGTACGATCATATCAATCGCCTGCACCGCGCTCCGGGAGCTTTCAGCGCGGGACAGCTTCAGCGCAAGGATGCACCGTGTCGTTGTGCAGATGGCCGCAGTCAGATACCAGCGAGTCTTTTTGCCGTCTTCCAAGCCGAAGGCCGCTTTCTCTTCGTCTGTGAGGATCGACCAGATCCCTGTCGTCGCCATGATCGTCTGGAGGTCAACCTTCCATGCGTCCATTTCCACCCGTTCGAGCGGCCTGGTCACGACCAGCCCCCTGCCCACCGGGGCAAATTTTTTGCGCGCCGCGTCGAGACCTTCGCGGGTAGCAACAACTTCGAAAGGGTCGAGCTTCTTGATTTCCCGCCGAATGGTTTCGCGAGACGGGAGTGCCAGGTAGGATGTCTTTTGCCCCGGTCGCTCGCCGTTCAGCTCCCTTTCGGTCAGCTCTTTGCGGCGTCGGTTTTCTGCGCGAAAGACGCGCTCGACGTCTTCAACAATACTCGCGATTGTGGGCTGTTCCAGAGACAAATAATTCCGGACCGTCTTGGTCAGGAGGCAGAGCTCGTCCGGGCCGATGCGCCGCGCCCGGCTGTTCTGAATATCCTGGCCGTAGAGTGCAGGCAGGCCATCTCGGCAATATGCGGCGACACGCTTCAGGAGCCTGCTTGCGCTGACCTTCTCGGGCGAAACCCTCGTGTTCCTGGCGACCTGTCCGTCATCAGACTCGCTGGGTACGGAGTAGTATTTCCCGGCCCGAAACTTGATCTCTTCGAGAGCGCGCTTGGTGGATGCGTCGGTGCGTTTGACCTTCCCCTCCTTTTCCAGCTCGAGAAACGCCAGCACGAGCGCCTCGTGATACTTAGCCTTGCGTTGGAGCCTCGGCGAGAGGGTCGACAATTCCCGGCTTTGCAGCCGAAGGCGTCGCTTCGCATTTTCGGGGAGGAAAAAGTCACGCTTGTGTTCGAGGGTCCCATCTGTCACGCATTGGGACAGGTAAGCATGGGAGAATTCCTCTGTGACGCCCGTGCCGTCGCGTCGGGTAAAGGTGCATGCGTGCGGGAAGCTATCTTCAACGCGATACGAAATGCCCTTGATGATCACGTCATCAAAATCGCCAAACGCGAAGCGCGGCAGTGTCGGGCTGGATTGGATATCGAGCATCAGGCAGCCCTCCGCATGACAAGACAGTCGTAGGCGACGCGAACGCGTCCCTGGAGTTCGAGTTCGCGAGAGCCGATGAGGCGCGCAATGGATCGAAAACCACGGCCTCCCAGACCCGTGTGGGCGATCAGGTCTTCGATCTTCGCGGCACCGTTCAGTCGACTGATTGTTTGGCGCATGATGGCGTCGGCCTCGATATCGGGTTGGCGGACCGCGTTGAACAGGGTCGCATTGAACACGTCGACCGGGTCCAGGTGCTTCTCGGTCAGCAGAGTCACACGGTCGGCGAACTCCGGAGGCACTTGGGCGGCGATTTCGGAGATTTCGGCTCGAAACTCCTCCTGCCCAAGTTTGTCGTCATACTTGACCATGATTGCCACGCGGCTGCCATCGACCATCGTCGCGCGGAAGTCGAAGAAATGCGTGTGCGTCGACCCGTCGTTTGCGACCCAGATGAAACCCACCTGGTTTTCCAGGCTGACAACGTCGGGGCGGGCCAGCAGCACAAGCCCAACAAGATTCTCGGTGAGGCTTTCCGTGTTCATGACAACGCCTGCGCCAGGTCCATAGACGAACGCGCAGGAGAAGTGCTTCTTGGCGCCCACCCCAGGGTTGCGATCGGTGACAGGGCGCGCGGGCAATGCGTCGTTGGCAGCCAAGTTGGCGGGGGCATCGTAGGCGCTATGAGGCATCACCCCTTGGGTCCACTCGATGTCGGTGTCGTTCCAGTCTTGGTCCATCATTGTTCCTTCTCTGCTATCGACCGAGCAGCGCCCGGTCTTGGAAGGAAATTGGTCGAGTGGAGAAATGACGGAGCAACTTTCTGAGAGAAATCTCGGAAAATTGGCTGTATAATGCGGAAGTATCTGAATTTAATAAATAAAATGTCTCATTTCTTTGAGGCAGTGGTTGGCCCGCTTACATGGATAGGAGCCTTCTCCGCCTAGAGGCTGCGCTTCCCAAGCCGATGCTGATGGGCGGCTTCTGCGCGAGGACCAGGCGAGCGTGCACCGATTTTTCAGGGAACCGGTTTTGGGCAGCGATCATTCGTTCCATCTCATACTCATGACGGACTCGCATGAAGATGCCTGTCGAAGAAGTCACGAAGAGCGAAATGAAAGGAGGATTCACCTATCCAGATGAGCTGGACGCTCGGAAAGAAGATTGCCGCCACTCAAAAATGCAGCGCGCTGCGGGGACATGATCTCTCCCCAAGGGTGGTGAAATCCGCTTGAACGGAAACATTCCCGTGCACTTGGATGGTGTCTTCATGATGCCCGTCTCAGAAGGTCGGTCACGACGACCTTCGATATCCCGGCCACCGACGGGAAAACTTGTCGAGCGCGGTGGCGCTCGTCGCCTTGTTCGATAGGAAATTCTGGCGCATGCGCCGCGATCATCCTGGGTGAGACACCGGCGCGGGGCTCATGCTGCGTCAGACCGATTGTCATGATGTTTGGATACCACAAGCACTTCCGTTCCCGGGAACGGAAGCCAAAGGCATTTGTCCCTGATGCGTGCGAAGCGGCGATAGGTCTGGCAATCGACGCGCTGCCTGAAATCATGTTTCTGCCAGAAGGAGTCAGCCAATGCCCGGATGCCACCACGCTTGAGTTTGGCACTGTGCGCCGGTCGATAGAGGCTGCCCAGCAGGCCCAGGGTACCGTATGCAGGCCTGGTCCCCATTGACCTAAAGTGCCACGTGGCCGACACCTTTCTCCAGACTGGGTACCTTTGTGAGCTCTCCGGAACCACGAACGGGTAAAAGGTCGACTGCCCTCAGATGATGCTTTGAGGTGGGGAGCGGCCCTTCGTTGTCATCCATGGCGACCACTGTAGCCTTCACCCAACCGGTCAATCATGCAAGCTGCAGCATTTTGGAAAGTCCGAGGTCGGCAGGGCGGACTTTCCGGACATCCGCTGCGCTTGCGTCACGAGGGCATCGGGTACCCGCGATTTGGGGTCTAGGACAGCATCCGGTTCCAAGGCACAATGCGATTCCGCATAGTGGAATAGTTTTCCTCTCGTCAGGGCGCCATATGAGCAGCGCCCTGCAAGTTTTCGCATCAAGTGGTCAGACGAATACCAAATCATCCACGCCCAATTCCGACGCCGTCAGAAGGCCAGCAGCCTCGAAGGCAAAACCGCTGACTTCTTCGGCCAAGTGAATGATCTCGCTATCAAGGCTCTTCTCTTCATGCGCTACGAAGAATGCTGTAGCTGCGAGACCATCATTCGCCAGGTCATCGAGTCGAAGGGTCGCGGGATCCGAGCCGCTGAAGCTTGAAAGCACGGCAGAGACAAGCGGTGCTGTTCCGATCTCCTCTTCAAAGGAGAATGGCGTAGGTGCATCTGTGACAGCTGTGCCCGTCTTGAAAGACTGCGCAGTCACGTCACCCCAATCGACGACCCCGGATGAGGAAGCAGCATCCAGCGCGGCCCAACCGATGACCTCGGACATGTGCCAGTCGTCGCTTTGACCTTCGGACTCCTGAATCGCAAAGCTGAATCCGGTCTCAGACACATCTTTTGAGCGAACAATCTCCCAGTGCGACCCGTTATCTGTCTGGATCTGCACGAGCAGGCTCGGGATATCCTCAAAGGCTTCTGCGAAAGCGACCTCATGGAATGTGTCGAGCGCCCCTTCCTCGAAGGTGGTTGTACCCACCTGCAAGAGTGAACCATCGTCGAGTTCCCAGACTCCTTCCTCCAGCGTCAGCAAGGTGACATCTTCACCGGTGTGCCAGCCGTCGTAGCCAAACGGTTCCTGCAGGTACAGGCTGGCGCCAGTCGAGGTGATCTCGGTGAACTCCACTGTCACCGCATCAGGCCCGTTCAGAGTCGCCGGGCTGGCGAAGACCACCGGATTCTCGAAAATGGCGCCGTCCTCGTAGGTGACGGCAAGGACATTGTGATCGAGCCCTACGATCTTCTGGACGGCTCCCATCGTTTCGCTGGGGAGATCGTCGTCGGATCCGTATTCGATTACCAGCTGCATGTCGAAGAGGTTGGCGGAGTCTTGGCGATCGCCTTTGAGGTAGATCGCCGTGTCGAAAAAGTCCTGCTCAAGGAGCACTCCATTCGGTGTGATCGCTGACAGGATCAGCCCGCTCGGCAGTGCGTCTCCTGCACCAAGCGTGCCATTGACCTCGGACCAGCCGTCATCAATAACGCCATCCCCATTCGCATCGATCAAGGTGGGATCAACTGTCATCCAGCCGGTGCTGTTAGCCAGCGGAGAGGGGCCTTCCCAGTCAAGAAGATTGAGCGTCGTGGTGGTGAGTTCACCGGTGTCATACTTGATATTGTCTGAGGTGAAGGGCGGCTCACTGTTGGGTTCCAGCGGGATTTCCAGACCCGGGAGGTCCTGGCCGAATTTGTTGGGCGTCAGGCGCCAGCGCGGGCCGGAAACCAGAGCTTCTTCGTCGTAGCCAGCCGCAGCGGCATCTTCGGGGCTCCTGAAGCTCTCGAAGACATTCGCATAGGGATCGTCGGGATACTTGTCATAGGACCATTCGAAAGGTTCGCGGTCGATCGTCGTGTACCAAGCCGGGGTGAACCCTTCCTCAAGGTCTTCGGTGGCAAAATCGAGGCCCGCGGCCCCCGACAGAGCGGCCAACGCCATGTCACGCAGGACGGTGCCGACCGGTGCGCCGGAGGCATCTTGATTGCGATATCCCACCAGCGCGCCATCTGCACTATAGACCGGCGTGCCGCCGGCTGTCATATCGATCTCGCCCTGGGCGTTGAGGATGAAATAACTCGGCAGGGCTGCGCCAGTGCCATCGTAGCTGTCGACCGGTGAGACCCAAAGCGTGTTGCTCGAGTCATCGGGATCGACGACCACATAGTAAGACGGCAGCCGACCAATCGCCGCCTCGTTTTCATAGTCTTCCGGACGGACCTGATCGTTGGGGTTGTTGGTGATATCATGGGTGATGATCAGTTCTGCCCGGGTGACTTCGAAGCCGCCTGAACCGTCTTCGAGGATGTCGGCGATCCCGTTGCCGTCGGTATCCGCGATCCATTCCTCGGGAAGCGCGAGATTGACCTCCATACGGATGTCATTGGGGCGCTTCACCGCCTCGCCCCAACGATAAAGCAACTTCCCGTCATCCTTGAGGGTGACCGAATAGTCCTGCCCGTAAGCGATGTTGTAGGTAACACTAGACTCGTTTGGCTCGAGCAGATCCGTGATGTCGGCGTCACCTCCATAGCCGTTAAGCTGGCTGTCAACCACGTCGACAGTCCCGTCCGCTCCAAGGTCCACGGCGCCGACGAGGATTGTCTCTACCGTGCCGTCGCCATCCTCATCAAAGTCCACCGCCGTCTTGGCGATGCGGTATGCGTCATTGGTGCCGTCGCGGTCGAAATCAATGTCGGTAAGCGTGGCGTCGAGCGCAGGATCGGGATCGTCGATGGCGCTTTGCAGGGCGTTCACCAGTTCCTTCACGTAGAGATCGTGAAGCGGTCCAGGCTCGAAGCTTCCGCCCACACCCGTCGGGCGCAAGTCGCGCATCTTCAGATCATTGTCCAGCGGACCGAGCGCATCCGGATCACCAGGGAAAAGCTGATCCGACAGCACCGAAGACATTGTGACGTAATGCTCTGTGGACGCCTTGACCGTTGTGCCTCCAAGGCCGAGCGACCATGTGCCCAGCGGAGCGCCAGACAGGAAGAGGTCCGTCTCTGCATCTCGCAGCGCGAGCCCCAGCAGAGCCCCGTCGGTATCGTAGATGTTGCCGGCGAACCCTTCGCCATAATCGCCATCGAGAACCTTCTCTTCGGCTCCGATGAAGTCGGTCACATAGAAGCCGAACTCGCTGTCGATGCCATAGAGCACGTTGCCGTCATGATCGACGTAAGGCGCGACGACTGCGCCAGCCGTGTCGAGGATGGACGGATCGTCCGGAAACTGAATGCCGGTAAATGTTGCGGTGAGATCGTTGATGGAAAACGTGTGAACAGGAGACAGGAAATTTGACATGCTTCTTCTCCTCCAATTCGGAAGTGCAATGTTGGGGGTGTGAAATGTGTGATGAAAGCCCTCCCCAGGCGAGCGGACCACAATTCACATTCCGCGGTCTTGATGTGTATCAACGAAATCCGTCAGACTCTGCGTGGACCCGCACTCTTGAAGCCTCCGCGCGTTCTGGCCCCGGAAGGGCCGAAGCCTCATTCGCCTCGAACAATGCCGGGCGCGCCTGAATGACGTTTTGGCGTGGGGTCCGTCCTTGAAAGCCAAGTACGACAGTGTGGCAGATTTGCTCGTTCCGGAACGAAGAAAGATACATTCCACTTTCACTATTTATCTTTACGCATTCCGATACTTGAATTTCAATGTCTGAGTTGAACCGCCTGAGCTATGGAGGCCCGAAAAGTTCTGGCTGAACCACGATAAGTTGCTGTAAAAAGTTGCCTTTTGGACTGTCCAATGCTCAGCTTTTCCCGCTACCGTCGTCCCCTTCTGGAACCGACTCGCGCCTTCCACCGATGCCTCAGGCAACATGATGGAGGGAACCGTGGGTACAATTGAGAAGCGTGCGAGCGCTGGGAAATGGGCAACTGTCGCGGTGTCTGCGCTATGCGCAGCGTGGAGCGCGCCGCTTTGGGCAGGCACGTTCGACGATGCACCCGTACTTGGCATCGATGGTGATGGCTATGTCTTCGCCGATCCCGCTGAAGGCATCCTCGAGCCGGGGATCAAGGCCGTCACCTCCGAGGTGAACGCTGACTATCCCAACACCTTCAATCCCAGCGGGATCGAGAACTGCCTCATGGCAAACAACCCCGATTTTGCATGCACAGCGGAGCCGGGTTCGGGAAAACGCATCAAGACACGCCTTACAGGCCGATCGGGCATGGACATCCGTCTCAGCACGCAAACCAGCGGCGGCATCACCGAGTATTTCCTTTACGGCAAGACCTCGAACCTGACCGGCGCCCGGGTCACGGGATTCGAGATCGAACTCGGTACCGGATCGGGCGACAACTTTACGCCGATGGACTCCAGCGATCCTGCCTACGCGGCGTTGTTCGACGAGGATTACAATCCTCGCTTCAACCTGCCCGACGGTTTGTTCGGGAGCGGTGGGCAGGAGGACGCTGGCACCGGTTTCTTTGACGACGCCCGCGCACAGATGAGCGTCGCGGTTGGAGAGGTGTTGCTCTCTGCCAACGATCTGAGCAACAGTTCCTATCAGGTTCTTTTTGGGGACGCGATGCTCGACGACAGGATGATCCCGGACGCCTACTTCTGGGATGCTTCTGCCACGACCCTCGCTTCGGACGAGCCCGTGCTGATCGCTTGGTACAACACGAGCAGCGGCACGTGGCTCTACGGGAACCTCGGCGTCGAGACGCCGACCGAAGAGGGCGTGGTCCCACTCTCGGACAGGCTCTCGGCCCTCGCAGACAGCCTTGGTATTGATGCGGCGGCGCTTGGCTACAGCGGCGGCGGAGACGTGATCCCCGACGAGGTTCTGGCGGCGATGCAAGCCAATGAGCTCTTCGAGGTCGACGTGATCGAAGACCTGAGGAACATGAACCTCAATTTCATCATCGATCTCGGCGACGTGGATGGCAGCGCGGTGACATTGCGCCTCACCCCGGTCTTCCCCGATATCGTTGCCGAAGCGCAGTCAGACTATCAGTTCGACGTTGCCTCAAATCTCGATATGGCCGCGAATGTGCCCTACCTCGACCTCGGGAATAGCACGACCTATCAGGAGGCGATCTCCAGCATTCTTGCGCTCGAGCCAGCAGACCAGGCCGAGGCCCTCGAACGCGTCGGCTTCAGTTTTCTGTCGGCCTTCAAGGCGCTCGGCTTTGAACTGGGCCGTAGCCAGATTCTCGCCTATGGCCATGCATCGTTCAACGGCGATGATGAAGAGCCAGTTCTGTCATCGCAGGGACAGCCCGCAACTTGGACGATGGGCGATGGCCTGTCAGGGTTCGTAGCGCTCAATGGGACCGAGGCGAGCTACGACACAACGTCCGACAGCATCGGCTATGACATAGGCATCTCTAGCCTCAGCGCTGGGATCGAGCAGCAACTGTCCGGGGATGCGTCTTTCGGCGTCATGCTTGGCGGCGTGAGAGGCACGGCGGACGCATACCACGGACGGGGCGAAATCGATGCTGACGGTATCTCCGTCTCTGCCTTCGGCCGAATGGGCTTTGGCGAGGGCGGCCTTGTGCAGGCGATCGTCGGCTACCAGGACCTGAGCTTTGAGAGTAAACGCAAGGTTATGGGGCAAACCGCCAACGGCGAGACCGAAGGTAGCCAGGTCTTCGGAGCACTCCAAGGCGAGTGGATGTTCAGCCAGCACGGCTATGCTTTCGGACCTACGGCGAGTTTAGAATTCTACGACCTGTCGGTGGCCAGCTTTAAGGAAAGCGGGGCCGGAGCGTGGAATCTCGACGTCGAGGATCAGTCCGGCACAATTCACCTCGCTTCGATAGGCATGCGCGGTGAATATCTCTTCGCGGGCGGCCCGAACGTCACGCGCCTGTCCGGAGCGCTAACATACAACTCGGCCGAGGGGGATGATGAGCTCGTCGACAGCGGCTTCATCGGCCTTCCGGCCACGGCGCTCTCGGTAAATGGCTTCGACGAAGAGTGGACGGAGCTCTCCGTCGGCTTCGCCACATCCCTAGGAGTTTCAGGCAGCGTAATACAGGGCGGCTACATCGGCTCTTTCGGTGATGAGTACGAAAGCCATGCCCTGCAGCTTGCGGTTCGGATGAGGTTCTGATCGCCGCTCAATGTCACAAAAAGGCCTGCGGCACATGAACCATGTGCCGCAGGCCATTTCACTACTGCGCAGGCGTTTCGGATCAGTTCTTACCTTGCCCTGCTTCCGTAGCACCCCCGGCCCTACCTGGCATCGATTTTCCAACCGTTTCGTCAAGCTTGCCGTGGGCGCTCTGTACCATATTCCCGCGCATCTCGTCCTGTCCGGGTGTGTCCAAGCTCTTGGCCTGGTTGGCATCATGATATTGCATGTTCAGCGTATCATCTCCGTCCGCCCATGGATTGGCATGGCCCGCATACAGTGGTGACACAGCCGTACCAACCAGGAATGTTCCAAGGATTAGGTATTTCATCTCGATTCCTTTCGATAATTTTCCGTCGCCTTCAGATATTGGTCTCCGCTCGCTCGCTCTGAATGAGGCAAGGTGACGCATTCCAGTATGTGAATGCGAATTGATGAAAATCCCCGCTTGATGCTGGTTCCGCGCAACATCGCGCACTCTGGGGAGGGTCGAAGGCCTTCGGTGTTTGATGCAATCAAACGCTGCAATGCTGGCAGCGAATAGGTTCGTCCTAGGAATTCCAGAAAGATTGGTGGAAGAAGCCTTTGCAGCAATGCAGCGATGAATGCACACTGCCATAAATTGAATGTCGTGAAAGGGCTCGGAGCGGGCTTGGGGTAGTGCAGCGAGCCGTAAACATGGTGGGCAGCAACGCCCGTCGCTAACGGCCCCAACAAGACTTTGACCGTGCCATAGGTTGCTGCACTGCAGCTTCCCAGAAGCTGACATTGACGAGCGGTGGCTAGGGTCAGGACTCGTTCTCTCTCAAAGCCAGAAGATTACGGTCGCAGCGAGTGCGATTGCTGAGAAGAAAGT
The DNA here is from genome assembly GCF_001687105.1 of Salipiger sp. CCB-MM3. Classification (NCBI taxonomy): domain Bacteria; kingdom Pseudomonadati; phylum Pseudomonadota; class Alphaproteobacteria; order Rhodobacterales; family Roseobacteraceae; genus Salipiger; species Salipiger sp. CCB-MM3. The sequence goes on from NZ_CP014596.1 coordinate 906,038, forward strand.
TTGCGGGCAGCGGTCATAACGGGTCGCAACCCTTCTCCAGTCCTTGAGCCTGCCGAACATGATCTCGATCCGGTTGCGACGTTTGTATCTGCGCTTGTCATACCGGACGGGCGTCTTCCGTTTCTTCCGGCCCGGGATGCAAGGACGTATCTTCTTGTCTTGCAAGGCTTCTCTGAACCAATCGGCATCATAGCCACGATCTCCGAGCAGCCACTTCACGTTGGGCAACCCGCTGACCAGGGCACGCGCCCCGATGTAGTCGCTGACGGGTCCGGCAGTCAGGAACAGGTCGATGGGTCGGCCCTGGCTGTCGCAGATCGCGTGCAGCTTCGTATTCATGCCGCCTTTGGTTCGGCCAATCAGACGCCCACGCCCCCCTTTTTGACGCCCAGGCTGGACGCCGTACGATGGGCCTTCAGATGAGTTGCGTCGATCATCACGGTCGTCTCCTCACCGTGCTCGGCCGCCAACCCCGCCATGATCCGGGCGAAGACACCCCTGTCGCTCCAACGCTTCCAGCGGTTGTAGAGCGTCTTGTGCGGGCCGTATTCCCTCGGCGCATCTCGCCACCGCAAGCCATTGCGATTGATGAAGATAATCCCGCTCAGGACACGCCGATCATCAACCCTGGGCTTGCCGTGCGACTTGGGGAAGTAAGGCTCCAGACGCGCCATCTGCGCATCGCTCAACCAGAAAAGATCAGACATGTTCACCGCTCGTTTTCAAAGGGTGAATCACGCGCGCCCAACCAAATCAATGGGTCCTGACCCTAGGGGGCGAGCCGGAAGAGATAATCGTGTCTTGCACCAGCGAAGACGGGGCTCAGCACAAGCATACATTCGCCTTCGACGGCACGCCGGCCTACATGGAGTTAGTTGAGGGAAAGACGATCCTTTAATCCTCGGAGCAGTAGGAGCACAGGCTTGACGCATCCTCCAGATAGCCAGAACGTGCGCGAGATCGCTTAACCAGTTCGAGGGCCCTTTGCCGTACACAGACTTGAAAGCCCAGCTGCTCCCCCTGCTCCAAGCAGCGGCGAAGAATGCTGACGCTCATTCCATGCTGTGGATGGGCGTTACAGATGAAGAAGAACTGTCAAAGAGCGATCCGTACTTTTCAGCTCTTGGTCTTGCACTTTTGGGCGCTGAGGAACTTGCCATTTTCCGCAAGGGAAATGTCCAGTATCTACCTAATAGCTCCAGCTCCACCAGCATTTGGCACCTGACCAAATGGATGATTGAGCGCACGCGCTTTTGCCGCAGCGCCGAGACAGCCCTAGATGATTTGTTTGCCTACCTCGCGAACCCGGAAATGGTTGTGCATCACGTGCAGCCAATCGCTCAGGTCGAAGTTGCAGGGCTTGATGAACCCTACGAATTTCCGAACGGTGTCATGCTTCGCCATTCTGGCGGTGTGCCCAATGCCACCTTGGCCTTTCAGCTCACGCGCTGGTCATACGGCGTGCCAGCGCCGCGCTATCACTTCGCCCTGACGAAAGAACACCTGTACCCGGTCCCTATAGGGAAAGCTCGTCTAGAAGGTGATCGTGAATTCTTTTGGTCATGGGAAGAGTTGCAAAGTTCCAGCCAACAGCTCGAAGACGTTGCCCTTTGCCTCGGGCTGGCATCGGACGTTAAGGAAGGGGTGTTTGGCGGTCCGAAAACAATCGTTCCAGACACGCGCATTCCGTTCGCCACCGATTGGGGTGCTTGGGATCTTGAACGCCTCGCCGCCCCGAATTTCATGGTCTCTCTGGCGCCAGTAGAGGTCCACAATGCGGCCCGTCTCGCGGGGTATCTGGACTGCCTCGAACCAACGGATGCGGATCGGATAAGAGTCCCATTGCGGCACCTGAACCTGTTCGGCGCACGCCTGCCGCTTGTCGAAAAAGCCATACATCTGCGCGTCGCGCTCGAAACAAGTTTCCTATCGAAAGACAACGGTCCCGGATTAGCTGACCGCATCGCGCTCCGCGCAGCAATCGTCACGGGCAGCAATCTGGAAGAGCGGCGCGAGATCAAGCAGGCTGTCAAGAAAGCCTATGACCTAGCGTCCGGCGCTGTCCACAAAGGCAGCCTGAAGGAAACAGAAAGCCCCCGGCTGACCGCCGCAGCAGAGATCTGCCAGAAAGCACTACAGCTCTTCCTTGTGTATGGCGGATTGCCGAACGATTGGTTCGAGATCGACACGGAAGGCTTCAGGGAACGCAAAGCCTGAGCGTTCCGGCGCGTCATCAAGTAAGCATATCGAGCGGCTGTCAACGGCGGAGCAAAAACCGGCCAGGGGGCGACGAACCCGCCATGCCCAGCGGAGAGGCCGACGAAGCCCAGCTGGTCGCACAGATTGTACTTCCCCTCTAGGCACGCCGGGCAACTACCACAGGCAAAGATCGGCTCGATGGCGACACGATCACCCGGAGCCAGCCCGGTCACGCCATCGCCCAGTTCGGTCACCACGCCGCAATACTCATGGCCCATGGTGATCGGCGCCTGATCGTGGCTGAGCGGATGGTCCTCACCCACTGGCACGAAGATCGGACCGGCAAGGTACTCTTGCAGGAAGCTGCCGCAGATACCTGTCCAGGCGCCCTTCACCTTCACCTCGTCAGGCCCGGGACGGGTTCGGGCACACCCTCGGGTCGGATATGCTTCATGCCGTATCAACGTGCTGCTTTCGTGGGGCTTTCTCCGAGCCCTGAAAGGGATTGCGCCCGGCCTGGGAGGGAGCCGGGCGCGAAATGCATCACGCCAGGTGATGCACCTCCTGCAGGCCGTAGACGGGGGTGTCCAAGCCCTCCATCCGGGCCTTCAGTTGCAGGGCAAGGTAGAGGGAATAGTGCCGCGACTGGTGCAGGTTGCCGCCATGGAACCACAGGTTTTCCTGCTGGGTCGGCTTCCACATGTTGCGTTGCTCGCCCTCCCAGGGACCGGGATCCTTGGTGGTGTCGGACCCGAGGCCCCAGACCTTGCCCACCTTGTCGGCGACCTCCTGACTGATGAGTTCCGCGGCCCAACCGTTCATCGAACCGTACCCTGTGGCCATGACCACAAGATCGGCCTCGAGCCGGGTGCCATCCGACAGCACCACCGCGGTCTCGTCGAAGTGGTCGACCTGGCCTTTCACCAGCTTCACCTCGCCGTCGATGATCAACTGGCTGGCGCCGACGTCGATGTAGTAGCCCGAGCCACGGCGCAGGTACTTCATGAACAGCCCCGAGCCGTCGTCGCCCCAGTCGAGATCGAACCCGGCTTTTTCCAGCCCGGCATAGAAGTCGGCGTCGCGCTCGCGCATCTGGTCATAGAGCGGGATCTGGAACTCGTGCATGATCTTGTAGGGCAGGGAGGCGAAGATCATGTCGGCCTTTTCGGTGGTGACACCGTTCGCGACCGCCTCTTCCGAATAAAGCGCACCGAGACCGATCTCCATCAGGCTGTCCGAGCGCACGATGTGTGTCGAGGAGCGCTGCACCATGGTGACATCGGCATCCGCCTCCCAGAGCGCGGCGCAGATGTCATGGGCGGAGTTGTTCGACCCGACCACGACCACCTTCTTACCGCTCCAGGCATCCGGACCGCCGTGCTGCGAAGAGTGCTGGATGGTGCCTTTGAAGCTGTCCATACCCGGGAACTGCGGCAGGTTCGGCTTGCCCGACATGCCGGTGGCGAGCACCAGCTGCGTCGGCTTCAGCACCACCTTCTCGCCGTCGCGGTCGACCTCCACGGTCCAGGTCCCCGAGGCCTCGTCGAAGCTGGCCTTCTCGACCGCGGAGCGGGTCCAGTAGTTGATCTCCATGACCTTGGTGTACATCTCGAGCCAGTCACCGACCTTGTCCTTGGGGGTGAACACCGGCCAGTTGTCGGGGAACTTGATGTAGGGCAGGTGGTCGTACCAAATCGGATCATGCAGGCAGAGCGACTTGTACCGGCTGCGCCACTGGTCGCCGGGACGGTCGTGCTTGTCGAGAACGATGGTCGGCACGCCGAGCTGCCGCAACCGCGCGCCGAGCGCGATGCCGCCCTGACCGCCGCCGACGATCACCGTATAGGGCTGTGTGTCATAGCCGAGCGAGGCTTCCTCTGCCTCGCGGCGCTCCTTCCAGCTGCTGCGGTTCTTCTGCGCGCCATGCTCGGCGCCCATCGGGCGGCGCGTGCCGCGGTTCTCCTCGAAGCCCTTGAGTTCCTGCAGCGCGGTGAGAAACGTCCAGATCCGGTCATCCTTCAATCGCATCAGGCCCCAGCCGCGTCCGGCGGCCGTCTCGAAGGTGATCCACGCGGTGATCACGCCGCCGTCCTCGGAAGGCACCTCGCCCGGCTGAATTTGGAAATTGCCGGGACGGGTCTGCGTGAGCTGCTGGCCGAGCATGTCGGCGACCCCCGCAGGGCCCTCGACCGTCTTGAGGTTCCAGCTGACCGAGATCAGATCGCGCCAATAGCTGTCGGTGGCAAACAGGGCCGCTGCGGCGGCGACGTCGCCTTCCTCCAGGGCGGCGTTGAGCCGGTCGAGCACCTCCTGCGTGCGGCTCACGGTGGTTGAATCGAGCATCGCGTCTCCTCCTCTGCGCGTTGTTCTGCGAGGAGTATCGCGGGAGGCTGGCGCGGCGTTCTACGGCAGGTTGCCTCGGACTGTGCGAAAAATGGGCGCCGCGCTGCGGCATGTTGCGTGCGCAACGGCGCGCAACAGCTCAGCTTGGGGGCTGCAGGCCGGCTTTGCGCAGGCGCCGCAGGACCGTAGAGCGATTGACGCCGAGGCGGCGCGCGGCGCGGGCCATGTTCCAGCCGCAGGCCTCCATCACCTGCTCAAGCTGCTCCTCGGCATCCGGCGGTTCGGGCAGGCTGTCGACCGGCGCAGGCAGGTCGGGCAGGTCGATCACCCGGCCGTCACAGAGCGCAATGGCCACGTCGAGCACCTGCTCCAGTTCGCGCAGGTTTCCGGGCCACGAGCGGCCGAGCAGCGCCGCACGGGCCGAGGGCGACAGCCGCATGTCCTCGGGGGCGCGCCGATGCAGGACCCGGTCGAGCAGCCAGCCGAGATCGCGGCGCTGGCGCAGCGACGGCAGCCGGAGGGTCGCGCCTGCCAGCCGGTGGAACAGCGGGCCGGGCAATGCCAGGGCGGCGGGGTCGGCGCAGGTTGTCACGATCGGGCGCAGGCAAGGACCACCATCCAGAACGGCGGTCAGCGTCGGTGCCGTGTCGGCGGGCAAGTCCTCGATGCGGCGCAGCACGAGGGTAGTGGGGCCGGTCAGTGTTGCGGTGGCCTCTCGCAGAACGTCGGGCGACAGCCCGGCGCAGTCGAGAGACAGGAAGCCATTGGCGGTGCCGACCATGTGGATCGCATGGGCCAGCTTGGTCTTGCCGGTCCCGGTGGCACCGGTGATCAGCAAGGGCACCGAGGTGCGGGCCAGCTTTGCCGCCTGCGCCAGCAGTTGCGCCATCGCCGGGTCTTCTCCGGCAAGTCCCGCGAGAGGGCCGCCGCGGCGGCTGCTGCGCGGTGCGATGCGCGGCGCCTGCGGCGCGATGGCATGGCCGAAGAGCGCGCCGCCGTCACGCATCTCGATGATCCGCTCTTCTGTGGGACGGTCGCGCATCAGGTCGGGCAGATCGTCGACGCTCAGCCCCAGCACCTCGTCGACGCGCCGCCCGATCACTTCGCCGCCGTCTGGGAACAGGCGCCGGGCGGCCCGAGTGTAACCGAGTACGCGACCGCCGCCATCAAGGCGAACGGCAGCCTCGGGATCGACGTCGAGGAATTCCGGGCTGGCCGACAGGCGCAGCACCCAATCGCGGCGACTTTCGGCCATCAGGTTCGCCATCTCCACGCGCCGCGCGGCATTGGTCACGAGGCTCATGGCAAGGTTCTGGCTGCGCTTGGGGGTCGGCGAGCGCAGCAAGGAGATGTCAAGCACCGCTGCAAGCCCGCCGAGACTGTCGAAGATCGGCGCGGCGGTGCAGCTGAGCGTGGTATGCGCATTGCCGAAATGGTCGTCCTGATGCACCGTCACCGGTTCTTGCGTGACGATGCAGGCGCCGACGCCGCAGGTGCCGGCAAGGTTTTCGGACCAGTTTGAGCCAAGGTAGAGCCCGGCTGCCCGCAGATCATCGACGAAGAGATCATCGCCGAAGAAGTCGACGCAGACGCCCTTGGCATCGGTGAGCAGCAGCACGTAGTTCTGCCCCGCGACCTGCCGGAACAGGCTCTGCAGGCTGGACCGCGCGGCACCGATCATCCATTCCGCCTGCTTGCGATGGTCGCGAAGCTCGCTCTCGGTCACGATGTAAGCGGGGTCGCGGCGCATGGGGTCCATGCCGTAAAGCTCGACGCATCTCCGCCAAGAGGCTGAAACGAACCCGTCTCGGCCGGTCTGAGAGCCTCCCAAGACCTGCTCGATCTCCTCGACGTGTCGCCGTTCGCTCATGATGCCACCCTCTTGGCGACAGATCCTAACACGAGCGCAGCCTGTCGAAGTACAGACTTTCGTGGATGCCACCGAGCGCTGTCCTGCCGCAAAGCACCTCAGGCACCTTTGTGTCAGGGGATAGAGCATCCTTGACAAAGACAATCCTGTATAACAGGTTTGTCGCACATCATGGGCGCTTGCCGTCCTGTGCCGGATCAAGGAGGAGGAGCTGGCATGACCTACGACACCCGCCGCAGATGGGCGGCGCTGGCCGGGCAGGGGGGATCTGTTCTCGTCACGCTATTCGGCCTACTGATCCTGACTTTCGTGATCGGGCGCATCATGCCCACCGACCCGGTCCGCGCCATCGTCGGGGAGGACGCGACGCGCGAAGTCTACGAGACGGTGTACCGCCAACTTGGCCTCGACCGGCCGATGTGGGAGCAGTTCTTCGTCTACCTGCGCGATGTGGCTACATTTGATTTTGGGACCTCGATCCGCACCGGCCAGCCGGTTCTTCAGGACATCCTCCACGTGCTGCCCGCGACCATCGAGCTCGCGACCTTCGCCATCCTTTTCGGGGCTGGTGTCGGCATCCCGCTCGGTGTGCTCGCGGCGGTGAAGAAGGACCGCTGGCAAGACCAATTGATCCGCGTGTTCAGCTTGATGGGCCACTCGATGCCGATCTTCTGGACCGGGATGATCGCGCTACTGATCTTCTACGCGGGCCTTGGCTGGGTCGGCGGTTCGGGCCGGATGAGCCAATTCTACATCGGCATGGTGCCCGAGACGACCAACTTCCTGCTGATCGACAGCATCATGGCAGGGGAGTGGGACGTCTTCCGCTCGGCGCTCAACCACATTGTGTTGCCGGCCTCGCTGCTCGGCTATTCGTCCTCAGCGTATATCACCCGGATGACCCGCAGCTTCATGCTCGACCAGCTTGGACAGGAATATGTGACCACCGCGCGGGTCAAGGGCCTCAGCCGCCGCCAGACCGTTTGGCGTCATGCCTTTGGCAACATCCGCGTGCAGCTGGTGACCATCGTGGCGCTCGCCTACGGCGCGTTGCTCGAGGGCGCTGTGCTCATTGAGACGGTCTTCGCTTGGCCCGGTTTTGGCCAATACCTGACCTCTAACCTGCTGATCGGCGACATGAACGCGGTGATGACCTGCGTGCTGATCGTCGGCGTGATTTTCATCGCGCTGAACATCCTGTCCGACCTGCTGTACCGCATCTTCGACCCGAGGACCCGATGACCATGTCCGAGACCACTGCCGCGGCCGAGACCCGCCGCCGGATGCCGCAATCGCTGATCGCCGCCGGGAACATCCTGCGCTTCCTTGCCAAGACCCCGACTTCGGCCTTCGGCCTGCTGGTGCTGGCGGCGCTGATCCTCACCGCGCTGTTTGCGCCACTCATCGCGACGCATGATCCCTACATGCAGGACCTTACGAACACGCTGGCACCCCCGGGCGGCGGGCACTTCTTCGGCACCGATGAGCTCGGACGGGACATCTTTTCGCGCCTCGTGCACGGCTCGCGCATCACGCTGACGATCATCTTTCTCGTGACCATCGTGGTCGGCCCGCTGGGGCTGTTGGTGGGCACGGTGGCGGGCTACTTCGGCGGCAAGACCGACGTGGTGCTGATGCGGGTGACCGACATCTTCCTGTCGTTCCCCTCGCTGATCCTGTCGCTGGCCTTCGTCGCGGCGCTGGGGCCGAGCCTCAACAATGCGATCATCGCCATCTCGCTCACCGCCTGGCCGCCGATCGCGCGGCTGGCGCGGGCCGAGACCATGACCTTCCGCAGCGCCGACTATATCGCGGCGGCGCGGCTGCAGGGCGCTAGCCCGGCGCGGATCATCTGGAAGAGCATCGTGCCTATGTGCCTTCCCTCGGTACTCATCCGCCTGACGCTGAACATGGCAACGGTGATCCTCACGGCGGCGGGGCTGGGTTTTCTCGGGCTCGGGGCACAGCCGCCGATGCCGGAATGGGGCGCGATGATTGCCACCGGGCGGCGCTACATGATCGACAGCTGGTGGCTGGTGACCTTCCCCGGCCTCGCAATCCTGTCGGTGAGCTTGGCGTTCAACCTGCTGGGCGACGGGTTGCGCGACGCACTTGACCCAAAACAGATGACGAAGAGGTGAGAGCCATGACCAGCGATCCCATCCTCGATATTCGCAATCTGTCGCTGCGCTATCCTGGTGCCGACGAGCCAGCGGTCCGCGGCGTCAGCTTCACCCTCGGGCGCGAGCGGCTCGGCATCGTCGGCGAGAGCGGCTCGGGCAAGTCAACCGTCGGCCGCGCAATCATGAAACTGCTTCCCGACGCTGAGATGCGCGCCGACGCCATGCGCTTCGAAGAGGTCGACCTGCTGAACGCCTCGGAGGCGCAAATGCTGAAGCTGCGCGGCGCGCGGATGTCGATGATCCTGCAGGATCCCAAGTATTCGCTGAACCCGATCCGCCGCTGCGGTGACCAGGTGGCCGAGGCCTACCGCACCCATGTGCGCTGCTCGAAGGCGGCGGCGCGCGGAAAGGCAGTGGCAATGCTGGCGGCGGTGCAGATCCGCGATCCCGAGCGGGTCTACGATCTCTACCCGCATGAAGTCTCGGGCGGAATGGGTCAGCGCATCATGATCGCCATGATGCTGCTTACCGATCCCGATCTGGTGATCGCCGACGAGCCGACCTCGGCGCTCGACGTCACGGTGCGGCTGCAGGTGCTGAAGATCCTCGACGATCTGGTAAAAGAGCGGGGCATCGGGCTGATCATGATCAGCCACGACCTCAACCTCGTGCGCAACTTCTGCGACCGGGTGCTGATCATGTACGCGGGCCGGGTGGTCGAGACGCTGGATGCGCGCGATCTCGATCTTGCGACGCATCCTTACACGCGCGGGCTTCTGGCCGCGCAGCCGCGCATCGGCGGGGCGCGCGCGCCGCTGCCAGTGCTGCAGCGCGACCCGAGTTGGACCAAGGAGGCCCTCGCATGAAACCGCTGAGCATTGAGAAAATGTCGATCCGCTTCGGCGCGGTAACGATCCTGCCCGAGGTGAGCTTCGAGGTGGCACCCGGGGAATGCTTCGGGCTCGTCGGCGAGAGCGGCTCGGGCAAATCGACGGTGCTGCGCTGCGCCTCGATGTTGCTGGGCAACTGGCACGGCGATGCCAGGGTCGGCGGCCGATCGGTGCGCGAGATGGACCTGATGGAGCGGTGCCGCACTCTGCAGATGGTGTTCCAGGACCCCTACGGTTCGCTCCACCCGCGCCATTCGGTGCGCACCACGCTGTCGGAACCGCTGAAGATCCACCGGCTCGGCGATACCGAGTGCCGGCTCGCGCAGGCAATGCGAGACGTTGGCCTGCCGGTGGAGTTCCTCGATCGCTACCCGCACCAGCTGTCGGGCGGGCAACGCCAGCGCGTTGCGATCGCCCGTGCGCTGATCCTCGAGCCCGAAGTCCTGCTGCTCGACGAGCCGACCTCGGCGCTCGATGTCTCGGTGCAGGCAGAGATCCTCAATCTTTTGGTTCGGCTGCGCGAGGAGAAGGGGTTCACCTACGTCATGGTCAGCCACGATCTCGCGGTGATCGACCACATGTGCGACCGCTTTGCGGTGATGAAGGCCGGGGACATCGTTGAGGTGCTGCCGCGCGAGGCGATCCTCGACGGATCGGCCCGGCACCCCTACGCGCAGGAGCTGATTGCAGCCAGCCTTGCCTACGAGGGCGCGGCGTAGGGCATCTTTAACGACAGTACGACACCCCCTCCCTGCCGCGTGGCAGGGAGGGGTTTTTCGTTGGGCAATGGCAGTTCCTTGTCGGTTCCGATGACCAGTCCAGGCCGAATGGGCGAGGGAGCTTAGGCAAAGGCACTGATCCGCCCGGAACAAAGGCGAAGCCTGCTGGCCAGCCAACAGCCGACACACAAAAAGGGCGCATCCCGTGGGATGCGCCCTCTGCGTCTCCTATGGTTTGCCGCTTAGCGCGACTTCACCACGTCTTCGAAGCGCGACACCCAAGGGTCGATGATCACCCCCGATACGTCGTCCTGAAAGGCCGCGGTGACCACCCGTTCCGAAAACGGCTGGATCGAGGTCACCTTCTCGTCGATCATCTGCTGAATCTGCTCGTACTGGGCGATCTGCGCGTCGGCGTCGCGCTCCACCAGCGCGCTCTCGATCAGCCCGTTCAACTCGGTGTCCTGATAAGAGGTGCGCCAGCTCTGGTAGTTGGTCAGCCCCGCCTCGTCGCTGTTGTCGGGGTTGTAGACCAGCGCGCGCAAGTTGCTGTCGGGGTGCGGCTGCTGGCCGCCGCCGCCGCGCCCGACCAAGAGCTCGAACTGCCGCTCGCGCATGGCGCCATAAATCTGGCCGCCATCGCCGGTGATGATCTCGGCATTGATCCCGGCCTGTGCCAGCGTGCCCTGAATGGCAGTGGCGCTGTCGAGGAACTGCTGGGTCGAAATCACCCGCAGAGTGGTGTCGAACCCGTCGGGGAAGCCCGCCTCGGCGAGCAATGCCTTGGCCTTTTCCACGTCGAGCGCGTAGCCCGGATCGGGCAGGGCCGAAAAGGCGCTGCTGTTGATCACTCGCTGCCGCTCGACACCGAAATAGGGCATGATTGCGCCGTTGATGCCTTTGTAGTCAATGAGGTAGCGCAGCGCCTCGCGCACCTTGGGATTGGCGAACTTCTCGTCGGCGGTAGAGGCGGCAAGGTAGTAAAAGCCGGCGCTCGGCACGGTCTCGACGGTGATCGTCTCGTCCTTTTCCAGCGCGCGCAGGTCGGGCGCGGCAAGGCTGAAGCCCACATCGATGTCGCCCTGCTGCAGGCCGAGCCGCTGGCTCTGGCTTTCTGGCAGGTGGCGCATCAGTACGCGCTTCATCGCGGGTGCGTCACCCCAGAAGTCGTCGTTCCGCGTGAGGATCACGTATTCATTGGCCCGCCACTGGCCGAGGGTGAAAGCCCCCGAGCCTGCCGAATTGTTGGTCAGCCAGGCCTGTCCCTGATCGTCGCCCGCATGTTCCTCGACCAGCCGGCTGTCGAGGATCGAGCCGACGCCCGCCTGCGAGATATACATCAGGATCATCTTGGGATCGCCCGCCTCCGGCATCACCATCCGGAACGTGTGATCGTCGATCACCTGAAACTGCTCATCCGCCCCGTCGGCGGTGAAGCCGCGCGAGTTGAGGCCCGAGGATTGCGACTGGCCAAGGGCCATCACCCGGTCAAAACTGTACTTCACATCCGCTGCCGTCACCGGGTTGCCAGAGGCAAAGGTGGCATCGGAGCGCAGGTGGAAGGTGATGCTGAGGTTGTCCTCGCCGATCTCCCAGCTCTCCGCGAGACGCGGCATGAGCGCTTTGGTCTCGGGGTCGAGCTCGACCAGCGCGTCGTAGACGTTGTTGAGCACCTGCACCGCCTCACCGCCAGTAATCGCGGCGGGATCCATGGTCAGCACGTTGGTCATGGTGAAAGCGACGATCAGCTGGTCTTCGGGGGTTTCGGCCAGCACTGGGCTGGCCCCCGCCAGCAGCGCCGAAAGCGCCACGCCCGTTAGGAAATGTCTCATAGGTTCTCCTCCCAAAGCTCTAGAGACCCGCGCCAGTTCAGCAGACGCGGTTGTTTTCAATGAGGTCAAAATTGATGTCCTCGCCCAGACCGGGGCGGTCCGGGACATGGACATAGCCGTCGCGATCCATCGGGTCGGACAGCGTGTTGAGATAGTCGAGCCCGTCGTCGTATTCGAGGAACGGGTGCAGCAGCCCGCGCTCGTACCACTTGCAGTTCTTAGCGGCGGCGACGACATGCAGGTTCATCGCGGTATTCCCATGCACCTCGCATTCCATGCCGAAGGCTTCGGCCAGATGCATGGTCTTCAACGCCGGGGTGATGCCACCGACATCGTTTACCCCGGTGCGCAGGATGTCGCACGCGCCTGAGGTAATCCATTCGGCGCGGTGCCAGTGCTTGCCCGCGGCGCTTTCCGGGCCGACCACAGGAATGTCGAGGTTCTCGGCCAGCCAGCGGTAGGAGGACATGGACTGCTCGTCCATCGGTTCCTCGATCCAGGCAAACCCGAGCTTTTCCAGCCCGCGGCCCAGTTCCAGCGCCTCGGTCCGCTTGTACCAGTGGAAGGCGTCGATCATCAGCGCGATGTCGGGGCCCACGGCCTCGCGGACGGCGGCGCAGGCCTTGAGGTCCATCTTCACGTCCGGCGCCCAGCTGACGGGGGGCATCCAGGTGTGCAGCTTGATGCCCTTGTAGCCGCGCGCCACCAGCGCCTCGGCGAAGCGGCCGTAATCCTCGGGCGTGGCGAGTCCGCCCTCGATCTCGTCGCCGCACATGATCGAGCCATAAGCCAGTACCTTGTCACGGTAGCCACCGATCAGCTTGTAGACAGGCTGGTCCAGCGTGCGCCCGGCGAGATCCCAGAGCGCGCAATCGATCACCGCCAAAGTCCGGTCGGTAAGCTGTGCTGCCGATCCGCGCTGCCAGTGTGCCAGATCCTGCCACAGCCGCTCGCGGTCACGGTGGTCCTGCCCGATCAGCACCTTCTTGACGTACTTGTCGATGACATGCGGGCGCGCCACCTCGGGCGGGCAGAAGGAATGGCCCTCGATTCCGTCCTCGCTGCGGATGGTGACAATGGCCTGCTGCACCTCGTGCTCGGGGCCGGGGTGGGCGTGGCCCGCGCTGTCGGAGTGACGGCGGGTCTTGTGCCGGAACACGCGCACGGACACGTCGGTGATGATCACGGGTGGTCTCCTCCTCTCCGCAGGCAGGAACGCCAAGCGGCAATCTGTATAACAGGAAGGTATGACATGTACCCTTGGCGGGTCAACGGTTTTTCCGGACCATTCCGCGGTCGAGTGATTGATATATCCGAAATATGGACGATTTTTCTGGCGTCCCGATCCCTGGTGCGGCTAGACTTCCTGTTGTACAGAAATCCGCAGGCGCGAACCTATGACCGACACGAATGCTCTTCTCTCGCCCACCGGGCAGGCCGCTGAGCCGTCGCCCGCGCGCACCCGTGCTGAGCTGATCGCCGCCGGGCTGCGGCGCGAGATTGAGACTGGGCGCTTTCGTCCCGGCGACCGCCTGCCCAGCGAATCCGAGCTCACGCGCATCCACTCTGTCAGCCGTACCGTCGTACGCGAGGCGCTTGGCCTGCTGCGGTCCGAGGGGCTGGTGGAAGCGCGCAAGGGTTCTGGGGTTTTCGCGCTCGATCCGGTGCAGGCGCGGCGGGCTCAGCCGTTCGCCGATCTCGACATGGAGCGGCTCTCGGGGGTGATCGAACTGTTCGAGCTGCGTTCGGCCTTCGAGATCCGCGCCGCTGGGCTCGCTGCCGCGCGGCGCTCGGCGCAGCAGATCGAGGCGATCCTCGCGGCCAATGCCGCCGTCTCAAAAGCCTTCGAGGAAGGCGGCAACACCCGCGAAGCAGACTTCGCCTTCCATTACGCCATCGCGCAGGCCACGCAGAACAAGCGGTTTCCCGAGTTTCTTGCTCTGATCCGCCCCGGCATCGTGCCCCGGGTCGAACTGGAGGCCGGCAAGAGCGGTACGCCGCGTGCCTACAAGCCGAACCCCGATCTTGTGCAGGAGCACGCGCGTATCGTCGATGCGATCATCGACGGCGCGCCCGAGGCGGCGGAAGCAGCGATGAAGGCGCACCTCGAGGGCAGTCTCGCGCGCTATCGCGGCCTCTTGCGCGGCGGCGCGGCCTGACCCCACGCTGGGCTAGCCGGAGGCACCGCGGAGGATTATCCTTCGAGTGCTTGGCTGGGCCACCCGAAAGGAGACCGACACCATCAAGTCCAGGTGAGTCACTTCAGCGCGCTCGCTTTCCGCACATGCGCCAGAAAGGCTTGTGCCGAGGGCGATAGAGATTGCCCGGAGCGCCGCACCAGCCCGATCCGCCGCCGTGCCCCGAAGCCGGTGATCTCGCGTTGGACCAAGGTTTCCGTGCGTAGCACCGGCAGCGTCAGGGTGGGCAGGGCGGTGATCCCCAGCCCCTCGGCCACCAGCGCTCCGGCGGTGGCAAGATGCGCCACCTCGAAGCGGGGCGCGAGCGTGTGGCCGATGCGCAGGCAGGCGCCATCAATCAGTTCGCGCACACTGGTGCCCTGCGCCATGGCGATGAAGGGCATCTCGACCAGCTCTTCCCAAGTGTAGTCGCGCGCCGCGCGCAGCGGCCCGTCGGGCGCGCCGACGGCGACGAACCGGTCATCCATCAGCGGCTGAAAGGTCAGCCTGCTGCGCGCCGAGAGCGTGCCGGCGGTGAAGCCGATCTCGGCGATGCCCGCCTCGACCGCCTCGATGACGCTGCCCGAAAGCGCGTCGACGATGCGCAGGTCGATATCCGGGTATTCCGCCGAGAAGCTCCGCAGCAGCCCCGGCAGCAGGCCGGCGGTCACCGAGGGCAGCCCGGCGATGGTCAGCCGCCCATTGCGGGCCGAAAGATGCGCCTCAAACTCCGCCATGCCGTCTTCGGCGGTGTTGATCATCCGCTCTGCGACGCGTCCGAAGGCGAGACCGGAGGCGGTGGGCGTGACATTGCGCGTGTCGCGATCGAACAGCCGGGTGCCGAGCCGGGCCTCGAGCCCGGTGATCTGCCGCGACAGAGCCGAAGGCGAGAGCGCCAGAACCTCGGCGGCGGCGCGGAACGAGCCGCAACGCAACACCACAAGGACAGCATTGAAATCGGCGAGCGAGGGATTGGTGCGTTCCATGCACTAATAATACCCAAACTCTCACTTCCGACAACAAACTGATTGCGCCATTCTGCCCGCACGATCCCGAAACCGGGATTCCAGGGAGGAAACCATGAAATCTACGCTCTACGCCCTTGCGGGCGCGACTCTGCTTGCCGGTCCGGCACTGGCGCAAGAGACCGATCTGCTGATCGGCTCGACCTCGGCCTCGTCGAGCCACTACGGTTATTTCGTCGCCGTCGGCCAGCTGATCAACGAAAACGCCGAGGGGCTGAAGGCCTCGGTGGTCGAGACCGGCGCCACGATGGACAACATCCGCCGCATGGCGCGCGGTCAGGTCGACCTCGGCCTCGTGACCACCAACGCGGCGCAGCACGCGGTCTCGGGCACCAACGCCTTCGAGGGCAACGCGCAGGACCTGCGTCTGCTCTGGGTCTACACCAACGCGCCGCAGAACGTGATCCTGCGCAAGGACGCGGGCGTGGACAGTCTCGAAGGTCTGTCGGGCGTGCGCTTCAATCCGGGCATCAAGGGCTCGAGCACCGAGTCGACCACCGAGGCGGTGTTCAATGCGCTGGGGCTCGAGGCGGACTACGTGCGCGGCTCGACCACCGACATCGTTGGCGCGATCAAGGACAACCGCGTGGCGGGCTACGTGAAATCGGGCTCGGGCATGAAGCTCGACGGCTCGACCATGGACATCGCCACCTCGACCGACATCACCGTGGTCGGTCTTTCGGACGCCCAAGCCGACACCCTGCGCGAGAAGATGCCGGACATCTCGGTGATCGACATCCCCGAGGGTGCCGCCGACGGCATCCCCGCCTACACCACCTGGAGCTTCGGCGTCGGCGTGGCCGCGCCCGCCTCGATGGACGACGAGACCGCCTATAAGATCGTCTCGGCGATCATGGCCGACGACAGCGCGCAGGCCAACGCCATGGCCAGCCTGAAGGGCGCGGATCTGGCGCAGATGACGCTCGACTACGGCACCGTCCCGCTGCATCCGGGCGCGGCGCGCTGGTTCGAGGAGCAGGGGCTCGAGATCCCCGCCAAGCTGCAGCCGGGGAGCTGACATGACACTGGAGCGCGTCCAGAAGGGGCTGGCGATCCTCGTCGGGGCCTTCGTCTTCTACACCGCCGCGACCGGCCCCTTCGAGGGGCTGATCCAGCGGGCGATCTTCCTCGCCCTCGTGGCCTCCCTCGGTTTCGCGCTCTACCCGCTGGGCGCCGGGAAATCCTGGCGCCCGCTCGGGCTCGCCATCGACCTCGTGCTCTGCGCGGTGACGGTGGGGGCCTGCGGCTACGTGGTCTGGAACTACGATGAAATCATGACGACGCTGCCTTGGGCCACGACGCTCGACATGGCGCTGACCGTCGGTCTGGTGCTGTCGGTGCTCGAGCTTGGGCGGCGCACGGTGGGGCTGATCTTCCCGGTGCTGGTGCTGATCGGCATCGGCTACGCGATGTTCGGCAACCTGCTTCCGGGCGCGCTGGGGCACCGCGGCTTCGACGCGGCCTTCGTGACCGAGACCATCTTCCTCGGTGATCTCGGCATCTGGGGCATGCTCACCGGCGTCGCGGCGACGGTGATCGCTGCCTTTGTGCTCTTTGGCGCGCTGCTGCTGCATTCGGGCGGCGGGCAGGCTTTCATGGATCTGGCCATGCGTCTCGGCGGCCGCCAGCCCGGCGGCGCGGCGAAGATCGCCACCATCGCCTCGGGGCTTTTCGGGATGATCTCGGGCTCTGCCGTGGCCAATGTCGCCACCACCGGCAATTTCACCATCCCGATGATGATCCGCCTCGGCTACCCGCGCCCCTTTGCGGCGGCGGTCGAGGCAGTGGCCTCCACCGGCGGGCAGATCGCGCCGCCGATCATGGGCGCCGCGGCCTTCGTCATGGCCGAGATCCTCGGGCTTCCCTATACCACCATCATCGTCGGCGCGATCCTTCCGGCGGTGCTGTTCTACGTCTCGGTCTTCGTCACCGTGCACTTTGTCGCGCAGCAGCGCGGGCTTGCCGTGGTGCCCGAGGATGAGATGCCCGATTGGAAAACCATCACCGCGCCGCGCCGGGTGCTGCCGATCCTTGCCGCGCTTGGCGGTCTGGGCATCGGCATCTGGCTTGGCCGCTCGATCGCCACCGCCGCC
The DNA here is from genome assembly GCF_001687105.1 of Salipiger sp. CCB-MM3. Classification (NCBI taxonomy): domain Bacteria; kingdom Pseudomonadati; phylum Pseudomonadota; class Alphaproteobacteria; order Rhodobacterales; family Roseobacteraceae; genus Salipiger; species Salipiger sp. CCB-MM3. The sequence goes on from NZ_CP014596.1 coordinate 923,309, forward strand.
TTCTACGGGGTCGTCGGCCTGCTGATCGCCTTCGTCGCCACTCAGGCCGGACGGCTGAGCCCGCGTGAGATGGCCGGGCGGGTGATCGACGGGCTCGAAGACGCGGGCAAGGGCATGGTGATCATCGGCGTGCTGCTCGCCGGCGCGCAGGTGCTGGTCTCGATGATCAACATGACCGGCATCGGTGTGACGTTGTCTTCGCTGATCGTCACCATGGCCGGGGACTCGGTCGTGCTGGTGGCGATCATCGTCGGGCTGGTCTGCCTGATCATGGGCATGGGCCTGCCGACCACCGCCGCCTACGTGCTGGTGGCCGCGGTGCTTGCTCCGGCGATGACCGCCGTGGGGGTCGACCCGCTGGCCGCGCATCTCTTCGTCTTCTACTTCGCCACGATCTCGGTGATCACCCCGCCGGTCTGCGTCGCGGTCTTCGTCGGCTCGGGCATCGCCAACACCAACTGGCTGCCCGCCGCAGGCGAGGCGGTGCGGCTTGGCGCGGTGACCTATCTGGTGCCCTTCCTGCTGCTGCTCTACCCGGGCATGACCATGTCGGGCGGCCTCGTCGGGATCGTCGAGGCGGCAGCCGCGGGCATGGCGCTGGTGCTGGCGGTGCCGGCGCTGCTGAGCGGCACGCCCCTCACCGGCAGGCGCGGCCTCGACATCCTGCTGCTTCTGCTGGTCATTGCGCTGGCGATCTGGCCGATGCTGATCACGCCGTTCCTGGCGCTGGCGATCTTCTTCGGCGCCCGCGCGGTGGGCCGCGCACAGGGGAGGGCGATGGCATGAGCATGGTCCGCATTGGTACCGGCGCGGGCTTTCAGGGAGACCGCATTGCCCCCGCCGTCGATCTCGCCGAGCGCGGCGAGCTGGACTTCCTGGTCTTCGAATGCCTCGCCGAGCGCACCATCGCGCTGGCGCAGCAGGCACGGCTGGCCGATCCCGGCGCCGGGTTCGATCCGCTGCTCGAGCGCCGCATGCGTGCCGTGCTGCCCGCCTGTGCCCGCAATGGTACGCGCATCGTCACCAACATGGGCGCGGCCAACCCCCGCGCCGCTGCCGAGCGCACGCGCGCCGTGGTGCGCGAGCTGGGCCTGCCGCTGACCGTGGCGGCGGTGACCGGCGACGATGTGCTGCCCCTCATCGGCGACTGCATCCTGACCGAGACCGGCGCCCCGGCGCGGGCGCTCGGGGAGCGGCTGATCTCGGCCAACGCCTATATCGGTGTCGCGGGCATCGTCGAGGCGCTGGACGCCGGAGCCGACATCGTGATCTGCGGCCGGGCCTCGGATCCCGCACTCTTCCTTGCGCCGCTGGTGCACCGCTTCGGCTGGGCGATGGACGACTGGGAGCGGCTCGGACGCGGCACGCTTGTCGGGCACCTGCTGGAGTGCTCTGCCCAGATCACCGGCGGCTATTTCGCCGATCCGGGGGTCAAGGACGTGCCGGATCTCGCAGACGTCGGCTTTCCGCTGGCGGAGGTCTCGGACGACGGCAACGCGGTGATCACCAAGCTGCCCGGCACCGGGGGGCTGGTCAGCCGCGCCACCTGCACCGAGCAGCTGCTTTATGAAATCCATGACCCGGCCCGCTACATGCAGCCCGACGTGGTGGCCGACTTCTCGCAGGTCGAGCTCGAGGAGATCGGCGTCGACCGGGTGCGCGTCACCGGTGGGTCGGGGCATCCTGCGACGGGCGAGCTCAAGGTTTCGGTCGGCTACCGCGACGGTTGGCGTGGCGAGGGGCAGATCTCCTATGCTGGTGCCAATTGCGTTGCGCGGGGGCGGCTGGCCGCCGGGTTGGTGCGGCAGCGCCTGTCGGAATGGGGCAGTCGGATCCTCGAAGAGCGCACCGATCTCATCGGTCTCGATGCGGTGGCTCCTGGTGCCGCCCGCGCGGCGACCGAGCCAAGCGAGGTGCGACTGCGCGTCGCCGCACGCTGCGCTGATCAAGAAACCGCACTGCGGGTCGGCGAGGAGGTCGAGAGCCTCTACCTTTGTGGTCCGGCCGGTGGTGGTGGCGTCAGCCGCGCGCATCGCGAGATCATAGCCGTTGCCTCGGCGCTCCTCCCCGCCGCATCGGTCACGGTGCGAAGCGAACTTTCGGAGACGCTCGATGCCTGAGCGTCTCGCGATCCCGGCAAGCCGAAGGACACAGCAATGAAACTGCACCAGATTGCCCATGCCCGCACCGGCGACAAAGGCGATGTCTCGAACATCTCGGTGATCGCCTACCGCCCCGAGGACTGGCCGCTGATCCAGCGCGAAGTCACCCAGCAGCGCGTGGCAAGGCACATGGGTGACGTTGCGCCCGAGGATGTGACGCGCTATGCGCTGCCGCAACTGCACGCCCTGAACTTCGTGATCCGCGGCGCCCTGACGGGAGGGGTCACCCGCTCCTTGGCGCTGGATGCGCATGGCAAGTGTCTCGCGTCGGTGCTGCTTGAGATGGAGATCTGAAACTTTCGTCGACTGCTCCGGGTGTGCAAAACCGCTGCACCCCGAGCAATCGCGAGCCTGCGCACTGGCGAAAAACACCGCCATGTTTCGAAACCCAAGAGGCATGCTTCAATGATGTAAGCTGCTTTCGGAATTGAAACGGCCCCGGGAGCGATCCCGGGGCCGTTCTTTGCATTGAGCGACGACGCGATGAGCCGCCGCGCTTGTTGGGGATTGCCAGTCAGGCCACGGCCTCACGGGCATCTGCTTCGCGAGCAACCTTCTGCTGCACGTATTTGCGCTTCTGCTCGCGGCGTTTGTACCACTCGAACGCCAGCGCCGAGACGATTGTCAGGATCACAATCACCGTTGCCAGTGCGCTGATTGTCGGCGAAGAACCCATGCGAACCCGGGAGGCAAGCACGGTCGTCAGGGTCTTGTCCGCGAGAATTGCAAAGGTCGTGGCATTGAAGTTCTCGAACGAGGACAGAAACGCGAGCACGGCCGAGGACAGCAGCGCGGGCCGCAGGTAAGGCAGAAGGACATGGCGGAAAACCTTGGGATAGGTTGCGCCAAGGTCCAGCGCGGCTTCTTCCTGTGCCCGGTCAAACCGTTGCAGGCGGGCGAGGATGACCAGCATGCAATAGGACGAGATATAGGTGGAATGCGCCAGGATCGTCAGCACCGTCCCATTGTAGAGCCAGGATCGCGCATTCAGCAGTCCGGCGAAGTCGCGCCAGAATACGACCGTCGAGATGCCAAGCACGATGCCGGGTGCCAGGACTGGGACCACCACAATGAAGTAATAGAAGGTCCGTGACGACCGGTAGACCTGCGTCATGACCAGCGCCCCTGCAAGGCCGACCGGAACGGCGATGGCGACAACGCCGAGGCCGATGATGACGGAGGTCTGCAGACCTTCGATCATTTCCCGGTCGTTCGCGAGTTCGATGAACCACCGGAACGTGAAGCCTTCGATCGGCCAGACCTGCGGATAGCTCGGGGTGTTGAAGGCGGACAGCGCCATCACCGCCAGAGGTCCGAGAAGGAAAACGAAGAAGGCGGCGAGGTAGAGGCTGACCATCCAGCCGGTAACGTATTTCTCGTTCATTTGGTGATCTCCCCGAGTTTGAGACCTGCCAGCTTCAGTCCGCCGAGAACCAGCACGAAACATCCGATCAGCAAGGCAAAGGCATAGGCTGCACCCTGTGGCCAGTCGAAGAGCTGGTAGAAGCGATCGTAGACGATAGGCGTGAACCACAGCGAATTCGGGCCACCCAGAACCATGGGAGTGGCCACCGCGCCCGCGGTCAGCATGAAGGTCAGAGTCATGCCGGATCCGATCCCCGGCTTGGCATGGGGCATGACCACGAACAGGTGGATGTGCCACCAAGGTGCGCCAAGGTCGCGCGCGGCCTCGATCTGGTTGTGATCCTGAGCCTCGATCGCGTTGTAGAGGGTGAAGATCATCAGCAGCAGGTGCGAATAGCACAGCGCGATATTGAGCTGACCCCATCGAGTGGTCCGGGTTAAATGCTAATGCATGGTCGGCCTTCGATCTATGGGGATGAAGGTCTCCGGTGCCGGTGTCCGATATCCAAGAGCGCTATGCGGCCGAGCGGTGTTGTAGTGCTTTCGCCATTGTTCGATGAGGATTTGCGCCTCCCTCAACGAGTAGAAGACCTCGCCATTGAGGAGTTCGTCCCTGAACCTGCTGTTGAAGCTCTCGCAATAACCGTTCTCCCAGGGTGACCCCGGCTCGATGTACGCGGTCTTCGCCCCCACCAGCTCGATCCAGTCGCGCACCTTCTGCGCGATGAACTCCGGGCCGTTGTCGGACCGGATGAACCGCGGCGGGCCGCGCTGGATGAAGAGATCGGTCAGGGCGTCCAGGACATCGGTGGAGTTCAGTCGCCTGTCGACACGGATCATTAACGCCTCCCGCGTATATTCATCGAGGATGTTGAGCGTCCGGTAGGTCCGGCCGTCACTGGTCCGGTCCTGCACGAAGTCGTAGGACCAGACGTGGTTGGGGTGCTCGGGCTTCAGCCGCACGCAAGAGCCATCGTCCAGCCAGAGCCTGCCGCGCTTCTTCTGCTTGTGTGGGACGACCTTGAGCCCTTCGCGCCGCCAAATGCGCGCCACCCGCTTGTGGTTCACCTGCCAGCCGGCACGCCGCAGCAGCACGGCGACCCGGCGGTAGCCGTAGCGGCCATACTCCCGGGCCAGATCGATGACGTCGGCGGTCAGCCGCGCCTCGTCTTCCCGGCCCTGTGGTGGCTTGCGCTGCGTGGAGCGGTGTTGGCCGAGCACCCGGCAGGCCCGGCGTTCGGAGATGCCGAGTGTCTCGCACACATGCTCCACGCATTCGCGGCGGCGCGAAGGGCTTAGAAGTTTCCCTGGGCAGCCTCGGTCAGGATCAGCTTCTCGAGCGTCAGGTCAGATACCGCCCGCCGCAGCCTCAGGTTCTCCTTCTCGAGTTCCTTCAGCCGCGACAACTGTGCCCGGTTCATCCCACCATACTGCTTCCGCCACCGGTAAAAGGTATGCTGCGATATCCCGATCTGCCGCACCGCATCGGCCATCGACAGGCCCTGGCCATGCAACACCTCGACCTGACGCAGCTTGGTGACAATGTCTTCCGGCTTCTCACGCTTTCCAGCCATTCCGTAGTCCTCCTGTTCGCCGAAATCCTATCGGATTTCAGGCTTCGTGGGTGGACCACTTCAAAGGGGCTGGCTCAATATAGAGCGCCGCATTCGCCCCTAGGAAATCTATCGGCGCGTTGATGAGGCCCAACCAGTCCAGCAGGTTGTTCATGAAGCCGTTCTCGGCCAGCATGATGCGGAACGCGAAGGCGCGCAGGATGTCGTTAACCCAGTAGGGAATGATGAGCAGCAGCAGGACGATCCGCAGCTTTTGCGACGTCGCCGACTGCGCCATATAGTAGGACACCGGGTAGCAGATTGCGAAGGTCAACAGCGTCAGCAGGATCGAGATGCCGATGGTCATCAGGAAGCTGCGCAGGTGCAGCCAGTTCAGGCTGCTTGTGTCCGTCGTGCTGCCGAAAATGAGCTTGCGGTAGTTGTCCAGCGTATAGACGTCTTCCGGGCCGCCGACCTTCGACGGGGGCAGCTTGTGATGAAACGACAGGTCGACCATGTAGACCATCGGCATGACGATGGTCAGGATGACCCAGAACGCGACCGCGAGCACAAGATAGCCGCCGACGAGCACCCCGTTGCGGCGGAAGAATCCGATTTCCCCGTCCTGTCCATTCCTGTCGAAGCGGTACAGCGAAAAGAAGATCGCGAGAACGACGAGCGTCGCCATGAAGGTGATAGCAAGGTTGCTCATGCGGCCCCCGCCAGTTGGCCGGCCCCGTCAGGCAGGACGATGGCGTTTGTGCTGGAGAAATGCGCCGTAATGCGGTCGCCCTCGTTGGGCAGCATCCCGAAATCGGCAGCGATGAGCGTTGCAGCCATTCCGGTGTTTGATGGCGTGCGCAGGCCAAGGTGGGTGACGCTACCCTCGAAGGCGCGCTCCTCGACGGTCGCCTCGAGCCCACAGTCGCAGCCCTCGGAAGACAGCTGCATCAGTTCGGGACGCACGAATAGGGTCGCGCGGTCGCCGATGCTGAACGGAGACGTCGCCCTGCCCGAAAGACGGCCCAGCGGCGTATCGAGACGGATCATGTTGCCCTCGATGCCGATTACGGTGCCGGGAACGGCGTTGAGCTGACCCCATCGAGTGGTCCGGGTTAAATGCTAATGCATGGTCGGCCTTCGATCTATGGGGATGAAAGTCTCCGGTGCCGGTGTCCGATATCCAAGAGCGCTATGCGGCCGAGCGGTGTTGTAGTGCTTTCGCCATTGTTCGATGAGGATTTGCGCCTCCCTCAACGAGTAGAAGACCTCGCCATTGAGGAGTTCGTCCCTGAACCTGCTGTTGAAGCTCTCGCAATAACCGTTCTCCCAGGGTGACCCCGGCTCGATGTACGCGGTCTTCGCCCCCACCAACTCGATCCAGTCGCGCACCTTCTGCGCGATGAACTCCGGGCCGTTGTCGGACCGGATGAACCGCGGCGGGCCGCGCTGGATGAAGAGATCGGTCAGGGCGTCCAGGACATCGGTGGAGTTCAGTCGCCTGTCGACACGGATCATTAACGCCTCCCGCGTATATTCATCGAGGATGTTGAGCGTCCGGTAGGTCCGGCCGTCACTGGTCCGGTCCTGCACGAAGTCGTAGGACCAGACGTGGTTGGGGTGCTCGGGCTTCAGCCGCACGCAAGAGCCATCGTCCAGCCAGAGCCTGCCGCGCTTCTTCTGCTTGTGTGGGACCTTGAGCCCTTCGCGCCGCCAAATGCGCGCCACCCGCTTGTGGTTCACCTGCCAGCCGGCACGCCGCAGCAGCACGGCGACCCGGCGGTAGCCGTAGCGGCCATACTCCCGGGCCAGATCGATGACGTCGGCGGTCAGCCGCGCCTCGTCTTCCCGGCCCTGTGGTGGCTTGCGCTGCGTGGAGCGGTGTTGGCCGAGCACCCGGCAGGCCCGGCGTTCGGAGATGCCGAGTGTCTGGCGCACATGCTCCACGCATTCGCGGCGGCGCGAAGGGCTTAGAAGTTTCCCTGGGCAGCCTCGGTCAGGATCAGCTTCTCGAGCGTCAGGTCAGATACCGCCCGCCGCAGCCTCAGGTTCTCCTTCTCGAGTTCCTTCAGCCGCGACAACTGTGCCCGGTTCATCCCACCATACTGCTTCCGCCACCGGTAAAAGGTATGCTGCGATATCCCGATCTGCCGCACCGCATCGGCCATCGACAGGCCCTGGCCATGCAACACCTCGACCTGACGCAGCTTGGTGACAATGTCTTCCGGCTTCTCACGCTTTCCAGCCATTCCGTAGTCCTCCTGTTCGCCGAAATCCTATCGGATTTCAGGCTTCGTGGGTGGACCACTTCAAAGGGGCTGGCTCATCTTCGCGAAGGCAGCAAGGGCAACCCCGCACTTCGGACGTCAGTAACGGACGCACAGGGAAGAGATGGTCCCGAATGCTGCGCTTGGCCGATCCAACAATCTTGGGTGTCCACTCGCGGAAAACTCCGCCCGGCTGCCCACAAAGGTGGCCGAGAGCCTCCAGACTCGACTGCTCACCCTTAAGCACTGCGGTAAAGGGAATCTCGACATCGCGGCCGAAATCAGCTGCGGAGACGCCGCCTACCGCTGCTAGCCGAGACATCGCGGCAAAAGCAGGCTCCCGGTCGCGGAGCGTGGTGTGAAGTGGAGATCGGAACTGCGGAGTTGTCATGCAGGTCAGGTATGAGCCGGGCCTTCATCTGTCAAAGGTTCAGGATGTACCCCATGCCAAGAAGAGCCGAGGAGGGTTCACTGGCGGCCTCTGAGCCGTGCGGAAAAGGATGCTTGAGCGCCAAAATAGCTCCACGCTTCATCGAGTTGTCCGGCCGCTGGGCGGGAAACACGAGCTCGCGACAACCGCGAAACCACCCGACGGCTTTTGCGACAGCGGACATTCCCAGCGGAGCCAGCCAAGTCGACCTTACTGTGCCAGGCGTTCAGGGCAGCTTCGGCCCTTTTCCGTCGCCTGTACTAACGTCATTCGCTGCGGCGCAGCTTCCCAGGACCGGCCATTTGCCGCGGCTGCGAAGCCGAGGCATGGGCGAACTCACACTGTGCGGACCTTGCGGACATTCGCTGCGCAAGCCAGTAGGTTCTTCGCGGCTGCGGAAAAGCGGCGGTGCTCGGAAACCGCTAGTCGGGAAATTGCGGGGCGAGAGCACTCCAGGCCATGCATCGCGCAAGGACGCCCACTAGTTATACGGTTACGCCCGCCGGCGCGCCGCCCGAAACAATGCGGACAGATCCTATCTGAATGCGCTCAAACTGCTGCCCCCCCACCGCACCTTCATCCGAACACGATTTCCTGACACCGCTCAAGTTCACTTGACAGGTATCAATAGGGGGCTACTCTTGATGGGGACTAGTCTTGGGCGAACTTTCAATGGAGGGCGCAATGTGTGATCCTACTCGTCTTTGCAAATAACGTAAGCCACAATTCCGGGTGGTGACAGGCGAAAGACTCCGGCCTTTCGCCTGTCTTTTTGCATGACGTTGTGCCGGGGCATGGCAGATTGTAATGGAAATCCTGAAAAACAAACTGGCGCTGGATTGGATAGCAATCGTTCTGTCGGTCATCGCAATTCTCGCTTCCGGCTATACAACGTTCTCAGGGACCAAACGAGACCGCGTATCGGAAGCCGTCGATCTGTGCGTGCAATACTACATTGGGCCAATCCTAAGAAGAGATCATGAGACGATTCGCAACTGGCGCCTCGAACACCAACAACAAGAGGCAGTTGAGGAAGCGGACGACCTGTATTCCTCATTGCCAATAGAAGTGAGAGTCGCGTTTTCCCATAGCTACAACCTACTTGATATTGCTCTACTTTCTGCGGAAAGAGCAGGCGCTGATAGGGACACATTGTTACAGTGCTTGGGTCCAGCGTTCGAGACATTTTGTAGTGAGGGGAGCCATATCTTTACGGCGACGCGCTGGGAACGACTTGAAAAGACCTGCCCCGATTTCACACGCCAGCGCGGGCGCCTCAGCCCTCGGGGAATGGCTAACAACGGATGATGTGGACTGAAGGCGGCGTTTCTTGGCGGGTGTTCCAGCCCGCAATGATGTTCCGAGAGAGACACGCCAAGGTCAGTGACAGCAACCCTGCGCCGCCGCAAGACTTCAAAGGGCCGAGCACATAGCCGCTCCTGCGAAGGAGTTCTCGTTGCTGGGGCATGCCTGAAAGTCGCTGATGGGCTCGGAGCCGACATGCGGCGCCGCAGCGGGTCTTGCGCCTGGCGGGCAGCGGCGGCCGTCGCTCCCGGCCCAGACCTGCCGTTCAGTCTCTGGCCGATCGCCGCGGTGCAACTTCACCAGACCGGCCATTCGTCCATCGCGCAGCATTTTCGGAGGATGAAGGTCGGTGACCTGCTCCCCTGAAAAGTCCGCGGTTTGAAGTTAGCCTGTTCTCCAAACGAGGAGACAGACGATGCGGAAAAGCCGTTTTAGCGAAGAGCAGGTCATCTTTCACCGAGCGTAGCGCATGAGTTCGATCGCTCTTTCTCGACCGAGCTCGATCCTGCACGAGTTGATCCCAATGGCGGTGCCCGAGCCGCCTCCGAACGTGGCGCCCACGTACTCACACTGAGCGTCGCGGTACTCTGACCAGGTAGCCTGCGAAGCCCCGAGCGCCGGGACGGCTACAGTACGCCCCGTCACGTCGTCGAGTTCTTCGGCTGAGATCATAGCGGACCTCAGATAGACGTCGAGCGCGGCATCGACCCTCTCCAGAGCGTCGGTGACACACTCCCCGATCTCGATTTGGCTACTCCCGCCACACTCAGTCGCAGGATCAGCGACCGCGGCGATCGGCAGGCCAAGAGCAAGCACAACCGATAGGGCGACACATCTCATGTCGTAGACCTCCCCAGCATGTAGCTAAAGGAGAGACCTACTCGGCCCGCTTGGCAACCTCGATCTTCGCATTGCAGCTGCTTTCACCGATTTCATCGCGTTTGATCCCATCTCGCTGGATTAGGCCCGGCGTTGCGCTTCCATGGTCGCTCCCCAGGATTTAGGTGAGATAAAGCTTTTTGCTCGCAGTGACCGCTATGCTGTATGAGTCGTGGGTAGCGTCTGCAGTCAGGACATCTTTGAATCGCCCCGTGTATCGTGGACGCCTCCTTCGCCAATTTTGAGGCAAGGAGGCCATGATGAGCAGCAGAAACTGAAAAAAGAAGGTGTCTAAGAAACGTGGGGCTATTTATGCAGCATCAAGGCCCACGCAAGGTTACCAGCATCATTGCCGCCTAAATCCTTGGATGTTCTTATTTTCATTTCTTCCCTCCGAAATATCAGGAATCGCTTGTCTGGCTCCGTGCGGCCCTGAATCAATGAGACTCTTTGCTAATTCGTTGCTCGTCGACGCAAAAAGCGTTGCGTCAATTGGCACAGCTCCGTAGCGCGATTGAAGACCTTGGACCTTTCCGGAGCCAAGCGCCTCCCGGCACATCGAGTGCGGCACCCAGCCAACGCCGAACCCGTCCCGTACAAGATCGAAGACGCCGACGGTAAAGTCGGTCTCGACCATGTCGCGGCGCCCCGGCCCGAAGGAGTGGGCGGTGCCGGTTCTCTCCATGAGTCGGCCAAAATGGCTGCCGGGCGGGTAGGCAATAACCGGCACATCCTCTGGCACGGAGCCGTCGGCCCCGAGCCGGTAGCGATGCCGTCCGCCAACAATGGGAAGCAACGTGTCGTGCATCCAAAGACGGCGCGTGATGGTCGCGTCGAAGGGAAGAGGCGGGAAGCCGCGCGCTTCGTAGCACAGCAGGATGTCCACGTCGCCTCGGAGAAAGACGGCAATGCAGTCCTCCCGGTTCATGGTGTTCACCTTCCAGTCGATTCCGGGCACATGCTCCGCGCACTGGCGGAGCACCGAGGGTACGGCGCTGGTGGCAAGGGCGTGCTGGGTCGCAAGTTCCACCTTGCGGCCCTGAGGGCGGCTCTGAGCAATGGCTTCGCGAAATTGCTCAACCCTCGCCAGAACGGCGCGGAATTCCGCAGCGTTGTCGATCAGGCCGGGCAGCAATTGCACGGCATTCGTCTGTCGGTCGAGCAGCGGTACCCCGATCCAATCCTCGAGTGCCCGGATCCTGCGCGAGAAGGCAGGTTGCGTGACGTTTCGCCGTGCGGCGGCCCGCGTCAGGTTGCGCTCCTCAAGAAGGGCCAGCGCATCTTCGATGAGCTTCAGATCCATCTTGCCCATACTAAAAGTATTGGCGGCCTGCGCAATCGGCATTTTGGGCCTGAATTTTCAAGTGTTACCCAAAAAGGAGCTAAGCATGAAGGAGAAGACGATGCAGGCTGACCTGGAACTGGCGACGGATCGCCTTAAACGACTTGAGATGGCTATCACGCAGTTCCCGCGGCTGCGTTTCGGTCACCTTCCGACGCCGCTCGAGCCGCTCGATCGCCTGTCCGACTACCTTGGTGGCCCGCGCATCTGGGTGAAGCGCGACGATTGCACTGGCCTGTCGACCGGCGGGAACAAGACGCGAAAGCTGGAGTTCCTGATGGCGGCCGCTCTCGAAGGAGGCGCCGACTGCGTCATCACGCAAGGCGCCACTCAGTCCAATCACGCGCGCCAGACGGCAGCGGCCGCAGCCCGGCTCGGCCTCGGGTGCCACATCCTTCTCGAAGACCGCACCGGCTCGGAAGAGATGGCTTACAACCATTCGGGCAACGTCATGCTCGATGTCCTGCACGGAGCGACGATCGAACGTCATCCCGGTGGAACGGACATGGTCGCGGAAATGGAACGCTTCGCCGCAGAGCTGCGCGCTGAGGGCAAGTCGCCCTACATCATCCCGGGTGGCGGCTCCAACGAGACAGGCGCCCTTGGCTACGTCGAATGTGCCCGCGAACTAATGGTTCAGGCAGACGCCATGAAGCTCAAGATCGACGCCCTCGTTCACGCCACGGGCTCGTCTGGCACGCAGGCGGGCCTGGTGGCCGGACTCGCGGCGCTGGACTCCGATATCGAACTTCTGGGCATCGGGGTGCGCGCGCCGCGCGAGAAGCAGGAGGCCATGGTCCGCGATCTCGCCACGCGAACCCTGAAGCATCTGGGGCTTGGCGCCGACATTGCGAACCTGAAGGTCGAGGCGAATTGTGACTACGTTGGCCCCGGCTACGGGCTGCCGACGGAGGGCATGAAGTCCGCGGTCTCGCTGCTCGCGCGGCTCGAAGGGCTGCTCTTCGATCCGGTGTACTCGGGCAAGGGCCTCGATGGACTGATCGATCTTACCAGGAAGGGCCGCTTCGCTGGCGCAGCAAACATTGTTTTCCTGCATACGGGTGGCTCGGCAGCGCTGTTCGGCTATCCGGCGCTTTGGGAAAACGACTAAAAATAACAATAGCCTAAACATCCAACAGGGAGACTAAGAATGAAACTCATATCCACACTCGCCGCTGCTGCTCTGGCCTTCGGAACGCTGCCCGCACAGGCCGAGGGTCGTCTCGACAAGATTGCCGAGACCGGCTCGATCAGCATCGGGTATCGCGAAAGCTCAGTGCCGTTCAGCTACCTCGACGAGAACCAGAAGCCGGTCGGCTACACGATCGACCTGTGCATGAAGGTCGTCGAAGCCGTTTCTAACTCTGTCGGCAAAGAACTCGAAATCGATTGGACTCCGGTCAATCCCAAGACCCGCATCGCGCTGATGGCGAATGGCACGATCGATCTTGAATGCGGCTCGACCACCGATACGCTGACGCGCGAAGAACAGGTCGGCTACTTGCCCACGACGTTTGTCACCGGCACCAAGCTCCTCGTCCGAGCCGACAGCGGCATTTCGTCGGTCGACGATCTCGATGGGATGACGATTGCCCTGGCGCAGGGCACGACCAATGAGCGCGCCGTGAAGGCCGCGGCCGAAGAGCGAGGGCTTGATATCAAGGTGCTGCCGGTGCGCGACCACGCCGAAGGCATGCTGTCGCTGGAGACCGACCGCGTCGATGCCTACTCGACGGACCACATCCTCCTCTACGGGCTGAAGCAGAAATCCAAGACGCCGGATCAATATGCGGTGGTTGGTGATTTCCTCTCCTTCGACCCCTACGCGATCATGGTGCCGAAGGGTGACGCGGACTTCGCGCTTATCGGCAAGACGGCTCTCGCGGAGGTTTTCCGCTCGGGCGAGATCACCGAGATCTACGATCAGTGGTTCGGCCCGATGGGCGTGGAAATGACCCCGCTGCTTGAAGCCGCGTTCCAGCTGGGTGCTCTTCCGGAATGATCTTGGAAATCTGCTGAGATCGGAGGACGCAGCATGGACTATAATTGGAACTGGGGCGTCCTCTTCCAGCCGGAGTATTTCGGCTGGCTCGTCTCCGGGACGCTCTGGACCTTTGCCGTCGCATTGGCGGCCTGGGTTATCGCGTTGAGCATCGGTGTGCTGGTTGGCGTAGGCCGAACTCTGCCCTCAAAGCCAATCGCTTTCATTTGCACGGCCTACGTCGAACTCTTCCGCAACGTGCCGCTGCTTGTGCAGATGTTCCTGTGGTACTTCGTCATGCCCGAGGTCGTCCCAGAAGATGTCGGACGCTGGATGAAGCGCGACATGCCCAATCCGGAATACGTGACGGCGGTCATCGCGCTCGGGCTCTACACGGCCAGCCGGGTCGCCGAGCAGGTGCGTGCAGGCATTGAATCCGTTGGCACGTCTTTGACCGCGGCGGCCTACGCAAACGGGTTTTCAGTCGCGCAGACCTACCGCTACATTCTTCTGCCGATCTCGTTCCGGCTCATCGTGCCGCCGCTCACATCGGAATTCCTGACGATATTCAAGAATTCCTCGCTGGCGCTCACCATTGGCCTGCTCGAACTGACAGCGCAGAGCCAGCAGATCGCCGAGTACACCTTCCAGGGGTTCGAGGCTTACACCGCCGCGACGGTCATCTACGTCTGCATCGCGCTCATGGCCACCGCCATCGCGATGCTGCTCGAGCGCTACACGCGCATTCCAGGTTATGTGGGGTCCAAGTGATGACAGAAGGTTTCGACTTTGGCGTCATCGCGAGCAATCTGCCTTTCCTCTTGCAGGGGCTGGGGCTTTCGCTCGGGTTGACCTTTCTCTCCATCATCGGCGGCTTGGTGCTTGGTACGGGCCTTGCCCTGATGCGGCTGTCGGGCGTGCTGCCGGTGTCGCTGCTGTCGGCGGGCTACGTGAACCTGATCCGCTCGGTGCCACTGATCCTGGTGATCTTCTGGTTCTACTTCCTGGTCCCGCTTGCGATCGGCAGGCCGGTTGGCAGCTTCTATTCGGCGCTGATCGCCTTCGTGCTCTTCGAGGCCGCCTACTACTCGGAGATCATCCGCGCTGGCATCCAATCGGTCCGAAAGGGACAGTCGCAGGCGGCCTTCGCCCATGGGCTGACCTACTGGCAGGCGCAGAGATACGTCATCCTGCCGCAAGCGTTCCGCAACATGATCCCGATCCTGGTGAGCCAAGGGATCATCCTGTTCCAGGACACAAGCCTCGTTTTCGTCGTGTCGCTGCGCGACCTGATGACCACCTCGTCCATCGTCGCACGCACCGAAGGTCGTCTTATCGAGATGTATGTCTTCGCCGCCTGCGTCTACTTCGTAATTTGCTTCGCCGGCTCTCTCTTCGTCCGGAAACTGAAAGGAAAAACCGCATGATCACCATGGAGAACGTGTCCAAGTGGTACGGTGATTTCCGGGTTCTCACCGATTGCTCGACGCATGTGGACCGCGGCGAGGTCGTCGTTGTCTGTGGGCCCTCGGGGTCGGGGAAGTCGACGCTGATCAAGACCGTGAACGGCCTTGAGCCGGTGCAGCAGGGGACCATCACCGTCGACGGCACGGACGTGACGGCGAAGCGCACGAACCTGACGAAACTGCGCTCGCGCATCGGCATGGTGTTCCAACACTTCGAGCTTTATCCGCACATGAGCGTGCGCGAGAATCTCTGCCTCGCGCAGCAGAAGGTGCTTGGTCGGTCGCGGGATGAAGCGATGGTGAAAGCCGAGGCGCTGATCGCGCGCGTCGGGCTTCTGCCGCATATCGACAAGTTCCCGGGGCAGCTCTCGGGCGGTCAGCAGCAGCGTGTCGCCATCAGCCGGTCCCTCGCGATGGATCCCATCGCGATGCTGTTCGACGAACCGACCTCTGCGCTCGATCCCGAGATGATTAACGAGGTTCTCGACGTGATGGTCGAGCTTGCGCAGGAAGGTATGACCATGATGGTCGTTACCCACGAAATGGGATTTGCCCGCAAGGTCGCCGATCGCGTGGTCTTCATGGATGCCGGGGCCATCGTGGAGGACCGTCCGTCCGCAGAGTTCTTCGCGACGCCCGAGAGCGCCCGGGCCCAAGACTTCCTGTCGAAGATTCTGACCCATTGACCTATCTCACCCAACCTTTCGGCGCGCTTCGGACGCGCGCTTCCGGCATCTTCCCCGGGCTGGCCGTCGCAGTTCTGGTGGCACTGGCCGCGCGCTACATCGCCGAACATTACGGCGCCCCGGCCATGCTCATGGCGATGCTTTTCGGGATCGCGCTCAACTTCCTCTCCGAGGACAGCCGCTGTGTTACTGGCATCCGAGCCGCCTCGACGACCGGGCTGCGTATCGGCGTTGCGTTCCTTGGCTTCCGGGTGAGCGTCGCGGCCGTTGCTGCGCTCGGATTGCCAGTACTCGCGCTGATCGCGGGACTGGTGTTCCTGACGATCGCGACAGGTCTCGGGCTGTCGCGCATCTTCGGACGCGGTTGGAAGTTCGGGCTTCTGACCGGCGGTTCGGTGGCGATCTGCGGAGCCTCCGCTGCCGTCGCCATCGCGGCGGTCCTGCCAAAGGATGAACGTTCGGAGGAACGCCTGATCTTCACCGTTGCGACGGTCACGACCATGTCGACCCTCGCGATGGTGCTTTACCCTATCCTCGCCGAGTGGCTCGGGCTGGCTCCTCGGCAGGCCGGCATCTTCATCGGGGCCTCGATCCACGATGTCGCGCAGGTGATGGGTGCCGGATTTTCGATGTCACCAGAGGTCGGCGATACGGCGACGGTGGTCAAATTGCTGCGCGTGGCGCTGCTTGGGCCTATCGTGCTCGGGATTGCATTCGCGACCCGCGGCAGCGCTCCGACGAGCGGCAAGCGTCCTCCGATCCTGCCGCTCTTCGTGCTCGGTTTTATCGCGGCCTGTCTGGTCTCCTCGACCGGGCTCATTCCCGGCTGGCTGCTTTCCGCCGCGCAGACCCTTGCGTCCTGGCTGCTGTTGATCGCCATTGCGGCGGTCGGTCTCCGGACCTCTTTGGGGCGTGTGCTGCAGGTGGGCTCCAGCGCGATTGCCATGGTGTTTCTTGAGACAGTACTCCTATGCACGGTGGCTCTTGGTGGCACTATCCTGCTCGGGTAGCGCAGCGACTACAAAATGGGTGAGCTGACCCCATCGAGTGGTCCGGATTAAATGCAAATGCATGGTCGGCCCTGTCGTCACCCCGCTGCGGCGCCGCTTCCCAAGACCTGCCATTCGCCGCGGTTGCATAGATGGGGCAAGGGCGAACTCACACTTGGCGGACAAAACTGCCGTTACTTCAATCGCTCGTTTCTCGCAGAATTATGGTATCTTATTCTCGTCGCCAGACAAAGGAGGGCAAGGATGGTTTTCATGCGATTGCTTTTTCTGACAATTCTGGCTGTCATGGCAACTGCGCTCGCCACAAAGGCGCAAGAAGCTGTTTACATCATCCGCCATGCTGAGAAGGAACTAACCGGGGACGACCCTGCAATCACTGACGAAGGAAAAGCAAGGGCTGCTGCGTGGGCGAAAATGCTGGAACACGTAGGTCTAGACGTCGTGTTCACCTCAGATGCGAAACGCACCCATCAGACTGGGGCGATCATCGCCGAAACTCTGGGACTACCCTTGAACTCAGTGAGCCGCGCCAACACTGCCGGACTGATCGATGCGCTGAGTTTCGACCATGAAGAGGAGGCGGTTCTGGTCGTCGGCCACACTGAGACTATCCCAAACATTCTTGAGAGCCTTGGTGTAGCCGAGGAGATTGAGGTAAGTCAGACCGACTTCGCCAATTTGTTCATCCTGCTCAAGCCCGACGCGAACGACCCTCATTTGATCCGGTTGCGAATGCCGTAGGAAATTGAAGCATAGCTGCCTTGCGTCAAGCATCGTTCATTTGCCGCGTCCAAGGTTAACTTCGGGCTCGACTCGGAAATTTGGCACGCGAGCGGCAGGTCGCGACAGAGAAATTCCGCGTGCATTGGTTTGCGGGCGGGTCACCCGTTCTCTGCAATGCGCAGCATGCCTCGGCAAGGATATTTCTGCTATCCTCGGACCATTTTAGGGAGGGCTTTTCCATGACCAACATCCATCGCAGATCGGTTCTGCTCGGGAGCGTGGCAGGTGCCGCGCTCGCGGCCACCTCTTTACGTTCCGTGGCTGATACGACGTCCCTGTCGGATATCGGAGCCTCGATCGTCTCGTCGCCCGAGGTGACCATCTTCCAGGCCCGCGAGATCGTCACCCTCGACCCCTCGCGGCCCATCGCAGAGGCCGTTGCGGTTGTGGGTGGCCGCATCCTGGCGACCGGTTCTGTCGATGAGGTCGAGGCCATCGTCGGGGACCAGCCCCGGCGATACGACGCGCGCTTCGCGGATAAGGTCATCGTGCCCGGCTTCATCGCCCAGCATGATCATCCGGTGCTCGCAGCACTGACCATGTCGTCCGAGATTCTCTCGATCGAAGACTGGGCGCTGCCCACCGGTACGGTTCCGGCGGTCAAGGACAGAAAGGACTTCGTCACCCGCCTGACCAAGGCCGTGGCGGACAGCGGTGCTCCAGGAGAGCCGCTCATGAGCTGGGGTTACCATCCCGCCTTCTACGGCGCGCTGACGCGGGCCGACCTCGATGCGATCAGCACCGAGCGGCCCATTCTGGTCTGGGCACGGTCCTGTCACGAGATGATCCTGAACAGCGCGGCGCTCAAAGCGGGTGGTGTTACGCAGGAGATCGTCGATGCCTTCGACGACACGTCGCGGGCGCAGTCCAACCTCGAGGAGGGACGGTTCTGGGAGCAGGGTTTCTTTGCCGTCATGCCGAACATCGCATCCCTGGCCGCAAGCCCCGAACGGCTGCGCGCCGGGCTCGAATTGAGCCGGGACTACATGCACAGCAAGGGCATCACCTTCGGCAATGAACCGGGCGGCATTCTGGCAAAGCCCGTGCAGGACGCCGTCAACGCCGTCTTCTCCAGTCCCGACATGCCCTTCCGCTGGTCTTTCATCGTCGACGCGAAAAGCCTGGTGGCGCGCTATCCCGACGATGCCGAGGTGATCGCCCGCTCCGAGGAACTGGCCTCTTGGTACGGAGGCATGACAAGCCTCGCGCCGAAGCAAGCCAAGCTGTTCTCGGACGGCGCAATCTATTCGCAGCTCATGCAGGTCCGGGAGCCCTATCTCGACGCGCACCACGGCGAATGGATGATGGACCGCGAGCTCTTCGAGCGGGCATTTCGCGTCTATTGGGATGCGGGCTACCAGTTGCATGTCCATGTGAACGGCGATGCCGGTCTCGACCGGGTTCTCGACACGCTGGAGCTGAACCTGCGCCGCAACCCCCGCTACGATCATCGCACCCTCATCGTGCATTTTGCAGTCAGCGCCTTTGATCAGGTGGAGCGGATCAGGGCTTTGGGCGCCATCGTGAGCGGGAATCCCTACTATGTTACCGCTCTTGCGGATCAATACTCCGAGGTCGGCCTCGGCTCCGAGCGTGCTGATGCCATGGTTCGCCTCGGAGACCTGTCGCGGGCCGGTATCCGCTGGTCCCTGCATTCGGACATGCCGATGGCACCTGCCGACCCGCTCTTCCTGATGTGGTGTGCGGTCACCAGGCAGACGAGCTCCGGTCGCGTCGCCGCGCCGGATCAGACGGTGACCGTCGAAGAGGCACTGCGCGGGGTGACCATCGAGGCCGCCTATTCGCTGAAGATGGAGAACGAGATCGGAAGCATCGTCCCCGGCAAGCGCGCCAACCTGACAATCCTCGACAAGAACCCGATGAGCGCTGAGCCCGAGGAGTTGCTGGACATCGGCGTCTGGGGAACGGTCATCGAAGGCCGGGTGCTCGAGGCCGGTAAGGCGCAGCAAGACGCGAGTCTTGCGCCACGGTCTATTTCCGATCCGGGGAGCAAGACGTCTGAATTTGAGTTCGCCGCGCTGGAACATGTTCTGCGGATTGTACACGTTCATCGCTGAAGAGAAGCGCCTCGCGCCAAGCAATCACAGAACAAGCCACAATCACCTTACTCTGTCGGGTGGATATGAGGGCCATGCCGCGCCTGCGAAAGAAGTATGCGCCATGCGATCAGCCTGAATGTCACGAAAGGGCTCCAAGCGGTCATGCGGCGGCGCGGCGTGCGGCGTGACCAGGCTAGCGGGGCTGCATGACGCACCCG
This sequence comes from Salipiger sp. CCB-MM3, assembly GCF_001687105.1. Taxonomy (NCBI): domain Bacteria; kingdom Pseudomonadati; phylum Pseudomonadota; class Alphaproteobacteria; order Rhodobacterales; family Roseobacteraceae; genus Salipiger; species Salipiger sp. CCB-MM3. The sequence continues at coordinate 942,816 of NZ_CP014596.1, forward strand.
GCCGCTTGCTGCCGTTCATCGGGTTGTTCATCGCTAAGCGCTTTGTGCCGAACCTGATGGGGTGGATTGCTCCCGCTCCCGGCGCCGCAATTCGCCATAGTGCAGGTGTCAGAATCTGCAATTGAGAGGAGCCACCCCATGCAAGTTACCACTGTGGGCCTCGACCTGGCCAAGAACATCTTCCATGTCCACGGAGTTACCGAGACCGGAGAGGTTGCCTTCAATCGGCCTTTGCGCCGGGCGCAGGTGCTGGCGTTCTTCGAGAGACTGTCGCCCTGCCTCATCAGTATCGAAGCCTGCGCATCGAGCCACCACTGGGGCCGCGAGCTTACGAAGCTCGGTCCATGGCCTTTTCCCCCTCGCATAGCATGCTCTTTCACCGAGCGTAGCGCATGAGTTCGATCGCTCTTTCTCGACCGAGCTCGATCTTGCACGAGTTGATCCCAATGCCGGTGCCCGAGCCGCCTCCGAACGTGGCGCCCACGTACTCGCACTGAGCGTCGCGGTACTCTGACCAGGCAGCCTGCGAAGCCTCGAGCGCCGGGACGGCTACAGTACGCCCTGTCACGTCGTCGAGTTCTTCGGCTGAGACCATAGCGGACCTCAGATAGACTTCGAGCGCGGCATCGACCCTCTTCAGAATGTCGGTGACACACTCCCCGATCTCGATTTGGCTACTCCCGCCACACTCTGTCGCAGGATCAGCGACCGCGGCGATCGGCAGGCCAAGAGCAAGCAAAACCGATACGGCGACACATCTCATGTCGTAGACCTCCCCAGCATGTAGCTAAAGGAGAGACCTACTCGGCCCGCTTGGCAACCTCGATCTTCGCATTGCAGATGCCTTTACCGATTTCATCGCGTTTGATCCCATCGCGCTGGATTGGGCCTGGGGTTGCGCCTCCGTGGTCGCTCCCCTGGATTTGGGTGAGATACAGCTTTTTGCTCGCAGTGACCGCGATGCTTTAGGGGGCGTGTGTGCCGTCGAACCCCGACAAAAGTTGAGGAAACACTCGCGATGACTGTCTCGCTGCACCTACACTGTCACCTTACAAAAGCATGCGCAGGTGCAGGACAAGAAAACAGTCGACCTTGCCGGATTTCGTGCGCACTATCCCATCTCTAAGTCTGAATATTATCGTTCGATACATCGGCAACCGTCGCGTGACATTGTCTTCCACCAGTTCGTGCGGCCGCAACTACACAGTTCGTATCTGCAGATTGAACGGAGTTTCTCCGCAATGAGTGCCCCTAGATCGCTTTTCGAGTACACGTCCTTTAGCTGGCAACAGAGTGCCCTGCATGGGCAAAGCTACGAAGAGGCTCTTATCAGTACCGTCGACGACTTCCGCTTCGAGGGAGACGCGGTTCCGGAGATTTCCATCCAGTCCACCAAGCTTATCCGCTCGAAAAGCAGCATTCACCACGTCCGCTCTACTGGTCACATGATCACGGCTCAGCAGGATAGTAGCGTCACCGCGATGTTCCCATTGCAGGGCAGACAGATTGTCGATGATGGAGACGAAGTGTCCGGTGCAGGATTGGACCAAAGCCTCACACTGCGCCCCTCGCGCCGGAGCACATGGGTCAAGCCGCAGAGCACGAAGCTCTTCGAGGCAGTCATGCTGAAGGTTCCTGAGGAGTTCGTAGGCACACGAGCGCTAAGAGTCCCGGCACAGCGTGAGCGGGCGGCAGCGATGGTTGGCGACTGCGCCTGATGCCGCACCCGCGCTGAGGGAACTGATCCGGTACATCCTCGCTGATCTCGGCTCGGCTCGCCCAATCCACATCTCAGCCGGCGCTTGCCATTCGATGGAGACCCTTCTTTGGGAGCACTTCCGCGTGTTTCTTGCCGTGTCCGAAGGGGAGGAGGCTGAGATTGCCACCGAGAGCGCGGCAAAGGTCCGCATGGCCAACGACTTCATGCATGGTCACTATGACGAGCCTCTCACGGTCGAAACGATTGCCATGTCAGTCGGCGCCTCTGCACGCAGCCTGCAATCGGCGTTCCGACGTGTAACGGGCCAGACCCCCTGGGAAAGGTTAACCGCCATCCGTCTCGAAGCAGTCCGGCACCGCCTTTTGTCCCCTCAAGATACGGGAAACGTAACCGCGGTAGCGATGAATTCCGGCTTCAGCCACCTCGGCCGCTTTGCGGCGCTCTATCGAAAAACCTACGGCGAGCGCCCATCGGAAACTCTGGCGAGAAAGCTCCGGAAATAATTCGCGCCCTTCCGCGCAATCAGGATAGCCCATTGCGGAAATCGGATAGCCAGACCCGCAAGCTCCAGCGCTAATGCAATGGCACGTACCCGCGGGTCGACAAAACGACCGCAAGAAAAGTCTAAAAAAGTCAGGAGCCTCATGCCATGCAACACTCTATTAGAACCCGCACAGTCACTGCCCTCGGGGCGCTGACCGTTTCCCTCGTCACCGCGGGCTGCATGAGCGATGCAGGCGGCAGTTCCTACCAGTCCGGCATTGCCCGCGACCATTCGGCCGACCGGGCAAATGGCAGCATCAACGCGCGTAGCGGCGGCGGCTACACCTTCACCCTCAGCCGCGACGGGACCGTCTGCACCGGCGTTTTCGACGAAGCCGCCGCCGCAAAGGCCACCGAGCTTGCGGTCATGAATTGTTCTGGCGGCGCACGCGGAAGCGCGACCATAGTTTACGACAGTGAAGCCAAGCCGGATCGCGTCGTATACGCTGTGAACGGCGAAGGCGGCGGCACGATCGAATTCTGAAGATACCGGCAAGTGCCGCTGCGGACCGTCTGAGGAGCGACAGACAGATCATGCGTATCACCAACCTCCTGATCCTTCTTTGGATCGCCTTGGTTCCTGCCGCCGCGAGCGCGCAACCGATTGAGGAAAAGCGTGTCTCTTTCGCTGCCGGGACGTCTGGGGCGACGATCCGGGCAAGCCTCAAGGGCGACCAGATCACCGACTACCTGCTCGGCGCCAGCGCCGGGCAGACCATGACGATCGATTTCGCCTCCAGCAATCCCGCAGGCTATTTCAACCTGATGATCGGCAGCGATCCGGCGGCGATCCATATCGGCTCGACCGCCGGCGGCCATTTCAACGGGGTATTGCCCGGCTCGGGAGATTACCGCATCCGCGTGTACCTGATGCGCAGCGCCGCGCGCCGGGGCGAGACCACCGATTACACGCTCACCGTTTCGATCGGTGGAAAGGCAACGACACCTACCCCTGCGGCGCCCGACTACGCTGACGGGCTGTCGGGCGGACCGGATTGGTGGCAGGTCACTGGGGTTTCGGCCGGGGACACGCTGAATGTCCGGGCCGGGCCCGGCACCAAGAACCCGGTCGTCGGGCAACTCGCCAATGGCCACCGGGTGCGCAATATGGGCTGCCAGATGAACGGCCAGACCAAGTGGTGCCAGATTGAGTTTCCCGGTGATCAACCGCTCGTCGGCTGGACAGCAGGGCGCTATCTGCACGAGGCCGCAGCGCCCCCGACGCAGGCCCCCGCCAGCCATGAGGCGCGCGGCAGCGTGCCCTGCGCGCAGGCGGCCGGTCAGCCGATGGGTTCCTGCCCGTTCCGCGTTGCGCGCGGCAGCGGAGGCACGGCAAGCGTCTGGATCACCCTGCCAGGCGGGGGCGAGCGCTATCTTGATTTCCGCGACGGCCAGCTTGTCGGCAGCGATCCGGGCAAGAGCGTCAGTCACACCCGCAACGCCGATCTCAACATGATCCTCGTCGATGGCGCCGAGCGCTACGAAATTCCCGACGCGGTGCTCTACGGCGGCTGATCCAAGCCGCCAGTTCAACCACAAGAGCCAACCACCCCAAGGAGGCCCGCCATGTTCGCCAGCCTGATCCGCACCACCGCCCTCACGGGCCTGTTCGCCGGGGCGGCTGCCGCGCAGCAGGCGCTGCCCGAGCCTGGACCGGACGAGCTTGCCTTTTCGGTGGAAAACATGGATCCGAGCGCCGATCCGGCGGCTGATTTCTACCGCTATACGTCCGGCGGCTGGGTTGACCGGGTGCAGCGCCCGCCGCAGCTGCCCGCCTATGGAATCTTCTCGATCATGGTCGAACGGTTGACCAAGCAAGTGGCCACCGTGGCCGAGGCCGCCGGTGCCGAAGCGGGTGATGCGCCGAAAGGCTCGCCGACGCAGCTCGTGGGGGATTTCTACAACGCCTACATGGATGTCGACGCCATTGACGCCGCCGGGATCGAGCCGATCCGGGATATGCTGGACGAGGTGGCCGCAGTCGAAACGCTGGAAGACCTGACCCGCATCGCGGGCGCGCAGGCCGCCGCTGCCGGACCCGGCCTTCTGGCGATGTTCGGGCCCGGGCCGGACCCGACAGACACCAAACGCCATGCCATGTACGCGCTTGGCCAGACATTCGGCATGGATCGCCATTTCGTAGAGACCCTGCGCATGCCGCCGGGCAGCGCCCCGCTTGCGGCATACAGGACCTACATTCAAGGGTTGCTGACCGCTGCGGGATACGCCGAAGAGGACGCCGCGCGGATTGCCGAGGTCGCCATCGGGATCGAGACACGGCTCTACGCGGGATTTCTCACCCCCGCCGAGGGCAAGGACCCAACTAACAGGTACGGACGGCTGCCCTATGACGCGGTGCAGGCACAGGTCCCCGAATTCGACCTCGGACTCTACCTCGACACCGTCGGTTTCGAGCGACCCGAAAGCTTCTTTGTCTATGAGCCCCGCGCACTCCCCGCTCTGTCGGGCGTGCTGCGCGAGACGCCGCTCGACGATCTGAAGGACTACATCTCCTTCCGCCTCATCCACAATTACGCGCCCTTCCTGACAAGTGCGCTGCGCGCGCCCAAGCTCGATTTCGAAGAGGCGCTGCTCGGCGCCCGCAACGATCGCCCGCGCGCGGAACAGCTCTATGCGCTCCTCCTCGAAAAGCTCGGCCATCCGGCCAGCCAGCTCTACGTCGAGGCCTATTATCCCGAGGAGACCAAGGCCGAGGTGCTCGATCTCATCGAGCGCATCAAGGCGGTGTTCCGGGCAAGGATCGAGACCCGCGATTGGCTCTCCGAGCCGACCCGCGCCGAGGCGCTGAGCAAGATCGACAGCTTTTACTACAAGGTTGGCTACCCCGACACATGGGTCGATTTCAGCAGCGTCGAGATCGTCCCCGACGACCCCGTCGCCAATATCATCGCGCTCGGACGCTTCGACATGGCGCGCACGCTTGACCAGCTGACGCGCCCGCCGGAGCATGAGGAATTCAACGCCAGTTCGACCCTGCCGATGGCGATGAACGCGGCCTACACGCCCAACATCAACGGCTTCGAGGTGACCGCCGCGATCACCCAGCCACCGGTGTTCTCGGCGGATATGGATGCACCGCTGAAATTCTGCCGCATCGGCGCGGTGATCGGGCACGAGATGACCCACGGGTTCGATTTTTCGGGCCGCAAGTACGATGCCGAGGGCAATTACCGCGACTGGTGGACACCCGAAGATGCCGAGGCTTTCCTTGCCGAGGCGCAAAAGCTGATCGACCAGGCGGATGCCTACGAGGTGCTTCCGGGCCTGTTCATCAATGGCGCGCTCGGCGTTGGCGAGAACATGGCCGATGTCGGCGGCATCACCTTCGCCTACGAGGCTCTGATGACCTATCTCGAAGAGCATCCCGAGGAGAATGTCGAGGTGGATGGCCTCAGCCCCGCCGAACGCTGCTTCACCGCCTGGTCGCAGTTCTGGACGATGAAGGCGACGGACCAGTACCTACAGGCGCTTGTGGCGAACGATGGGCATGCGCCAGATTTCTACCGCTCGACAGCCGCGCTGCAGCACGTGGATGCCTTCTACGAGACGTTCGGTGTCGAGGAAGGCGATCCCATGTGGCTGCCGCCGGAGCGCCGCGCCCGCGCATGGTGAGTGGCCGGATGGCGGGTCAACTTTTCAGTTGCCGGACCACACCCGGCTGGACAGCGGACGTTCCAGATGGGGTGGATGGCTCCCGCTCCCGGCGTCGCAATGCGCCATACTGCAGGTGTCAGAATCTGCAACTGAGAGGAGCCACCCCATGCAAGTTACCACTGTCGGCCTCGACCTCGCCAAGAACATCTTTCATGTCCACGGAGTTTCCCAGACCGGAGAGGTCGCTTTCAATCGGCCTTTGCGTCGGGCGCAGGTGCTGGCGTTCTTCGAGCGACTGTCGCCCTGCCTCATCGGCATCGAAGCCTGCGCATCGAGCCACCACTGGGGCCGCGAGCTTACGAAGCTCGGTCATACTGTCCGGCTGATGCCGCCGATGTACGTCAAACCTTACGTGAAACGGGGTAAGTCCGACGCGGTCGATGCAGAAGCCATTTGCGAGGCCGTGACGCGACCGACGATGCGTTTTGTCGAGATCAAGTCCGAGGACCAGCAGGCGCTTCTCTCCTTGCACCGCGCACGGGACTTCGTGGTTCGACAGCGCACCCGGTTGATCAACATGCTCCGAAGCTTGGCCGCGGAATTCGGGGTTGCCATCGCCCGGGGCGTCACGCGGGCTATCGATTTTGCGAAAGGGATCATCGAGGGCAAGCAGTCCGGGTTCCCCGAGCTCGCCCAAGACGTTCTGCGGGTTCTCAGCCGTCAGCTGGTCGAACTGCACAACCGCCTTCGCTGGTACGAGATCACCATGCGTATCCAGGCTCGTCTCAGCCGCCAAGCGCAACTCCTGCAGACCATTCCCGGCGTCGGACCAGTGACCGCCTCGGCCGTGGCCGCCACGATCGGGTCGGGTCACCAGTTCAAGAGTGGTCGGGAATTTGCGGCGTGGCTTGGTCTGACACCGCGCAACCACTCCAGCGGTGGCAAAGAGCGGCTGGGAAAGATCACGAAGATGGGCGATCGGTACCTGCGCCAGCTTATCGTCGTCGGGATGACATCGCGTGTGCGGCAGGTCACCAATCATCCCGAGCGTGCCGATCCCTGGCTGACGAAGCTGTTGCAGAGAAAACCGGCCCGGCTCGCGACTGTCGCCATGGCGAACAAGACGGCGCGGATCATGTGGGCGGTGCTGACCAGAAACGAACCCTACCGCCCTCACACAGCCTGAGACATACCGAAACAGCGAGATAGCAAGACCGACGATGTGATGGTGTACCCTTCAGCCGCAACGATCAGGACGCTCCGCCGAATGTCCAGGGCGCAATTGCCCGCTTTCCAGATAGGAACCTGACCTGCGGATCCCATCAGGGCCAGCGGTGTGAAACGCGCAAACAGGCCGGACACAAGACCGCTTCTGAAAAGGTACACGAGATCATTTACGACTTGCTATGCGGGAGCCATCCACACAAGACTTTCGCTGAGGGAGCAGCATGTGGGTCTTGAACCGAGCGCTTGATGGGACGGCGCCGGACCAGCCCCTGAAATCTTGCGGCAGACTTGAAAGAGCATGGCGGCGCCAACCAAATGGATAGGTGCGTACCTGTTTAGATGGCCCCTTTAAACTAGACAGGCCCATTTCGAGGCAGCGGCCTGAGGCCTTGTCGGTGAGTGGACCCCTTAGTCCGAATCTGCCAGTTGGCTATCTGGCTATTAGGTCCGATACTAAGGGCTTTGGGTTCGTTTCCCAGGATTTCTGATCAGCATCTGCCTCGGCGTGGGCTGCGCCTCATGCCGGGACATTTGTCTTTCTCGATCTGATTGCAGGATTTCCGGATGTACTCTGTAAAACAGCAAGTCAAGCAGCGTATCCTTGCCTCGCCCCACCGGATGCGGAACTCTTCGAGCCAGTCGTTTGCCCTGCCAAGAACGCGTCGCGCAATTTCCTTTTCCTGTAATCCCTCCCTTGCAACTTTAAGGCAGTAAGTGGGCGAAAATTAAAAGCTTTCCGAATCCCAATCGCACTCGATAACCTGACCGCACTTTGTAGATGAATCTTTTTCCGGAGAATTGGGTGGCTGTGCGATGAATAGTCTTTGGACGGTGGTCCTCTCTCTGGCGATGAACCTTCTTGCGCTCGCAGTGCCGCTCGCTCTGCTTCAGGTCTACGACCGAATTCTCCCAAATCAATCCATAGGCACGGCCGTCGCAGTGTTTTCAGTGGCGGCAATCTGCGTGATTGCGGCGGCATTTCTGCGCTACGTGCGCTCGGCAATTCTCGGGCGGCTCGGGGCCGAGGCGGAATACCGGCTCTGGATGCGGGTCGTGCGTGGCGCCTTCGCACTGCCATCCGGAGGCGACCTGACTGCCGCACAGCGGGAGAGCCTCTTCGCGGCACCGCAGAAAGCTCAGGATGCGCTCGTCGGACAGGCCTTGTTGCCCGTCTACGACGCGCCGTTCGGGGTGCTGTTCCTGGCCCTCGTCTGGTTTCTTGGCGGGCCGATCGTGATGGCGCCTTTGCTGGTCGTGGCTGCCGCGCTTCTGGCGATAGCGGTGACTACGCGAGGTCATTCCGAAGCCCTGAAAGTCGAGTTCGAGAAAGAAGGCCAGGTGGATGCGCAATTTGCTCAGCTCGCAGGAGATGGCGGCGGCGCTCTGCGCCGGGGCCGCGAGGCTGCGCGGTTCGAAGAACTCTTCGAGGCGCGCCGGGACATGGCCGAAGCGCAGCGGCGGATCGACCGGGTTGATGGGCTGCTGACGGACATCACGCAAAGCGCCAGCCTGGTGGTCATGCTATTGCTGCTTGGAATTGGCGCGGGGCTGGTTCTTGGCGGCGACCTCACCTCGGGTGGGCTGGCGGCCTGCACCCTGCTGGGTTCACGCGGCACGCTGCAGGTTATCGGCTTTGCCGCGGCGCTGGTGCGGCGCAAACGCGCGCAAGTGGCGCTTCGGCAGCTCTCGGCTCTGCCGGGCGAGGAGGTCGCCGTTTCGCCCGAGGTGGCACAGAGCACGCTGCCGCTGGAACTGGCGCTCGAGGTGGCCGGCAGGGAAAGCCGCATCGCCGGTGGCGAGGTTGTAGTGATCGATGCCGGCGGCCCGCTCGCGAGCGGGCGGACGCTGAAGCATGTCGCGGACTGCATCTGGGACGGCCGTCCGCCCGTGACGCTTGTTCTCGATGGTCGGCCCGTGCGGCTGGCGCAGGTTGACGAGCGCGTGCGCTTCCTGACCGCGCAGCCCGAACTGATCGACGGAACGCTGATCGACAATATCTCACGCTTCGATCCGGCCCTGATAGACGATGCGATGGCGTTGTCGCGCGACCTTGGTTGAGCCAGCCCCTTTGAAGTGGTCCACCCACGAAGCCTGAAATCCGATAGGATTTCGGCGAACAGGAGGACTACGGAATGGCTGGAAAGCGTGAGAAGCCGGAAGACATTGTCACCAAGCTGCGTCAGGTCGAGGTGTTGCATGGCCAGGGCCTGTCGATGGCCGATGCGGTGCGGCAGATCGGGATATCGCAGCATACCTTTTACCGGTGGCGGAAGCAGTATGGTGGGATGAACCGGGCACAGTTGTCGCGGCTGAAGGAACTCGAGAAGGAGAACCTGAGGCTGCGGCGGGCGGTATCTGACCTGACGCTCGAGAAGCTGATCCTGACCGAGGCTGCCCAGGGAAACTTCTAAGCCCTTCGCGCCGCCGCGAATGCGTGGAGCATGTGCGCCAGACACTCGGCATCTCCGAACGCCGGGCCTGCCGGGTGCTCGGCCAACACCGCTCCACGCAGCGCAAGCCACCACAGGGCCGGGAAGACGAGGCGCGGCTGACCGCCGACGTCATCGATCTGGCCCGGGAGTATGGCCGCTACGGCTACCGCCGGGTCGCCGTGCTGCTGCGGCGTGCCGGCTGGCAGGTGAACCACAAGCGGGTGGCGCGCATTTGGCGGCGCGAAGGGCTCAAGGTCCCACACAAGCAGAAGAAGCGCGGCAGGCTCTGGCTGAACGATGGCTCTTGCGTGCGGCTGAAGCCCGAGCACCCCAACCACGTCTGGTCCTACGACTTCGTGCAGGACCGGACCAGTGACGGCCGGACCTACCGGACGCTCAACATCCTCGATGAATATACGCGGGAGGCGTTAATGATCCGTGTCGACAGGCGACTGAACTCCACCGATGTCCTGGACGCCCTGACCGATCTCTTCATCCAGCGCGGCCCGCCGCGGTTCATCCGGTCCGACAACGGCCCGGAGTTCATCGCGCAGAAGGTGCGCGACTGGATCGAGCTGGTGGGGGCGAAGACCGCGTACATCGAGCCGGGGTCACCCTGGGAGAACGGTTATTGCGAGAGCTTCAACAGCAGGTTCAGGGACGAACTCCTCAATGGCGAGGTCTTCTACTCGTTGAGGGAGGCGCAAATCCTCATCGAACAATGGCGAAAGCACTACAACACCGCTCGGCCGCATAGCGCTCTTGGATATCGGACACCGGCACCGGAGACCTTCATCCCCATAGATCGAAGGCCGACCATGCATTAGCATTTAACCCGGACCACTCGATGGGGTCAGCTCACATGGGCCATCCTCGGGTTTGACAGGGGAAGGGCTGCGACGGGATCAACACGCCATATGCGCGGATCAAAGCAGCATGAATTTTCGCAGGGAAAACAGCACCGGTCTGCGCGGCAGAGGCAAATTCTCCGACGCGATATGCAGAGCTATCTAGCGCTTTTCAAAGGAGGATTGGTGGAGCCTAGGGGGATCGAACCCCTGACCTCTTGCATGCCATGCAAGCGCTCTCCCAGCTGAGCTAAGGCCCCAATCGCGGTGCTCTTCGCCTTGTCCGTCAGGCCCTTTCGGGCGTTTCGGCTTCGGTCCGGAGCGGTGTCCGCCGCGTCGTCTCCGACGCTGTGCGGCGTGATCTATGGGATGCTGCGGGCGGGTTCAAGCGAAAAAATCACCGCCCGCAGAAAAAAGTTCGAAGCTTACTCTTCGTCCTCTCCGGCGACGTCGGTGATCTCGTCCAGCGAGACATTGTCGTCGTCGTCATCATCGAGAACATCATCGTCATCGAGTTCGACCTCGACGTCATCTTCGAGCAGATCTGTCTCTTCGGACTCCTCGGTCTGCGCGCGACGCGGTGCGCCATCTGCCTGGTCGGCCGACAGCATGGTGCGCTTGCCGGTGTCGAGTTGCAGCACCTCACCCGTGTAGGGCGAGACGATCGGATCCTTGTTCAGGTCGTAGAAACGCTTCCCGGTGGTCGGGCAGACGCGCTTCGTGCCCCATTCTTCTTTGGGCATGGGTGGTCCCCTTCAGCTGGCTTGTACGGTCGACAATCTGCAGCGTCTGCCATAACAGAAGAGCAGTGTCAAAACTTTTGGCCCGTGCAGTCCAGAGGCAATAAAAATGGGGCAGTTCACCCTTCCCGGCAATCCGCCGATCGCCGTCACCCTGCGCCGTTCGGCGCAGGCCCGGCGGCTGTCGCTGCGGCTGTCGCAGCTTGATGGGCGGGTCACGCTGACCCTGCCGCGGCGTCTGCCCGAAGCCGAGGCCATCGGCTTTCTGCGCGAGAAAGAAGGCTGGCTGCGCGGCCATCTCGAGCAGCGCGGCGCGGATGTCTGGATCGCCGATGGCGCGCGGCTTCCGATCGGCGGAGAAATGCGGCGCATCGTGCCGGGGGAGGGGCGCAGCCTGCGCCTCGGCGACGGGGTGATCGAGGTGCCCGGCCCGGAAGAGCGCTTTGCCGCGCGGCTCTTGGGCTGGCTGAAGGCCGAGGCGCGCAACCGGCTGGCCGAGGCGTCGGATCGCCACTCTGCCGCGCTGGGGCTGCCTTACAGCCGGCTGACGCTGCGCGACACGCGCTCGCGCTGGGGGTCGTGTACCGCCGACGGCGGGCTGATGTACTCGTGGCGGCTGGTGATGGCGCCGCCCGAAGTGCTCGATTACGTCGCCGCGCATGAGGTGGCGCATCTGGCGCAGATGAACCACTCGCCGGCCTTCTGGGCGGTGGTCGAGCAGCTTTACGGCGACTGGCGCCCGGCGCGGCGCTGGCTGCAGGTCGAGGGCGCCTCGCTGCACCGCTATCGTTTCGGCGATTGACGCCGCCCGCGCCGCATCGGAGATTGCCCGGATCATGATCCAGCCTCAGCCCCGCCCGTCCGAAGTCGTCCTGTCCGCGCATGAACGCGTCTATCGCGGCCTGCGCCAGCGCATCATGCTGGGCCAGATCCCGCCCGGCGAGTCGCTCACCCTGCGCGGCATCGGGCGCGAGTTCGATGTCTCGATGACCCCCGCGCGCGAGGCGATCAACCGGCTGGTGGCCGAGGGCGCGCTGTCGATGTCCTCCTCGGGGCGGGTGTCGACGCCGGAACTGTCGAACGAGCGGATAGAGGAGCTGGCCGCGCTGCGGGCGCTGATCGAGGTCGAACTGGCCTCGCGCGCGCTGCCGCGGGCGCATATGGCGCTGATCGACCGGCTGCAGGCAATCAACGGCACCATCGCCGAGATGATTCAGGCGCGCGACGCGGTGGGCTACATCCGCACCAATCTCGAGTTCCACCGCACACTTTATCTGCGGGCGCAGGCCCCCGCGATGCTGGCGATGACCGAGACCGTCTGGCTGCAACTGGGGCCGACCATGCGCAAGCTTTACGGGCGTCTGCGCCGCACCGAGGCGCCGCATTACCACCGGCTGATCATCGCTGCGCTGAAGGCGGGCGATGAGCCCGGGCTGCGGCTCGCGGTGCGCTCGGATGTGACGCAGGGGCTGCGGATGCTGGCCACCTGAGCACACCGGGCCGGGAACGCGCAGGAAACCGGCAGGGAACCCGCAGGGCACCCCCGGCATTGAATGGGCAAGTCCTAAAGCGCTTTTGCCAGACCGGAGCCCTGCCATGTCCCTCGCTGAATCCCTTTCCATCAAGCCGGACTCGCGCCGCGCCAAGCGGCTCGAGGATGTGAACCCCGAAGATTTCGCTTGGGCGATCCCGATCATGCGGGCCGGCTATTCGGGCCGGGGGCTGGTCTACCTCGTGGTCGCGGGCGTCTCGCTCTGGTCGATCCTGCACGGCGGGCAGGCCGAGGGCACCTCCGAGGCGATGCAGAGCCTGCAGGGCGGCTGGGGCACGGCGGTGATCGTGCTTATCGCGCTGGGGATGCTCGCCTATGCGGTCTGGCGCCTCGTTGACTGTATCTGGGATCTCGAAGCCTATGGCCGCGGCGGCAAGGGGTTGATCGCGCGGGCAGGGATGCTGGTGACCGGCGGCGCGCACCTCGGCATTGGTGTTCTGGCGGCGACACTGCTCATCGGTCGCAGCGGCGGCAGCAGCGGCAAGCAAATGCTCGATAGCGTGCTGCAGAACCCCGCCGGACAGATCGCCGTTGGCATCGCGGGTGTGCTCACCGTTGCGGCGGGCGGCTTTTATCTGATGAAAGCGGTCAAAGAGAAATACCGCAACCACCTCAAGGCCAACCATTTTACCACCCATTGGAACGCCGCGCTGAAAGCAGGCCTCGCCGCGCAAGGCGTGGTGATCGGCATCATCGGCATGCTGATCTGCTACGCAGCGCTGCAGGCCAACGCTTCCGAGGCGGGCGGGCTTGGCTCGGCCTTCGACTGGCTGCAGGGGCAGGTTTATGGCCGCGTGCTGGTGGGTCTGCTATGCCTTGGCCTGCTGGGCTTCGCGCTCTTTTGCTTCGTGAACGCGGCGTACCGGATCATTCCCAAGGCTGCAGATCCCGGGATCGAGTCCCTTGGCGCAAGCCTGCGCGCCAAGGCCGAAAATGCGACATCCTAAGGGCAGGGCGCTGGCCGGCGGTGCCTCTGTTGCTAATGCTCTGCATTAGGAATTCGGAAAGCCTAGGTAAATGAACATGATAGGCGCGCTCGCTTCGAAATGAGGTGAGCGCGTTTTTCCTTAGTGAGGTGCAGAATTTGACGTTTATGACTGCCGCAAATTCTTAATAAGGGCATTACTATGGAGGCGTGTCTACGGCGTGGAAAGATAAGGCGATAATGCGTCGCAGATTGATAAAGATGACGCTGCGAAGGCTTCGATATTTCGCTGTCCGGTGAAAGGTAAGCATATTTCAAACAGTTGAGTTTCCTCTATCCCTTGAGACGTGAAGTCCTATTTTCGCCTTGTGGGGTGGAATACATGCACCCTCGATCTTTGCGCGCAGAGAAAGCGAGCTTTGCTAGGTCACTGAAACTGCGTCGATACCAGCAAAAGCGCGGTACGGTACTCTTCAGGCCGTCGAGGCCGGTCCCGAATGGCCTCCGATCGTCATCACGGCAGGATGGGCGCTCCGCCAAGGTCGAAGCGGATCCGCAGCGGGATTTTTTTGACCCGGCGGGGGACTGCGCGGCCTATTCCGCGGGAAATTCCTTGATATTGTCTTAATTAGAGGTTTCTCTTACGTGGGTAGGCTTCCGTTCAATCCTGCCGCTTCAGGGTAAATGCTGCCGGCGTCAAAATGTGCCCCAAATTAGGCGCTCCTCTGCGCCAAAAATATCTCTCGCAGTGCGAAGAAAATCGCCCCGCATAAAGGCGAATAAATTTTTGATCCCAATCTATTGCAGTGAATTTCTCATCTTCTGGCATAACATGAAGAAAGCCCCGGAATGCGGCATTAACCGCGCTCCGGGGCTTTGGATATCAGCGCTCGGCTCGGGCCGGGCGAAAGGCTCAGGCGGCGAGGCCCTTGGCGCCCATCGAGAGGAACTTCTCGCGGCGCGCCTTGATCAGCTCGGCCGGTTTCATCCCGTCCATTTCCTCGAGCATCGCCGCGATGTTCTTGCCCACCGCCTTGATCGCGGTTTCCGCTGCGCGATGCGCGCCGCCCAGCGGCTCGGGGATCACCTTGTCGGCCACGCCCAGCTTGAGCAGGTCCTGCGCGGTCAGGCGCAGTGCCTCGGCGGCCTCGCGCATCTTCTCGGCGTCCTTCCACAGGATCGAGGCACAGCCTTCGGGCGAGATCACGGAATAGACCGAATGCTCCAGCATCGCGACGCGGTTGGCGGTGGCGAAGGCCACGGCCCCGCCGGATCCGCCCTCGCCGATGATCACCGTCACCAGCGGCACGCCGATCTGCAGGCATTTCTCGGTGGAGCGGGCGATCGCCTCGGACTGGCCGCGCTCTTCCGCGCCCTTGCCGGGGTAGGCGCCGGGGGTGTCCACCAGCGTAATCACCGGCAGCCCGAACTTATCGGCCATTTCCATCAGGCGGATCGCCTTGCGGTAGCCTTCGGGGCGGGCCATGCCGAAGTTGCGCTCGATGCGCGACTGGGTGTCATTGCCCTTTTCGTGGCCGATCACCATCACCGGACGATCGTTGAACCGCGCCAGGCCGCCCATCACCGCGTGGTCGTCGGCAAAGCCGCGATCCCCGGCCAGCGGGGTGAACTCGGTGAACAGGGCTTCGATGTAATCCTTGCAGTGGGGACGGTCCGGATGCCGCGCCACCTGACATTTCCGCCAGGGCGTCAGCTTCTTGTACAGATCCTTGAGCAGGTCGTCGGCCTTGCGATCAAGGGCCGCGGCCTCGTCCTCCACATGCATCTCTTCGTTCTTCCGCGCCATGGCGCGCAGTTCTTCCGCCTTGCCTTCGATCTCGGCGAGGGGTTTTTCAAAGTCGAGATAATGCGTCATGCTCGGGCACTCTTGTTGGTCGCGGCCTATATGGCCTCGAAGCGGCCCGGATGCAACAAAGCAAGCTGAACGGGACGGTTCGGCGGGGTTTGCAAAGGTGGTGCGGGCTCCTATCAGGCTCCTATCAGGCCCCTTTCAGGCCAGCAGCACCGGCAGCATCGAGGCGATCAGCAGCGCCGCCATGCTCCAGTTGAAGAGCCGCAGCCGCGCCGGATTCGTCAGCACCCGCCGCAGCCCGCCGCCCATCACCGTCCAAGTGGTGGTCGAGATCGCGCCCATGGCCACATAGGTGCCCGCGACCAGCAGCACGGCGGCAAGATCGCCCGCGGCGGCGTAGAGCGTGATCGCCCCCAACGCCATCGACCACGCCTTGGGGTTCACCCATTGAAAGGCGGCGGCCTGAAGAAAGCTCAGCGGTCGCGCGCCGTTCGGGCCCGCGGCCTCACCGGCCCCTCCCGGCGCCGAGGCATGGGCGATCTTCCACGCCAGCCAGCCCATATAGAGCACCGACAGCACCGTCAGCGCGTCGCGCACCAGCGGATAGGCCTCGAAAAGCCGCATCACGCCCAGCCCGACCAGCAGCACCATCACCGGAAAGCCCAAGGCCACGCCCAGCATATGCGGCAGGCTCCGCGCGAGGCCGAAGTTGGCCCCCGAGGTCAGCAGCATAAGGTTGTTCGGCCCCGGCGAGATCACCGTGACGAGGGCGAAGGTCGCAAGCGCGAGCATGAGGTCCTGTGTCATGACGCAAGAGTTGCGCGGCCTGCGCGGAGAAAGGTTGCAATCTGCAGCGGATTGACTGCTCTAATGAAACTTATGAGCGATTTAGATGAGACTGACCGCAGGATATTGCGCGTATTGAAGTCCGATGGTCGGATCAGCAACCTCGCGCTGGCCGAAACCGTGGGCCTGTCGCCCTCGGCCTGCCTGCGCCGTGTCGCCATGCTTGAGAAATCCGGCGTGATCCGCGGCTACCGCGCGGTGCTCAGCCCCGAGAAGACCGGCATCGGCTTCGTCGCCTATGTCACCGTCGGCCTCAGCCGCCACACCAAAGAGGCGCAGCAGGCGTTCGAGCGCGTCATCACCCGCTCCCCCGGCGTCAAGGAGTGCCACAATATTACCGGGAACCTCGAATATCTTCTCAGGATCGAGGTGGCCGATCTTGCTGCCTACAAGGAGTTCCACACGGAGGTTCTTGGCATGTTACCGCAGGTAAGCGCCATAACCTCTTATGTGGTCATGGGTTCGCCCAAGGACGAAAGAGCCTGAGCGGGTCCGATTCGGGCAGGTGGCGATCTCTGCGGGGGTGGCGGCGAAGATGGAAGATTTTGACGGGAATATGACCGACGCGCAGGCGGGGGAGTTCGATTACATCATCGTGGGGGCAGGATCGGCGGGCTGTGTGCTGGCCGAACGGCTCTCGGCGGACCCCGACAACCGGGTGCTGCTGCTCGAGGAGGGCAAGGGCACCGGCGGTCACTGGCTCAGTCAGGTGCCACGGGCGCAGCAGCGGCTGCTCGAGGACCCGACGCGCCGCTACAGCTATCACGTCGAGCCCGGCCCGCGCGGCCCGGCAGAGCGCTGGCTGCGCGGGCGGATGCCCGGCGGCACCAGCGCGGTGGGCAATGCGCTCTGGCTGCGCGGCGGTGAGGCGGATTGGACCCGCATGGCGCGCGCCTTGGGCAGCGAGGATTGGGGCTGGGCCGAGATGTCGCGCTGCCTGCGCCAGATCGAGCATCACGCCTTTGGGGCCAGCGACACCCGCGGTCGCGGCGGCCCGCTGGAGGTCAAGCTCGGCCAGCCGCTGTCGCCGCTGATGCAGGCGGTGATGCAGGCCGGGGCCGAAAGCGGCTGGCGCCAGCGCTACGATCCCAACGAGGAAGACCCCGAGGGGCTCGGCCCGGCGGCGTGGACGATCGACGAGAAGGGGCGGCGGACCACGGCGTGGACGGCCTTTGTGCGCCGCGCGCGCGACCGTCCGAACCTGCGCATCGAAACCGGCGTGCGCGTCGACCGGGTGCTGCTGGACGAGGGCCGTGCGCGCGGCGTCGAGGGGCGCCGCGGCACCGCGCAGCTGCTGTTCGACGCGCGCGGCGAGGTGATCCTCTGCGCCGGGGCCATCGTCACCCCCAAGCTGCTGATGCTGTCCGGCATCGGCGACGGCATGGCGCTGCGCCGCGCCGGGATCGAGGCGAAACACCACAGCCCCAACATCGGCTGGGGGCTGCGCGATCAGCTGACGCTGGCTACCAACTGGCGGCTGCGGCATTGGCGCGACAGCGACAACCGGGCGCTCACCGGCATGCGGCTGTGGCTCAACGTGCTGCGCTTTTTGGTTTCGAGCGAAGGCGTGCTGAGCCGGGGCGGCGCGGAACTGGTTGGTTTCGTCGCGGCGCAGAAGGGCGCCGAGCGGCCCGACACGATGATCTCTGCCGCCGCGCATTCCTTTGATCCGGCGCAGGGGGTCAGCGGCTGCGAGGCCGAGCCCGGCATGCGTCTCACCTGTCACACGCTGCGGCCCGACAGCACCGGCTATGTCTTTGCCTCCGGGCCCGATCCGGACCTGCCGCCGCAGATCGAAGCCAATTACCTATCGAACGAGCGCGACCGTCTGCGCGCGGTCGAGGCGGTGCGGCTGCTGCGCAAACTGGCGCGGCGTCCGGCGCTGTCGGAGTTCATCGAGGGCGAGACGGTGATCTCGGCATGGGCCAAGACCGACGATGACATCCTCGATCTTTACCGCCGCTACAGCCGCTCGGCCTGCCATGCGGTGGGCAGCTGCGCCATGGGCGTCGAAGAGACCATGCCGCTCGATGCGCGGCTGCGGGTGCGCGGCATCGAACGGCTGCGGGTCTGCGACGCCTCGATCTTCCCCGAGATGCCCGCAGGAGGCACGCTGGCGCCGGTGATGGCCGCCGCGTTGCGCGCCGCCGAGCTTATCCTCGCCGATGCCGCCGGGCGCGATGCGACCGGCGAAGAAACGGACACGCAGCTGGACCCTGATGCAGAGGCCGAGCCAGATGCCGCCGCGCCCGCCGAAGCCGCCACAACAGAGGCACGCGAAACCCGCGCCAGCTAGCCCCGGCGCCGCGTCCCGCGTCTTCGCTTAGACAAAAATTCCCGGGGGAGGCCGCGCGCAGGCGCGGCCCGGGGGCAGCGCCCCCAAAAAGAAACGGCCATCCCCGCGGGGCCCGGGGGCAACGCCCCTAAAAAGAAACGGCCGTCCCCATGGGGACGGCCAATTTCGTTCTACCTGCCCGAGGCGGCTCAGATCTGCCGCACGGCACCCTTGGCGGCCGAAGTGGTCAGCGCGGCATAGGCCTTCAGCGCCTTGGAGACCTTGCGCTTGCGCTGCTCGTCCGGCTGCCAGCCCTTTTCCTCGCGCGCCGCACGACGCTCGGCGATCACCGCGTCATCCACCGCAAGGTTGATCTTGCGGTTGGGGATGTCGATCTCGATCATGTCGCCCTCTTCCACGAGGCCGATGGTGCCGCCCTCTGCCGCTTCCGGCGAGACGTGACCGATCGACAGGCCCGAGGAGCCGCCCGAGAAGCGCCCGTCGGTGACCAGCGCGCAGTCTTTGCCAAGGCCCTTCGATTTCAGGTAGGAGGTCGGGTAGAGCATTTCCTGCATGCCCGGACCGCCGCGCGGCCCTTCGTAGCGGATCAGCACCACGTCGCCCTTGTGCACCTTGCCGGTGAGGATCGCGCTCACCGCGGTGTCCTGCGATTCAAAGATGCGCGCGGGGCCGTGGAACGTCAGGATCGACTCGTCCACGCCCGCGGTCTTCACGATGCAGCCATCCTCGGCGAGGTTGCCGTAGAGCACCGCAAGCCCGCCATCCTTGGAAAACGCGTGCTCGGCGTCGCGGATCACCCCGGCCTGACGGTCGAGATCAAGCGTGTCATAGCGCATGGACTGCGAGAATGCGGTGGTCGAGCGCACTCCGCCCGGCGCGGCGCGGAAGAAATCATGCACCGATTCCGAGTTGGTGCGCGTCACGTCCCAGCGGTCGAGCGCATGCGCCATGGTCTCGGCGTGCACCGTGTGCACCGAGGTGTCGAGCAGGCCGGCACGGTCGAGCTGGCCGAGGATCGACATGATGCCCCCCGCCCGGTGCACGTCTTCCATATGCACGTCGTCCTTGGCGGGCGCGACCTTGCACAGCACCGGCACGTTGCGCGACAGCCGGTCGATGTCGGACATCTCGAAGGGCACTTCGCCTTCGTTCGCGGCGGCCAGCAGGTGCAGCACGGTGTTGGTCGAGCCGCCCATGGCGATGTCCAGCGTCATGGCGTTCTCGAAGGCCTTCACCGTGGCGATCGAGCGCGGCAGCACCGTGGCGTCGTTCTGCTCGTAGTAACGCTTGGCGAGGTCGACGATCAGATGACCGGCCTCGACGAACAGCCGCTGGCGGTCCGAGTGGGTGGCCAGCGTCGAGCCGTTGCCGGGCAGCGACAGGCCAAGCGCCTCGGTCAGGCAGTTCATCGAGTTGGCGGTGAACATCCCCGAGCAGGAGCCGCAGGTCGGGCAGGCGGCTTCTTCGATCGCCTGAACCTGCGCGTCGGTGTATTTGTCGTCGGCGGCGGCGACCATGGCGTCGACCAGATCCAGCGCCTTTTCGGTGCCTTCCCATTCGACTTTGCCCGCTTCCATCGGGCCACCCGAAACAAAGACCACGGGGATGTTGAGGCGCATGGCGGCCATCAGCATGCCGGGGGTGATCTTGTCGCAGTTGGAGATGCAGACCATGGCGTCGGCGCAATGCGCGTTGACCATATATTCCACCGAGTCGGCGATGATCTCGCGCGAGGGCAGCGAGTAGAGCATGCCGTCGTGGCCCATGGCGATGCCGTCATCCACCGCGATGGTGTTGAACTCCTTGGCGACGCCGCCGGCCTTCTCGACCTCGCGGGCGACCATCTGGCCCAGGTCCTTGAGGTGCACGTGGCCGGGCACGAATTGGGTGAAGGAGTTCACGATCGCAATGATCGGCTTGTTCCAGTCGCCGTCCGTCATGCCAGTGGCGCGCCACAGGCCGCGGGCGCCGGCCATGTTGCGGCCGTGGGTGGTGGTGCGGGAGCGATAGGCAGGCATGGGGCATCCCCTCGGAGTTTGGATTACCGGGGGTGTTTAACGCCCATAGGGGGCAGCGGCAAGGGCAAGGCGATGCCGCAGCGCGGCGCGACGCAAGAAGGTTGCGCTTTGCGGGGGTTCCCGCGTTCGAAAGTTCTCATGAACCTCCGTAAGGGCGCAATTTTTCGTGCGCCGACAATGCCCTTTCGCCAGCCCCGCCCGGACTCAGGGCCAAAGGCCGCCGGGCGTGCGCCTGCCCGTACCGGCGGGCTGGCGCTTTGGTGGGCGAGCACGACGTTCGACACTCGTCCAAGCTTGGCCAGGATAAAGCGCAGACCGCAGCCGTCGCGGCGCCACCCCACGGGCAGGCGCGCGCCCGGCCTGCGCCGAGGCGGTTATCCCGCGCTGCGCTTCGTGCGGCTTTTCGAGCGTGGCGGCTTCGGGGCCACCTTGGTCTCGATGTGCTCCATGATTAGCCCGGCGATGTCCTTGCCCGAGGTCTTCTCGATGCCCTCGAGGCCCGGCGAGCTGTTCACCTCCAGCACCTTGGGACCGTCGGCGCCGCGCAGCAGGTCCACACCCGCCACGTCGAGCTTCATCGCCCGTGCCGCTTTGATCGCCACCTCGCGCTCCTCGCGCGAGATCCGCACCTTCTCGGCGGTGCCACCCTGATGCAGGTTC
Source organism: Salipiger sp. CCB-MM3 (assembly GCF_001687105.1). Lineage (NCBI taxonomy): Bacteria > Pseudomonadati > Pseudomonadota > Alphaproteobacteria > Rhodobacterales > Roseobacteraceae > Salipiger > Salipiger sp. CCB-MM3. Next base: position 964,051 of record NZ_CP014596.1, read on the forward strand.
GAGCGGAAGTCGTCGGGCTTGCCGCGGCGACGCATGGTGGCCACCACCTTGCCGCCGACCACGAGGCAGCGGATGTCCTCACCGGCGGCTTCCTTGACGAAGCTCTGCACGAGGAAATCCGCCTTCAGCCCCTGAAAGGCGCTGATCACGCTTTCGGCGGCCTTGCGGGTTTCGGCCAGCACCACGCCCTTGCCCTGACTGCTTTCCAGCAGCTTCAGCACCAACGGCGCACCGCCCACCAGTTCCACCAGATTGCCCGAATCCTTGGGGCTGCGGGCAAAGGCGGTGGTCGGCATGCCGATGCGGTGACGGGCCAGCACCTGATGTGCGTGCAGCTTGTCGCGCGAGACGCTGATGCCTTCCGAGCCCGAGAGGCAATAGGTGCCCATGCTCTCGAACTGGCGCACCACGGCGGTGCCGTAGCTGGTGATCGAGGCCCCGATGCGCGGGATCACCGCGTCGTAATGGGGCAGGCGGCGGCCGTCGTAATGCACTTCGCCGCCAACGGCGCGGATGTTCATATAGCAGCGCGAGGTGTCGATCACCTCCATCGCGTGGCCACGGGTTTCGGCGGCTTCGATCAGGCGCTGGGTGGAGTAGTTGTTCGGCTCGCGGGTCAGCACCGCGAGGCGCAGCGCCCGCTGCGCGCGCTGGCGGCGGGGCAGGGCGCGGTAGACGTCGAATGACAGCTCGGGTTGCTGCATGCGCTGGGTCGGCGAAACGATCATGTCGTCGAGCAGCGCGCTGCGGCCCAGCAGCATGCGATAGGCCATGCTGCCCCGGTCGGTGAGGGTGATCTCGATCGGCCAGCGGCGCTCGCCCATCACCACCTCTGCTTCGATCACGAAGCGCAGCTCGGTCTCGCCGTTCGACGAGGTCACCTCGCGCCGGTCCTTGAGCGGTGCCGAGCAGATGATCTCGAGATCAGGATCGGCGGGGTCGGGGTGGATGGCGAAGCGGACCATCGGCTTGTCAGCCGAGCCGAAGGGCTCGATGGCGAAGGCGTGCAGGGCCGAGGTCCGCGCGCCGGTATCAACCTTGGCGCGGATCGCGGGCAGGCCGAGGCCGGGCAAGGCCAGCCATTCTTCCCATCCGAGCGTGAACTGCGTCATCAACAACCTCCTTGGCGCGCATGAATTGCGGAACTCGTCCGGCGCGCTCTAGCTGCGCACGGTAACAGGCGCAACACGGCCCGTGCGTCCCGCGCATTTTCCGTCTCCTCGTGGGGCTGAAGCTGGGGTGCGGGCCGGGCCTGTCCAGTCTTCGCGGCCCGGCTACCAGACCTTGAGCACGCGGCGCGACAGCAAAAAGCCGTGGCCATCGGCGTTCTGGCACTGCAGCCCGGTCTTTTGTGACAGGCAGGAAATGCCGCCCCATCGGGCCGAGACGCCATAGGGCGCGATATCGACCCCCGGCGCGGTGTTCTTGGGGCCCGGCCCGCCGCAGACCATGGTCACCGGGCCTTGTTCGAGCAGGATGTAACTGTGGCCCCAAGGGGCCGCGCAGGACGCCGGACGCGGCAAGGCGGGCGCGGCGCTGAACTCGAAGATCGCGCATTGCAGGTCCGTCGCGGTGCCGCTGTCGCCGATATAACATTCGATGTTGCCGGAGGGGGTCTTGAATGGCGTGACATCGGCGCGGGCGGGCGCGGGGAGTAGGGCGATGAGGGGCAGGGCAATGAGGGGCAGGGCAATGAGGGTCAGGGCAAATATTAACAGACCGTTAGGGAACGGCTGGGCGGCAGGCAGGCAAAAGCGAAGGCGGCGGTGCGCGAGGCTCATGGCACGGCTCCGTGCAGGGAAATGGGATGGGTGAAATGACGTCTTTGATATGCGGGCAGGCTAGGCGGCAGGCGGCGCTCGGGTCAAGGCCGCTAAGGTCAGAGCGGGGACCGCAATAAAAAGGCCGTCCCCGCGGGGACGGCCTTTTGTCAGAGCGGTGCAATGCCGGATCGCCGCCCCTGTCCCCGCGGGGACAGCGGTTTTGCGGCTCAGGCGCTGGCGATCATCTCGGACTGGCGCACGATCACCTCGGCCTGTTTGATCGAGGCGATGTCCACCAGACGGCCCTTGTAGACCGTGGCACCCTCGCCCTTGGCCTTGGCCGCTTCCATGGCGGCGAGGATCTCGCGCGCCTCGGTCACCGCGCCCTCGGAGGGGGTAAAGACCTCATTGGCCAGCGCCACCTGCTTGGGGTGAATGGCCCATTTGCCGACCATGCCCAGCGTCGCCGAGCGCAGCGCCTGCGCGCGGTAGCCCTCGTCGTCCGAGAAATCACCGAAGGGGCCATCGACCGGCAGCACGCCATGGGTGCGGCAGGCGGCGACGATGGCGGCCTGCGCCCAGTGCCACGGATCGGACCAGTGTTTGGCGCCTTCGTGCAGCATGTAGTAATTCTCTTGCGTGCCACCGATGCCGGTGGTCGCCATGCCCATGGAGGCGGCGAAATCGGCGGCGCCTAGGCTCATCGCCTCAAGCCGGGGCGAGGCGGCGGCGATCTCTTCCACATGGGCGATACCCGCGGCAGACTCGATGATCACCTCAAAGGCGATCGGCTTGCTCCGGCCTTTGGCGCGCTCGACGGCGGTAACCAGCGCATCCACGGCATAAAGGTCCCCTGCGCAGCCCACTTTCGGGATCATGATCTGGTCGAGCCGGTCGCTGGCCTGCTCCAAAAGATCGACCACGTCGCGGTACCAATAGGGCGTGTCGAGCCCGTTGATCCGCACCGAAAGCGTCTTCTTGCCCCAGTCGATATCGCCGATGGCCTCGATGATATTGGCGCGCGCACTATCCTTGTCGTCGGGGGCGACCGAGTCCTCGAGGTCGAGGTTGATCACGTCCGCGGCGCTGGCGGCCATCTTCTCGAAGATCGCCGGACGCGAGCCGGGGCCGAAAAGCTGGCAGCGGTTCGGGCGGGCGGGCGCGGCGGGCTGGATGCGAAAGCTCATTTGATCACCTCGGGTGGGTAATGAAGTTACGTTCAGGCTGGCACATGGGTTATTAAATTGCGTGATGCTGCGCAAGCGAAATTTGCCGCGTTGCGGCGCAAACTCTGCCGCCTCCTGCCGCGATACCGTGCACGATTCTTCGGCGTTGGTGCCGAAATGCGTGGAAATTTGGCGTTGCTGCGCGCGCGAACGTGCAAATCGAGACGGATTTGCGTGGGATGCAGGGCAAACTCAGCGTCGAAACCGGTCGCGGGCCTGTGCGCCTCCCAAACACCACACGCGCAGCCGCCGACACGATAGCAGACACAAACACAGGGAATAGAATACCATGATCGAGACGCCGTATCTCCTCTTCCTCGGTGACGCCCCCGACGGTCTGGCCGCCAAGGTGGCACAGGGCATCAAGGACTGGCGCCCCGAGAACTGCGTTGGTCAGTTCCGCCTTGAAGGCTGCAAGGCCGATCTGGGCCTCAAGGACATGACCCTTGCCGAAGCCAAGGCCGCCGGTGCCAAGACGCTGGTGATCGGCGTCGCCAACCGTGGCGGCGTGATCTCGCAGACCTGGAAAAAGGTTCTGGTGGAAGCACTTGAGGAAGGCTTTGACCTTGCCTCGGGCCTGCACAACCTGCTGCGCAACGAAGAAGACCTCAAAGCCGTCGCCAAGGCCACCGGCCAGACGCTGCACGACGTGCGCATTCCTTCGGTGCAATATCCGATCGCCAACGGCGAGAAGCGCACCGGCAAGCGCCTGCTGGCCGTGGGCACCGATTGCTCGGTCGGCAAGATGTATACCGCGCTGGCTCTGGACGCGGCGATGCGCGAAAAGGGCATGAAGTCCACCTTCCGCGCCACCGGCCAGACCGGCATCCTGATCACCGGCGACGGTGTGCCGCTCGACGCGGTGATCGCCGACTTCATGGCCGGCTCGATCGAATATCTCACCCCCGACAATGAGCCCGATCACTGGGACATCATCGAGGGTCAGGGCTCGCTGTTCCACGTCTCCTACTCGGGCGTGACCATGGCGCTGGTGCATGGCGGTCAGCCGGACGCGCTGGTGCTCTGCCACGAGCCGACCCGCACCCATATGCGCGGCCTGCCGGGCTACAAGCTGCCGACGCTGGAAGCGGTGCGCGACGTGGCGCTGGAACTGGCCAAGGTCGCCAACCCCGACTGCAAGGTGATTGGCGTGTCGATCAACACCCAGCACATGGGCGAGGAAGAGGCCAAAGCCTATTGCGCCGAGGTCGAGGAAAGCCTTGGTCTGCCCTGCGTCGACCCCTACCGCCACGGCGCCGAGCGCCTCGCGGATGCGGTGGCGGCGCTCTGAGCCATCTGGCACAGTGACCACATCACCCCCGGCGGCGGCGCTTCCGGCGCCGGGGTTTGCGTATTTAAGGAACAATGAAAGGGGCAGGGTTTGAGCATCGAGGTCACCCGCGACACCTTCAAGCTGGCGCAGGTCTTCACCATCTCGCGCGGCAGCCGCACCGAATCCAAGGTGATCACCGTGAAGATCACCCGCGGCGGCATCACCGGCTGGGGCGAATGCGTGCCCTATGCGCGCTATGACGAAACGCTGGACAGCGTCGAGGCGCAGATCCAATCGCTGCCGCAGGATGTAACCCGCGAGGCGCTGCAGGATCTGCTGCCCGCAGGCGCCGCGCGCAACGCGGTGGATTGCGCGCTGTGGGATCTGGAGGCCAAGACCGCAGGCAAGCGCGTGTGGGATCTGCTGGATCTGCCCGCGCCGCAGCCCGAGGTGACGGCCTATACGCTCTCGCTCGCCGCCCCCGAAGAGATGCAGGCGCAGGCCGCCAAGAACGCCTTCCGCCCGCTGCTGAAGGTGAAGCTGGGCACGCCCGAGGATCTGCCGCGGCTCGAAGCCGTGCGCGCCGGGGCGCCCGAGAGCACCATCATCGTCGATGCCAATGAAGGCTGGACGCCCGAGGTCTATGCCGAGCTGGCGCCGCATCTGCAGCGTCTGGGTGTTGCCATGGTCGAGCAGCCGCTGCCCGCGGGCGAGGATGACGCGCTGCTGGGCATGGAGCGCCCGGTGCCGATCTGCGCCGATGAGAGCTGCCACGACCGCGCTTCGCTGCCGAGCCTCAAGGGCAAATACGACATCGTCAACATCAAGCTCGACAAGACCGGCGGTCTGACCGAGGCGCTGGCGCTGCTCGACGCGGCCAAGGCCGAGGGCTACGGCATCTTCGTCGGCTGCATGGTGGGCAGCTCGCTGGCCATGGCACCGGCGGTGATCGTGGCGCAGGGCGCGCAATACGTCGATCTCGACGCGCCGCTGCTGCTGGGCGAGGACCGCGAGGCGGCTCTGCTTTACGACGACGCGGGTGTGCATGCGCCCGAGGCGGCGCTCTGGGGCTGAGCCCCGGCGCCGGATGATTTCGATGGGGCGGCCCGCCCTATGCCGAAGCTGCTGTGTGGGCACCGGCGAGCGGGCTTGACCCCGGGTCCGCTTTGGCGGAACTGAGCGACAGAGAATTATGGAGAAAGCTGCAATGCGCACCGTTTACGTCAATGGCGAGTACCTGCCCGAGACCGAGGCCAAAGTGTCGATCTTCGACCGGGCCTTTCTGATGGCCGATGGGGTCTATGAGGTGACCTCGGTTCTTGGCGGCAAGCTGATCGATTTCGACGGCCACGCCAAGCGGCTCGCCCGCTCGCTGAAAGAGCTGGACATGAAGGCGCCCTGCACCGAGGAAGAGCTGCTGGCGATCCACCGCGAGCTGGTCAAGCTCAACGAGATCACCGATGGGCTCGTCTACCTGCAGGTTACCCGTGGCTCGGCTGGCGATCGCGATTTCGCCTTCCCCGACCCCGAGACCACCGAGCCGACGCTGGTGCTGTTCACCCAGAACAAGCCCGGCCTCGCCGACAACCCGGCGGCCAAGAAGGGCATCAAGGTGATCTCGCTGGAAGACATCCGCTGGGGCCGCCGCGACATCAAGACGGTGCAGCTGCTGTACCCGTCGATGGCCAAGATGGCCGCTAAGAAAGCCGGCTGCGACGATGCGTGGTTCGTCGAGGACGGCAAGGTGACCGAGGGCTCGTCGAACAACGCCTATATCGTCAAGGGCGGTAAGATCATCACCCGCGAGCTGTCGACCGACATCCTGCACGGCATCACCCGCGCCGCGGTGCTGCGGTTCGCCAAGGAAGCGCAGATGGTCGTGGAAGAGCGCAGCTTCACCATCGACGAGGCGAAAGACGCGGATGAGGCCTTTGTGACCTCGGCGTCCAGCTTCGTCATGCCGGTGGTCGAGGTCGACGGTGCTGCGGTCGGTGCGGGCACACCCGGCCCGGTGGCGACGCGTCTGCGCGAGATCTACCTCGAAGAAAGCATGAAAGTCGCGGTCTGACCGCAGACTGACAGACCTACAGGCGCGCAAGTCTGCGCGCTGATGGGAACGGCCGTGATGCAGCGCATCGCGGCCGTTTTTGCATGTGGGGGTCGCGGTGTTTGGGCCGCGCGACAGGGTAGCGGCGCGGGTCCGTGCTCAATTCAACCATGGCGTGAAAATTCTCTGGCTTCACGCAGGGACAGTGCCTATCGTGCCGGTATTACAGGCGATTTGGGCGGGGAGTCGCTGGGCTCTCATCATGCCACTTAGGGATTTTTACGTCGTGGCGGCGCGGGAGCCGGAGATTATCGGCGCGTGGCTGCGGCATTTACGCAGGAGCACCTCATGCGACCCAAGATGCAACCCAAGATGCAAACCAAGGCTTTCGGTGCCGCACTGACCGCGAGCGCGCTTTTCCTCACCCCAAGCGGGCTTTTTGCGCAGGAGAGCTCGCAGGAGGGCGGGGCCTATACCGCGGGCCTCTCCGGGCCGATCGACGTGATGAAGGGGCGGCCCTATTCGCCCTATGCCAACCGCGCCTTTCCGACCGATGTGTTCTTTGGCGACACCCATGTGCACACCGCGCTCTCGCCCGATGCGGGCGGCGCGGGCACCACGCTGGGGCCGCGCGATGCCTATCGCTACGCGCGCGGCGATCAGGTGACCACCAGCACCGGCCAGCCCAACAAGGTGCGCGTGCCCTACGACTTTTTCATGATCACCGACCATTCGGACGCGATGGGCGTGATCCAAGACATCATGATGGGCACGCCCGAGATCCTCGCCGATCCGGACGGCAAGAAATACCACGAGGATTTCAATGCGGGCGGGCAGGTGGCCGGGGATGCCATGTGGCGGCTGATCGAACAGTTCGGCCAAGGAGAGCTGCCCGAGGCGCTGAACTACCAGCCCGGCCTGCCGGCCTTTGACGCGGTCTGGTACGACATCGTCGACGCCGCCGAAGAGTTCAACGATCCCGGCAAGTTCACCACGTTCATCGCCTTTGAGTGGACCTCGCTGGAGAAGGGCAACAACCTGCACCGCAACGTGATCCTGCGCGACGGGGGCGAGCGGGCGAAACAGGTGATCGCCTATACGACGCAGCCGCCCATGGGCTCGAACAACCCGCGCGATCTGTGGAAATGGATGCAGAACTACGAGGACACCACCGGCGGCGACGTGCTGGCCATCCCGCACAATGGCAACCTGTCGAACGGCATGATGTTCGCCATGCAGGATGATTTCGACGGCGGCGCGCCCTATGATCCCGGTTATGCTGAGCAGCGCCAGAAATGGGAGCGGCTCTATGAGGCGACGCAGATGAAGGGCGACGGCGAGGCGCATCCCTTCCTGTCCCCCGATGACGCTTTTGCCGATTTCGAGACGTGGGATTACGGCAACCTCGACGCCACCGCCGCCAAGACCGAAGAGATGCTGCCCGGCGAATACGCCCGGTCCGGCCTGCTGCGCGGGATGGTGCTGGAGGAGGAGCTGGGCACCAACCCGTTCAAGTTTGGCATGGTGGGGGCCGGTGACAACCACGTCGCGGTGCCGAGCCCGGACAACGACAACTTCTTTGGCAAATACGCCACTTACGAGCCGTCGGCGCATCGGATCATCGAGGATGGCGAGCTGCATGTGGCGCTGGCCAACGAGGATCTGGGGCTGACCCTCTACAGCTACGAGTATATCACCTCTGGCCTCACCGCGGTCTGGGCGCAGGAGAACACCCGTGGGGCGCTGTTCGACGCGATGCAGCGGCGCGAGGTCTATGCCACCACCGGCACCCGCATCCGCGTGCGCTTCTTCGGTGGCTGGGACTACGCCGAAGACGACGCGCTGCGCCGGGATCTGGCGCTGGTGGGCTACACCAAGGGCGTGCCCATGGGATCGGACATGCCGCCCGCGCCCGAAGGGGCCGAAGCGCCGAGCTTCTTGGTCTACGCGCTGCGCGATTCCGCGGGGGCGAACCTCGACCGCGTGCAGGTGGTGAAGGGCTGGATCGACGCCGAGGGCACCCCGCAAGAGAAGGTCTATGACGTGGCGTGGTCGGATGATCGCACGCCCGCCGAGGATGGCACCGTTCCGCCGGTGGGCAGCACCGTCGATCTGTCGATCCCCAGCTGGACCAACACCATCGGCGCGGCGGAACTGGGCACGGTCTGGACCGACCCCGACTTCGATCCTGCGCTCAAGGCCTTCTACTACGCGCGGGTAATCGAGATCCCGACGCCGCGCTGGACGGCCTATGACGCGGTGAAATTCGACCTCGAACTGCCCGAGGAAGTGCCGATGACCAACCAGCAGCGCGCCTATACCTCGCCGATCTGGTACACTCCGGCGGAGTAAGGCGCGGCGCGCTGTGCTAGGATGCGGATGGCCCATGCTTTGGGCCGTCCATTTTGCGACTGATTTGAAGATTTTTGGCCATGCGACGCATTCTGAGCTCCCCGCTTCTGCATTTCTTCGTCATCGCGGGGGCGATCTTTGGCACCTACGCGCTGCTCGATGACACGCCCGAAGCGCCGCCGCCGGACGCGATCAGCCTCAGCGTCGCCGAAGCGCAGAACATGCGCGAGCGCTTCGCCGCCGTCTGGAACCGCCAGCCCACCCCGGCCGAGATGGACGGTCTGCTGAGTAACTGGGCCCGCGAGGAGGCGATGGTGCGCGAGGCGCTGCGCCTTGGGCTCGACAGTGGCGATGCGGCGATCCGCCAGCGGCTGGCGCAGAAAATGGAATTCATCGGCGAGTCGGGGGCGGCGGCGCTGGAGCCGGACGAAGCGGCGCTGGCGGCGTTTGTCGAGAGCCACCGCGCGCGCTTTGCGCTGCCCGCGCGCTATGCCTTCGAGCAGGTGCTGCTGGACGAGCAGGACCCCGGCGCGATCGAGGCGTTGCGCGTGAAGCTGCAGGAGGGCGCGGATCCGATGCTGATCGGGCGCGGCGCCATGCTGCCTCCGGCGCTGCCGCTGACCGGCGCGCCCGCCATCGACCGCAGCTTTGGCAGCGGCTTTCACAGCGCGCTGGCGGAACTGCCGACGGGGCAATGGCAGGGGCCGGTGCAGAGCGCCTATGGGCTGCATCTCATCCGTATCACCGACAGCGCCGCGCCGGAGCTGCCGCCGCTGGAGGCGATCCGCGACCGGGTCGAGGCGGAATGGCGGGCGGCCAAGGCCAAGGAGATGGGCGCGGCCTTCTCGGAGGCGCTGATGGAGCGCTATGAGATCACGCTGCCCTCCAGCGAAGAGGTTCTGGCGCAATGATCCGGCTGCTTTGCGTGCTGCTATTGTGTCTGAGCGTGCTGCCGGGACGCGGAGAGGCGCATGCGCTCGATCCGGGCTATCTGGAGCTGACCGCGCTGCGCGAAGGGCAGTGGCGGGTCAGCTGGCGGATGCCCGACGTGAGCGGCAAGCCCATGGCGATCAGCCCGGTGCTGCCCGAGGGCTGCACCGCCTCGGAGCCGCCGCCGCCAAGCTTTGACGGGCGCGGCTGGGTGAGCGGCTGGATCTCCACCTGCCCGCAGGGGCTTGCCGGGGGCACAATCGCCATCGACGGGCTGGAGCGCACCCGCACCGAGACGCTGGTGCGCTACGAGCTTGCGCCGGGGAAGATGCAGACCCAGCGGCTGACCAATGGCGCGCCCGCCTTCACCGTGCCTGCGGATCTGGACAGTTTGGGGGTGTTCACCAGCTACGTCGGGCTTGGGGTGACGCATATCCTCGAAGGGGTGGACCACCTGCTGTTTGTCTTCGCGCTGCTTCTGCTGATCCGTGGGCGCGGGCGGCTGCTGTGGGCGATCACTGCCTTTACCGCCGCGCATAGCGTCACGCTGGCCGCCGCCACGCTGGGCTGGCTGACCCTGCCGCCGCCGCCCGTCGAGGCGGTGATCGCCCTGTCGATCGTCTTTCTGGGTTATGAGCTGACCTTGCCGCCCGAGGCGCGCGACCAACTGGCGCAGCGGTTTCCATGGGTGATTTCCTTTACCTTCGGGCTGATCCACGGGCTGGGCTTCGCCGGGGCGCTGCGCGAGATCGGCTTGCCGCAGGATGACATCCCGCTGGCGCTGCTGTCGTTCAACATCGGGGTGGAGGCGGGGCAGATCCTGTTTATCTGCGGTGTGTTGATCCTTGGCCTGCTGGTGCACCGGCTGTTTCCGCTGCTGGAGCGCGGGCAGGCGCGGCTTGTCCGCGTTGCGGGCTACGGCATCGGCAGCCTTGCCGCCTTTTGGGTGATCGAGCGGGTGGCGGCCTTTTGAGACGTCGCGGCGCCCCGGCCATTGGGCCGGTGCCGTGGCGGGATGACACCGACCAGTGAAAGGAGCCGCCATGGCCTGCGCCCGGATGACCGCCCTTGCCCTGCTGAGCGCCGTCTTGCTGACGGCGACGCCGGCCTTGCCCTGCGCCTTTCACAATGTGCTGCCGGAGCGGACCGCCGCCGATTGGCTGGTGGAGGGCCGCGCGCTGGTGCTGGCGCGGCCAGATCCCGAAAACCCCTTCGCCTTTGCGCCGGTCGAGGTGCTGCGCGGCAAGGTGCCGAGCGATCTGGGCGCCTTTGTCGACAGTGTGAGCCGCCGTCGCCTCGCCGCGGCCCCCGAGAACAGCATGCTTTTTGCCCGCGACGGCGCGCGTTGGGTGCAGGTGGCCTATGTGGATGCCGATTTCCGTCCGGTGATGCGCCGCATCCTAAAAGAGGGGCCGGAGTGGACGAGCGGCTTTGACGCGCGGCGCTTCGCGCTCTTTGCGGGGCTGCAGGACCATCGCGACCGCGAGCTGCGCAATCTTGCGCTGCGCGAGATTGACAAGGCACCCTATGCGGAGCTGCGGCGGATCAAGCTGCGTCTGGGGGTGGCGGCGCTGATGGAGAATTTCTACACGCCGGTCAACGCGCCCTACCAACCGATCCGCGCGCTGCTGCTGGGGCTGGAAGGCTCGGAGGCCGCGCGGCGGGTGATCCATTCCACGCTTGAGGCCGCGGCCCACGGCGGCCAGAGCCCGACCTTGGGCGCCTTTGCCACGGCGCTGATCGAGATCGACGGGGCCGAGGGGGTGGCGCTGCTCGAGGAGAAATTCCTTGCCGATCCCGCGCAGCCGCTGGCCAAGCTCGAACTGGTGGTGGAGGCGCTGGCGATCCAGCATGGCGTTGGCTCTGCCGCGCTTAAGGGCCGGATTTCGGCGGCTTTGCAGGGGTTTGTGCAGACCCGTCCCGACGGCGCGGCGCTGGTGGCGCGGCAGTTTATCAGCCGCCGGGACTGGTCGCAGGCGGCGACGCTGGAGGCGATGATTCAGGCCCAGCGGTTCACCTCTTCGGCGACGCTGCTGCCCGTGGCGATCTACGTCGGGCAGGCGAAGCAGGCGATGTAGGGCGGGCGATTGCCGAGGGCCGGGCGCAGCCCGCAGCGCCTAGCCGCGCCCGATATAGGGCATCGCCGTCGCCATCAGCGTGACGAACTGGATGTTCGCCTCGGGTGGCAGGCTGGCCATATGGTGCACGGCGCGCGCGACCTCGCTCGCGTCGAACATCGGCTCCACCGCGATGGAGCCATCCGCCTGCGGAACGCCCTTCTGCTGCCCGGCGGACATCTCGGTCAGCGCGTTGCCGATGTCGATCTGACCGCAGGCGATGCCATAGGGGCGGCCATCCAGGGAAAGCGCGCGGGTCATCCCGGTGACCGCATGTTTCGAGGCGGTATAGGCGATAGAGCCGGGGCGCGGGACATGCGCCGAGACCGAGCCGTTGTTGATGATCCGCCCGCCTTGCGGATCCTGCGCGCGCATCCGGGCAAAGGCGGCGCGGGCGCAGAGGAACATGCCGGTGATGTTCACATCGGTGACCCGGCGCCAGTCTTCGAGCGAGACCTCATCCACCGGCACCGATTTCAGCCCCTGACCGGCGTTGTTGAACAGCACGTCGATCCGGCCCCATTGCGCCAGTGCCCGGTCGAAGGCGGCCTCGACCGAGGCCTCGTCGGTGACGTCGCAGGGCAGGGGCAGCGCGTCGGGGGCATCCTGCGCCATCTCGGTCAGCAGGCTTTCGCGGCGGCCGATGAGGCCCACGCGCCAGCCCTTTGCGAGAAAGTGCTGCGCGGTCTGGCGACCGATGCCCGAGGACGCGCCGGTGATGATGATCGTGCCTTGCGCCATCACGCGACCTCCAGCGCGCCCGCGTTAAGGCGCATGGCGGCCTCGTTCAGGGCCTCCAGCACTGAAGCCGCGACCGGCACGCCCTCGGCCAGCGCCCGCGCGCGTTTGGCGGCGGCGGAATCTCCGGGAACGCGCACCGCGCCCGTCGCGCCCGCTGCGGGCGGATTACTGCGGCAGGCCTCGGCCAGATGGTCGGATTGGTCGAGAAACGGATCGAGCCCGGCGAAAGCCTCGGGGTCCATCACCTGCAGGAAGACGCTTTGCGCCAGCGGTCCCGGCGCGTCGGTGTTGGCGCGGCCCTTGCCCGAGAGGCCTTGGGTCAGCAACTCCTCCGAGAGGGCAAGCCCATAGCCCTTGTGCCCTTTGAGCGCGCCGCCGAGCGGCAGCAGCGAGCCGCCGTGTTCTGTCACCTCGCGGGGATCGTCGGTGGGCGTGCCGTCGGCGGTCTGCGCCCAAGGCTCGGGGAAGCGGCCGCCGCTGCGCGCCAAGGTCTGCGTCATCGTGGTGGTGGTGATCGAGCAGGAGACATCTACCACGATCGGCGTGCCGCGCGTGGGAAAGCCATAGGCGATCGGGTTGGGGGTCAGCAGCGGGCGGGTGCCGCCATAGGGCGCCATGCGGTTGGCTGCCGGATTGGAACAGCTGAGACGGGCGATGAAGCCGCGCTCGGTGACCGGGCGCATGAAGGCCGCGAGCGCGCAGGTGTGATGCGAGGAGCGGATCGCCGCAGTGACGACTCCATGCGTGGTGACCCGGTCGCAGGCCCGCTCCAGCGCCCGGGTCACCAGCCATGCGCCGGGCAGCAGACGTCCGTCCCATACGAAACAGGCGCCGCGGTCCGACACAACCTCAGGGGCGCCGCTTCCGGACATCTCGCCCGAAGATAGCGCCTTGAGATACATTGGGATCAGCGAGACACCATGGGTGTCATGGCCGATCATATCGCCTTCGAGCAACACGCTCGCAGTGGTCTGAGCCTTGTCGGCCTCCATCCCTGCCGCAGCCAGAATATCGGTCGCAAAAGCCTGAAGACGGTCGTGGGGGATCAGGGGCATGGTGGTCCTTCCAAAAGTCGATTGGGACGCGCCCTGCGGCGGGCGCGGGTGCGGCGCTCAGCCCCGAGCCTCGAGCCGGTTGTGGCGGATCGAGGACCAGAGGGCGAGGCCGATCAGCACCGCGCCGATGAGGCCGGTGAGCAGTTCGGGCACATGCAGCAGCGACTGCGTGTACATAATGACCGACAGCACGAGGATCGAGTAAAAGGCGCCGTGTTCGAGATAGCGGAACTCGGCCAGCGTGCCTTTCTCGACCAGCATGATGGTCATCCCCCGCACGTAGAACGCGCCGATGCCAAGGCCGATGGCGATGAGGAACAGGTTCTGCGTCAGCGCAAAGGCCCCGATCACCCCGTCGAAGCTGAACGAAGCGTCCAGCACCTCGAGATACATGAACGCCCCGAAGCCGCCGCCCGCCGCGAGGTTGCGGGTGTCTTCGGCGCGGTCGAGCACCTGTCCCAGCAGGTCGACCCCGACGAAGGTGACCATGCCGCAGACCGCTGCGAAGAGGAAATCCGCGCTTTTGCCCTGCGGCAGCGCGGCGGAGAAGGCCAGCGCCAGCATGAGCACCGCGGCGATTTCGAGCCCGCGGATGGAGCCGCAGGCGCGCAGGCGGGTCTCGAGCGCGCGCACCCAGTCGATCTCTTTCTCCTGATCGATGAAGTAGCTCAGCGCCACCAGCATCAGGAAGGTGCCGCCGAAGGCCGCGATCGAGATGTGCGCCTCATGCATGACATGGGCGTATTGCTCGGGCTCGGCGGCGGCGAGCTTCAGCGCCGACCACGGGTCGATACGGGCCGCGACCGACACCACCGCCAACGGAAAGACGATGCGCATCCCGAAGACGGCGATCAGAATGCCCCATGTCAGGAAGCGCTGCCGCCAGATCGGGGTCATGTCCTTGAGCTTGTTGGCATTGACGATGGCATTGTCGAAGCTGAGCGAGATCTCCAGCACCGCCAGCACCGCGCCGACGGCGAGAAAGGTGACCGCGCCCGAGAGCGTGCCGGTGGTGGCCTGCCCCAGCCAGAACGACAGGGCCAGACCGGCGGCCGTGAAGGTCAGCGGCCAGCGGAAGTAGCTGAGCGTCGGTTTCATAGGCTTACCGCGGTTTCTGGCAGATCGAAGACAGGGGTGAGCAGGGGCTTGCCCGCAAAGAAGGCGGCGAGATTGTCGACCACGGTCTGTGCCATGGCGTCGCGGGTCTCGACCGTGCCGCTGGCGTGATGCGGGTAGAGCGTCACATTGGGCAGTTGCGTCAGCGCCGGGTTGGGGTTGGGCTCGTTGAGATAGACGTCGAGCGCGGCGCTGCCGAGCTTGCCGGTGGAGAGCGCCTCGATCAGCGCGGGTTCGTCCACCACGCTGCCGCGCGCCACGTTGATGAAGCTGCCCGTGGGGCCAAGCGCCTCGAGCACCGGCTTGTTGAACATGCCCTGCGTGGCGGCACCGCCGGGGACGATGGCGACGAGGATGTCGGCCCATTCCGCCAACGCCTGCACATCGGCGAAATAGCTCCACGGCAGATCGCGGGCGCTGCGGGCGGTATAGCCGATCTCCAGCCCCAGCGGCTCGAACCGCCGCGCGATGGCCTGCCCGATGGTGCCGATCCCGGCGATGCCCACCCGCTTGCCGCTCATGGAAGAGAGCAGCGGGTACATGCCTCTGCGGCCCCAGTCGCCCGAGCGCACATACTCATGCGCCGCCACCAGCTGCCGCCGGGTCGCCAGCGTCAGCAGCAGCGCCATATCCGCCACGTCGTCGCAGAGCGCGACCGAACTGTTGGTCAGCCAGATGCCGCGCTCCTGCAGCGCGTCCACATCGATGGGTTCGAACCCGGCGGAAGAGCAGCAGACGATCTTCAGATTGGGCAGATGGTCGAGATGCGCGCGGGTCAGCGCGGCGTGGCCGTTGGTGACGATGGCCTCGCAGCGCGGGCCATATTCGGCAAGGAAGGCCTGTTTGTCGTCTGCCTCGTCGTAGCGATGCAGGGTGTAGCTTTCTTCGAGCTGCGCCATGGCCTTGGGCCGGGCGGGGTAGACCACCAGAACATCACGTTTTTTCATGCCATTTCCTCCTGCGCGCGGTGCCTCGCGGCGCGACGGTCTGCCTGTATCTCGGGATCGGGATGCAGGCTCGCGGCCATGAGGTTGCGGGTGTAATCCTGTTGTGGGGCTTCAAAAATCTGCGCCACCGGTCCTTGCTCGACGATGCGCCCGCCCTGCATCACCACGACGCGGTGGGCAAAGTCGCGCACCAGCGGCAGATCGTGGGCGATAAAGAGATAGGACAGGCCAAAGTCCTGCTGCAGCTGCTCCAGCAGGTGGATCACCTGCGCCTGGATCGACACATCGAGCGCCGAGACGGCCTCGTCGCAGATGATCAGCTTCGGCTCCAGCGCCAAGGCGCGGGCGATGGCGATGCGCTGCCGCTGGCCGCCCGAGAACTGGTGCGGGTAGCGGTCCATATGCGAGGCGTTGAGCCCGACATGCTCGAGCAGTTCGCGCACCCGGTCGCGCCATTGCGGCTTGGGCAGAATGCCGGGGTGGATGACAAAGGCCTCGGCGATGATCTGATAGACCGACATGCGCGGGTTGAGCGACTGGGTCGGGTCCTGAAAGATCATCTGCACCTCGCGGCGGATATCGAACAGCTCGCGCGGGGGCATGGTCAGCAGATCGCGCCCCTGATAGAGCGCCTCGCCGCCGGTGGCCTCTTCGAGGCGCAGCAGCGTCTTGGCCAGCGTCGATTTGCCCGAGCCGCTTTCGCCGACGATGGCCACGGTCTCGCCCGGCAGAACCGTCAGGCTGGCATCTTCGAGCGCGACGAAGGCGCCGTAATGCTTGGACACATGATTGACCTCGAGGATCGGCTTGATCCCCGTGGCGAGCGGCGCTGCCATCTCCCCGGTGCCGGGAACGGCGGCGATCAGCTTTTTGGTGTAGGGGTGGACGGGGTTGCGGTAGACCTGCGCGGCGCTGCCGCTCTCGACGATCTCGCCAGCGTTCATCACCACCACGCGGTCGGCCACCTCTGCCACGACGCCAAGGTCATGGGTGATCAGCAGCATCCCCATGCCGGTTTCGCGCTGCAGATCCTCAAGCAGCGCGAGGATCTGCGCCTGCACCGTCACGTCGAGCGCCGTGGTCGGCTCGTCAGCGATCAGGATGTCGGGCTTTACCGCAAGCGCCATGGCAATCATCAGGCGCTGGCGCTGCCCGCCTGAGAACTGATGCGGGTAGGCGTCGATCTTTTCCTCGGCGTTGGGGATGCCGACGCGCTTCATCAGATCAAGCGTGGTGCGGCGCGCTTCGTCCTTGGAGATGCCGTGGGTGGTCATCGCCTCGGCGATCTGGAAGCCCACGGTGTAGACCGGGTTCAGATGGCTCAGCGGGTCCTGAAAGATCATCGCGATCCGGCGCCCGTTGATCTCGCGCCGCTGCTCCTGCGTCATGCCAAAGAGGCTCTCGCCGTTGAACAGGATTTCGCCCGAGACGATCTCGCCGGGGGGGATGTCGATCAGGTCCATGATGGCCGAGGCCGAGACCGATTTGCCCGAGCCGGATTCGCCGAGGATGGCAAGCGTCTCGCCCTTGTCGAGGTGCCAGCTGACGTTGCGCACCGCGTGGACCGTGCCGCCTGCCGTGTGGAAGTCGACCGACAGGTTGCGGACTTCGAGAAGATGTTCGGTCATTGCTTCTTCCTTGCGATTTCGAGCCGCCAGCGCTGCACCGGGTCAAGCGCGGTGCGCATCCAGTTCGAGAGCAGGTTGAGGGACAGGGTGGTGAGGATGATCACGAGGCCGGGCCAGAAGCTGAGCCACCATGCGGAGGTCAGGTAGGGGCGGCCTTGGCTGACCATCAGGCCCCATGTGATCTCGGGCGGCTGGATGCCGATGCCGAGGAAGCTGAGCGAGCTTTCCACCAGCACCACCAGCGCGAAGTCGAGCGTGGCGATGGTGACCAGCGTCGGCAGGATCACCGGCAGGATGTGGCGAAACACGATCCGCGGGGTCGAGGCGCCCATGACGGTGGCGGCCTGCACGAACATCCGGCCGCGGACCTCCAGCACCTCGGCGCGCGCGGTGCGCAGGTAGACCGGGATGCGGGTGATGGTCAGCACGACGATCAGGTTCCCGACCGAAGGCGGCAGCATGTAGAGCACGATCACCGCCAGCAGCAGCGAGGGGAAGGCCATGATCACATCGGCCAGACGCATGATGATCTGCGAGGTCACTTTGCGCGAGTAGCCGGCGATCATCCCCAGCGTGGTGCCGATGGTCAGCGAGCAGATCACCGCGCCGGTGGCGACGAAGAGCGTGTTTTGCGCGGCGACGATGATGCGCGACAGCAGCGGGCGGCCAAGGGCGTCGCCGCCCAGCCAATAGACCCATGCCTTCGAGAAATCGAACGGCGGGGCGTTGCGTCCGCGCAGGTTCTGCTTGGTGGCGATGTCTTCGAGGAACATCGGGCCAAACAGCGCGCAGAGCACCATGACGATCAGGAAGAGGGCCGAGAAGAAGGCGAATTTGTCCCGCCAGAGCATCCTCACCATCGTCAGTGCGGGGTGGGTGGGCTTTGTCATTTTCGGAGTGTCGGTTTCTGCAAGGGCCATGGGTCAGTACCGGATCCGGGGATCGAGCACCGCGTAGAGGATGTCGATCAGCAGGTTCAGAAGGAAGATGGCGAAGGCGGTGACCATGATCGCGGCGAGGATCACGTTGAAGTCGCGTTGCAGGATCGAGTCGATCATCAGCTTGCCGATGCCCGGAAAGCCGAAGATTGTCTCGACCACCACCGCGCCGTTGAGGATCGCCGTGGTCTGGTCGCCGATCACCGTGATGACCGGCAGCAATGCGTTGCGCAGCGCGTGCACAAAGATGATCGGCCGGTTGCGCACGCCTTTGGCGCGGGCGGTTTTCACGTAGGGCGCGTGCAGGGCGGTGATCATCGCGCCGCGCACCACCTGCAGGATCAGGCCGAAGGGCCGGATGAACAGCACCGCCACGGGCAGCACCCAGTGCCACGGCGTGCCGGTGCCGGAGGTCGGCAACCAGCCCAGCCCCACCGAGAAGATCACGATGGCGACGATGGCGACCCAGAAGTCCGGCGCGCTGGCGCCGATGAGCGAGAAGAACGTGGCGATCCGGTCGAAGATGCCGCCGACGTGGAAGGCGGCCAGCGAGCCCAGCACGATGGCGCTGACGGTGACCAGAGCCATGGTGATCACGGCCAGTTGCAGCGTCCAGCCAAAGCCGCGCAGCACGGCCTCGAGCGCCGGTTCCGAGCGGCGGATGGAGTCGCCGAAGTCGAAGCGCAGCAGATCGCCCATGTAGTGGAAGAATTGGATCAGCAGGGGATCGTTCAGCCCGTTGATCTCGCGGAACCGCTCACGGCTCTCCAGCGATGCGTCGACGGGAAGGTAAAGGTCGGTGGGGTCTCCGGTCAGGCGTGACAGGAAGAAGACCAGGATGATCAGGCCGACCAGCGAGATGGCACTGGCGACGGCGCGTTTGCCAAGGAAGGATTGCATGTCTGCCTCGATTGTCCGGTGGCGTCAGGGCCGTGCCGGGGGCGGGCGCGCCGCCCCCGGACGGAGGCCTTACTTGAAGCTGATCTGCGAAAGCTGCAGTTCAGAGTTCGTGCGGATCGACGGGGTGAAGTCGAGGCGCTCGTTCACGCGGCTCATGCCCACCATGTGCCACAGGAACACATCCGCCACGAGATCGTCGTGGATATAGGCAAAGACCTCTTCCCACAGCGCTTCGCGCTCGTCGCCGGCGGCGGTGGTCGCCTTGGTGATCATCTCGTCCAGCTTCGGATCCGAGGTGCCCGACTGGACGCCGTCAGAGGCGTATTTGTTGAACATCGAGAAGACGGGATCGCCATTAGCGTTGTCGTGCATCGCCTCGACCATGGTCGGGCCAAGGTCCTCGGGGAAGGGCTTGGAGTAGTATTTGTTCCACTCGGCCACTTCGACCATCTGCAGTTTGACGTTGAAGCCGACGTCCTGCCACATCGAGGTCAGCGCCTCCATCGTCTCCACCACGTTGGCGAAGTTCTCGAGACGGCCGATCACGGTGATCTCTGCCTCCACGTCGACGCCGTCGCTCTGCGCCGCTTCCAGCAGGCCCTTGGCCTTGTCGGGATCGAACGGGTAGGGGGTGAGATCGTGGTTGTAACCGATGGTCGAGGGCGGGGTCATGCCGGTCGCCAGCAGCGTGCCATCGGCGAGGATCGTGCCGACGAAGGCCTCTTTGTCGACGGCGTAGTTCAGCGCTTGCCGCACCCGCACGTCATCCAGCGGGGCCGCCGAAAGGTCGAGCCGCATATAGACGGTTTCCGAGTTCGGATAGGCGTGGTCGGTGCCATCGTCGGTGGCATCCTGCAGCGCGATGTTCGGCGCGATATCCGCTTCGCCCGCCGCGACCATTGCGGCCCGCACGGCGCTTTCGGAGCGGAAAAGATAGGTGGCGTTTTTCACCTCGGGCGCGTCGCCCCAGTAATCGTCGCGCGCCGACAGCTTGATATGCTGGCCGCGGGCATATTCGTCGAACGTATAGGGGCCGGTGCCCACCGGCGTGTCGGTGAAGGCGTCGGGGTTGGTCTCGGACGGCAGCACCGCCAGCGTCGACATCAGCAGCGGCAGGATCGGCTGCGCCGGATCGCTGGTGATCTCGATGGTGTGCTCGTCGACGATATTGGTGCTGAGCGCCATGCCGCCGTAGTATTTCGCACCGGTCTCGCAAACGAATTTGTCGGAAAGGTTGCGTTCGAGCGAGAATTTGACGTCCTCGGCGTCAAAGCTCGTGCCGTCCGAGAAGCTCACCCCGTCGCGCAGTGTGAAGCGCCACGTGCCGTTGCCCATGTCTTCCCATTCGGTGGCCAGACGCGGCTGCAGACCCTCGCCCGGCACCAGTTCGGTCAGCGTCTCGGAGACGTTCTGAAGCAGCACGCGGCCGACGTTCGACTGCGTGGCCATGCACGGCTCGACGGTGTTGAGTTCCTCCGACAGAACGACGGTGACGTCCTGCGCAAATGCCTGCCCGGCGATTGTGGATGCGAGCAGGGCCGCGACAAGGCGGCCGGTCCGATAGGTCATGGTTCTCCTCCCAAATTACCATGTCTGTCCGGTGATCTGCACCGGCTGAAACTGTCCCGCGCTCGCCCAATGGAGAGAGAGCAGGTGAAAGAACCATACGCCTGAGGTTGCGATTGTATATTCCATAGTTGGATTGAAATGATACAATACTTGAATTGGATGCAGACGCGGCATTTCGGGGAGGACTGTCTATGGCTCAGGCATCATACGATTTTTTCCAGCTTCGGTTTTTCATCGCCGTTGCGGAGGAGCTGAACTTTCGCCGCGCCGCGGCGCGGCTCAACATGACGCAGCCGCCTTTGTCGCGGCAGATCAGGCTGCTTGAGGATCGAATCGGACTGACGCTCTTTGACCGGTCCAACCGGTCGGTGCGGCTGACCCCTGCTGGCGTGAGTTTCCTCAAGAGCGCGACCGACCTGATGCAGCGCGCGGAATATGCGGTGCTGACCGCCCGGCAGGCCGAGCGCGGCGATGTCGGCAATGTGGTGATGGGCTTTGTGCCCTCGGCCAGCCTGCATTTCGTGCCGCAGATCGCTTGCGCCCTGAAGCGGGTGATGCCGGGGGTGAAATTCGAGCCGATCGAGATGATGAGTTATGAGATCGCCGAAGGCCTGCAGTCGGGCAAGCTCGACCTCGGGCTTACCCGCTCGACGGCGCATGGTCAGGAGATCGAGAACATCCTTCTGGTGCGCGAGCCCTTCATGCTGGCGTTGCCGCAGGATCACCCGCTTTGCGAGAAGCAGGATCTCAGCGTGCGCGACCTCAAGGGGGTGGATTTTGTCGGCTATTCCTCGGAGCGGGGCGGCTTTCTGAAAGACATTCACCGGGCGCTTTTCGCCACCGTCGGGGTGACGCCCGAGACGGTGCAGGAGGTGAGCCAGACCCAGACGATCGTGTCGCTGGTGAACGCGGGGCTTGGCGTGGGGCTGGTGCCGCAGTCGGCCATGGCGATGCGGATGGAGAATGTGGTCTTCCGCTCGATTGATGCGCCGAAGGAGTTCAACTCGACGCTCTATCTCAATATCGCGCCGAACCGGGGCACGCCGCTCAACGAGAAGGTGCGCGCCACGATCCTTTCGGCGCTGCAGTCCGAGGCCGCCGCGCGGCAGGGCGCGGCCTAGGGCGCGCCGCCGATGCGCCTTGCGCTATGGGCCATGACCAGCGTGGCGACGAAAATGGCGATGCCGCCCGCCCATGTGGTGCCGGTCACCACCTGCCCAAAGAAAAGATAGCCCAAGGCGGCCACGAAAGGCAGGCGCAGGAAGTCGAAGGGCACGATGAGCGAGGCATCGGCCAGCGCAAAGGCCCGCGTCGCCAGCGTCATGGCCGCGGCGCCAAGCGCGCCCTGCAGCGCCAGCAGCAGCCATTGCGACAGCGTCGGCGTTTGCCAGACCAGCAGCGCCGGGATCGCCGCCAGCGGCACCGTGGCGATAAGGTTCCAAGCCACCAGCGTCTCGGTCCGGTCGCGCGCCACCATGCCCTTGAGGATCAGCTGGATCACCGCCACCAGCAGCGCGCCGATCAGCGCGTAGCCCAGCCCGAGGGGGATGTCCCCCGCGCCCGGACGCAGCACGATCAGCACGCCCGCAAAGCCCAGCGTCACGGCAAGGATGCGCACCGGGCGCGGGCGCTCGCCCAGAAAGACCCAAGCCCCCAGCGTGACGAAGATCGGCGAGGCGAAGGCGATGGCCGTCACATCCGCCAGCGGCGCCGCGGCAAAGGCGAAGAAGAAGGCGATCACCGAGGCCAGCTTCAGCGCCGCCCGCAAAACGTGGCGCAGCCGGTACTCGGTCTGCAGGATGCCCGGTCGTGACAGCAGCCACGGCAGCACCACCAGCAGGCCAAAGAGCGCGCGGGTGAAGCCCATGACGAAAGGGTGCACTTCGCCCGCCAATTGCCGCACCAGAACGGAATCGACCGCGCCGCACGCCGAAGCGAGCAACATGAGCAGAATGCCCACCAGCGGCTGGTTCTGCCGCGAAAACCTTGTCCAGCTTGCTGTCATCCGTCCCTCCGCGCCGCTCTTTGGGCGCGTCCTCCATCCGGAGCGGGACCGTCGTCCAGAGCGGGCGGGGTTGTCAAGCCGTGCCGGGGGCGCCGGGTCGGCGCGCCGCTTGAGAGGACGTCAGGCGGCCTTCCATTTGATCGAGCAGCCCATCGAGGGGATCTGATCGAGCGGGCCGGTGCCAAATTCGGCGACCTGTTTCATCGCCTCGAAGAGATCACGGCGGGTGCCTTCGGGGGCGGCCTCCTTGCGCGACGCGTCGAGCCGGCCGCGGTATTGCAGGCCAAGGGCCGCATCGAAGCCGAAGAAATCCGGCGTGCAGGCGGCGTCATAGGCGCGGGCGACCTGCTGGCTCTCGTCATAGAGGTAGGGGAAGGGAAAGGCCTTGTGCTGCGCCATCTTTTTCATGTTCTCGAAACTGTCCGCCGGGTAGCTCGCGGCGTCATTGGCGCTGATCGCAACGGTGTGGATGCCATGCTCGCGCAGCTCGGTCGCGTCGAGAATGATCCGGTCGATCACCGCCAAAACGTAGGGACAGTGGTTGCAGATGAACATGATCAGCGTGCCCTTGGGGCCGCGAAGCTCTTCGAGGCTGTAGGTCTTGCCGTCGGTGGCGGGCAGCGAAAAGCCCTGCGCGGGCCAGCCGAAATCGCAGACAGGGGGAGAGACGGGCATGGAAGACTCCTCTGGTCAGGCCGCCGAGCGCGCCCCGGTCGCGGCTGTCGCGGCGGCGCGGATCGCCCGGATATTCTCTCCATATGGGGCGGGGTCCGAGACCGATCCACCTCGGAACACCGCCGAGCCTGCCACAAGCACATCGGCTCCCGCCTTCGTGACCAGCGGGGCGGTCTCGGGATCGACACCGCCGTCGATCTGGATGTGGATCTCGCGATCACCGATCATCTCGCGCAGCTTGGCGATCTGCGCCAGCTGAGAGTGGATGAATTTCTGCCCGCCAAAACCGGGGTTGACGGTCATCAGGCAGATGAGATCGCACAGATCGAGCAGCGGCGCCGCGGCCTCGACCGGGGTGCCGGGGTTGAGCGCGAGCCCCGCCTTGGCGCCGGTGGCGCGGATCGCCTGAAGGGTGCGGTGGCTGTGCGGCCCGGCCTCCAGATGGGCGGTGATCACATCCGCGCCAGCCTCGGCGAAGGCCTCGATGTAGGGGTCGACCGGGGCGATCATCAGATGCACGTCCATCACCGTGGAAATGTGCGGGCGGATCGCCTTCACC
Source organism: Salipiger sp. CCB-MM3 (assembly GCF_001687105.1). Classification (NCBI taxonomy): domain Bacteria; kingdom Pseudomonadati; phylum Pseudomonadota; class Alphaproteobacteria; order Rhodobacterales; family Roseobacteraceae; genus Salipiger; species Salipiger sp. CCB-MM3. The sequence goes on from NZ_CP014596.1 coordinate 987,892, forward strand.
AGCGGCGGGCCAAAGGTGAGGTTCGGCACGAAATGCCCGTCCATCACATCCACATGGATCCAGTCGGCGCCCTGCGCTTCGACGGCGCGGATCTCCTGCCCGAAATTGGCGAAATCGGCGGAGAGGATGGAGGGGGCGATTTTCACGCTGCGGTCGAAATTCATTGTCGGGCTCCTTGGGGTGAGCGGGGGAGGGGGCGCTGCCCCCACCCGCCTGCGGCGGGCCCCCCGGGATATTTCGATCTAGACGAAGCGGCTATTCGGCGGCCTGCGGCACGCGGCGATCCACGTTGAGGCCGCCGCGGAAGACCCGCGAGGCGCGCAGATCGGCCTCGGTGATGGTCGAAAGCGCTTCGGCGCCGAGCGGGCCCTTCGCTTCGTTGAACAGCCGGTTGGCCTGTCGCAGCCGGGCGCGGTCGAGCGCGTTGCGGATCGAGCGGGCATTGGCGAAATGCGGCTGGCCGCGGCGGGTGGTGATATAGTCGGCCATGGCGGCGCGCGCCGCATCGTCGAACGCGTAGTTCTGCGCGCCCAGCATGATCTGCGAGATCTGCAGAAGCTCGTCGTCGCTGTAGTCGGGAAACTCGATGTGATGGGCGATGCGCGAGCGAAAGCCGGGGTTGCTTTCGAAGAAGCGGTCCATGCGATCGGCGTAGCCGGCGAGGATCACCACCAGATCGTCGCGGTTGTTCTCCATCACCTGCAGCAGGATCTCGATCGCCTCCTGTCCGTAGTCGCGCTCGTTCTCGGGGCGGTAGAGGTAGTAGGCCTCATCGATGAAGAGCACGCCGCCCATGGCCTTTTTCAGCACCTCCTTGGTCTTGGGGGCGGTGTGGCCGATGTATTGGCCCACGAGATCGTCACGGGTGACGGTGACGAGATGGCCTTTGCGCACGTAGCCCAAGCGGTGCAGCAGGTCGGCCATCTTCAGCGCCACGGTGGTCTTGCCGGTGCCGGGATTGCCGGTGAAGGACATGTGCAGGGTCGGCGTTTCCGTGGCGAGCCCCATCTGGCGCCGCGCCTTGTCGACCAGCAGCAGCGCGGCGGTTTCGCGGATGCGCGCCTTGACCGGGGCGAGGCCGATCATCGTCTCGTCAAGCTCGGCCAGCATCTCGCGCACGCCGCTGCCCTCGAAGGCGGCGGCGAGATCGACGGTGGTGGGGCGCTCGGGGTGTTCTGCGGGGGCTGGTTCGGTGTCAGTCTGCGGGGTCTCGGTCATGTCGGGCTCCGAACTCGGGGGGCTGGGGTGGGGCGTCCTGCTTGGACTGGAAGAGGACGCCCCGCTGCCTGCGCCCAAGGAGGTTCGGGCGCGGGAAGGGCTCAGGCGTAGAGAAGGCCTAGGCGTAGCGGCGGCCCTCGGGCTCGCGCACGGCATAGCTCTCGATCGTGTAGCGGATGCTGCGGCCCTCGCCCTCTTGCCGCACGACGCGGAAGCCGGGCTCTTCAGCGGGGCGGCCCGCGATGAAGCTCATGCGGATCGACTCCCATCCGGCGGAGCTGTCGAAGGCGATGACGCGGATGTATTTCCCGCCATGCTCCTTGCGGCACTCATTGACCTCGAAGACCACGGCGGCGGCGTCGGGATTGTCGAACATCGGGTGGCCCCACATCTCCCAGTAGGTATTCCGTGGGTGCGGGTCGTCGGTGTATTCGACCGATACGGCCCAGCCGTTGTCGATGGCGTATTGGGCCTGCGCGTGGATGTCGTCATCCGTCAGGTCGGGCAGGAAGCTGAACTGGCCTTGTCTCAGTTTCATCGGGGATCTCCTTTGGCGATCTGGCTCTGCCGGGGCGGCAGCGTGGCGGGATGAGGGGCCGAGGGCGCATGCGCCAGCGGCAGGGGCGGCGCGGCACCCGGGGCGAGGGGCAGGTGGCTCATGCCGAGACCTCGGGGGTCGGCGCGAAGTCGGGCGCGTCGGTGGAGGCGTAGTTGAAGCTGACGTCCTTCCACGTATCGAGCGCCTGCTTGAGCGGGGTGCAGCTGCGCGCGGCGTCGCGCAGGATATCCGGCCCCTCGTTCCAGATGTCGCGTCCGGCGTTGCGGGCAAAGACCATCGCCTCGAGCGCCACGCGGTTCGCCGTTGCCCCGGCCTCGATGCCATGCGGGTGGCCGATGGTGCCGCCGCCGAACTGCAGCACCACGTCCTCGCCAAGATACGTCAGCAGCTGGTGCATCTGCCCGGCGTGGATGCCGCCCGAGGCGACGGGCATCATCTTGTTGAGCGAGGCCCAGTCCTGATCGAAGAAGATGCCATTCTCGAGCGCCATCGGGTTCCGCTCTTCGCGGAAGATGTCGTAGTATCCCTTGGTGGTGGCCGGATCGCCCTCGAGCTTGCCGACGACAGTGCCCGCGTGCAGGTGATCGACCCCGGCAAGGCGCATCCATTTGGCGATGACGCGGAACGACACGCCGTGGCTGCGCTGGCGGGTGTAGGTCGAATGCCCGGCGCGGTGCAGGTGCAGGATCATGTCGTTGTCGCGCGCCCATTTCGCCATGGACTGGATCGCGGTGTAGCCGATGACGAGGTCGATCATGATGATCACCGAGCCCAGCGACTTGGCGAACTCGGCGCGGGCGTACATCTCTTCCATCGTGCCGGCGGTGACGTTGAGATAGGTGCCCTTCACCTCGCCGGTGGCGGCAGAGGCGCGGGCCACCGCTTCCATGCAGTAGAGGAAGCGGTCGCGCCAATGCATGAAGGGCTGGGAGTTGATGTTCTCGTCGTCCTTGGTGAAGTCGAGCCCGCCCTTCAGCGCCTCATAGACCACGCGGCCATAGTTGCGGCCCGAGAGGCCGAGCTTGGGCTTCACCGTGGCACCCAGCAGCGGGCGGCCATAGGCGTTGAGCCGCTCGCGTTCGACGACGATGCCGGTGGCGGGGCCTTGAAAGGTCTTCACATAGGCGACCGGCAGGCGCATGTCCTCGAGCCGCAGCGCCTTGAGCGGCTTGAAGCCGAAGACATTGCCGATGATCGAGGCGGTGAGATTGGCGATGCTGCCCGGCTCGAAGAGGTCGAGGTCATAGGCGATATAGGCAAAGAACTCGCCTTCGGAATTGGGCACCGGATCAACGCGGTAAGCCTTGGCGCGGTATTTCTCGCAGTTGGTGAGCCGGTCGGTCCAGACCACGGTCCAGGTGGCGGTGGAGCTTTCACCGGCGACGGCGGCGGCGGCTTCGACCGGGTCCACGCCGTCCTGGGGCGTGATCCGGAAGAGCGCGATGATGTCGGTGTCAGCGGGGGTGTAGTCCGGCTCCCAATAGCCCATCTGGGCGTATTTCATCACGCCGGCGGAGTAGCGCTTCTTGGCGTCGGTGACTGTGGACATGTCGTTCATGGGGTGGTCCTCCTCCTCAGGATGTCTCAGGCCGCGCGGTCGGCGGCGATGCGGGGGGCGAGCGCGCCGCTTGCGTAGCGGCGGGCCATGTCGTCGAGGCTGATCGGGGTGATCTTTCCGGCCTGACCGGCGGTGCCGAAGCGCTCGAAACGGTGGGTGCAGAGCGCTTCGAGTTCCTTCATCGCGGGGATCATGAACTTGCGCGGGTCGAACTCCTCGGGCTTGTCCAGCGCCACCTTGCGGAACTGGCCGGTCATCGCCATGCGGCAGTCGGTGTCGATATTCACCTTGCGCACGCCCATGCGGATGCCGCGCTCGATCTCCTCCACCGGCACGCCGTAGGTCTGCGGCATATGCCCGCCGCTTGCGTTGATCAGGTCCTGCAGATGCTGCGGCACCGAGCTGGAGCCATGCATGACAAGATGCGTGTCGGGCAGCTTTTCGTGGATCGCGGCGATGGTCTTCATCGACAGGATGTCGCCGTCGGGCGCGCGGGTGAACTTGTAGGCGCCATGGCTGGTGCCGCAGGCGATGGCGAGCGCGTCGCATTGGGTGGCGAGCACGAAGTCCACCGCCTGATCGGGATCGGTGAGCAGCTGCGAGTGGTCGAGCTTGCCTTCCGCTCCCGAGCCATCCTCGGCCGCCGCCTCGCCGGTTTCCAGCGAGCCCAGCACGCCCAGCTCTCCTTCGACGCTGGCGCCGACGGCATGGGCGGCGCGGGTGACCCGCGCGGTGATCTCGACGTTGTAGTCGTAAGACGCGGGGGTCTTCATATCCTCTTCGAGGGATCCGTCCATCATCACCGAGGTGAAGCCGTGGCGGATCGCCGAGAGGCAGGTGGCATCGTTGTTGCCGTGGTCCTGATGCAGCACGATCGGATTGCGCGGGTACATTTCCGCCAGCGCCTCGACCATGTGGCGCAGCATGATATCTCCGGCGTAGCTGCGCGCGCCGCGGCTGGCCTGCAGGATCACCGGCGCGTCGCAGGCCTCGGCGGCGCGCAGGATCGCCAGACCCTGCTCCATATTGTTGATGTTGAAGGCGGGCACGCCGTAGCCCTGTTCGGCGGCGTGATCCAGAAGCTGTCTCAGGGTGATAAGTGGCATTGGGTTTCCTCCCTTCGGGGATCAGGCGTCTTGCAGCGAGGCGGGGGCCTCGGCGCCAATGAGCTTGCCCATCGCCACGGCGGTGTCGGCCATGCGGTTGGAAAAGCCCCATTCGTTGTCGTACCAGGACAGGATCCGCACCATCCGCCCGGCCATGACCTTGGTCTGATCCATGTGGAACACCGAGCTGTGCGGGTCGTGGTTGAAATCGGTCGAGACATTGGGCCGATCAGTATAGCCCAGCACGCCCTTGAGCGGCCCGTCGGCGGCGGCGCGGATCGCGGCGTTGACCTCATCGACCGTGGTATCGCGGGCCGCCTCGAACACCAGATCGACCACCGACACGTTCGGCGTGGGCACGCGGATCGCCACGCCGTCGAGCTTGCCGTTGAGCTCGGGCAGCACAAGGCCCACGGCCTTGGCCGCGCCGGTGCTGGTAGGGATCATCGACTGCGCGGCGGCGCGGGCGCGGTAGAGGTCCTTGTGCATCGTATCCAGCGTAGGCTGATCGCCGGTGTAGCTGTGGATCGTGGTCATGAAGCCCTTTTCGATGCCGATGGCGTCGTTCAGCGCCTTGGCCACCGGCGACAGGCAATTGGTGGTGCAGGAAGCATTCGAGACGACCACATGCTCGGGACGCAGCTCGCGATGGTTCACGCCGAAGACCACGGTCTTGTCGACACCCGAGGCGGGGGCCGAGACCAGCACGCGCTTCGATCCGTTCTGCAGATGCAGCGCCGCCTTGTCGCGGTCGGTGAAGATTCCGGTGCATTCGAGCGCCACGTCGACGCCCTCCCACGGCAGTTCCGCGGGGTTGCGCAGGGCGGTCACTTCGATCGGCCCGCGGCCAAGGTCGATGGTGCTGCCGCGCACCGTCACCTCGCCGGGAAAGCGCCCGTGCACGCTGTCGAAGCGCAGCAGATGGGCATTGGTCTCCACCGGGCCGAGATCGTTGATCGCGACCACCTCGATGTCGGTGCGGCCCGACTCCGCGATGGCGCGGAGCACATTTCTCCCGATACGGCCGAAGCCGTTTATGGCAACCCTGACTGTCATCCCTGATCCTTTTCCTGATTTACTGCAGGTTCTTGGCGAGGCGGGCGACCGCCTCTGCGGTGATGCCGAAATGGCGGTAGAGATCCGGCGCGGGGGCTGAGGCGCCAAAGCCGGTCATGCCGACAAAGCCGTCCTCGGGGCGCAGCATGAGACACCAGCCCTGCCGAACCGCGGCCTCGATGCCGATGCGCGGCGCGTCGCCGAGGGTCTCGGCGCGGTACTCGGGCGGTTGCTGTTCGAAAAGCTCGAAGCAGGGGGCCGAGACCACCGCGGCGCTGAGGCCCTCCTCGGCCAGAAGATCGGCGGCGGCGAGCGCCAGTTCGACCTCGGAGCCGGTAGCGATGAGCGTCACGTCGCGCTGGGCGGGGCCCTTCAGCACATAGGCGCCGCGGGCGGTGAGGTTCGTCTCCACATGGCGGCTGCGCACGGTGGGCAGCCCCTGCCGCGACAGGCACAGCACCGAGGGCGTGCGGCTCTGCTCCATCGCCAGCGCCCAAGCCTCGGCGGTCTCCACCGCGTCGGCGGGGCGAAACACCAGCATGTTCGGCATGGCGCGCAGGCTGGCGATGGTCTCGACCGGCTGGTGCGTCGGGCCATCCTCGCCGAGGCCGATGCTGTCATGGGTCATCACATAGGCGACTGGCACACCCATCAGCGCCGAGAGCCGCATCGCCGGGCGGCAGTAGTCGGCGAAGGCGAGGAAGGTGCCGCCGTAGGGCTTCAGCCCGCCGTGCAGGGCGATGCCGTTCATCGCCGCGGCCATGCCATGCTCGCGGATGTCGTAGTGGATGTAATCGCCCGAGTAATCGGCGGCGCTGACCGGGCGCATGCCCTTGGTGCGCGTGTTGTTCGAGCCAGTCAGATCCGCCGAGCCGCCGACGGTGTTGGGCAGCGTGCCGTTGACCACCTCGAGCGCCATCTCGCTGGCCTTGCGGGTCGCCACCTTGGGGGCGTCCTGCGAGAGGCGGTGCTTATAGGCGTTGATGGCGGCGTCGAGCGCCTTGGCATCCACCGGGGCAAAAGCGGCGCGGAAGGCTTCGGCCTGCGGGTCGTCCCCGAGCCTGCGGATCCAAGCCCGCCGCGCCTCGCCGCCGCGCGCGGCCACGGCGCGCCATGCGTCCGTGACCTCGGGCGGGATCTCGAAGGCCGGGAGGGACCAGTCGAGCGCCCCACGCGCGGCGGCGATTTCTTCGGCACCCAGCGGGGCACCATGCACGTCATGCGATCCCTGCTTGTTGGGCGCGCCGTAACCGATCACCGTGCGGCAGGCGATCATCGAGGGCCGGTCGTCGGCGCGGGCGATCTCGATGGCGGCGGCGATGGCTTCCTTGTCGTGGCCGTCCACCGCCTGCACATGCCAGCCCGCGGCGCGGAACCGCGCCTGCTGGTCGGTCGAGGTCGAAAGCTCGGTGCCGCCGTCGATGGTGATGCGGTTGTCGTCCCAGAGCAGGATCAGCCGCGACAGGCTCATGTGGCCGGCGAGGTCGATGGCCTCGTGGCTGATGCCCTCCATCAGGCAGCCGTCCCCGGCGATGACATAGGTGTAATGGTCCATCAGCGCATCGCCGAAACGGGCGTTCAGCATCCGCTCGGCCAGCGCCATGCCGACGGCGGTCGAGATACCCTGACCGAGCGGGCCGGTGGTGGTCTCGATGCCCTTGGCGTGGCCGTATTCCGGATGGCCCGCGGTGCGCGAGCCAAGCTGGCGGAACCGCTTGATCTGCTCCATCGGCATGTCGTCATAGCCGAGCAGATGGTGGATCGCATAGACCAGCATCGAGCCATGCCCGGCGCTCATCACGAAACGGTCGCGGTCGGGCCAGAGGTGGTTCTTGGGATCGAGCGTGATGAAGCGGTTGAACAGCACCGTCGCCACGTCGGCCATGCCCATCGGCGCGCCGGGATGGCCCGAGTTCGCCTGCTGCACCGCGTCCATGGTCAGCGCGCGGATCGCATTGGCCATGAGGTCTTCGATGGCGGTGACCTTGGTCTGAACGTTCATGTCGTCTCCTCCAATCAGGCGCGCTTGCTCTCGGTCACGAGGCGCTGGACCATGGGCGTGAAGATGAGTTGCATCGCCAGATCCATCTTGCCGCCGGGGATCACGATGGAATTGGCGCGGCTCATCCAGCTGTTCTGGATCATCGAGGTGAGATACGGGAAATCGATGCCCCGCGGGTTGCGGAAGCGGATCACCACGAGGCTCTCGTCGGCGGTGGGGATCCAGCGGGCGATGAACGGGTCGGAGGTGTCGACCACCGGCACGCGCTGGAAGTTCACGTCGGTCTGGATGAACTGCGGGCAGATGCAGTGCACATAGGCGTGCATCCGGCGCAGGATGGTGTCTGTCACCGCCTCGGTTGTGTAGCCGCGGCTGGCCTTGTCGCGGTGGATCTTCTGGATCCATTCAAGGTTGATCACCGGCACCACGCCGATCTTGAGATCCGCCAGCGCCGCGAGGTTCACCTCGTCGTTGGCCACCGCGCCATGCAGCCCCTCGTAGAACAGCAGGTCGCTGCCCTCGTCAAAGCTTTCCCAGTCGGTGAAATTGCCCGGCGGGGTGTTCCAGCGCGCGGCTTCGTCGTCGTCGTGCACATAGTGACGGGTGCGCCCGGTGCCGGTCTCGCCATAGGTGCGGAAAATCTCTTCCAGCTCCCCCAGCTCATTGGCGTCATAAGAGAAATGCGAGAAGGTCTCATCCCCGGAAGACTTCCGCGCCTCCAGTTCGGCCTTCATGTCAGCGCGGTTGTAGCGGTGGAAGGCGTCGCCCTCGATGCTGACGGCAGTGATCCCCTCGCGACGGAAGATCTGGTCGAAGGTCGCCTTGACCGTGGTCGTGCCCGCGCCCGAAGAGCCGGTGACTGAGATGATGGGATGCTTCTTGCTCATGGGTCTTTGGGTTCCGTGAATCTCGGGTCTGGGACGCAGGCTCAGGTTTGGGCTCAGGCTTCGGCTCAGGCGCGGAACAGGCCGCGGTTGCCGAAGAGGGCAGAGACCTCCTGATCGGGCAGGTCGTGGTAGGCGGCGACGTGATCCACCTTGCCCGCCGAGCCGAAGACGAAGGGCGTGCGGGCGTGCAGGCTGTCGGGGATCAGGTCGAGAATGCGTGTGGTGCCATCGGTGGCATGGCCCTGCGCGGCCTCGATCAGCAAGGCGATCGGGGCGCATTCATAGACCATGCGCAACCGGCCGGCCTCATAGCCGGGGCGGGCGTCGGCTGGGTAAAGAAACAGCCCGCCGCGCATCAGGATGCGGTGGGTCTCGGCCACCAGCGAGGCGATCCAACGCATGTTGAAATTGCAGGCGCGCGGCCCCTCGGCTCCCGCGAGGCAATCGTCGATATAAGCGCGGATCGGCTTCGACCAGTGGCGGTAGTTCGAGGCGTTGATGGCAAACTCGGTGCTGCCGCCATCGACGGTGACGGCACCGCTGAGCAGGGTGAAACGCCCGGTCTCGGGGTCGAGGATATGGTGCTGCAGCGCATCGCCGAAGCTCAGCATCAGCATCACCTGCGGGCCGTAGATCACATAGCCCGCGGCCAGTTGTTCGTGTCCGGGGCGGAGGAAGGTCTCCGCCCCGGTCTCGCGGGCGGCACGGAGGGAGAAGATCGTGCCGATCGAGACGTTGGTTTCGATATTGGACGAGCCGTCGAGCGGGTCGATGGCCAGCGCCAGCGTGCCATCGCGGTCGATAAGCTGCACATCGGCGCGCTCTTCCGAGGCGTACCAGCGCACACCGGTGCCGCGCATCGCCTCGGCAAAGGCCTCGTCGGCGATAAGGTCGAGCGCCTTTTGCGCGTCGCCATCGGTGTTGTCGCCCACATGCGCGGCCATCTGTCCGTCGAGCGGGCCGCGGGCGATGCGGTGGGCAAGGTCGCGGGCGACCCGGCCAACGGCCTCGAGGGCCGGGCGCAGGGCATCCGGGATCGGCGCCTCCGCGGGGAATGCGTTCGTGTCGGTCATCAAGGCCTCCTCCTCCTCGACGGGTGACGTGGCCTTGATTTTGGCGATGTGAGCTTGTTAGAAAATTTAAAATTTCTGACTTCAAATTAGAGGAAATTTAATGCGCCGACTTGCCTCGCTGACGCTGAAACAACTGCGCTCTTTGGAAGCTGTTGAAAGAACAGGGTCTATTTCGCGCGCTGCCGAAGAGCTCGGGCTGACCGCCCCGGCGGTGCACAGCCAGTTGAAGGCCTTGGATCAGACTTTCGGATGCGTCCTGCTGACGCGGGCAGGGGCGGGAAAGTTCCATGCCACGCCCGAGGGCGCGGCGCTTTTGCAGGCGTGGGAGACGGCAGAGGCGGGGTTTCGCCGGGCGCTGCAACGAATCGACGCGCTGCAAAAGGGCATGGCGGGCAGCGTGGTTCTGGGGGTGGTCTCGACCGGCAAGTATTTCGCCCCCGGGATCGTCGCGCGGCTGCGCAAGGCCTGCCCCGAGATCGAGATCGTCCTCGAGGTGGGCAACCGCGACCGGATCATCGCGGCGCTTCAGGACGGGGCGCTGGATCTGGCGATCATGGGGCGTCCGCCGCGCGAGCCGGCGGTTGAGGCGCTGTCGATCGGCGATCACCCGCATGTGCTGATCGCGCCGCCCGACCATCCGCTGGCGGGCCGCGCCGAGATCACCGCCGAGGAGGTGCTGAGCGACATGATCCTGATGCGCGAGCCGGGGTCGGGGACGCGCATCCTCGCCACCCGCTTCCTCGACCGGATCGGCGAGGGCAAACCCTATGCGCGCGCCGAGATGAACTCCAACGAGACGATCAAACAGGCGGTGATCGCCGGGCTGGGCATCGCGCTCATCTCGTATCACACTGTCGCCGAGGAGTTGCGCAGCGGGCGGCTGGTCACGCTGGATTTGCCCGGCCTGCCGATCATGCGCCACTGGTTCCTGCTGCATCGCGCCGACATGCCCATCACCGGCGCCGCGCGCACCGTCTGGGATTTCATCGCCGCCGAGCGCGCCGGGTTCCTGCCCAGTTGGCCGGTGGCGTGATCGGGTGATGCTCAGCGGGGCCCGTGGTGCGCGGTTGCGACAAGGGCGATGGCGCGCGTGCCAGCCGACAGTCTGAGCCCGCTTGCATCCTCATGCGCGGTGATCGTCTCGCCGGGATCGAGATTGCCTAGATACACGATCTCCCGCCGCGCCAGAGCGGTCTGAGAGGGCCGCGCCATCTCCGCCAGCTTCGAGAATGTTGGAAAGTACAGCAGGCCGACCGCGTTGAAATCCAGCGCAGGCAGCGGCGCGTAGTCCAAAATAGGCGCAGTCGGAGGGCATCTGTCGCGGGCATATCTGGCGCGCTCGCGGGCGCGGCGGTGGACCTCTTCGAGCGCCAGCGGCGGCGGCGGCAGATCGGCCAGTCCCGGAAGACTGCTGCGCAGCAGCTTGCGGTTGGAGCCACTGCCGTCGTGCCGCAGGAAGCAGCTGATCATGCGCAACGTGCCAAGCGGTCCATCCGCGCCGCGAAAGTGATGCTCCGAGCCGATCCGATTTGGGGCCAACTCGTGCAGGCTTGATGTGATCTGCACTTCGGTGCCAAGCAGCCCACCGGTGGGCGGCTCAAGCGCCAGTTCGGTGGCGCAGAAGGCGGCGTAGACGGGATGCCCTTCGGCATCGTGGAAGGCGATGCCACTCTGGCCGAGCGCCTCTGCGATGAGGCCCCAGTGACGGTCTCCGCCATCGCGCAGCAGCCATTGTTCCGACAGGCCGAAGGGCGAGAGCATCATCATCCCGAGCGGCAGACTATCCTGCCGCTCGATCCGGCGCGGGGTGCCGATGGCGCGCAGCGCAGTGCCCGCCATCAGCCCGCCACCCGCTGCGCCACGCCAGCCAATTGTGCGGCGATCTGCTCGGCGAGGTGGTGGCTGTCTTCTTCGATGCCAAGGAAGCGTCCCGAGCCCCAAGTGTTCAGCCAGCCGAGGCCGATGAAATGCAGACCCGGGTGATCGGTCACGCCGCGGTCAAAGACGGGCTTGCCGCGGGCGTCGAAGACATCCGCCTCGATCCACGCATAATCGGGGCGAAAGCCGATGGCCCAGAGCACCGAGGTGATGCCCGCCTCGGCGAGGTCGATCTCGGTGCGCTCCGCCTCCGGCTCCCAAAGCTTCTCGAAGGGCGGCTCCTCCGGCGCGTCGATGCCTTCGCGGGCGATATAAGCGTCGATCTGGGTGCGGATGCCGACGTAGGAGCGGTCGGCGTCGTCGAGGTTCTTTGTTAGGTCGGGCAGGAATTTCACCGTGGTGCCGTCCATATCCGCCAGAGAGCCATAAAGCTCGACGCCTTGCTCGACATGGAAGCGGCGCAGGTCGATCTCCTTGCCGCCGTCGCGGCCCGACATGTAGTGGTTTGTCTGCGTGAGCGCCTTCACCGGGTCGGGGTGCTCGGCGATGGTGATCGCATAGTGCCCGGCGTCATAAAGCCAGTCGGTGGCATCACGGCCGCGATACTTGCGCGGGCTGCGCGGGGCGGGGCCGACGGCGAGATGCACGTCGCGTCCAGCGCGGCAGAAATCCTCCATCAACTGCACGCCCGACTGGCCGGTGCCGACGATCAGCACGCCGCCCTCGGGGAACTGGTCGACGTTGCGATAGTCGACCGAGTGCATCTGGAATATCTCGGGCGAGAGGGTCTTGGCGTAGGGCGGCTCGATCGGCGTGTCGTAGCCGCCGGTGGCGATCACCACCTGATCGCAGGTCCATGTGCCGATCGAGGTCTCGACGATAAAGCCGCCACTCTCGCACGGCACCACGCGGGTCACTTCGACGTTCTCGCGCAGGCCGGGCTGCGCCATCGCGGCAAAGGCGTCGACGTAGTCGGTGATTTCGTCCTTGAGCATAAAGCCGTCGGGATCGGTGCCGCCATACTCGCGGTCGTAGTGGAAATCGGGCAGGCGGCACTGCCAGTTCGGGGTGACAAGGCAGAAGCTGTCCCAGCGGCTGTTGCGCCAGGAATGGAACTTCTCGTGCCGCTCGAAGACGATGCTCTCGATCCCCTTCTTCTTGAGGCAGTAGGCGGTCGACAGGCCTGCCTGCCCGCCGCCGACGATCACCACGGGGATATGCGGGGTCTGGGTGTCTTTCATCGTCTCCATCCTCATTGAGAGATGTGCAGGCAGGCGATTTCTGCGCCCTCCTGATCCTTGAATGTCGCGAGCTTGGCCTCGATCCGGTCGAGCTGATCCATGGCCGAACTGCAGGCAAACCCATATTTGCGCTGCACCCGGTTCGAGGCGCGCTTCATGGCGATGCGGGCGCGCTGCAAGAAGTCGTCCGCCGGGTAGCTCTGGCCGGGCTCGAAGATCTCGGCGACGACGCTGGAGGGGGAGTAGAGCTTTTCCTCGGCGCCGTCGGGCCAACGGACGGTCCAGAATGTTTCAGGCATGGCAGGCTCCAAGATCGAGATAGGGGGTTTGGGCGTGGTCCCAGAAGAGCGCGCTTTCGGCTCCATCGCCGAGGGTCACGGCGGATCCGTTGGTGACGCGCCCGATGGCGCAGGCGTCGATGCCGCGCGCGCAGAAGCGGGCGCAGACGGCGTTGGCGTTTTCCGGCGCGACCGACAGCAGGAAGCCGAAGCTGGGGAAGCTGCGCAGCCAGCGTTCGGCGGCGATGCCGGGCGGCGGGGTCAGGGCGGTGACGTCGATGTCGATCCCGACGCTTGAGCATTCCGCCAGCATCAGCGCGGTGCCGATGATGCCGCCCTGGCTGATGTCCTTTCCGGCGCGGGTCAACTCGTCCTCGGCCAGCGTCGGCAGCAGCTCCAGATCGCGGCGCAGCCGGTCTGGCGGCGCGTCGAGCGCGGCGCAGAAATTGTCGAAGTTGCGGTAGCTGCCGCGATGGTCCACGGCGGCGATGAGCAGATCGCCGGGCGCGGCGTGAAAGCTGGTGATCAGCCGCTGCGCCTTGCCAAACACCGAAGCCGCGAGGCCGAGCGCCGGGGCGGAAAGGTTGGTGTGCCCGCCCACCAGCGGCACGCCATAGGCGGCGGAGGCGTCGCGCAGGCCCTGCAGCAGCGGCGCGGCGGCCTCGGCGCTTGGCGCCCAGACCTGATCGACGACGGCGGCGCTGCGTCCGCCCATGGCCGCGATGTCCGACAGATTCACCATGACCGCGCACCAGCCCGCGAACCACGGATCGTCTTCGATGAAGGCGGGGATGAAGCCCTCGCCCGCCAGCAGGTCAAAGCCGCCGTCGCGGGGCAGGGCGGCGGCATCGTCGCCGGGGCGTCCGGCGCTGGCGGCACTGAGGCCAAGCGCTCGCGTCGCCCGCGCGATGCCCAGCTTCGAGCGGATCGAGGGGTGGTCGCGCAGCCGCCCGGCCAGCGCGTCTAGCTCGCTCTCGCTCATTTGCGCGGCTCGCGGGTGCGGGGACGGTGGTACCAGCCGGAGACCGGATTGGCGCAGGGCGGGTAGTGGCTCAGGTCTGCCTCCATCTTCATGTGCGGCGTGCCGTGGATCGTCACCTCTTCCAGCGGGCGCCAGCGCAGGCGGCGGAAGAGCGTGACGTTCTGCATCTGCACATGCGCAAGAAAGCGGTCGCAGCCGCGCGCGTTGGCGGTGCAGACGGCAAGGCGGATCAGTTCGGCCCCGAGCCGCCCCACGGCGCGGAAATCGCTGTCCACCGCCAGCCGCGAGCCCCACCAGAGGCGCGGGGCCTCTTCGTGGATACGCACCGTGCCGACCACCTGATCGGCCTCATGGGCGTAGGTCGACAGCGCCACCAGATGCGTGGCGATAAGGTCGATGTCGTCGCGGTCGTGGGCGGGGAAAATGCCCTGCTCCTCGACAAACACCCGGTGGCGCAGGCCCGCCGCGCCCTCGGCCTCGAAGCGTTTCGAGGCGGCGCGGATGTAATAGCCCGGGCTGCTGAACAGGCGCGGTTCAAGCTCGATCATGCCGACGCTCCCAGGGCTGTCTCCTGCGCCGTTCCCTTTTCTGGCACCTTCAGTTTCTCATAGCTCGACAGGGCCGAGCAGGCGCCGCATTTGCCGCAGCCCGCCTTCATGTCCGCCGAGCGGATCCCGGCGTGGGCGATCATCTGGCCGAGCGGCTGCAGGATCGAGGCCATGAACTCGGACGACGGCGCCGGGTGGCTTTCCAGCGGCGTGCCCGAGATCGGCACGAAGGGCACGACGAAAGGATAGACCCCCATGGCGCAGAGCTTTTCGCCCATTTCAAGGATCGCCTCACGCGTGTCGCCAAGGCCGGCAAGGATGTAGGTCGAGACCTGCCCGCGCCCGAAGACCCTCACCGCCGCCTCGAAGCTGGCGAAGTATTTCTCCAGCGGCACCGAGGCTTTGCCGGGCATGATGCGCGCGCGCACCTCGGGCGTGACCGCTTCGAGATGCATTCCCAGCGTGTCGATCCCGGCGTCATACATGCGCTGGTGCCACGCATCGTTCTCGGGCGGCTCGCATTGGCCTTGTAGCGGCAGATCGACGGCGGCCTTGATCGCCTCGGCGCTCTCGCAGAGCACCTTGGCGCCGCGGTCCTTGCCTGCCGGGGTGCCGGTGGTCAGCACCATATGGGTGACGCCGTCGAGGTCCACCGCCGCCTTGGCGACCTCGGCAAGCTGCGCGGGTGTCTTATGGGCGATGGTGCGGCCCGCCGCGAGGCTCTGACCGATCGAGCAGAACTGGCAGGTCTTCTTGCGACTCTCATAGCGAATGCAGGTCTGCAGCACCGTGGTCGCCAGCACGTCCTTTGAATGCAGCGCGGCGATGTGGCTGTAGGGAATGCCGTCCGCGGTCTTGAATTGGTAGAACTTTGCGCGGGTCGGGAAGCGCACGGTCGCCACCTCGGCGCCGTCGCGGGTGATATGGGCCTCGCCGGTGTCGTCGGGTGCCGACACGAGGTAGGGGCTGTCGAAGCTGGGCGCGGTGTGGACCGGGATCATCACTGTGCGCGCGCCGATGGTGATCGCCTTGTGGTCCGAGGGGCCCGCGCCGCCGCGGCGGCTTTCCTGCCCGGCGCGGGGATCGACAAGGCGCATGCCGTGGGTCTGAAGCTCGTTGATGAGCTGGGCGTGATCAAGCATCGGGGCGGCCCTCCTCGGGCAGGGGTTCCGGCTCGGCCATGGGAGTGCTCATAGGCGCGGCCTCACAGGTGTGGCGGGTGACGGCGGGGCGGGTGTCATGCACCAGCGACAAGAGCTCGGGCCTTGCGTAATGGCCGACGCTGTCCATCATGCGCTTGCGCTTGGCGACGAGCTTCATGTCGAGATCGGCGATCAGGATGCCTTCGCCTTCGGTCAGCGGCTCGGCGAGGTGACGACCCTCGGGCGAGATGATGCAGGTCATGCAGCCGCTGCGCATCGCCTTCTGCAGCTTCGGGTCGGGGTGGATTTGGGCGATCTGCTCTTCGGTCAGCCAGCCGGTGGAATTCACCACGAAGCAGCCCGACTCCAGCGCGTGGTGGCGCATGGTGACCTCGATCTGGTCGCGGAAGATATCGCCCACGAGGCTGCCGGGGTAGTGGCCCGCGTGAATCTCTTCGTGCTGGGTCATCAGCGCATAGCGGGCGAGCGGGTTGTAATGCTCCCAGCAGGCCAGCGCGCCGACGCGGCCCACCTTTGTGTCGACCACCTTGAGCCCGGCGCCATCGCCCTGACCCCAGACCATGCGCTCATGGTAGGTGGGGGTGATCTTGCGCCGTTTCAGCGCCAGCGTGCCATCGGCGTCAAAGATGAGCTGGGTGTTGTAGAGCGAGCCATGGTCGCGCTCGTTCACCCCCAGCACCACCACGACGCCACGCTTGCGGGCGGCATCGGCCACGGCCTGCGTCTCGGGCGAGGGGACAACCACGGCCTCCTGCATCAGTTCCAGATGCGGCGCGCCCTGCTGAACGGGCGGCAGCACGAAGCTGAAATAGGGGTAATAGGGCACGAAGGTCTCGGGGAAGACGATGAACTGCGCGCCTTTGCCAGCAGCCTCGGCAATCGCGTTGAGCACGCGTTCGATCGTGCCCGCGCGCCCGGAAAGGTCCGGGGCGATCTGGACGGCGGCGGCGCGGATGGTGTCGGTTCGCATGGGCTTGCCTTTGCAGACGTCGGGAAAAGGGGCCGGGCCGGGGAGCGGGCGGCCCGGCGTCCGGGGGCGGATGCATGCCCCCGGACAGGAGGGATCACACGGTCCAGGTGTCGAGGATCACCGCATTGGCCTTCTTGTGCAGCAGGATGCAGTCGAGCACGTCCTGCGGTGCGATGGGGGTGATGCCGGGCAGCAGCGAGGGCTCGCCGTGGCCGTAGAGCGCCTGGAGCGCGAAGCGGCAGGCGTAGACCTTGCCGCCTTCGCCCATGAACTTGTTGAGGTTCACCGCGAAGTTCTGGTGGCCGGGGAAGGCCTCGTCGCCGAGCGTCGGGAAGCCGCGCTGGATGCCAAGGGTCACGCCGGGGCCATAGAGCAGGATCGACGTCTCATAGCCTTTGCGATTGAGGCGGATTGCATTGAGAATGTTGACGAGGCCGATCGAGCCTTCGAAGGCGACGGTATGGAAGGTCACAAGCGCCTTCTCGCCTTCGTCGGCCTTCACATCTTCGAAGACCTTTTCTTCATAGTTGACGAAAAAGTCTCCGTTCTTGTGTGCTTCTTTGGTAACCTGAGGCATCTTGCCCTCCTTGTCGCTGCGTGGAGACAGGATGCTGGGCAATAAATGATTCACTCAATGAGCAGTGCAATATGCATACAATAATAATAACAATAAACATGCATTCCGCGTAATCTTTAGACGAAGTTTTGAGCTTTCGCCGGTTCGGCAGGCAATGTCTGTCTGGACCCGTGGCACGCAGGGCTCAGGTTTTGCGTCGATGCATACAATTGCCCTTCAATTCCGAGAATCGATCCGCTAAGGCTGGGTCGAACAGGAGTTGATGAAGATGATTGACTGGTCTCCCCAGCTGACCGACAGCGGCAAGCCGCGCTACCTTGCCATCGCCGATGCGATCGCCCGCGATATCGAGCAGGGGCTCTTGGGCAGTGGCGACCGGCTGCCGCCGCAGCGGCGGCTCGCCGCCAGTCTCGGCATCGACTTCACCACCGTCTCGCGCGCCTATGCCGAGGCGCAGGCGCGCGGTCTGGTCGACAGCCATGTGGGCCGCGGCACCTTCGTGGCCGAGCGCGCCGCCGCGCCCGCCGCTGACCCCGAGCGCAAGCGCGCCGAGGATCTGTCGATGAACATGCCGCCTGAACCCACGGACCCGGACCTCGTGGGGCGTATGAAGGGCGGGCTCGACTATGTCTCGGCCAATCTCATCGACCTTCTGCGCTACCAATCGCCCATTGGATCCGAGCGTGACCGTACCGCCGCCTCGAGCTGGCTGAGCATGCGGGGCATGGTGCCCTCGTTGGAGCGCATCGCGGTGACGCCGGGCGCTCATGCCACCATGGCGGCGATCCTGTCGATCATCACCAAGCCCGGCGACACGGTGCTTTGCGAGCGTGTCACCTATCCCGGCATCCGCAATATCGCGGCGCGCTTCGGCGTGACGCTGGTCGGGCTGGATATGGACGCGCAGGGCGTGACGCCCGAGGCATTGAGCGCCGCCATCGCCGAGCATCGGCCCAAGGCGCTTTACCTCAATCCGACGCTGCAGAACCCCACTACGCTGACCATCCCGGTCGAGCGGCGGCTGGCGCTGGCCGAGGTGCTGCGGTCCGAGGGGCTGACGCTGATCGAGGATGACGCCTATGGCTTCATCCCGGCAAAATCGCCCGCGCCCATCGCGCTCTCGGCGCCCGACCTGACGTGGCACATTGGCGGGCTGGCGAAATGCATCGGGGCGGGGCTGCGGCTGGCCTTCACCATTGCGCCCTCGCCGCGCTGCGCCTTCCGGCTGGCGCAGGCGATCCGGGCGCTGTCGGTGATGCCCTCGCCGCTGTCGATGGCGCTGACCACGCAGTGGATCGAGGATGGCACCGCCGACGGCATCCGTCGCTTTATCCGCGCCGAAAGCGCCGCGCGGCAGGCCATCGCGCGCGAGGCGCTGGAGGGGGCGGAGTTCACCGCCGCCGAGAATGCCTTCAACATCTGGCTGACCCTGCCCAAGGGCGCGGGCCGCGCCGATATCGTCGCGCGCATGGCCGGGCGGCAGCTTGGGGTCATGCCTTCGGACGCTTTCACCGTCGCGGGCGCACCGGGCGAGAAGCTGCGGGTCTGTCTGGGCGGCTCTGTCACACGCGAGGCGCTGCGCGAGAACCTCTATTTCCTTGGCAACACGCTGGCGCCCAACGCCTTCATGGGGTGACGTCGGGTATCCGGGCGTGGCGCCAGACACGGGGCACATGCCAGCCAGAGGGGGCGTGCCGCCCCGCGCGGCTGCCTCACAGAACACAACTCCTGCACCACATTCCGTTTGGACCTGCGCATGATCTTTCCCCGTTTGACCGCTCCGCTGCCGCGCTTCATCGCCGCGAGCGCCGTGACCAACCTCGGCGACGGCATCGCGGTGGTGGCATGGGCGTGGGTGGCGACGCTGCTGACCCGCGATCCGCTGCTGGTGGCGCTGATCCCGGTGGCGCTGCGGCTGCCATGGGCGATCTTCGCCATCCCTGCGGGCATCGTGACCGACCGGGTGAACCGCAAGATGCTGATCCTTGCCGCCGACGTGGTGCGGGCCATCGCCTTCGTGATCGCGGCCTTTGCCATCCACCTCGCGACGCCGCTGCCTCCTGCGCCAGAGAGCGGCCTTGCCGACCCGATGCTCTTTGCGGTGCTGGGGATCACCGCGCTGCTGATCGGGGCCGCCGAGGTGTTCCGTGACAATGCCGCGCAGACGGTGCTGCCCTCGCTTGTCGCCTCCGATAAGCTCGAAAGCGCCAACGGCCAGCTGTGGAGTGCCGAGCTGACCGCCAATGCGCTGGCGGGGCCCGCGCTTGGGGCCTTCCTGCTGGCCGAGGCGGTGGCGCTGCCCTTTGCCTTCAACATCGCGGCCTATGCGCTGGCGGTGGCGTTGGTGGCGCGGCTGAAGGTGCGCCCGCGCAGCCGGACCCGAGGCAGGCGTGACTGGAAGGCCGAG
This sequence comes from Salipiger sp. CCB-MM3, assembly GCF_001687105.1. Classification (NCBI taxonomy): domain Bacteria; kingdom Pseudomonadati; phylum Pseudomonadota; class Alphaproteobacteria; order Rhodobacterales; family Roseobacteraceae; genus Salipiger; species Salipiger sp. CCB-MM3. The sequence goes on from NZ_CP014596.1 coordinate 1,007,395, forward strand.
TTCCGGCAGGGCTTTGAGTTTCTCATGAAAGCGCCGATGCTGCGCATGCTCGCCGTGCTGACCGGGCTTTGGAACATGTGCCATCAGATGGTGGTGATGGCGCTGGTGCTGCATGTCCAAGAGAACCTCGGCGCCGGGCCGCGCGCCTATGGGGTGATGCTGGCTGCGGGCGCCATTGGCGGGGTGATCGGCGGCGTCATCGGTGGGCATGTGGCGGCGCGGCTGGGGCGGGGGCGCACGGCGCAATGGGCGTTGCTGCTCAGCTCGGCGAGTTTCCTGCTGATCCCTTGGATGCCGGACCCGGTGAGCCTTGCGCTGGTGCTGGCCGGCTTCGGCCTGTTCGGCGTAACGTGGGACGCGGTCTCGGTGGCTTACCGCCAGCGGATGATCCCCGACGAGATCCTCGGGCGGGTCAGTTCGCTCTACCGGCTGACGACATGGGGCATGATGCCGGTGGGGCTGCTGCTCTCGGGCTGGCTGGTGCGGGTGGGCGAGCCGGTGCTGGGCCGGAGCGCGGCGCTTGAACTGCCCTTCTTCGTGGCCGGGGCCACGACCGTGGGGCTGACCGTCATGGCGTGGGCACGGGTCGGGCGCGGCTTTGCAGAGCCCGGCGCGGCGGTGCGGACAGGCTGACGGCGCGCCCCTGAGGCGCCAGCCGTCATACGCCACGATGCGCCGTGGCGGCGGTGCGGATCTCGGACAGCAGCAGGTTCTGCGCCTGCGTGGGGATCCAATCGGCCCGCAGGGTGAGCCCGATGGGCCGGTTCCGCCAGTGCCCGGCCACATCCAACGGCAGCAGCGCGCCGTTCGCGATCTCTGCCTCGGCTTGAGCCGCCGAGATGCAGCCAAGGAAGTCTCCACGCATCAGCAACTCGCGCATGAACAGGATGGAGCCCGCCTCGATCACGCTTTTGGGCTCGCCGCCGGGCAGTCCGGCGAAAAACCAGTCGAATTGCGCGCGCGAGGGGGTGCCCGCGCGCGGCACGACCCACATGTACCCGGCGAGGTCTGCGGCAGTCAGAGCGTGTGCGCAGAGCAGCGGATGGCCGGGGCGGGCCAGCATGGCGAGCGTGTCGTCAAACAGCGGCTCCTGCACGACATCGCGGATCGGTGCCGGATCGCGCAGCGCGCCGAGTAACAGGTCGACGTCGCCCCGCCGAAGCCCCGCCAGAAGATCATCGTACAGCCCGTCGACCACGAGGATCGGTTGATGCGGGCGCTGCGCGCGAAATGCGGCGATGGCCTGCGGCAGCAGCACCGAGCGGGCCATGGGCAGCGCGCCGATCACCAGCCGGCCAACCTCGCGCCCGTCGATCTCGGCAAGTTCCGCCTCGGCCTGCTCCAGTTCCGCAAAGGCCAGACGCGCGGCCTGCGCCAGCTTTGCGGCGGCGCGGCTGACCACCAGCCCGTTGTGCCGCCGCTCGAAGAGTTGCTGGCCCGCCTCGCCCTCAAGCTGGGTGATGGCGCGGTGCACCGTGGGCTGGGCGTGACCAAGCTGTCGCGCGGCGAGGGTGAAATTCTCGGTGTCGACCACCGCGATCAGCGCCGTCAGCTGCGAGCTTGACGCGGTGAGGCAAAGGCGTGGCGAGAGCGCTTCGAGCACCGGGTCGATCCGCGCGAAGGCCCGCGTGACCCGCGTCCCCAGCAGCGCGCCGCGCTCGGTCGCAAAGACCCCCTGCCGCGACCGCTCGAAGAGCGGGCCGCCCGCCTGAGTTTCGAGCTTGCTCAAAGCCTGCGTGACCGCAGGCTGCGAGACATGGGTGCGGGCTGATGCCTGCGTCAAAGAGCGCAGTTCAAGCACCGCGCGGAAAACCCGCAGATGCCTCAGGTTGCGCGAGATCATCACGCGATCACCGCTCTGTTCCAGGCTGAACTGGAAGGCTCGCTCTGTCTGAGCATGACGTCTCATCTCTGCTTTTGTCCCGCATTCCTTGGCATGAAGCCTGCTAACTTTCCATCAGCTATAGCCAATTCTTATCCTAACGCATGCGTTTCGAAATTGCCCGTTTTGGTCTGGCCATGACATCTGCGGGGCAAGACACCCGGAGGAGACATCATGTCCGACAAGAAGACCGCGCTGATCATTTCCGCCCATGCCGCCGATTTCGTCTGGCGCTGTGGCGGCGCGATCGCGCTGCATGCGGAGCTTGGCTATGAGGTCACCGTGGCCTGCCTCTCCTTCGGCGAACGCGGCGAGAGCGCGCGTCTTTGGAAGGAAGGCAAGTCGCTGCAGGAGGTGAAAGACATCCGTCGCGGCGAAGCCGAAGCCGCCGCCGAAGCGCTCGGCGTCCACGAGCTGGTGTGCTTCGACAAGGGCGACTACCCGCTGCATCTGGACGCCGCCGACAAGGGCGAGTTGGTCGACCTCATCCGCAAGGTTCAGCCCAGCTTCATGATGAGCCATTCGCAGTATGACCCCTACAACACCGACCACATGTATATGTCGCAGGTGACGCTGGAGTGCCGGATGATCGCGCAGGCTTGGGGCCACAATCCCGGTGAAAAGGTCCTCGGCGCGCCGCAGCTCTATCTCTTCGAGCCGCATCAGACCGAGCAGATGGGATGGAAGCCCGACACGTTCCTCGACATCACTCCAGTCTGGGAGAAGAAGCGCCGCGCGATGGAGTGCAACAAGGGGCAACTGCACCTGTGGGACTATTACACCCGCGTCGCGCAGCAGCGCGCCAACCACTTCAAGCGCAACTCCGGCGGCATGTCGGGCGGGCGTGACTGCCATTACGCCGAAGGCTTCCAGTCGATCTTCCCACGCACCGTGGACGAGCTCTGAGGCCAAGGGAGGAGACCACCATGACCCAGCCGACCAACCCCAGTTTCGACATCGCGCATCTTGGCCATGTGGAGATGCTGACGGATAAGTTCGAAGAGAGCCTCGACTTTTTCACCCGCATCTATGGCCTGAAGCTCTCAGGGCAGGATGAGACCAGCGCCTATCTGCGCGCTTGGGACGACTATGAGTATTGCACGCTGAAACTCACCCGCTCGGACAGCACCGGGGTCGCGCATATCGGCTATCGCGCCGCCTCGCCCGAGGCGCTGGCGCGCCGCGTCGCGGTGATCGAGGCGTCGGGCTACAAGCTGCACGGCTGGACCGAGGGTGATCTGAGCCACGGCCGGGCCTTTCGTTTCGAGGACCCTTTCGGCCATGTCTTCGAGATTTACTACGAGACGCGCTGGTACGAACCGCAGGGCGATGCCGAGCGCGCCGCGCTGAAGAACACCGCCTCGGCCTTCTCCGGGGCCGCGCCGCGGCGGCTCGACCATCTCAACCTGCTCGCTTCGGATGTCAGCGAATTCCGGCGGTTCATGGAGGTCTGTCTCGGCAGCCGCGTGACCGAATATATCGAGCTCGACAACGGGCGGATCGGCGGCTGCTGGTTCACCGTCAACAACAAGACCTACGATCTGGCCTGCACCGAGGAACACGGCGGCGGCAGCGCGCGGCTGCACCATGTGACCTATGCCACGGACCAGCGTGAGGACATCCTGCGCGCGGCGGACATCTTCCTGCAAAGCGGCGTGCATATCGAGACCGGCCCGCACAAACACGCCATTCAGGGCACTTTCTTTTTGTATGTCTGGGAGCCTGCGGGCAACCGCGTGGAGCTGGCCAACGCCGGGGCGCGGCTGATCCTCGCGCCGGACTGGCAGCCGGTGTGCTGGACCGAGACGGACCGCAAGAAGGGGCAGGCCTGGGGGCTGAAAACCATCGAGAGTTTCCACACCCACGGCACGCCGCCGGTGGCGAAGGGCTGAGCCCCCGACCGGCGCTGCGCTGCGTGGCGCTGCCGGGATGTGCGTAATTGGAAAGAGAAGAAGCGGGAGAGCTTGCCATGGCAGTCGTGGTTCAGAACGTGGCGCGGGCCGATCGCGAGGTCATCGACGCGCTGGGGCGCGCGGGCGTCGCCACCGTGCATGAGGCGCAGGGGCGCAGCGGATGCCTGCAGAGCTATATGCGGCCGATCTATCCCGGCGCGCAGATCGCCGGCTCGGCGGTGACCATCTCGGCGCCTCCGGGCGACAACTGGATGGTGCATGTGGCCATCGAACAGCTGCAGGCCGGGGACGTTCTGGTGCTGGCGCCGACCTCGCCCTGCGACACCGGCTATTTTGGCGACCTGCTGGCCACTTCGGCGCAGACGCGCGGCTGCCGCGGGCTGATCATCGACGCGGGCTGCCGCGACGTGAGGGACTTGACGCAAATGGGCTTTCCGGTCTGGTCCAAGGCGGTCAGCGCGCAGGGCACGGTCAAGGAGACGCTGGGCTCGGTCAATGTGCCGGTCGTCTGCGCCGGGCAGAGCATCGCGGCGGGCGACGTGATCGTCGCCGATGACGACGGTGTCGCGGTGGTACGGCGCGACGAGGCGGCGGCGGTGCTGGCGAAGGCCGAGGTACGGCTGGCCGCCGAAGAGGCCAAGCGCAAGCGGCTGGCGGCGGGCGAGCTGGGGCTCGACATTTACGACATGCGCGGGCGGTTGGCCGAGAAAGGGCTGAAATACGTCTGAGGCGGTTTGCGCCGGGTCTTGAGTATTTTGGGAAAGACGAAAGGACGCGGGATGGGCGGAGCGGAGGGCATTGCCTGCCTTTGGATGCGCGGCGGCACGTCGAAGGGGGCCTATTTTCTGGCCGGTGATTTGCCCGCTGACGCCGCAGAGCGTGACGATCTGCTGCTGCGCATCATGGGCTCGCCCGATCCGGCGCAGATCGACGGCATCGGCGGGGCGGACCCGCTGACCTCGAAGGTGGCGGTGCTGGCGCCGCCGTCGCGTCCGGATGCGGATGTGGATTATCTGTTTCTGCAGGTGTTCATGGATCGGGCGCTGGTGTCGGACGCGCAGGGCTGCGGCAATATCCTCGCCGGGGTTGGCCCCGCCGCCATCGAGCGCGGACTTGTGGCTGCCTCGGGGGATGAGACCTCGGTGCGCATCCACATGCGCAACACCGGCGAGATCGCGGTGGCCCGCGTGCAGACGCCCGGGGGGCGGGTGAGTTATGAGGGTGCGGCGCGTATCGACGGGGTGCCCGGCCATCACGCGCCGGTGCCGCTGATGTTCGAGGGGCTGGCGGGCGCGATGTGCGGCGCGCTTCTGCCATCGGGCAACGCGGTGGATGTGATCGACGGCGCGGCGTGCACGCTGATCGACAACGGCATGCCCTGCGTCATCCTGCGCGCCTCGGACATGGGGATCAGTGGCCGCGAGAGCCGCGACGATCTTGATGCCAATGCCGCGCTGAAGACGCGGCTGGAGGCGATCCGTCTGCAGGCCGGGCCGCTGATGACCCTTGGCGATGTGACCGCAAAGTCGGTGCCGAAGATGATTTTGGTCTCGCCCCCACGCGCGGGCGGCGTGATTGCCACCCGCAGCTTCATCCCGCACCGCTGCCATGCCACCATCGGCGTCTTCGCCGCGGTCAGCGTGGCCACCGCCTGCACTTTGCCCGGTACCCCCGCCGCCGCGCTGGCAGATTTGCCCGCGGCAGAGAGCTTTGCCATAGAGCACCCCAGCGGCGCTGCCGACGTTCTGCTCGAGCGTGGCGCGGATGGCGGGATCAAGCGCGCGGGGGTCCTGCGCACGGCGCGCAAGCTCTTTGACGGGCGGGTGTTCCCGCGGCGCTGACTGATTGGCGAGAGCATGCGGCAATGAGAGCGCACAGTCGCCGCGAGCGGCACATCAAAGAGCGGTTTGAGGATCGAGCGGTTGGGGGGAGGAGTGCGGCGACCCCAGGGAGGAGGAGAGGGGCCGCCGCTGAAATGCAGGGCTCAGGGAGGAGGAGAGAGCCCGGCAAATTCCGTGGCACGTTGCCGTGCCGTGACCCTGAAATAGGTCATGCGGCGGCGCAGAACAAGATAGCCGAGCGCAAAGCTGATCTGCGTTGGGTGCATGGGTGGCCGCGGGGATCGGCACCCTTCATCGTGTCAGCGCAAGGCATTGCGTTCGTTTGGATATCGCGCGGCATTTCGGCGGTGCGCCGGGGCCATGGTCTCGAACACCGCAAGGCGCTTGAGGGTGCTTGCCGGTGGCGACGTTCCGCGCCGAACACGCGCTTGGGCGGTTGCGTGGCAGCCGTGGGTGCTACGCCGCGCGGTCATCGCAGAAGAAAGGCCGCGACGCCTGGCGTCACGGCCTTTCGGTCTTGATCACGCGGGTGGGGGCACGCCCCACCGAAGCATTCTGCCTCAGCCGTCAGTGCTGACGTTGACCTCGGTCGCCGCGTTCAGCGCGCTGGCGAATTCGGCCTTCGACATGTTCAGCACCAGATCCTGATCGGCGTTGGCCGACAGGCGGCTCATGCGCACGGCGGCGTTCTCGATCGGACGCTCGTCCGCGCCTTCCATCTCGCCGTCGAGGTCGATGACCACGAGCCCTTGGTTCGTGTCGGATTTCAGCACGGTGCCGATGATCTCACCGTCGCTCGAGCGCACAATGGCATCATCGGTCAGCGCGGCATCAAGCTGGGCCGAGATGTCCGACGCTTCGCTATAGGCCTCATCTGCGCCGACAGCCTCGACACCGGCCTGCGCCGTGTCAGTCGCGGTCTCGCCGATGGCGTAGGCGGTATCGCCGATTGCGTCGACGGCCTCGGCGGCCTGCTCTTTGACGCTGGCGTCATTGTTGGCCTGAGCGCCGATGGCGCCAGCCAGAACCATGGTGATCGCGGCGGTGGTGGTGGTCAGAAAGCGTTTGGTCATTGCGCTTCTCCTCCGTCTTGGTTGCGCGGTTCCCCTCAGGGTCTCGGCTGCACAATGAGGATACCCCCGGGTAAGGTTCCAAGTTTTTTTCGCGCGGCCCCGCTGACGGTGCGTCAGGCGTGCTCATGACATTGGGGCATTAGGCATTGGGGCAGTGAGCCGGTGAAACGAATGAAACGCCCGGCGCAATCGCGCTGAAACGCCGGGGCGTCAGAACTTCTGTCCATCGGAAGGGCACGGTGCCCGACCAGAGCCAACAGACCAAAGCAACATCAGGAGTTCACAATGACCACCCAGACCCTCGAAAAGCCCGCCAAATCCGCCATGAACGGCGTTGATGTCCCCACCTTCCTCGCCACGCTCGGCGTTGTGGGCGAGACCCCGGACATCGCCAAATTCACCTTCCGCGCCAATGGCGAATGGCTTTCGGGCACTCACAGCCGCACCGCCTTCACCGGGTTCCACGGCGCGATGCAGGAGATGGAGCACCGCCGCGACTATGCCGTCGAATGCGATCACCCGCAGGTGCTTTGCGGGGCCGACAACGGGGTCACCCCGGTCGAGCTTCTGCTGGCGGGGCTCGCCGCCTGCATCACCGCCGGGATCGGCAACATCGCCTCGATCCGTCAGGTCAAGCTGAGCGCGGTCGAGACCGCCATCGAAGGCGACATCAACCTCAATGGCATCCTCGGCTTGGACAAGAGCGCCCGCAACGGCTTCACCGGGATCCGCATGGCGGTGACCATCCGCGGCGACGCCCCGCAGGAGACGCTGCGCGAGATCGTCGCGCAATCGGTCGCCCGCTCGGCTGTCTTCGATGTGCTGAGCAACGGTGTGCCGGTGAAGGTCGAGATGGCCGCTTGAAACACCGCCCGCGCCATTGGGGCGCGGGCCAATCCCCCGAACATTTCAGACCCAAAGGACAGACCCATGCCCCGTTTCTCCGCATCCGCCCACAGCTACGGCTCGGGCTTTGACACCATCGCCACGCGCGACACATTCACCGACTTCCGGAACTGGTGGGACCGCAACTGCCTTGTCGCTTCCGAGGTGCCTTGGCAGCCCCGCAAACAAAAGGAGGACAGCCTGCCGATCGCCGCCTGATCCTGACGCGCATCCTCCCGTCCTCCCGTCCTCCCGGCCCGCAGCACCCCGCTGCGGGCCTTTTCGTGCAGAAAGCCCGGCAGCGCGCCTCGCCGCACTGAAACAGTCGAAACCTCGAAGGGGCTTTCACGACGCCAGCCCGAAACCCGCAGCCCGCATGGTTCTGTCAGATCAAGATGGAGACGAGACATGACGAAGGTCACAAGCGTGCTGATCATCGGAGCCGGGCAGGCCGGGCTCGCGCTGAGTTGGTCGCTGTCCCGGCGCGGCGTAGATCATCTGCTGCTGGAGCGGGGACGGGTCGCGGAGCGCTGGCAGTCCGAGCGCTGGCCGGGCCTGCACCTGCTGACGCCGAACTGGATGAACCGCCTGCCGGGCCCTTGGGCCGAGAGCGATCCGAACGGCTTTATGTCGGCAGCAAGCTTTGCGCAGCGGCTCATCGACTACCGCGCCGCAATCGCGGCGCCGGTGGTGGGCGGCTGCGAGGTGCGCTCGGTGAGGCGGCAGAACGGCCTGTTCCGTGTCGAGGCCGGAGAGCGCCATTGGCTGGCCCGTGCCGTGGTCATCGCGACCGGTGCCTGCGACCGGCCCGCCGTGCCGGAGTGGGCCGCCGCGCTGCCGCAGGAGATCGCGCAGATCAGCCCCACCTGCTATCGCGGCGCGGCGGGGCTTGCCAAGGACGGCGTGCTGGTCGTCGGAGCCTCGGCCACCGGCGTGCAGCTTGCCGCCGAGATACAGGCGTCGGGCCGCCCGGTGACGCTGGCCGTGGGCCGCCACGTGCGGATGCCGCGCAGCTACCGGGGGCGCGAGATCTTCTCGCTGCTGTCCGGCAGCGGCTTTCTCGCCGCGCCGCGCCCGGCGAATGCCGACCCGCAGTACCTGATGTCGCTGCCTTCGTTGCAGCTGACCGGCTCGGACGGCGGCGCGGCGCTGGGGCTCGACCGGCTGGCCGCCATGGGCGTGCGGCTTGTCGGGCGCGCGCTCGGGGTGCGGGGCAACGCGCTCATGCTCGATCCGGATCCGGGGCTTGAGATTGCCGCGGCCGAGCGCCGCCGCCAGCGGGTGCTGGAGCATCTCGACGCCGATCTGGCGCAGCGCGGCATGGCCCTGCCTGCGGACCCAGAGGCGTGGCATGCGCCGCACCTGCCCAAGCATGGCCCTGCGCTGCTCGATCTTAGGCGTGAGGGCATCGGAAGTGTGGTTTGGGCGACTGGCTTTCGTCGCAGCTACCCATGGCTGCATCTGCCCGTGCTGGACAGCGCCGGAGAACTTCAGACGCAGGGCGGGCTGACCGCTGTGCCGGGGCTCTATGCGCTTGGCCTGCCGTTCATGCGCCACCGCGCGTCCAGCTTCATCTACGGCGCGGGGCGCGATGCCGAAGCGCTTGCGCCGCTGATCGCCGCCGCGCTTGGGCGCACTGCGTCCCTTGCGGCCTGACCTTCTCATTATGGAAAGGATATGACCCATGACCCCTTCGACCTATGACGTGATTGTCGTTGGTGCCCGCTGCGCCGGTGCCGCCACCGCCATGCTGATGGCCCGGCAGGGCGCCCGCGTGCTGCTGATCGACAGTGCTCGTCGCGGCTCGGACACGATGTCCACCCACGCGCTGATGCGCGGCGCGGTGATGCTGCTGCAGCGCTGGGGGCTTGCGGAGGAACTGCGGGCTGCGGGCACGCCGCAGGTGCGCCGGACGAGCTTTCTCTATGGCCGGGCGGCCTTCGATATCGACATCAAACCCGAACACGGCGTCGAGGCGCTGATGGCACCGCGCCGCTATCTGCTCGACGCGGCGCTGGCGGCGGCGGCGGAGCGGGCGGGGGCCGTGGTGCGGTTTGAAACCAGTTGCGCGGGGCTGCTGCGGGATGCCTCTGGCCGGGTGTGCGGGGCGCGGCTGGCCGGGAAGGATGGCGCCGCGCAGGACGTCTCAGCCGGGCTGGTCATCGGCGCGGACGGCAAGCGTTCGCGGGTCGCGCGGCTGGCGGGGGCCGAGGTGACGCGGCAGGCGCACAGCACCGTGGCCTGCGCCTACCAATATGTCACCGGCCTGCCGCAGGACGGCTATCGCTGGCACTTCGAGGAGGGGGCCGCGGGCGGGCTGATCCCCACCAACGGTGATGGAACTTGCGCCTTTCTCGCGCTGCCGCAGTCCCGCGCCGCCGAGCTGCGCCAAAGCGCGTTGCCCGAACTGGCCGCGACGAGCCTGCCGCAACTGGCGGAGGACACGGCTGGCGCGCGCGCCGCTGAAGCGCCGGTCGTCTTTGCCGGGCTGCCGGGATATTTCCGGCGCTGCGCCGGGCCGGGCTGGGCGCTGGTGGGTGATGCCAGCTGGTTTCGCGACCCGATCACCGCGCATGGGATCACCGATGCGTTTCGCGATGCCGAGCTGCTGGCCGGGGCCGTCATGGCGGGAGGCTTGGACCGATACGAGGCGCAGCGCGATGCGCTGTCGGGACCGATCTTCGAGATCTCGGATCGAATCGCCAGCTTTGAGTGGTCGCTTGCCGAGCTTGCCGATCTGCACAAGCAGCTGAACCGCGACATGAAGGCCAATCAGGCATGGATCGCCGAGGGGGCGGCGCGGCAGCCGCTGCAGTGCCGGGTGGCCTAGTCGAACCGCAGGTGGAAATGCTGAGGATGAGGGGTGCCGCCACGGTCGATCTGACCGGCGGCACCTTCGGCGCGGCGCAGCTTGGGCTGGGCGATCAGCGGTCTCAGGATCGCCGGGATCACCGCCTTGTTGATCGCCGCGCCAAAGCAGGTGTGCATGCCATAGCCCCAGATGATGTAGCTGTCCCACGACCGATCGGTGCGGAAGTCATGCGGCGCCGCGATCCGGTAACGGTCGAACATCGCCGAGGCAGTGGCCGCAAAGACGATCTGCCCCTTACGTACGCGCGCCTGTCGCAGGGTCGAGCGCGCCACCACCGTATCATGCAGCGCGCGGCGATAGATCACCGGGTTGTGCGGGTTGAAGCGCAGCGCCTCCCAGACGAACTGCTCGAACTGTGGGCTCTGTTCGGCGGCGGCACGCTGCGCACGGCGCAGGTCCTCGGGGCGATTCAGCAGCTCGTCGAGCGCGAGGCAGCAGGCCTTGGAAATGGTGGGAATGGCCCCGATCAGCAGCCCCAGCATATTGTTGCGGATGCCCAGATCATCCATCCCCGGCGTGTCAGCGGCCTGCAGGTCGAGGCAGCGATTGAGGATCTGCGGACGCGTGTCGGGGGCGGCCTTGCGCGCGGCGATCGCGGTGTCGAGATACTCGCGCAGTTCGGCGGCGTAGCGCATCGCCTTGGCGTCGAGGTCCGGGTCTGCGGCCAGATCCTCGAAAAGATACCAAAAGAGCACCGTCGCCCAGTCTTGCATCTGTTCTGTGCTGCCGCCGGTGCCGAAATAGCTGTCAGTCATATCCCACGGTACATGCCGGAAAAGTTGCGGCACCGCGTCGATGCGGCCCTCGGAGCGCGTGACGATCTCTTCGGCAAGCGATGCGGCGCGGGGCAGCACGACGTCGGAGACATCGGGGGCACGCGCGGCGAGGCGCATCGCCGAGGTGTCGCGGGTGTAGGGCCAGCCCGGTTGCATCCCGAGAAAGAAGTTCTCGCCCGCGGTCAGCTTGCGCATACGCGGGCCATAGACCACCTCGAAGTCGGCGTCGCGGTTCAGCACGTCGATGCAGTCCTCGTGCCGGGTGACGACAACGGTGCCGCTGTTGTCATAGGCTTTCACCACGGCGGCCTTTAGCGACAGGTTGGGCCAGAAGGCGCGCAGCACGGCAAAGACCTTCTGTTGTGCCTCGGGCGCGGTGAGCAGGGGCAGCAGCGCCGCCTTACCGCCCGATGCGAAGGCCGAGCCGCCCTTGCCGATCAGCCAGCCAAGCGCGACGATCCCGTCGCCCAGCATCATCACGCAGCGCCCTGCTGCGGTTATGCTTCCTGTCAGCCGGTCCAGCATGGCGCGGCCCTCACGTGGGGTCCACGATGCCCATGGCGATCATCCGAAGGGCGATCATCGAGGGCACGAAGAAGTAATCGCCGCCGCGGCATTCCACGAAGGTCTTCAGCTTGGTCATCATGTAGGGCGGCTTGCCGCTCTTCGGGTCCGAGGGGATCATGTGCCGGGTGTGGTGATCGTGGCGGCCCAGCATCGGGCAAGTGTTGTTGCCCTGATGGAAATCGAGCCCGTATTGGATCCACTGCTGCTGGACGAACTCGAATTGCCGGAACAGATCGACGCCCATGGCCATCATGATCACCCCTTGCTCGGAGGCGTCGTCGCGCGGCTCGAAATTTGGCGGTCCGTAAGGCAGGCCGCGCCGCAGGATGCGGCGGCGCTTGTTCAGCGCGTGGGTGGCTCCGGCGTTCTCGAACTGCTTGCCGGTCTCGGGGTCGATGCCGAAAGCGTTCAGCGGATCGAGGTAGTCGCGGGTGTTCATCCGCCGCATATGCGCGCCGCCGGGGCATTTGAAACCCGCCATGTCGTCGGCGTAGCGAAAGTCCGATGCCTCGGCGCTGCGGATATAGGCGATCTGCTTTCTCCACGCGTCTGGAGTCATGAGCATCGACCCATTTTCGTTCCGCCAGCCGCGCGCCTTGCCGAAGGCGATCCACTCGTCATAGTCGGGCACCACGGCCAGCGGCACGCCGTCCGACCAGCGCCCGCACATCTTGGCAAGCAGCGTCTCGCGCGCCTGAGGCTCGTCGATCGCCATGCTGGTGGCAAAGCCCTGCGCCTCCTCGTCCACCACCGATTGGAAACTGGCAACATTCTCGTGCAGCTTGCGATAGGCCATAAAGGTGCCGTTCTGCATGAACTCGGGCGGCATGGCGGTCGGCGGCAATTCCTGACTTTCGCCGGTGTGGCCAAGGATGAACTCGCCGGTTTCCAGCGCCTCCCAATCGCCGCCCATGCGCTTGCCGCGCCCGATCACGGCGGTCTTTTCCTGCGCCGGCGGATATTGGCCCTTGAAGACCGGGTCGCCGATGCCGTCGGTAAAGCCGAAATGCTCGCGCGCGGTGGGCAGCGTCACCCCTCCGAAATCGTCAAACACCGCCGAGGCCGACTGGAAGGGCGCGTCCCCGGCTTTACCGTTCCGCTCCAGCAGCACGATGCCATCGCTGGTGAGGCTCCGCAGCCAATCGGTTTTCGCCTCTAGGTCGGGGTGGGGATTTTTGAGGCGGGCGAGGAAGTCCTGCGAGCCGGGCTCTGCCCCGGCCAGATCGGGCTGGGCGTTCAGCGTGACGAGGATATGGACGTCCTCGCTGCCGCCGAGCCCCTCCTTGCGGTTGCCCTGCCAGATCGGATCCCAGTCGCGATCCCAGTCCGGGTCGTCATCGGCGGTTATCGTGGGATCGCGGTCGCCGAGCATGGAGGCGCGGCTGCGCATGCCCGAGATAAACACATCCGGCATGCCCTGCAGCGTGCGGTTCGGCACCTCCAGCCAGTAGAGCCCCATGAAGGTGAAGGCGATATTGACGGTGCAGTTGGGTTTATCGGCCTCGTCGGGCCAGCGCGCCGAAGTGGTGACCTCGCGCCGCACCGCATCGACGAAAGCGCGGCCCGCGGCAGGATGGCGGATCTGAAAAAAGAAATAGCGCGCGAAGGGGAAGGAGAAGCGCCCATAGGCGCGCGTCACATTGCCCTGAATGTCGTGCAGGTTCAGTGCGTAAGCCATTTGTGGCCCTCCTCACACGCCGGCGCGGGGCTGCGGTGCCCTGTCCGAGATCACCCCGGGGCGCTGCGTCGGGTGGGTGATGTCCGCCGGGGCATGCTGCGCGAGAAAATCGCCAAAGGCGGCGTGCAGCGTCGCCGGGGCCGCGCCCTGATGCTCGGCGATGAAATCGGTGAAACGCTGCTGGATGTAGAGCGCTTTCAGCACCGTGGGCAGATCGTCATGCGCTGCAGGGGGCAGCGGCTTGGCGCCATTGGCGATCGCAAAGCGCACCGCAAGCACGAAGGCGAGACATGTGAGCGCGACACCGAGGAGGCCAAGCACCAGCGTGTTCATCCCCAAAAGAAAGCTCATGCCAAACAGCCGCAGCAGCAGTGCGCCGACACCGATCACCGCCGGAACGCCCACCGCTACGATGAGGCCTTTCAGCGGCAGATCGTTGAAGGCAGGCAGATTGAGGTAATAGTCATGATAGGGCATCGTCGTCTCGACATGGCACCGCTCCAGATAGGCCCCGAAGGCCTGCCCGCTGTCGGTGCCGTCAAACCCGTGGCAATTGCCGAAGATCGCCTTGATCTCTTCGCCCATCGTCTCCCAGAGCGTCTGCGCATAGGCCATGCGCACCCGGCGCTGCGCGTCCGCGCTCAGCTCCGAGGGCAGCGGATCGCCGTCCTTCACGATCGCGTCGATATCGGCGGTGAACACCAGATAGGCCGAGCGCAGACCATCGACCGGCTCTGGTGTGATGGTGTTCACCTTTTTGACGGTGGCCACGAGCGCATTCTGCCGATTGCGACCGTTGTAGACCACATTGTCCAGTACGAACATCCGCGCGAAGTGGTTGCGCAGATTGCGGGCGAAGGGCGCGGCATATGCGGTCTTCTGCGTGGCAGGCGTTTGATGTGCCGGGGGCAGGCGGGCAAGCTCGATCCGCACCTTTTGCTTGAACGAGACGTCGTTTCTCGGGCCGCCGCGCTTGATCGGGATGAGATAGGTAAGAAACAGATGTCCGCTGTCGAGATCGGGCATGTCAGCTGCTCCTCTCGGTGTTGAACCGCGCCTGCGCCGCCGCGATATAGGCCAGACGGTTCACATCGGCGCGCTCGGTGTCGAGGCTGGCGACCGGGCCGAAGCCGGGATCGCCGAGATCGTTCTGAACCTTGAGGTATGTGTCGCGGAAACTCTGCGCGAAGCGCTCTGCGCTGGGGCCACTTGGCTCATATTCTTTGGCCAGCGCGAGCACCGCGTCATAGACCCGCAGCGCGGATTTAACGTCGCGCTGCGCCGAGCCGGGGGTGGCGTTGTAGTAATAATCCGTGCCGATCTGATTGTAGGTGATGTAATCCTTGAACGGCGTGATCGGGATCGACAGCGGGTATTTCGTGGCCGAATACCAGAACAGGTTAAGGCCGTTTGGGATCCCGTCCGAGAAAGCGTCGATATACTGGTCCCATGTGCCGTTGAAATTCGAGCAGAACAGCATGTAGTCGTTCTGCGGGTCCTCTTTTCCCTGACCCAGGTCGGGCCATTGATCGCGCTTGATGATGACCCATCTGGCAAAGTGGATGAGCGAGAGCCCCAGCAGTCCCATCAGGTTCGAGGGCAATCCGCGGGCGGCCATGAACAGCAGGCGGTTTATCCAAGTCACATAGGGGCGACTGGGGGTTACCACGTTCATCGCATAGGCTTTTCCGGCGACGTTAGACATGCGCGTTCTCCGGTGGAATTTCCTAAAACCTACTCGGAACCGCACAGACGTAGCGTGCATGAAGCCGCAATAAATCGCCTCGAGTCAAAGAATAAATGAAGTGCTTTGCCCAGGTGAACAGAGTGTTTCGAATGCACCTCCATGGTATCCGAAGTCATGTTTTGATTCAGTTTCAGCCGGTTATGGCCGATTGTTGAGGCTTGGCATGAATTGCACTCTGCCGCCTCGTGGGGCGACCGGGGCCCTCGGTTGCCATTTCCCGAAGGTGCACCCCAAGCAACAGCAGCGCGGGCCAGAACATATAGGCCTCGATCTCGAGGTTCTCGCCGAAGGACAGCAGCACCAGCGTCATCAGGATGCCCAGCGGAAGCCGCCCGCGCGGATGGCGCGCGGCGTCCACAAGCGCCACCGCCAGATGCGCCACCAGCGGCACCAGCAGCGCACCAAAGCCTACGATGCCCTTCACGAACAGCAGCCCGTACCATGTGTGGTGGCTGCCGATGGGCATGTATTCCACCAGATGCGGGCCCGGCTGAACGGTGCCATGCCCGAACCAGACCGCCTCTTCGCGCCAGCGCTCAAAAGCGATCCTCTGCAGGGTTTCGCGCACCCGTGTGCTGTCGGCCCGCGCCCCTTTGAAGGCGGCCACCCCGGCCTGCGCACTGGCCAAAAGCCAGCTGCCGAGCACTGCAAGCGAGGCGGTTACCCCGGCCAGCGCGAGCCAAGCGGAACTGCGCAGCACCAGCGGCAGCATCCGCGGCGCGACGGTGCAGGCGACCAGCCCGACCAGCCCCATGCGCGACTTCGAAGCGAGGATCATCAGCAGCCCGGCGGCGATCCCGGCGGCGCGCCAGCCACGGTGCTTTTCTTCGAGCGCAAAGATCACCATGACCACGCCAAGCAGCGCCGCGAAGGGCGACCACGGCAGGTAGAACTGCCAGCGCGGTGTCCATGAGGCCGGATCGTAGGTGAAGAAATAAACCGAGAAATACTCCGGTCCCGGCCCCCCGATGGCTTTCAGCGGCGAGGTGAAGATGCGCTCGGGCAGGCCGATATAGGGCGCGGCCAGCAGCAGCGGCGCAAGCGCGAGCGTCCAGAAGCCGATGGCGCATTGGCCGCGGATCAGCACTTCGCGCCGGATCGGCAGCACCGCGCCCGCGAAGATGAAGAGCGCGACCAGAGCCCAGCCCTTGGCCCATCCGATCGAGGATTTGATCGTCTGCTTGAGGCCCAGCCCCCAGCCCAGATGTCCGCCCCAGAGCGCCACCAGCATCACCAGCATCCCGGCCATCCACAGCCAGACCACGCCGGGCACGGGGCCGGTCGCCCGCAGGTCGCTGCGCATCGCCGGGCCGAGGTAGAGCGACAACGCCGCCATGCCGGCAAACACCCAGCCCAGCACCGGGCCGACGACGTAAAGCGCGCCGAGGCCGTAGAACACCCACGTCATGACCATGGCGCGCCATGCCAGCGCCTCGGCCGGGCTCATACCCTCGGGTCGGGCGCGCCCGGTCACGGGGCCCCCATCGGGCGGGCGAGGATGCGTCCGATCAGCGGGCGGCGGATCCATGCAAGCAGAAGGCCAAAGAGCATCATCAGGGTCGCGGCCCCTCCGGCGGCGAGCGCGAGCTTGCGGTTCGGAGAGCTTGGGCGGTCGGGCAGCGAGGGGTTTTCCAGCACCTGCACCAGCGGGTAGGAGGCGTAGATATCGGCTTTGCTCGACTGCGAGCGCGCGATGGCCGAGGCAAAGACCGCCTCGGCGACCGAGAAATCGCGCTGCATGTCCTCAAGGCGCGCGGCCACCGGGGCCAGCGCGGCAAGTTGCGCGCTCTCGCGGTCCAGCCGTGCGGCCATCGTCTCATGCTCGGAGGTCAAGCCGCGGCGCGCAGCATCCTCGCGCACCAGCTCGGCCAGAAGTTCGGCGCGCGCGCCGGGCTGCGCCAGATCGAGCGCCGCGACCGCTTCGGCGCTCAGCCCGGTCAGAGCCATGGCGCGCTGCCGCGCCATCTCGCGCGCGCTGGCAAGCGCGTCACGGGCCGCCGTGACCTCGGGGTGGCGGGTGCCGAAACGCGCGTTTGCCTCTGCCATCGCGGCGGTTTGCAGTGCCACCTCATCGAGGAGCGCCACGTAATCGGCATCGGCATAAAGCTTGAGACTGACCGCCGCCTGATCCGGCGCAATGCCGAGGCTGCGCGACAGCGCGGCGACGCTCTCTTGCTTCTCGGCGAGGTCAGAGGCGAGCGCGGCCAGATCGGCGCGCAGACGGTCGGTGGCAGACACCAGCCGGTCATATTGCGCCGAGGACACCAGCCCGGTGTCGCGCTGCAGCGTCGCAATCGTCTCGCGCGTGTCGGCGACCGAGCCGCGGTAATCCTCGATGGCAGCAAGCGCGCCGGTCTCGCGTACCGAAAGCTCGTCATGGCGCAGGGCATCCACTTCGGTAAAGAACGCCTGTCGCACCGCTTCGGTCCGGGCGCGGGCGGCATCGGGCGTGGGGCCTTTCATCTGCACCCGGATGAGACCAGTCTGATCCACCAGTTCGACCTTTGGCCGTCCGATGTCGCGCATCTGCTCGCCCAGCGAACTGGCGGCGGCGTTGAGGATTCGGTCCGCACTCAGCAGGCGCTTGTAAGTCTCGGTGGGGCTGATCGAATTGGAAGAGAAGGCGGAATTGGCGAAGGAGGATGCCTGACCGATCTCGGCGAGGTTCACCGAGGCCGCCGCGCCCGAGCCGGGCAGGATCAGCGACATCTCGGAACTGAAGCTGAGCGGCGCCTTCTTGAGGTAGGTGGTGATCGGCCCCCAGATCGCGATAGCCCCCAGCGTCGCGAGGATCAGATAGCGCGGCAGGCGGACGATATCACCGGGGCGTCCGCCGCCAAAGAGCCGACCGAGCGACAGCTCGCGCGGCGGGGTGCGCAGGATCCCGGGGATCGGGGCAGAGCGGCGGGTGGTCCCGCTGGCGGTCATGTCGGACATGGAAAATCTCCTCTGTCCGGCAGTCTAGTCGGGGGTGGCGGCGCGGTCGCTTTCGCGGGGGGATAGAGAGCGGCTGAGAAGGAGGCCGCGCCTCGCTGATGGCATCAATCTTCTATCCGAAGGGATCGGAGGTTTTCAGGCCAGCTCCTTCGGGCCAGCCCCTTTCAAGCTAGCCCGGCGTCCCGTGCGATCAGCGCGGCCTGCGTGCGATTGGCCGCGCCGATCTTGCGATAGAGCGTCTTCACATGCAGCTTGATGGTCGGCTCCTGCAGGTCGAGGTCGCGGGCGATCTCTTTGTTCGATTTGCCCTCGGTGAGCCCTTTGGCCACCTGACGCTCGCGCTTCGAGAGTTTCTCGGCCAGCGGATGCAGATCCTGGTCTTCGGTGCCGTTGAGAAAGTCGATGGGGGCATAGACCTCGCCCATCGCCATGAAGCGCACCGCGTTGACGAGGCTGCGCGCCGTCAGTGTCTTGGGGATGAAGCCCGAGGCTCCAAGCGCCAGCGCCTTTTCCGCCACATCGCGCCGGGCCTCGCCCGAGATCAGCGCGACCCGCGGCGCGTCGGGCCGTTTGAGCAGCGTCTCAAGCCCCATCAGCCCGCCCATCTGCGGCATGTTGAAATCCAGCAGCACAAGGTCGAACGGCCCCTTGCGGTTGATCATCTGCTCGGCCTCGCCAAAGCTCGCGGCGGTCACGACGGTGATGTCGCTCGCGGTCTCGAAAAACATGACAAGCGTATCGCGCAGCAAGTCGTGATCGTCGGCTATCAATATGCGCATAGGGTCTCCCTAACCTCTCAACAGGCCCTCCACCGCGCGACAAGATAGCGCAAAAGCACGCGAAGGTTGTCATAAAGTTGACTTTCGATCCGCCAGAACAGGCGACCTATCCAGTGGGATTGTTTCTTGATCCGCGCTGATGGCTTTCCATCTGTCAGGCGCTATCAGGTCTCCCGACGCTCCGTTGATGCGCGCGGCCAACTCGGCAAGTTTCGGACGAGACTTGCTTTTTGGCCTGAGGGAGGAGCCCCCATGAAACATGCCGCACAGACAGAGGCTGGTGCTTTCGCCGAACGGGCCACCGATGCCCCTCAGAACAATGCACCGGCGATTGATCGCCGAGAAGTGATGGACCTTGCGCTGGTCGACGCCTCTGTGCAAAGCGCGATCGAGGCCGTTCTTGCGCCCGGCCGTCGCACCATTGCCTTCCTCAACGCCCATTGCGCGAACGTCATGGCGCGCTGCCCGGACTACGGTGATGCGCTGCGCCGCGCGGATATGGTGCTGCCCGATGGCATCGGCGTCGAGCTTGCGGCCCGGATGCGGGGGCAGGGGCTTGCCGCCAACCTCAATGGTACGGATTTCGTGCCCGCGCTGCTGCGCGCGGCGCGCGAGCGCGGCATGTCGGTCTTTTTGTTCGGCGGTACGCCGGGCACGGCAGAGCGCGCGGCGCAGCGGCTCTGCAGCGACCTGCCGGGGCTGCGCATCGCCGGAACCCGCGACGGGTTCTCTGGCGCCGCGCATGAGCATGAGGCGATCGCGGCGATCAATGCCTCGGGCGCGGATATCCTTTTGGTGGCGATGGGCGTGCCGCGGCAGGACCTCTGGCTCGCGCGCAATGCCGAGCGTCTGGCGCCGCGCATTCACCTCGGCGTCGGCGCGCTGCTCGATTTTCTGGCGGGCAACGTCCGGCGGGCGCCCGAGCCGCTGCGCCGGGCGCGCTGCGAATGGGTATGGCGGCTTGCCATGGAGCCGCGCCGCATGGCAGGGCGCTATCTGATCGGCAATGCCACCTTCCTTGCGCGCGCGGCGGTGAATGCGCTGCGCCGCACCGATCCGGTGAGCCTGCGCAAACGGCTGCTGGATGTCACGCTCGCCGGGATTGCGGCGCTGGCGCTGGCGCCGGTGCTGCTGCTGGTCGCGCTGGCGATCCGCCTCGACAGCCGCGGTCCGGCGCTCTACCGGCAGACCCGCGTCGGCAAGGATGGCAAACCCTTCGAGGTGCTGAAGTTCCGCTCGATGTATATGGATGCAGAAGAACGCCGCGCGGCGCTTCTGGCGCAATCGGACCGGGCGGGCATCTGCTTCAAGGCGCGCAATGACCCGCGGGTGACACGGGTGGGCCGTCTGCTGCGGCGCAGCTCGGTGGACGAGCTGCCGCAGATCTTCAACGTGCTGCGCGGTGAGATGTCCCTCGTCGGCCCGCGTCCCGCGCTGCCGCAAGAGGTCGCCGCTTATCCCGCGCATGCGCATGGGCGGCTGAGGGTGAAACCGGGCATCACCGGGCTGTGGCAGGTGTCGGGCCGCGCCGACATCTCGTTCGACAAGATGATCGACATGGACCTTGCCTATGGTGCCAGCCGCTCGACGCTGCTCGACCTGATGCTGATTTTCCTGACCTTCCGGACGGTGCTCTCTGGTCGGGGCGCCTATTGACCCCAGCAAAGGCGCCGCATTCCGAGCGGCGCGCACCGAACGGAAGCAAGGCCCGGCGTTTTCCCCCACGCCGGGCCTTTGTGCGTCCGCAGGGCGGATAAGCGCTTAGCGCAGGAAAGAGACGACGCCGATGATCCCCAGAAGCCGCGCGACCTCGGTGATATTGGTGACCGTGCTGTCGTAGCAGGCGATGGCATCGCCGGGCAGAAGATAGGGGTCGTAATCGTCCCTGTCGGCGCGGCGCAGCAGATCCTCGATATTGCGCTCGATCACCGCCGACACACCGGTGACCGGGTTGCGGCTGAACAGCACCGCCGAGCGGTCGGCGCTGGTGGCGCGCGGGCCGCCGACGCAATTGGTGTCCACCACCGCCTGCAAATAGCGCGTGCCCCAAGGCACCTCGCGCACCTCGCGCCCGACGGCGGATTCGGCGTTGCCGCTGGCGGGCTGGGTCAGGTTCGACAGGAAAAGTGACACGCCCGGCGGGCTGATCGGCGAGGGCCGCATGAGGTCTTCCTGAAAGCACTGGCGGCTTGGCACGCGGATCTCGTCGCCGGTGATCAGCATCACATCGACCACATTGCTGCCCTCGAAGACGCCGCGCATGTCGAGCTTGTAAAGCTGCCCGCCGCGGCGCAATTCCACCGCCGAGATGTCGGCGTCCGGGCGCACGCCGCCCGCCGCGCGCAGCGCAGCCGAGAGGTTGCGCGCTTCGGTCGAGGCACCCATCGCGGTGATCCGCACGCTGTCGCGCTGGTCGGCGCTGACGCCGCCGATGCCCACCTGATGCGGCTCGAACACCGCGCCCGAAACGCCAACGCTGACCGGCGCGAGGTCGAGGATGCGCACCGAGATGCGCGGGCTGTCGTCATAGAATTGCTCGGCGCGCAGGGCGCTGTCCAGCTCGGCTTCGATCTCGTCCACGGTGCGCCCCTGCGCACGGATCGCGTCGAGGAAGGGCAGGCGGATCGTGCCGTCGCGCGACACTTCATAGGAGCCATTGAACGTCTCGTCCTCCTCTACCCGAATGTCGAGAAGATCGCCGCGCGTCAGCCGCTCGCCGCGTAGGGCCGCTGCGGCGAGCCCGCCGAATTTGTCGCTGCCATCTTGGCCGCCGCCAAGCGGGGCGCGGCAGGCCTGCGCATTGATCGCCGGAGAGCGCAGATATTGCGCGTTGCTGCGGCTCACTTCGGGGCTGCGCCATTGCGCCTGATAGTCCAGCCCCTCGGCCACCGGCGCCAGATTGTCGGGCCGGTCATAGCTCGCGCAGCCGGCGGCAGCCATGAGGGCGAAAATCGAGGCGGCCTTGAGACTTGGCTGGAACACGCGAACTCTCCGTAAGGACTGGCAGGCGGGCAGGGCCCGCTCCAAGTGTTAGGCAATCTGAACGTAGGGATCCACGTTCCCGCTCGCGTTAAAGGAATATCCCATCGGATTGGTTGCTGTCCGTGGGCAGCATGCAACTGTCCCGCCGCGCAGGCGACGTAGGGGCAGGGTTTGCGGCACAGTCGGCAGGCCACACAGCAAAGGTCCGATCCGATGTCCCTGCCAAAACCCATCAGAGCGCCACGCAGCGCGCCTTTCGCGCGGAACCTGCTGTCCTATGGCGCGTCCGAGGTGGCGGCGAAGGCCTCGCGCCTGCTGGTGGTGATCGCCGTGGCACGCAGCATGGAGGCAGAGGCCATCGGCCTCGCCGCCGCCGCGCTGGCGGCTGCGGACATCCTCAAGGCGCTGACCGAGAACGGCGTGGGCCAGCGCATCATCGCGGCGCCCGAGGAACGGCTCGAGGCCACCTGCGCCACCGCGCGGCGCATCTTCACCGCATGGTGCAGCGGGCTCTTCGTGTTGCAGCTCGCCCTTGCCGGGGGGCTGTACCTTTGTGGCGGCAGCGCCTTGGTCGCCGGGCTGATCGCGCTTCTGGCGCTGGAGTATCTCTTTATGCCTGCGGGGCTGGTGCAGGCCGCGCTGGCCATGCGCGAGGGCAAGATGCAGCAGACCGCCGCCATCGCAGGCGGGCAGGTGGTGGGCGCGAACCTCATGGCGGCGGCGCTGGCGCTGCTTTGGCCCGGCGCGCTGGCGCTGGTGCTGCCGCGCATCCTTGCAGCGCCGATCTGGCTGATCTGCATGCGCCGCCTGCGCCCATGGTCCCCTGCGCCGCGCGCAGACCGCGCGCCGCTGTCGGAGTTCACCGGCTTTGGCGTGACGGTGCTGGCGATCGAGATCGTCAAGGCTCTGCGCCTGCAGGCCGACAAACTGCTCATCGGCCTGCTGATGGGGCCAGAGGTGCTGGGGCTCTACTTCCTGGCCTTCAATGCAGGGCTCGGGCTCGCGTCGTCCTTCTCGGTCGCGGTGTCGGTGGTGATCTTCCCGCATCTGTGCCGCGCCGAGGACCGCCCCGGTGCGCTGCGCCAAGGCATCGTGTTGAGCCTCGCGGTCATTGCGCCCGTGGTGATGCTGCAGGCGGCGCTGGCCCCCTTCTATGTGCCGCTGCTCTTCGGCGCGGGCTGGGAGGGCATCGCCGAGGTGGTCAGCATCCTGTGCCTCGCCGCGATCCCTATGAGCCTCTGGTCGAACGCCGCGGGCTGGCTGCGCGCCGAGATGCGCACCGGGCAGGAACTGAAGGCGACGGCGCTGCTCACCGCCGCGCTGCTGCTGAACACCGCGCTGATGGCCCCCTTCGGACTTACCGCGCTGGCCTGGGGCTATCTCGCCACCGCCTGCATCACCATGGGCGCGGCCTCGCTTCCCGCCCTCGCCGCGGGCTTCGGCCCGCGCCCGCAAAGGAGCTGACCCATGCCCCGTTTCTCAATCATCCTGCCGTGCTATCAGGCCGAGGCGACCATCGCGCAGACGCTTGCCAGCCTGCAGGCGCAGAAATTCTCGGACTGGGAGGCGCTCTGCGTCGACGACGGCTCGCGCGATGCCACTCGCGATCTGCTGCGCTACGCCGCTGCCGGAGACCGGCGGATCAGGGTGCTGCGCAATCCCGGCAAGGGACCGTCGGATGCGCGCAACCATGGCGCCGCCGAAGCGGTGGGCGAGGTGCTTGCCTTTTGCGATGCCGACGATCTGTGGACGCCGGACAAACTGACGATCCTCGACCGGGCCTTTGCCGCACCGGACTGCGACGGGGCCTTCGGGCGGATCGCCTTCTTCGAGCATCGCCCCGAGGATTCGATGACCCTCTCCAGCGTGCCGCAATGCGCGCTGACCATCCCCATGCTGCTGGGGGAGAACCCGGTGTGCACCATGTCCAACATCGCCCTGCGCCGCGAGGTCTTTGCCCGCAGCGGTGGTCTGCGGCGCGACATGATCCACAACGAGGATCTCGACTGGCTGATCCGGCTGGTGGGGCAGGGTGCGCGGCTGCAGCCCATCGACCGCGTGCTGGTGCATTACCGCGTCTCGCCCTCTGGTCTGTCGGCTGATCTTGATGCCATGCGGGCCGGGCGCGCGGTGGCGCTTGAAAGCGCGGCGCGCTTTGGGTTTGCGCCCCAGCCCGGCGATGAGGCCGTGCATCTGCGCTATCTTGCGCGCCGGGCGCTGCGCGTCGGCATGGGCGGCACGGCCGCTCTGGGGCTGGCGCTGCACGGGCTGAGGCTGGCCCCTCGGCGCTTTCTCACGCCGCTGCACCGGGGCGGCGGCACGCTGGCGGGCGCTGTTCTCGCGCCGCTGCTTCCCGCACCGCTGCGCCGCACGCTGTTCTCGCGCTGACCCTTTCAAGGAGCCTTTCCCATGACCCACGCCAAGACCCAATCCAAGACCAACGCCGCGCCCACCGCCTCGATCATCGTGCCCGCTTTCAATGCCGAGGCCACGCTGGGCGAGACTCTGGCCAGCCTGCGCCTGCAGACCCTTTCGGACCTCGAGATCATCGTGGTCGACGACGGCTCGACGGACCAGACGCCGCAGATCGCCGCCAAGATCGCTGCGGCGGACCCGCGCGTGCGCCTGATCCGGCAGGCCAATCGCGGGCTTGCCGGGGCGCGCAACAGCGGTATCGCGGCGGCCCGCGCCAGCTACATCGGGTTTTGCGATGCCGACGACCATTGGGCTCCGGGAAAGCTCGCGGCCCATGTGGCGCATCTGGAGGCGAACCCGCATGTGGGTCTGTCGTTTGCCGGGTCGCTGCTGATGACCGAGACCGGCGCGCCCATGCGCCGTGCGCAGCGACCGCGGCTGAAGGCCATCGGTGCGACCCATGTTTTCAAGCGCAACCCGGTGGGCAATGGCTCGGTGCCGGTGATGCGGCGCGAGGCGCTGGCCGCGCTCGCATGGCGTCCGGCGCAAGAGCGCGAGCGGGACTGGGTCTTTGACGAGACCTTTCGCCAGTCCGAGGACATCGAATGCTGGCTGCGGCTCGCGCTGACCACCGATTGGGAGATCGAGGGCATTCCGGGGCTGCTGACCCGCTACCGGATCACCTCGGGCGGGCTCAGCGCGGCGACCGAGCGGCAATACGCGGCGTGGGAGCGCATGGTCGAGAAACTGACGCCGCTCGATCCGCATTTCTTCGCCCGCCATGCGCCCGCCGCGCGCGCCTATCAGCTGCGCTATCTGGCGCGCCGGGCGATCAGTGACGGGCGCGGGGCCGAGGCGCGCAGGCTGCTGCGCCGCGCGCTGCTTTGCTCGCCCCGCCCGCTGATCGAAGAGCCTCTGCGCTCTGCAGTGACGATCGCCGCCGCGCTGCTCGTCGATGGCCCGCTTGGCCGCATTCTATACCGCGCCGCCACCCGGCCCGCCACGGCCTGACGCACGCATTTCGCAATCTCTTGGAGGAGCCCGCCCTATGACCTTTTTCAGCGCCATCGCCGCGTCCCACCCCGACCGCCCGCGCGTGGTTCATCTTGTGGATGACACCACCGCCGGAGGGGTGATGCGATACCTCGAATTTCTGCGCTGCGATGCCACCTTGGCCGCAGAGGCCGAGCATGTGCTGCTGCCGGTGGCGCGCGGCGCCGTGGGGCGGCTGTCGCTTCCGGCGGGCATCATCGTCTCGCATCTGTCGATCAATTGGCGCGCCCTGCCGGGGCTGATCGCGCTGCGCGCCCGGCATCCGTCCGCCCGTCTGATCCATGTGGAGCACAGCTATACCGCCAGTTTCGCCGCGCTGAACGTGCCCAGCCGGGCGCGCTTTTTCACCCTTCTGCGCAGCGCCTATGCGCTCTTTGACAAGGTGGTGGCGGTGAGCGCGGCGCAGGGTGACTGGCTGCGGACGCGGCGGCTGGTGCCATGGGAGCGGCTCGCGGTGATCCGGCCCGTGGTCGACCTGTCGGCTTTTGCGGCGCTGCCTGCGCCGCGCGGGCAGGGGCGGGTGATCGGGGCCTTCGGGCGGCTCGACCGGCAAAAGGGCTTCGATACGCTGATCTCTGCCTTTCGCGCGGTGCCGGACGCCGACAAGGCGCTGCACATCTACGGCGCCGGCGATGATCTGGCGGCGCTGCAGGCGCAGGCCGGAGGCGACCCGCGCATCCGCTTTCTCGGCCATGTGGCGGATCCAGCGCGGGCCATGGCAGAGGTCGATGTCGTCGCCATGCCGTCGCGCTGGGAAGCCTATGGCATCGCTGCTCTCGAGGCGCGCGTGGCGGGGCGTCCGCTGATCACCAGCGGCGCGGACGGGCTGCGGGATCATGCGGGCGCGGGGGTGACGCAGGTCTCTCCGGCGGCGCTGACCGAACTGACCGAAGCGCTGCGGGGCGGGCACGCTCCGGGGCTTCCGCCAAGCGCGCGGCAGGTGCTGGCGGCGGGGTCGGAACATGCGGTGCGCCGGGGCTGGTCAGAGCTACTTGGACTGGCGGCACCGGATGTGGGGACAGCGCCAGAAGAGGTCGCGGCGCTCGCCTAGATATCGGGTTCTAGGGGGAGGAGAGCGCCCCTTTCTCCACCTGCGAAGCCGCCACTGGCATGGCTTTGAAATGAGATCGGCCCCGGAGGTTTCCGGGGCCGATTTCGTTCGGTCCCTGCCGGGATGGGGCGCCTTCGGGTGTGATCTCGGCGTAATTTCGGTGGAGATTTAAGGCGTAATGCATTGTTTTGTTGATGGAAAAATCTCACGACTACTTGATCGTACCATTGTATTTGATTCATCGTATTAAAAGGTTTAAGACTGATTCACGTTGGATCGCGGTGTGGAGGCGCTACGATCGGCCAACTCTCAAGGTTGGTGAGGAGGAGAGACCCGTGAGCGATTTCGAACTGCCGGAAAATCTGGGACATGACGGCGCCGCCGCGCGCCCGGTGAAGGCGTCCGAGGCCCTCGACACGCTGGGCCGGCGCATCGTCGCTGGCGAGTATCCGGTGGAGGAGACCCTGCCGGTCGAGGCCAGCCTCATGGAGGATCTGGGGGTCAGTCGCACCACCCTGCGCGAAGCGATCCGCACGCTCGTGGCGCTTGGGCTGGTTGAAGTGCGCACCCGCATCGGCACCCGCGTGCTGCCGCGCAAGCATTGGAACCTTCTGAACCGCGACGTGCTGCGCTGGATGATGCCGCTCGATGGATTCAACGTGGAATTGATGGGCTCGATCGACGAGGCCCGCGAAGTCTTTGAGCCCGCCGCCGCCGGTTTTGCCGCCGAGCGGGCGAGCCGCGCCGCGATCACCGCGATCCGCGTCGCCTATGACAAGATGGAAGCCGCCGCCGAAAGCGGCGACGCCGTGGCCGCGATCCGCGCCGACCGCGAGTTTCACCTCGCCATTCTGGCGGCGACCGGCAATCCGATCATCGAAGCCTTTGACACCGCCATCGATGCCGTTCTGGGACAGCTGTTCCGGGTCGCCATCGAAATGCACATGGAAAATTTTCGCAACAATCTGATCAACCACCGCAACGTGCTTGACGCCATCGAGCGCAAGGACGCGGCGGCTGCCCGACAGGCGATGCTGGAAACCATCTGGTTCACGCGTCGGCACCTGGAAAGGCACAAACTGACCAAGACATTCAGCTAACCGGAGGAGACCCCCATGCTGAAGAAAATGACGTTCGCGAGCATTGCACTGCTCGCGGCGGCCGGCACCGCTATGGCCGAATACCCCGAAAAGCCGATCACCATGATCGTGCCGTGGAACGCCGGTGGCGGCACCGATGCCGTGGCGCGGATGCTGGCCAAGGGCCTCGAGGCCGAGCTTGGCACCAATGTCGCCGTGGTGAACCGCTCGGGCGGCGCCGGTGTGGTCGGCCATAACGCCATGGTCACCGCGCCGACGGATGGCTACACCATCGGCTTCGCCACCGCCGAGATGGTCACCTACTACTGGACCGGCAACGCCGAGTTCACCGACGAGGACTTCACCCCCATCGGGCTGGTGAACTTCGACAGCGGCGCCTTCCATGTGGCGGCGGGCAGCGATTGGGAAACCGTGGGCGACGCGGTCGAGGCGATCAAGGCCGAGCCCGCTGGCACCTTCAAGATGTCCGGCACCGCCGTTGGCGCGGCCTATCACCTCGCCTTCGCGGGCTTTCTGCAGCAGCAGGGCGTCGACCCGCTGAAAGTGACCATGGTGCCCTCGCAGGGTGCGGCTCCGGGCTTCCAAGAATTGGCTGCTGGCGGCGTGCAGATCATCCCGTCGTCGCTGCCCGAGGGCAAAACGATGATGGACGCGGGCCGCTCCAAGGCGCTCGCGGTCTTTGCCGAAGAGCGCAACCCGGCGTTCCCCGACGTGCCCACCGCCGAAGAGCAGACCGGTGAGGCTTATTCCGGCGGCACATGGCGCGGCGTTGTCGGCCCCAAGGACATGGATGCGGAGGCCGCCGCCAAGCTCGAAGCCGCGGTGAAGACCGTCTTCGACAGCGAGGAGTTCCAGAACTTCATGTCGCAGCAGGGCTTTGGCGCCCGCTATCTGGATGCCTCCGGGTTCGGCGAGTTCCTCGATGAGACCCAGACCAGCGTGGGTGAGGTGATGAACGCCATCGGCCTCGCGCAGCGCGGCAGCTGAGGAGAGAGGCGATGCGGCTTCCGGATATCTGGACCGGGCTGGGTTTTGCGGTGCTGGGGATCTTCGTGGTCCTGCAGGCGCAGGGCTTCCCCGAACCTGCGGGGGCCGCGTCGCCTCGGCTCTTCCCGCGTATCATCGGCGGTGCCTTCGTGCTGTTCGGCCTGATGATCGCGGGGCGCAGCCTTGCGGCGCGTCTGCAGGGCGGCGACGTGCGGCTGGTGCCGCAGATGGAAGACTGGATGCGCAGCCCCAATCGGCTGGCGCGGATCGTCTTCATCCCCTTGGCGATCGTGCTCTACGGGCTGCTGGCGCCGTTGCTGGGCTCGCTGCCGGTGTCGGTGGTGCTGGTCTTCGTCAGCGCGCTGCTTTGGGACGAGCGCCCGGTTGCGGCGGCGCTTGTGGCGGTCGGCGTCTGTCTCGCCGTGACGCTCTTCTTCATCGAAGTGATGCGCGTGCCGCTGCCGACCGGGCCGTTCCCCGGCGCGCTGTTCTGAGGAGACCCGCATGGATGTTCTGATTTCAGCTTTTCACATGGTGTTCGCCTTCGACGTGCTGGGGGTGATCCTGCTGGGCTCGGCCTTCGGCCTTTTCGTCGGCGCGACCCCGGGCCTCAGCGCGACCATGGCGGTGGCGCTGCTGGTGCCGGTGACCTTCTTTCTGTCCCCGGTCGCGGCGATCGGCGCGATCGTCTCCTGCTCGGCCATGTCGATCTTTGCGGGCGACATTCCCGGCGCGCTGCTGCGCATTCCCGGCACGCCCGCCTCTGCCGCCTATATGCGCGAGCTTGATGCGCTGAACCAGAAGGGGCGGCTCGACCTGGCGCTTGGCACCTCGATGATGGTGGCGGTGATCGGCGGCCTCATCGGCACCGCGATCCTTGTCGTCGCCGCGCCGCAACTGGCCGAGGTGGCGCTGCTCTTCTCGACTTATGAGTACTTCTGGCTGGCGCTGCTGGGCCTCTCCTGTGCCACGCTGGTGGCGGGGCGCGACCGGCTCAAGGGCACGGTGTCGCTGCTGCTGGGGCTGTTCCTGACGATGATCGGCCTCGACGTCACCACCGGCCTGCCGCGCTACACCTTCGGGTTGATCGATCTGCAGGCGGGGATCTCGCTGATTGCCGTGATGATCGGTGCTTTCGCCGTGGCCGAGATCCTGCGTTCGGCGCAGAACCCGCTGGAGACGCCCGAAAAACCCGCCAAGGCCGGGCTCTCGATCCTCCGCGGGCAGGGCCGCAATCTTTGGACCCATAAGGGCGCGGTGGCGCGCGGCAGTATCCTTGGCACGCTCATCGGTGCGCTGCCGGGGGCCGGTGCGGATATCGCGGCGTGGATCGCCTATGCGGTCAGCCAGCGGTTCTCGAAGAAGGCTGACAACTACGGCAAGGGCGAGCCCGAGGCCATCGCGGGCGCGGCTTCGGCCAACAATGCGGCGCTGTCGGGCAGTTACGTTCCGGCGTTGGTCTTTGGCATCCCCGGAGACTCGATCACCGCCATCGTCGTGGGCGTTCTGGTGCTCAAGGGCATCCAGCCGGGGCCTATGGTGTTCATCACCTCGCCCGATCTGGTCAACGCGATCTACATCGTCTTCGTGCTGGCGAACCTGCTGATCATCCCGCTCGGCCTCTTGGCCATCATCGGCGGGCGGCAGCTGCTGGGCGTGCGCATGGGCAAGCTCTACCCGTCGATCCTGCTGCTCTGCGTGCTTGGCACTTTCGCCACCAACAATTCGCTCTTTGATCTGTGGACCCTGGCCGCCGTTGGCGTGCTGGTCTGGATCATGGAGGCAAACGACTACCCGGCTGCGCCGCTGGTACTGGGCCTCGTGCTTGGCCGCGTCGTGGAGGAGAATTTCATGTCCAGCATGATCAAGGCGGACGGCAATCTGCTCGCCTTCTTCGAACGGCCCATCGCCGGGGTGCTGGGCGTGATTACCCTGCTGGTCTGGCTCGCGCCGCCAGCACTGGCCCTGCTGCGCCGCCTCTCCGGGCGCAGCGGTGGTCGCCAAAGCTCTCTCGCAAACGAAGGGAAATCCTAATGTACGATTCAATGACTGGATCGACCCATTCGCTCGCCCCGCCCGAGATCGCCGAAATGGCGATCCCCGAGGACGAGCGGGTCTGGGTCCCGCAGGCTCCGGGCGTCTGGTTCCGCCCGCTGCTGCTCAACACGATGGCCGGGCAGTGGTGCAACCTGCTGCGTGTGCGCAAGTCGGGCGTGCTGAGCAAGCACCTGCATCCCGCGCCGGTGGTCGGCTATGTGATCAAGGGCCGCTGGCACTACCTCGAGCATGATTGGGTTGCCGAGACCGGGTCCTTCGTGTTCGAGCCGCCGGGCGAGATCCACACGCTGACGGTTCCCGAGGATTGCGAAGAGATGATCACCTTCTTCAACATCCAAGGCTGCATGTACTACGTCGACGAGGACAACAAGCACACCGGTTTCGAGGATGTGTTCACCAAGATCGACATGTGCCGCAAGCACTATGAGGAAGTCGGGCTTGGCGCGAGCTACCTCGACCAGTTCATCAGATGACCGTCATGGAAAGAAGCGACATCTCCGCCATGATGGGCGGATGGGCCGCACCTTTCCTCGAAGGCCGCTCGGTCCTTGTGACCGGCGGCACCTCGGGGATCGGTTTCGGCATCGCGCTCGGCTTTGCCCGGGCCGGGGCCAAGGTCACCGCAACCGGCCTCACGGACGCCGAGGCAGAGGCGGCGACGGCCAAGGCCGCGGATCTGGGGCTGAGCGATCTGCTTGGCTTTGACGTGCTTGATGTGCGCGACGCCGAGGCGGTCAGCCGGGTGATCGGTGGCCAGAGCGAGCTTTACACGCTGGTCAACTGCGCCGGTCTGATCCGCCGCGGCGCGGAACTGGAGCCCGAGGTCTTCGAACAGGTGGTGGACGTGAACCTCAACGGCTCGATGCGCTGCGCCCATGCTGCCAAGCCTGCGCTCGCGCGTACGGGCGGCAGCGTGATCAACACCGCCTCCATGCTGTCGTTCTTTGGCGGCGGGCTGGTGCCGGGTTATTCGGCCTCGAAGGGCGGGATCGCGCAACTGACGAAATCGCTCGCCATCGCTTGGGCGAAAGACGGCATTCGGGTCAATGCCATCGCTCCGGGCTGGATCCGCACGCCGCTGACCGCCGATCTGCAGGGCGACGAGGCGCGCGCAGCCACCATCCTCGGGCGCACGCCGATGGGCCGCTGGGGCGAGCCCGAAGACCTTGCCGGCCCTGCCATGTTCCTTGCGACGCCGCTGGCGAGCTTCATGACCGGCACGGTGATCCCCATCGATGGCGGCTACGCCATCGCGTGACGCGCATTTACTGATCCAAGTCAGGAGGACGACATGAAGGCGTTGGTCTATGAAGGGCCGCGCACGGTTTCCGTGCACGACATGAAAGCGCCAGAGGGGCAGGGCGTTCGCCTGCGGCTGCGCTATTGCGGGGTCTGCGGCACCGACATCGGCATCTACTCGGGCAGCCACCCGCGCGCGCAGGCCCCGTTGGTGCTGGGCCATGAGTTTATCGGCGAGGTGATCGAGGATGCTGCCGGGTTCACCGCCGGGCAGCGGGTCACCGCCTTTCCGCTGCTGTCCTGCGGCAGTTGCCACCCTTGCCGCACCGGCAGCCCGCATGTCTGCGCCAGCCTGCGCCTTTTGGGCATCGATCAGGACGGCGGCATGGCCGAAGAGATGATCGTTCAGCCCGAGCTTCTGGTGCCGGTACCGGACCACGTATCCGACCAACTGGCGGCGCTGATCGAGCCTGTGGCCGTTTGTCTGCGCGTGGCGGACCGGGCGGGCGTCACCATGGGCGACACCTGCGTGGTCACCGGTGCCGGGCCGATCGGGCTGATCACCGCGCTGATGCTGCGCCACGCTGGGGCGGGGCGCATCCTCGTGTCGGACATCGCGCCGGGCCGTCTGAAACTGGCACGCGATCTGGGGTTCGAGACGGTGAACGTCAGCAGCGAGAGCCTCGCCGATGCGGTGGCCTCGGCCACCGGCGGCGATGGCGCGGATGTGCTGGTAGAATGTTCGGGCGCGGCGCCGGTGGCGCTCGAGATGACCCGGCTCGTCCGCACCGGGGGCACGCTGTGCCTTGCGTCGCTCTACAAGGCGCCTGTGCCGGTGCCGCTGCTCGACATGAGCTTCAAGGAACTGCGGCTGATCGGTTCGCGCGTCTACACCCGCGAAGAGTTCCGCCGCGCGGTCGATCTGGTCGCCAGGCTCGAAGAGCCGCTGCTGCGGCTGGTGACGCAGGTGGTGCCGCTGAGCGGGGCCGGGGATGTGTTTGATCTAGTCACCGACCCGACCTCCGACGCGGTGAAAGTGCTGGTCGACTGTCAGGCCTGACAGCGCGCGGTTTTGTGGGCGCGCTCACCCGTTCCAGCCGAGACAGTCACAGGCCGCCAAGCGAGAAGACCAAAGGCGCGCCGCGACGCAGCGTAAGTTCCGCCGCGTTGCGGCATGATCAGAAAATTGAAATGCGGCATTGTGTCGCCACGGATCCGTGATAGCCTCCTAAGTAGGGAGGAACGAATATGCATCTTTTTCTGGTCGGCCTGTTGATTGGCTTTCTCATTATGTCGCCGGTGATCGCGCTGGTTCTGTTTGTGGGCATCATGTCGCGCCGCAAAGAGGCTGGCACACCGCCGCGCGGCGGCCTGCGTGCCCCGGTTCGCGGCGGCGGGTTCCCGGCGGGCTTGGCCAAGCCCTGACCGGTTGAAACGGGAAAGCCGGGCGCCTTGGAGGGGGCGCCCGGCTTTCTCGTGCCTTCTGAGCGGTGTGACCGGGTGAGGTTCGCGCCGGTCGGCTAGGCCAGTCAGGTCAGGCCGTTCAGTCCAGCGCCTTGTCGCTGCTGCCCGCGTCACCTTTGACCCAATAGCCTGCCGCCTTGAGGTGCGGTGCCGGATGCGCGCGATCCTGCAGGAAGTGCAGCTTCAGTGCCCGTGCCACCTGCGCCTCGGCGGCGATCCAGACAAATCCCTTGCCCTCGGGCAGATCGAGCGCCTTCGCCGCATCAAGCAGGGGCGCCGGATCATGCGCGTCTTCGACCGGACGGTGCAGCCACTGCGCGGTCTGCGCCGCTGCGCTCTGCCACTCCTGCTGATCCTCAGGGCCGGGCACGGCGGCAAGGGTGATCGCCGCGACGCCTTCGGGCAGTTCCTCGACGCGGCGCGCCATGGCTGGCAGGGCGGTCTCGTCGCCGATCATCAGGTACCAGTCGAACACCGGGGCGACCACAGCCGAGCCGCGCGGACCGCCGACCAGCAAGGTATCTCCGGGCTGCGCGGCCTCGGCCCATGCGGTGGCGGGGCCAGCGTCGTGCAGCGCAAAATCCAGCACCAGCGTGCGCGCCTCGGCGTCAAAGGCGCGGGGGGTGTAGTCGCGGGCAACGGGGGCCTCGCCGTCGGTGTCCAGAAACAGCTTCACGTGATCGTCCGCGCCGAGGCTGGTGAAATCGGCCAGATCCTCGCCTTCGAGCGTGATGCGCAGCATGTGCGGGGTCAGCCGCTGGCTGTCGCGCACGGTCAGGGTCCGGCGTTTCAGCTCGTGGCGGTGGCGGGTGATGATGCTTTCCATGTCAGGTCCTTGCGTATGTGTCAGTCATCGGAGCCATCGCGGGGCAGGGCCTCGCGGATGTCCCGAGCGGTGTCTCGTAGCTGCGCGGAAAGCGTGGCGATGAGCGTGTCGTCTGCGCCGGGCACCGAGAGGCGCAGGCGCAGGGCAGATTTGATCTCGTCCATGGCGGCGACGATCTCTTTGGGAGCGTTGCCACGATGCCAGCGCGGCGGCTTGCGGGTGAGCAATTCGTCGGCGGCGGCGCGATGCGCGGCAAGATGCGCCGCCCCGGCTTCGGTGATGCGCGAGCGTTTGCGCCCGGTCTCATCGGCCTCGATCACCGCGTGCCCCATGTCCTCGAGCCATGAGAGCGTCGGGTAGATCACGCCGGGGCTTGGGCAATAGGCGCCCTCGGTGCGCTCTTCGATCTCTTTGATCAACTCGTAGCCGTGCCGGGGGTGCTCGGCGATCATCGCCAGAACCAGCAGCCGCAGTTCGCCGTGGCCGTAAAGCCGCTTGCCGCGTTTGCGGCCGGGAGGGGAATGGTCTGCGGAAGGGCGGGTCATCGCGGTCTGTCTTGTCTAATTTCGATATATCGGAAAATAAGATATATCGGAAATGATGCAAGAGCCGCGCGTTCACGCTCGCGTGCCTCGCGGCCAACCCAGGGGCTGTCATGAAAGCTTCACTTTCCGCGCGCATATATTTCGAATATTTGTGAAATATGGAAAAAGAGATTCCCGACCGCCTGATGACCCTCGGCCACCCGCAGAGGCTCGCCATTTTCCGGCTGCTGATGCGCCGCTTCCCTGACCGGCTTCCTGCCGGGGAGATCGCCGAGACCATCGGCGTAAAGCCCAGCACGCTCTCGGCCTATCTTGCGGCGCTGATGCGCTCCGATCTGGTCACCCAGACGCGGCTCGGCACCTCGCTTCTTTACTCGCTCGACATGACCCAGGTGCGACAGACCTTCGATTACCTGCTGCGCGACTGCTGCCGCGGGCGGCCCGAGTTCTGCGCGCCATCGCCCTTCCTCTCCGAGACAGGAGTGCCCCCGATGCCTGACCGCAAATACAACGTGCTGTTCATCTGCACCGGCAATTCGGCCCGGTCGATCTTTGCCGAAACACTGCTGCGCGAGATCGCGGGCGACAGGTTCAACGCCTATTCGGCGGGCACCAAGCCCAGCTCCGAGCTGAACCCGATTGCCGTCGAGTTGCTGCACCAGAAGGGGCATGACATCGCCCCGCTGCGCGCCAAGAACGTCTCGGAGTTTTCCGGCGAGAGCGCGCCCGACCTGGATTTCGTCTTCACCGTCTGCAATCAGGCCGCGAACGAGGAATGCCCGGCCTGGGAAGGCCAGCCGATCAGCGGCCATTGGGGCATGCCCGACCCGGTGAAGGCGACCGGCACCGAGGCCGAGAAGATGCTTGCCTTCCAGCAGGCCTATGGCGCGCTCAAGCACCGGATCGAGGCCTTTACCGCGCTGCCCTTCGCGCAGCTTGACCGCATCTCGCTGCAGGCGGCGGTGGATTACATCGCCCAGATCGACACGACCCAGACCTCCCCGGAAGAGACCAGATGACCACGTATGCCCTCAACGGCCTTGGCCGTATCGGAAAGCTCGCCCTGAAACCGCTGCTGGACAGCGGCGCCAAGATCGCCTGGATCAACGATGCCGTGGGCGACCCGGCGATGCACGCGCATCTGCTGGAGTTCGACACGGTCCACGGCCGCTGGAACGCCGAGTTCCACCACGACCACGACAGCGTCACGGTGGATGGCGTCCGGCTGCCCTTCGTCGGCACGCGTGATCTGTCGGCGCTGCCGCTCGAGGGGGTGGACGTGGTGATCGACTGCACCGGCGTCTTCAAATCCCAAGCCGCGCTCGCCCCCTATTTCGCGGCGGGGGTAAAGAAGGTGGTGGTCTCGGCCCCGGTCAAGGATGGCCCCACGGCAAACATCGTCTACGGCGTCAACGACGGAACCTATGATCCGGCGCGGCACAGCATCGTCACCGCCGCCTCCTGCACCACCAACTGCCTCGCGCCGGTGGTCCAGGTGATCCATGAGAACCTTGGCATAAGGCACGGGTCGATCACGACAATCCACGACGTGACCAACACGCAGACCATCGTCGATCGTCCCGCCAAGGACCTGCGCCGCGCGCGCTCGGCGCTGAACTCTCTGATCCCGACGACCACGGGCTCTGCCACCGCGATCACGCTGATCTACCCGGAACTGAAGGGGCGGTTGAACGGCCACGCGGTGCGCGTGCCGCTGCTCAACGCCTCGCTCACCGATTGCGTCTTCGAGGTGGAGCGCGCGACAAGCGCCGAGGAAGTCAATGCGCTGTTCGAGGCGGCCTCGAAGGGCGCGCTCAAGGGCATCCTCGGCTATGAAGAGCGCCCCTTGGTGTCGTGCGACTACACCAACGACACCCGCTCTTCGATCATCGACGCGCCCTCGACCATGGTGGTGAACGGCACGCAGGTAAAGATTTATGCGTGGTACGACAACGAGATGGGCTACGCGCACCGTCTGGTGAATGTGGCGCGCATGGTCGGAGGCAAGCTGTGAGCCATCCTGTTTCGGGCAGGCCCGAGGGCCTGTCGGCCTATATCGCGGTGACGGCGGCCTATTGGGCCTTCATGCTCACCGATGGCGCGCTGCGGATGCTGGTGCTGCTGCATTTCCACAGCCTCGGGTTCAGCCCGGTGCAACTGGCCTATCTCTTCGTGCTCTACGAGATCGCCGGCATGGTCACCAACCTTTCTGCGGGCTGGATCGCCGCGCGCTTTGGCCTGACGTCGACGCTCTATGCGGGGCTGTCGCTGCAAGTGGTGGCGCTGCTGGCGCTGACGCAGCTTGATCCGTCCTGGGCGATCGGCACCTCGGTGGCCTTTGTGATGTGCGTGCAGGGCGCGTCGGGGGTGGCCAAGGATCTGGCGAAAATGTCCTCCAAATCGGCGGTGAAACTGCTGGCCCCTTCCGAGGGTGGCGGGCTCTTTCGCTGGGTGGCGGTGCTGACCGGATCGAAGAACGCGGTCAAAGGCGTCGGTTTCCTGCTCGGCGCGGCGCTTTTGGCGACGCTTGGTTTCACTTGGGCGGTGCTGGCGATGGCGCTGGTGCTGGCGGTGATCCTGATCGCCGTGGCGCTGTTGATGCCCGGCGGTCTGCCCAAGGGCCGAAAGGGCGCGAAATTCTCCGAGGTCTTCTCGAAATCGGCCAACGTCAACTGGTTGTCGGCGGCGCGGGTGTTCCTCTTCGGCGCGCGCGACGTGTGGTTCGTGGTCGGCATCCCGATCTACTTCTACGCAGTGCTCTCGGACGGCAGCGAGGCGGGCAACCGCGCGGCCTTCTTCATGATCGGCAGTTTCATGGCGGTCTGGGTGATCCTCTATGGCGCGGTGCAGGCCAGCGCGCCGCGTATCCTGAAGGCCAAAAGCCGGCCCGAAAGCGAGCTGATCCCTGCCGCCCGCAGCTGGGCCGCGGCGCTTTTCGTGGTGCCCGCGGCGCTGACGGTGGCGGTGCTGCTGTCGCCCGCGCCGCAGATGTGGCTGACGGCGGTGCTGGTGATCGGCCTGCTGGTCTTTGGGGCGATCTTCGCGGTGAATTCTGCGCTGCATTCCTACCTGATCCTCGCCTTCACGAAATCCGAGCGGGTGACGATGGACGTGGGCTTTTACTACATGGCCAATGCGGCGGGGCGGCTTATCGGCACGCTGCTGTCGGGGCTGACCTACCAGATCGGAGGGCTGCCGCTGGTGCTGGGCACGGCGGCGCTGATGGTGGCGCTGGCCGCGCTGACCTCGGGCAGGCTGAGCGCCGAGCCGCAGGAGGTGGCGGTCTAGGCGCAACATAAGGCGGTCGCGCGCTGCCCCGTGGGGTGGCGCCGCACCCTTGGGCATAGGCACTTTATCCCGGCCAAGCCCGGATGCTGCCTGAACGGTGCACGCGGATGCCAAAGCGCCAGCCCGCCGGGACGGCGTCGTCCATCGGGCTTGAACCGATGGCGCCCTGATGAACGACCGCTCGACCGGCGTCTTCGCCTTGAGTCCGGTCGGGGCTGGTCGCCCCGCGCCATGGCTCCCTGCCACCTCAAACGCAAAAGGCCCGGGCACATCGCCCGGGCCTTCGCTTTGTCTCCGCCGCGCCTCAGGTCACCGGGGGCGTGCGGCCCTTGTGGATCTTCTCGCGCAGCCCTTGGATCAGCTTGAAGAACACCGGGCCAAAGATCGCCCCGAGCACCGCCGAGGCAATCGCCCCGCCGAACACCGCAAGCCCCAGCGACACCCGGCTCGCCGAGCCCGCGCCGCTGGCGATCACCAGCGGGTAGACCCCCACTGCGAAGGCCAGTACCGTCATCATCACCGGGCGGAAGCGCAGCTTGGCCGCCTGCATGGCGGCCTCATGCAGGTCCAGTTCCGCCGCCTCGCGCTGCTGCTTGCCGAACTCGACGATCAGGATCGCCGTCTTCGCCGCCAGCGCGATCAGCATCAAAAGGCCGATCTGCCCGTAAAGACTGAGCGGCTCCCCGGCGATGCGCAGCGAGATCAGCGCCCCCAGCACCGCGAAAGGCACCGTCAGCAGCACCGCCACGGGCGTCAGGAAACTCTCATAAAGCGCCGCGAGGAACAGGAAGGTGAACACCAGGCTCAGCCCCAGCGCGATCGGCACGGCGTTGCCCGAAGAGCGTTCCTCGCGCGAGGAGCCGGTCCAGTCGTAGCGAAAGCCCGCAGGCAGCGCCTCGGCGGACAGATCTTCAAAGGCATCCATCGCATTGCCCGTGCTGTACCCACCGGCGGCATTGGGAATCCCGGTGATCGTCGCCGAGTTGTAGGTGTTGTAGCGATAGAGCACGTCCGGCCCGGTGGTAGGCACCGGCGTGATTACCGTCGACAGCGGCACCATGCCGCCCTCGCGGTTGCGCACATAGAGCGTGTCGAACGCCCGCTCGTTCTGGCGGAACTGGGCATCCGCCTGCACCATCACCCGGTAGGATTGGCCAAAGACGTTGAAGTCGTTGATGTAAAGTGCCCCAAGCTGCGCCTGCAGGGTGAGGAAGATGTCCGAGATTTGCACGCCCAGCGTCTTGGCCCGCACCCGGTCGATCTCGAGGTTGAGCTGCGGCGCATCGGCCTTGAAGGTGGAATAGGCCAGCGCGATCTCGTCAAGCTGGTTGGCCGGGGCGAGGAAGCCCTGAAGCGCGGCGGTCATCTCTTCCGGCCCGCGCCCCTGCGTGTCTTCGAGCACGAAGGCCAGACCTTCGACCGCGCCGATGCCCGGCAGGGCGGGTGCGCCAAAGATGATCGTCTGCGCCTCGGGCAGATCGGCGAACTGCTGCGTGAACTTGCGCTGCAGATAGGCCTGACTGCTCTCGACCGTGGTCCTCTCGCTCCATTCCTTGAGCTTGACGATGATCATGCCCGAGTTGGCCTGCAGCGCCGAGTTGAGGATCGAGTAGCCATTCACCGAAAGCACGTTCTCCACCGCCTCATCCTCGCCAAGCGCATCGGTGAGCCGGTCCATGACCACTTCGGTCCGGTTCAGCGAGGCGCCCGAAGGCAGCTGCACGTCGACCATGAAGAAGCCCTTGTCCTCGGTCGGGATGAAGCTGGTCGGCACGGTGGTAAAGAGCGTGTACATGCCAAAGAACAGCGCCGCGACGATGGCGATGGCGATAAGCGCGTGTTTGGCGAGGAAATCGACCGTGGCGGCATAGACCCTCGTCACCCAGTCGAACCCTTTGTTGAACCCCCGGATGACGAAATTGGGATGCATCCCCGGTTTCATCAGCACCGAGGCCAGCGCCGGGCTGAGCGTCAGCGCGTTGACCATGGAGATCAGCACCGAGACGGTCAGCGTCGCGCCGAACTGGCTGAACATCCGCCCGGTGATGCCGGGCAGCAGCAGCGTTGGTCCAAAGACCGCCGCCAGCACCAGCGAGGTGGCGACGATGGGGCCGGTCACCTCTGCCATGGCGCGGCGGGTGGCCTCGGGCGCGTCCAGTTCGGGGTTCTCGTGCAGGATGCGCTCGACGTTCTCGACCACGATGATCGCGTCGTCCACCACCAGCGCGATGGCAAGGATCAGCGCAAACAGCGTCACCGTGTTGATCGTCATGCCAAAGGCGTAGAGCACCGCCAATGTGCCGATGATCGAGACCGGCACGGCGATGGTTGGAATGAGCGTCGCCCGGATCGAGCCAAGGAAGATATAGGTCACCGCCACCACCAGCAGAATGGTGAAGATCATGGTGATCACCGTCTCTTCGAGCGAAGCTTCGATGAACAGCGTCGTGTCGTGGCCGATGACGTAATCGACGCCCTCGGGGAAATACTCCTTCAGCTCCTCCATCTTCTCGCGGACCGCCTCGGCGACCACCAGCGAGTTGGCTTCGCTCAGCTTGTAGATCGCCATCAGCACGCCGGGCTGGTTGTTGAACTCGCCATAGCCCTTATAGGCAAAAGCGCCGAGCTCGATCCGCGCCACGTCGCGCAGCCGGATCACCGAGCCCGCGTCATTGGCCGACAGGATGATGTCGCCGAACTCTTCCTCGGTCTCCAGCCTGCCCTTGGTGGTCAGAACGTATTGGAACTGCGTGTTTTCGGCAGCCGGAGCGGCCCCCAATTGCCCCACGGCGGCCTGCGCGTTCTGCTCTTTCACTGCCAGAACGATCTCGTTCACGGTGATATTGTGGTTGGCCATCTGCACCGGATCGAGCCACGCGCGCATGCCGTAATCCAGCGCACCGATGTTCTCGGCGGCGCCGACGCCGGGCAGGCGGGCCAGTTCGCCCTCGACGTTGATCGAGGCGTAGTTCGACAAGAACAGCCCGTCGAAGCGCCCGTCGGGCGAGACGATGTTCACCACCATCAGGATGTCCGGGTTGCGCTTGCGCACCCTTATGCCGCGCTGGCGCACCTCGGCGGGCAGCCCCGGCTCGGCCAGCGCCACGCGGTTCTGCACGTCGACCTGCGCCAGATCAGCATCGACGCCGGTCTCGAAGGTCACCGTCAGCGTATAGCTTCCGTCCGCGGCGGCCTTGGATTCCATATAGGCCATGCCCTCGGCGCCGTTCACCTCATCCTCGATGGGGGTGGCGACGGCCTGAAGCACGGTCTGCGCATCGGCGCCGGGGTAATTGGCGCGGACCACCACCTTGGGGGCGGCGATGTCGGGGTACTGGTCGATCGGCATCACCTGAAGCGTGAGCAGGCCGAACAGCGTGATGAGCAGGGAAATGACGAAGGCGAACTTGGGTCGCCTGATGAAAAATAGGGGTCCCATGAAATTCTCCGCTGCCGGGGATCAGCTGTCGTAGGGCTGCGGGGTGACGGCGAGGCCCGGGCGCATGCGCTGCAGCCCCTCCACGACCACCCGCTCGCCATCTGCAAGCCCTTCGGTGACGGTCCAGTCGGCGCCATTGCGCACGCCCACGGTGATATTGCGCCGCTCGACCACGTCGCCGTCGCCGACCACCCAGACGAAATGCCCTTGCTGGTCGAGACTGACCGCGCGCTGCGGCACCAAGGGCGCCTGAACCGGCTCGATCACCTGACCGCGGATCGTCACGTTCTGGCCCGGCAGCAGCAGGCCGTTGGGATTGGGGAAAAGAACCCGCGCCGCAATGGTGCCGGTGCTGGCAACGCCGGTGTTGTCCCAATTCTCGAAGGTGCCCTTCTCGGGATAGACCTCGCCGCCGGGCAGGATCGCCTCAAGCTCCAGCGGAGGGATCGAGCCGCCCGCCTCTTCGATCTCCAGCCGCTTGGCCAGAAAGCCGAAATAATTGGACTGATCCACCAGCCCGACCGCGTAAATCGGATCGAGCGAGACGATGGTGGCGATATAGCCGATCTGCGTCGGATCGCCGACGGTGAAAAGATCGCCCACCGAATATTGCGGGGCCGAAATGCGGCCGCTGAACGGGGCGTAAACTTTTGTATCGGCGAGGTCTTCTTCGGCCTGCGCGATCTGGGCGCTGGCCACGTCGACCTGCGCCTGCGCCACATCCGCCTGCGCCTGCGCGTATTCCACCTCGCGCTTTGAGACGGTGTTGCTCTGCGACAGTTGCGTCGCCCGGTCGAGATCGAGATCGGCCTTAATCGCCGCGGCTTCGGCCTGCTTCAGCGCGGCATGGGCTTGGGCGAGAGCGATGCGGTAATGCGTCTCGTCCATCTCCACCAGCAACTCACCCTCTTCGACGAAAGCGCCTGCGGTGATGTGCATGGCGGTGATCTGCGCCTGCACGGTGGGCCGGATCGACGCGGTGTTCAGCGCTTCGATGCGGGCCGGGTGGGTGAACGAGGGGTGGATGCTCTGGGTGGCGATGGTCTGCACCAAGGCGGTGGGGCCGGGGGCGGCCTCGTCCTGAGCCAGTGCGAGTGTCGGGGAAGCCAGAAAAGCGGCGGACAAAGATACGGTGGAAATCTTGCGAAGCAGTCCAATCAACATATCAAAGGTCCTTTCACGGACGGAGCTATGTCATAGAGCGTACACCAAATACGGGAAAAATCTATTTTTAATACAATCTTGTCGCGGTGATCCGCCCATACAGTAGCACGTTTGCGGGCCTTCTGCGCGAATGCGTCGCCCCCCGAGGGCGCAGGGCTTGCAACCCATTGGCGAGCGTTTCGCGGGGGCGAGAGCGTCAGCCCGACGCCCTCACAGTTCTGTCATACGAAAATATTGACAGTCATCATACAAGTCGGTCATAACCGCGGCGTGACGTCATATGCATCTACAGGGAGGAGATCATCATGCGATTCACCAAGACCGGGGCTCTTACCGCCACCGTCGCGCTCTGCGGCCTTCTGGCCGGTGCCGCGCAGGCCGAAACCTGGCGCGCCTGGGCCATTCACCCCGAGGATTATCCGAACGTCGTGGCGATGCAGCA
The DNA here is from genome assembly GCF_001687105.1 of Salipiger sp. CCB-MM3. Classification (NCBI taxonomy): domain Bacteria; kingdom Pseudomonadati; phylum Pseudomonadota; class Alphaproteobacteria; order Rhodobacterales; family Roseobacteraceae; genus Salipiger; species Salipiger sp. CCB-MM3. The sequence goes on from NZ_CP014596.1 coordinate 1,050,398, forward strand.
GTTCGCCGACGAGGTGACGGAAAAGACCGAGGGCCGGATCGAGCCCACCGTCTACGCCAATGGCGTTCTGGGCGCGCAGCCCGACGCCATCGAGCAGGTGCGTGCCGGTGCCATCGCGGTCGGCAATTTCAACATGGGCCCGATGGGCGAGATCGTTCCGGCGACCAACGTGCTGTCGCTGCCCTTCATCTTCCGCGACGTGGACCACATGCACGCGGCGATGGACGGCGAGATCGGTCAGCGTTTCTCGGACGCGCTGTCGGAAGAAGGGCTTGTGGCGCTCTCGTGGATGGATAGCGGCTCGCGCTCTTTCTACAACACCAAGCATCCGATCGAGACGCCCGCCGACATGGACGGTCTGAAGTTCCGCGTGATGAACAACGATCTTTACGTGCAGATGGTCGACAAGCTGGGCGGCAACGCCACGCCGATGGCCTATGGCGAGGTCTATCAGTCGCTGAAGACCGGCGTGATCGACGGGGCCGAGAACAACTACCCCTCGTTCGAAAGCTCGAACCACTACGAGGTGGCCAAATACTATTCGATCACCAACCACCTGATCATCCCCGAGTGCATCTGCGTCTCGACCAAGGTCTGGGATGGCGTGTCGGATGAGGACAAGGCAATTGTCACCGAGGCGGCGGTGAAAGCCGCAGACCTGCAGCGCGAGCTTTGGGCCGAACGCTCGGATGCCTCCAAGCAGAAGGTGATCGACAGCGGCGTGGCGGTGAACGAGGTCGAGGACGGGCAGGCGTTTCAGGACGCCATGGAGCCGGTCTATGCCGATTTCATCGCCGCCAATCCCGATCTGGAAAGCCTGATCCGCGACATCCAGTCGGTGCAGTGATCACCGGCATCGCTTGATCTGAAAAAGACGTGTCCCCGCGGGGACACGTCATGTCCGGGAGGGGTTCATGGCGCACGCGCAACCGGCCGGGGCAGGGGCCATCTATCGCCTGCTCAATCTTCTGTCGCGTCTGTGCGTGCTCGTTGCGGGCAGCGGGCTGGTGCTGCTGATCGCCATCTTCGGCTGGCTGGTCTGGGGCCGCTACGTGATGAACGACACCCCCACATGGGTCGAGCAGCTGGCGCTGATCCTCGTGGTCTGGATCACCTTCCTCGGCGCGGCCGCCGGGGTCTGGAGCCGCACCCATCTGTCGGTGGACTTCATTCGCGACGCCTTTCCCGGCCCTATCGCCATGGCGATGAAGTGGCTGGCGCTCCTCGGTGTGCTGATCTTCGCCATCTGCCTTGGTTGGCAGGGCTACATCCTCGCCGAGAACACATGGGCGCGCACCGTGCCGATGCTCGGCATCTCCGAGGGCATGCGCGCCGTGCCCATGGCGATCTGCGGCGCGCTGAGCGCGCTTTTCACTCTCTATCAAATGGCCGAACTGGCGAAGGGCCGCGGGTACTGACATGGGTTTAATCATTCTTTTCGGGGTTTTCGCCGGCGGGCTTATCTGCGGCATGCCCGTGGCCTTTGCCATCGGTCTCGCGGCGGTGGGCGGCTTCGTCTACGAGGGGCTGCCGCTGTTCATCGGCTTCCAGCGCGTGCTGTCGGGCATCTCGGTGTTCTCGCTGCTGGCGATCCCCTTCTTCATCTTCGCCGGTGAGCTGATGATGCACGGCGGCATCGCCGGGCGGTTGGTGCGGCTGGCCTCTTCGGCGGTGGGCGCGATGCGCGGCGGGCTGGGCGTGGTCAATGTGGCCTCCTCGATGCTCTTCGGCGGCATCTCGGGCTCGGCGGTGGCGGACACCTCTGCGCTTGGCTCGATCCTCATCCCGGTGATGAAGGAAAAGGGCTATGACCCTGATTACGCGGTGAATGTCACCGTCACCTCCTCGGTCGCGGGTGTGGTGATCCCGCCCTCGCACAATATGATCCTCTTTGCCGTGGCGGCGGGCGGCGTGTCGGTGTCGAAGCTGTTCATCGCGGGGGTGATCCCCGGCATGCTCATGTGCCTCTGCCTTGGCATCGTGGCCTATGCGGTCGCCGTGCGGCGCGGTTACCCGGCTGAAACCTTTCCCGGCTGGAAGGCGCTTGGTCTGTCGTTCATCGTCGCCCTGCCGGGTCTGATGACCGCGATCATTGTGGTGGGCGGCGTGCTGTCGGGCGTGATGACGGTCACCGAGTCCGGCGCCTTCGGGGCGATCTGGGCGATCCTCGTGACCACCTTCGTTTACCGCGAACTCAGCTGGGAAGGCTTCAAGACCGCCGTCGTCAGCTCGGTGCGCACGACCGCGTTGGTGATGCTGCTGGTGGCGACGGCCTCGGCCTTTTCCTACCTGCTGACCCTTTACCGGGTGCCGGATCTGCTGGCCAATGCAGTGACAGGCATCTCGGACAACCCGATCGTGATCCTGCTGCTGCTCAACCTGATCCTGCTGGTGCTTGGCATGATCATGGATATGGCGGCGCTGATCCTGATCTGCACGCCGATCTTCCTGCCAGTTGCGGTGGGGCTGGGGATGGACCCCATCCAGTTCGGCGTCGTGATGATGATGAACCTCGGCCTCGGCCTCTGCACACCGCCGGTGGGCGCCTGCCTCTTCGTGGGCTGCGTCGTGGGCGGCGTGCGGATCGAACATGCGGTGAAGACGATCCTGCCGTTCTACGCGGCGATCCTCGTGGCGCTGCTGCTGGTGACATATGTCCCGGCCTTCTCCATGTTCCTGCCGAGCCTGATGGAGTGAGAGACATGAAGATGAAACGTATCCTGATCACCGGCGCGGCGGGCCAGCTTGGCAAGATCCTGCGCGAGACGCTGAAGCCCCACGCCGAGGAACTGCGCCTGTCGGACATCGCCGAGATCACCGACCTTGGCCCCAATGAGAGCTTCGTGTCCTGCGACATCGCCGACGGCGAGGCGGTGAAATCTCTGGTCGAGGGCTGCGACGGGGTGGTGCATCTGGGCGGTATCTCGGTCGAGAAGAATTTTGACCTGATCGAAACGGCCAATCTGCGCGGCGTCTACAACCTCTATGAGGCAGCGCGGCTGCACGGCATGCCCCGGATCATCTTTGCCAGTTCCAACCACACGATCGGCTATTACAAGCAGGAACAGCGCCTGAAGCATACCGACCCGTTCAAGCCCGATGGCCTCTACGGTGTGTCGAAGATCTTCGGCGAGGCGGTGGCCAGCCTCTACCATGACAAATTCGGGCAGGAGAGCGCGCTGGTGCGCATCGGATCCTGCACCCCGAAGCCCGAGAACTGGCGGATGCTGTCGACGTGGATCAGCCCGCGCGATTTCACCTCGCTGATCATGGCCGCCTTCACCGCGCCGCGCCTTGGCTGCACCGTGATTTGGGGGCAATCGGCCAATGACATGGGCTGGTGGGACAACTCCCACGCGGCCTTTCTTGGCTGGGTGCCGCAGGACAATTCTCAGGACTACGCCGAGGAAATCCGCCGGACCGTACCGCGCCCCGGCCCCGAGGACTCGGTGGCGAAATATCAGGGCGGCGTCTTCACCGACGAGCCCATCCACCAAAGCTGACCTTTATTCCATTCCCATAGGCCCGCACGCGCGCGCCCCCAAAAGAGGACCCACGCATGGACCCGCAACAGATCAAAGAAGCCCTCGGCTCCGGCCTGCTTTCCTTCCCGGTAACGCCGTTTGACGCCGACAATAAGTTCGCCGTCGATCCCTATCAGAAGCACGTCGAGTGGCTGGCGGGCTTTGACGCGCCGGTGCTTTTTGCGGCGGGCGGCACGGGCGAATTCTTCTCGCTGACCCCGGAGGAGATCCCGGCCATCGTGACGGCGGCGAAGGAAAGCGCGGGCAAGACCGCGATCGTGTCGGGCTGCGGCTATGGCACCGAGATCGCCAAGGGCATCGCACGCTCGGTCGAGGCGGCGGGCGGGGACGGCATCCTGCTGCTGCCGCACTACCTGATCGACGCGCCGCAGGAAGGGCTCTTTGAGCACGTCAAAGCGGTGTGCAATGCCACCGGTATGGGCGTCATGGTCTACAACCGCGACAACGCCGTGCTGCAGCCCGACACGCTGGCGCGGCTCTGCGACGAATGCCCGAACCTCGTGGGCTTCAAGGACGGCACCGGCGATATCGGCCTCGTGCGGCAGATCACTGCCAAGATGGGCGACCGGCTGATCTACCTCGGCGGGATGCCGACGGCGGAGCTGTTTGCCGAAGCCTACCTTGGCGCGGGCTTCACCACCTACAGCTCGGCGGTGTTCAACTTCGTCCCGGCGCTGGCCAACAAGTTCTATGCCGCGCTGCGGGCCGGGGATCGTGCCACCTGCGAGGACATCCTCAAGAGCTTCTTCTACCCGTTCATGGACCTGCGCTCGCGCCGCAAGGGCTATGCCGTGTCGGCGATTAAGGCGGGCGTGCGTCTGGTCGGCTTTGATGCGGGCCCCGTCCGCGCGCCGCTGTCGGACCTGACGGGCGAGGAGGAGGAAATCCTCAAAGCCCTGATCGACGCGCATCAGTAAGTTCGAGGAGCCAAGATGAAGATCACCGAGATCCGCACCCACCTTCTGGAACACAAGCTGGAGACCGCCTTCGAGAGTGCCTCCATGCGCTTCGATCGGCGGGTGCATCTGCTGGTCGAGGTGATCTGCGACGATGGCACCACGGGCTGGGGCGAATGCCTCGGCCCGGCGGGGCCGAACCGCGCCATGGTCGAGGCCTATAAGCCGTGGCTTCTGGGCAAGGATCCGCTGGAGACCGAAAAACACTGGGCCGTGCTCTACAACGCGCTGCGCGATCAGGGTCAGCGGGGGATCTCGGTCTGCGCGCTTTCCGGCATCGACATCGCGCTGTGGGACATCAAGGGCAAGGCGCTTGGGGTTCCTGTCTCCACGCTGCTGGGCGGGCGGTTCCGCGAGAAGGTGCGCTGCTATGCCACCGGCTCGTTCAAGCGTGACGGGGTCGACCGGGTTGCGGACAATGCCGAAGAGATGCGCGGCCATGCGGCGGCGGGCTTTCACGCGGTGAAGATCAAGATCGGGTTCGATCCCGCCGAGGATCTGCAGGTGATCAAGGCGGTGCGCGAGGCCATTGGGCCGGACACCCGCCTGATGATCGACGGCAACCACGGCTATGACGTGATCGAGGCGGTGCGCGTGGGCAATGCCGCGGCCGAATATGACATCGACTGGTTCGAAGAGCCGGTGATCCCCGAACAGCTGGATGCCTATGCCGAGGTCCGCGCGCGTCAGCCGGTCCCGGTGGCGGGCGGCGAGACATGGCACACCCGCTGGGGCTTTGCCGAGCCGATGCGGCGGCGGGTGATCGACATCGCCCAGCCCGATCTTTGCGGGGTGGGCGGCTTCACCGAGGCCAAGCGAGTGGCCGATCTTGCCACGCTGCATGGGGTGCGCGTGGTGCCGCACGTCTGGGGCACGGCGGTGCAGATCGCGGCGGCGCTGCAGTTCATGGCGGCGATGGTGCCCGACCCGGTGAGGCGGGGGCCAATCGAGCCGATCATGGAGTTCGACCGCACCCATAACCCCTTCCGCCAAGCGGTGGTGAGACAGCCCATCGAGCATGAGAATGGCTGGGTCAGCATCCCCGACGCGCCGGGGCTGGGGATTGAGATCGACCGGGACGCGCTGAAGGAGTTCGCGCCGAAGGGGTAAGACGCGGCGGCGGGCGAGCGCCTGCCCGTGGGGTGGCGCTGCGAGGGTTGTGGTCTGCGCTTTATGCCTGCCACGCCCTTTCGACATCCGAGCGCCGCGCAACATGACCAAAGCGCCAGCCCGCCGGGACGGCGTCGTCCATCGGGCTCGAACCGATGGCGCCACGATGAACGACCGCTTGCCCGGCGGCTTCGCCTTGATTCCGGGCATCCCAGCGCGAAGGCACAGCCTCGCATTTCGAGGAGGATTCCAATGATCGACCGCAAACTCACCGGCCCCAAGCCGAAGACGCCGATGCCAAAGGGGGCCTGCGACACGCAGATGCATATGTATCTGCCCGGCTATGCGTGGCGCGAGGACGGCAAGGGTGTGCCCGCTGACCCTCTGCCGACGCCCGACATGTACCGCAAGGCCATGGATTGGCTCGGCATCGACCGGGTGGTGATCACCCAAGGCAACGGGCATCACATGGACAACTCCAGCCTGCTCGCCTGCGTGGCCGAGATGGGCGATTGCGCGCGCGGCGTGGCGGTGATCACCGGTGAGACTCCAGATGCCGAGATGCTCCGGCTTTCCGAGGGCGGCATCGTCGGCGCGCGGATCATGGACCTGCCCGGCGGGGCGGTGGGGCTGGATCAGCTCGAGGCGGTGGATGCGCGCGCCCATGCGGCGGGCTGGATGATGGCGGTGCAGTTCGACGGCACCGCGCTGCCGGATCTGGAGCCGCGTCTTGCAAAGCTCAAATCCAACTGGGTGCTCGACCACCACGGCAAGATCTTCGGCGGCATAACGCCCGCGCATGTGGCCAGCATCAAGCGGCTGATCGACGGCGGCAAGTGCTGGTTCAAATTCGCGGGCTGCTACGAGGCCACCACCACCTCTGGCCCCGACTATCCCGACATCGCCGCGCTCAGCCGCGAGATCGGGGCGCATGCGCCAGAGCGCATCGTCTGGGGCACCAACTGGCCGCACAACCACGCCAGCCGCACCGAGGACTATCCCGATGACGCGCATCTGCTGGATCTGGCGATGAGCTGGCTGCCGGACGAGGCGGCGCAGCGGCAGGTGCTGGTGGAGACCCCTCAGGCGCTCTATGGTTTTCCGCAGATCACCTGAGGAGGAGCAGAGACACCATGGCAGAGCAAACGGCGCGGATCCTGTGCTACGGCGACAGTCTCACATGGGGGCATGACCCCGCCAACGGAGGATTGCGGCACCCTATCGCCGACCTCTGGCCTTCGGTGCTGGCGGCGCAGATCCCCGAGGCGACGGTGCTGGCCGATGGGGTGAACGGGCGCAGCACCTCGTTTGACGATCACGCCGCGCCCTGCGACCGCAACGCCACCCGCACGCTGCCGGTGGCGCTGGCGGCGCATATGCCGCTTGATCTGGTGGTGATCATACTGGGTACCAATGACCTCAAGCCCAAACATGGCGCGGTGGCGAGCGGCGCGCAGGCGGGGATGCGGCGGCTCATTCAACTGGTGCGGGGCTTTCCGTTCAAACCTGCCTCGGCGATGCCGCAGGTGCTGATCGTCGCGCCGCCCTATTGCATCTCGCCCTCGCGCGGAGAGCTCGACAGTCCGATCCGGGTGGAGCAATCGCATCTCTTCGGCAGCCTCTACGCCGATCTGGCCGAAGAGGAGGGCGTGGCCTTCTTCGATGCCGGGCGGGTGGCGCAGCCCTCGCCGCTCGACGGTGTGCATCTGGATGCGGCCAACACGCGGGCGATCGGCGCGGCACTGGCAGAGCCGGTGCGCGCGCTTCTGGGGCTCTGATCATTCAGCCGGCGCGCGGGCCGACAGCCTTTGGGCCGCCGCCATCATCAGCGGGCCGACGCCCTTGGCGTCATCCTCGACGATATCCTCGGTCAGATAATAGCCCTGCGAGCCGTCGCGCATCTTGCCGTCGAAGCCGCCAAGGCCCGCCACGTGACAGATGCGGGTGAGGCGCGTGACCCCGCCGCGGGTTTCGAGCCGGGTGCGGATGAGCGCGTCATAGGCGTGCTCGCCCGCGTCGAACCACTCGCCAAGACCAAGCTCGGTGGCGCGCATCAGCGCATAGGCGAACATCGCCGAGGCAGAGCTTTCCTCGTAGTTGCCCCCAAGCCCCGACGCGTCGAGCACCTGCGGCCAGAGCCCCGAGCGGCGCTGCTCCATCGCCACCGCCTGCAACAGCTCGACCGTCTTGCGGCTCGGCGCGCTCGCGGGCACCAGCGCGCAGATGTCGACCAGGGCCATCGCCAGCCAGCCAACCGCGCGCGCCCAAACCGAGGCCGATTTGCCGGTCTCGGGATCGGCCCAGCCCTGCACTTTGGCGGCATCATAGCCATGCACATAAAGCCCGGCTGGCCCGCGCGTCAGCTCCAGCGCACGGCTCAATTGGGCCAGCGCGTTCTGCACCAGGTCGGGACGGTCGCTGCGCAGCCCGTATTCGATCTGGAACGGCAGCCCCATATAAAGCCCGTCGAGCCAGACCTGATTGGGGTAGCGCTGCTTGTGCCAGTAGTTGCCCGCCTTGGTGCGCGGATGCCGCGAGAGCTGTTCGGCCAGCAGGTCGGCGGCCTTCATGTAGCGCGGATCGCCGGTCTCGTCGGCGAGGTGAAACAGGCAGCGCCCGGCAAGGATGTGGTCGATGTTGAACTCGTCGATGCGGTAGCCCGCAAGGCTGCCGTCCGGGGCGATCTGCGCGTCGGTCAGGCGCTTGAGATGCGCGAACCAGCGCGCCTCGCCGGTGGCCTGATGCAACAGGGCGAGCCCGCGATAAATGCAGCCATCCTCATAGCACCAGCTGCCGCCCTTATAGTGTCGGTAGCGGCTGGCGAAGGCGTCGAAATACTCCAGGGCGGTGGGACGGGTCATGGCAGGGCGGGGCTCCGGTTTAGGACGTCTTCGGTGCTGAGCGGGGCGGGATCGGCGGCAAGGTCGCCGCTGATCTCTGCGTGTTCGGCCAGCACGCCAGCGTGGCGCAGCGGGCGGATGCCATCGGCCATCAGCGGCGGCTCGGGGCGGGCGGCGGCGTCGTGCGACAGCAGCGTGATGCGTGAGAGGCGGATCGGGCCGATGGGCGCTTCGGGCAGGCCAAGAAACGCGCCGACCGCATGGGCGAGGTTGCAGATCTCCACCTCCTCGGCGGTGATCTCGCCCACATGCGGCGTCAGATGCGTCACGGTGGCGGGCGCGCGGGACTGCACCCAATCGGCGTGGCCATCGTGGTCGCAGTAGTAATGCGCGTTTGCCGAAAAGGCGGTGAGCACGCCGTCCATGGTCACATTGCGCATGGCGATACGCTCGATCCGCCCGCCGCGCCCGCGACGTGTCTTGAGGCGCAAACCGCGGTCTGTGCCGACCATCTCGCAATCGCAGACGGTCACGTCACTCACATCGCCGGACATCTCCGAGCCGATGACGCAGCCGCCGTGGCCGCGCTCCATCAGGCAGTGTTGCACGGTGACGCGGCGGGTGGGGCGCAGGTGGCCCTCCTCGCCCGCATCGCCACGCTTGCCCGCTTTGATCGCGATACAATCGTCGCCGACCGAGAAATGCGTGCCGAGGATGGTGACATCCTCGCACATATCGGGATCGAAACCGTCGGTATTGGGGCTGTCGTGCGGGGCCTGAATGCTCAGGCAGGCGGCAAACAGATCGCGGCAGCCCTGCGGGTGGATGGTCCAGCTTGGCGCGTTGCGGATGGTGAAGCCGATGAGGCGCGTGGCCTCGGCGTCGATCAGATGCAGCCCGCGCGGGCGGCGGGCACCATCGCGGCGCTCTTTGGCCCATGTCCACCAGTCGCCGCGGTCACCGCCACCGTCGAGCGTGCCGAAGCCTTCGATGATGAGATTGCGGGTGGCGATGGCATGCAGCGGCGCGCGGAAACAGGGCTCGGGCAGCCCTTCCCACGAGCCGAGCATGGTCCCATCGGGCCTATGTGCGGGCAGGATCGGCCAGCCAGTGCGGTCCGAAGGCGCGGCAAGCGTGGCCCCTTTCGAGAGGTGCAGGAGCATGTCCGAGCGCAGCTCAATGGGGCCGCAGAGCCAATGACCAGGAGGCACGATCAGCGTGCCGCCCTTGGGCAGCGCGGCGATGGCGCGGGCGAAGGCGGCGGCGTTCTGCGCGGCGGCCTCGGGCGTGTCCGGCAGGCCGTCTTGGGCTCCGAAGTCGGTGACGTCCAGCGCGCCGGGGCAGGGCGGGGTGGTGAAACTCAGGGTCTCGCCGCCGCAGTCGAACGCATAGGCGGTGCCCGGCTGCAGCGGGCCCATCGGCAGCACCACGGTGGCGGCATTGCCTTCCGCGACGGTCTGGCCATCCAGCCGCAGCCGCCAAGGGCGCGCCGGGCTCAGGGTGTAGCGGGCGGGGGGCGGCGCAAGGCACAGCACGGCCATGCGCGGGGTCACCGCGGCGCATCGGATCAGGGACATGGGTCGGGCTTTCGTCTTGGGTCGGCGCGGGCGGCCCCGAGTGATGGGCCGCCCACAGGGAGGTATTTTTGGGAGGAATCTTGGTCTCAGTCGAACTGGCTCAGCACGTCGTTGGCCCCCTCGATGATGTATTCGGCGGCCTCCTCGGCGCTGACCATGCCGTAGGAGAACTCTTCGAGCGTATCGACGAAGGTGGCGCGCAGTTCGGGATGCTCGTTGAACGGCGAGACCGCGGGGCCTTCGGAGGCCATCATGATCTCATGCGCCTTCAGCAGCTCGGGCTTGATCTCGCCCGCGCCTTCGAGCCGCTCGAGCGCCACCTGCGAGGCGGGCAGGCCGCGGGTCACGCCAAGCGCGTCGATGCCCTCGGGCTCGTTGACGAGGCAGTTGAGGATCTCGGTCGCGGCTTCGGGATTGTCCGAGTTCTTCGACACCGCCAGCAGCATCGAGGGCTTGCGATAGACACCTTGGGTCTTGGCCCCCTCGAAGGTGATCATCGGCACGGCGGTCAATTCCTCGCCCTCGTTCAGCGGGTCGGAGAACTTGAAGTAGGTGCTGTCCCATTCATAAGAGCCAGCGATCTTGCCCTGTGCCCAAGCCTGTTTCTCGTAGAGCTTCACGTTGCCCTCGGCGGCCTCGTCCTGACGCGACTGGATGGCGCCGGTGTCGACCATGCGCTGATAGAAGGTGATGCCCTCGACCAGTTCTTCGGGCGTCCATGCGACGCGGTTGGTTTCCGGATCGACGAGGTCCTTGCCGGTCTTTTGCGTGACGGCGAGCGAGACCAGCAGTTGCGCGCTTTCGGCGACCGCGTTGAACAGGCGATAATCCTCGCCCTCCTTGTCGCGCAGGGCTTCGGCGGCACCAAAGAATTCTTCCCATGTGGTCGGCGGGGTGATGCCCGCCTCGGCCAGCGTGGTGGTGTTGAAGAAGAACACGCGGCCGGTGGTCGAGACCGGTATGCCCTGCACGTGGCCCTTGACGGTGACGCCATCAAGATCGGCCTGCGGGTATTGCGAGAGGTCCACGCCTTCGAGCGTGGCAAGATCGGCAAAGCCGGTGCCATCGCGCGAGAAGAGCGGCAGCCACGGCCAGTTCACTTGGATCAGGTCGGCCTCGGTGCCGCCCGCCATCTGCGTGGTGAGCTTTTCCAGATAGCCCGAGAAGCCGGTGAACTCGGGCGCGATGGTGTGGCCGTATTTCTCGCCGCAGAGCTTCAGCGCCTCTTGGGTGGCGACGTGGCGGGACTCGCCGCCCCACCAGCTCATCCGCAGGTCAGCCGCGTTTGCCGACGACAGCGCGCAAGGCACCAGTGCGCTGGCGAGCAGCGCCTTTTTGATCGTTGATTTCATTTTGAAAACTCCTCCTCCTAGTTTTCGGTTCAGCCCGCGAGGGGCAGGGATACATTCGCGCCGCTGGCGCGGTCGAAAATATGGGCGTGGCCAAGGTCGGGCGTCAGGCGGATGCGCTCGTCGGACCGGTCGAGCGCGTCATATTCGGCGGCTCCGGCGACGGTGGTGATCTCCTTGCCCTCGAGCATGGCGTGCAGATAGACTTCATGCCCCATGAACTCTGCCGAGCGCAGGCGCGCGGTCAGCCCGTTGCCTGCCGAGAGCTTCATATGCTGCGGGCGGATGCCGAGCGCGGCCTCCTGCGGTTTGCTTTGCATCCGGTTCAGCACCGCCTCGTCGAGTGAGATCACCTGGCCGCCAAGGCGGAAGTCGGTGCCCTCGATCTCGCCGTCGATCACGTTCATCTCGGGCGAGCCGATGAAGCCCGCGACGAACAGATTGGCGGGGCGGTCGTAAAGCTCCTTGGGGGTGGCGACCTGCATGATGTGGCCGTCCTTCATCACGCAGATGCGGTCGCCCATGGTCATCGCCTCGGTCTGGTCGTGGGTGACATAAACCACCGTGGAGGGGCGGCCCTCGGCCTTCAGACGCTTGTGCAGGTCGGTGATCCGCACCCGCATCGAGGCGCGCAGCTTGGCGTCGAGGTTCGAGAGCGGCTCATCGAAGAGGAACACCTCGGGCTTTTTGATCAGTGCCCGGCCAAGCGCCACGCGCTGCGCCTGACCGCCCGAAAGCTGTTTCGGCAGCCGGTCGAGCAGCGGCTCGATCTCGAGGATGCGGGCGACCTCCTGCACGGCGGCCTCGCGTTCGGCCTTCGGCACATGCGCGAGGCGCAGGCCGAAGGCGAGATTGGAGCGCACCTTCATATGCGGGTAAAGCGCGTAGTTCTGGAACACCATGGCGATGCGGCGCTTGCCGGGGGGCAGGGCGTTGACGATGCGGTCGCCGATGCGGATCTCGCCAGAGGTCACTTCCTCGAGCCCCGCGATCATCCGCAGCGTGGTGGATTTGGCGCAGCCCGAGGGGCCGACCAGCACCATGAACTCGCCTTCTTCCACGTCGAGGTCGATCCCATGCACCGCCTTGAAGGCGCCGCCATAGACCTTTTCGAGCTTGTTGAGTTGGAGACGTGCCATTGGATTATCCTTTCACCCCACCGGCAGAGATGCCTTCGATGAAGTATTTCTGAGCCATGAAGAACACGATGAGCGCGGGTGTGATGGTGAGCACGGACATCGCGAGGATGCGGTTCCATTCGAACGCTTCGGTCGTGTCGATCGAGAGTTTCAGCGCAAGGCTGACCGGGTATTTGTCGACCGAGCTGATGTAGATGAGCGGGCCGAGGAAGTCGTTCATCGTCCACATGAACTGGAACAGGCACACCGAGATGAGGGCGGGGGCCAGCATCGGCACGACGATGAACACCAGCGTCTGCCAGGAGTTCGCGCCGTCGACCCGCGCCGCCTCTTCCATGTCGCCAGGGATGGCACGCAGGAATTGCACCAGCATGAAGACGAAGAAGGCGTCACCGGCAAAGGCAGAGGGCACCCAGAGCGGCAGGAAGCTGTCGAGCCAGCCGAGATCGCGGAACAGCAGGTATTGCGGGATGCGGGTCACCACGTTGGGCAGCAGCAGGATCGCGATGACCGAGCCGAAGAGCAGCTTCTTGAGCGGGAAGTCAAAGCGGGCGAAGCCATAGGCCACCATCGTGCAGCTGATCGCCGTGCCGATCACCTTGGGCAGAATGATCAGGAAGGAATTCAGGAAGAACCGCCCGAAGGTGTAGGGGGTCGAGGTCTCCCAGCCCTTCACATAGCCCTCGGTGGTGGGCTCTTGCGGGATGAAGCCGGGGTTGGCGAAGATCTCGGCGTTGGTCTTGAAGGACGCGCCCACCAGCCAGATCAGCGGATAGAGCATCATCAGCCCCACCCCGAAAAGGATGATGTAGCGCACCGCCGCCGAGATCTTGGCGTTGCGGACCTGCCGGGCGTTGGCGGCGCGGGCCTCTGCAAGGCCGTCAGCACCGGCAGAGAGGACATCGGAGGCGTGTGAAATATCGGTCATGTTCAGCTCCGCTTATCGCCGGCGTAGTAGACCCACTTCTTCGAGGACCAGAAGGCCGCGAGGGTGAGCACCATGATGATCACGAAGAGCACCCAGGCGATGGCCGAGGCATAGCCCATGTCGAAGCGGCGGAAGGCCTCGTCGTAGATGTACATCGGCAAGAGATACGTGGACTTCAGCGGGCCGCCTTGGGTGATGATGTAGGGGCCGTTGAACTCTTGGAACGCTTGGACCATCTGCATGATCAGGTTGAAGAAAATCACCGGGGTGATCAGCGGGATGGTGATGAAGATGAAGCAATGCGCCTTGCTGGCCCCGTCGATCTCGGCGGCCTCATAGAGCGATTTGTCGATCGACTGCAGCGCGGCAAGGAAGATCACCATGGCCGAGCCGAACTGCCAGCAGCGCAGCAGGGTGATGGTGAACAGCGCGTTCTGCGGATCGCCGAACCAGTTCACCGCCTCGAAGCCGAGGCCGGTCAGCATCATGTTCACCAGCCCTTCGGAGGCGAAAATGTAGCGCCAGAGCACCGCGATGGCGATCGACCCGCCAAGGATCGAGGGCACGTAGAAGGCGGTGCGGAAGAAATTGATGAACTTCAGCTTATAGTTGAGGATGTACGCGATGAAGAGCGCGAAGGCGAGCTTCAGCGGCACTGTGGTGAACACATAGATCAGCGTCACCGAGAGCGAGCGGCGGAACGTCCGGTCTTTGGTGAAGAGATCGATGTAATTCTCCAGTCCCGTCCATCTTGGCGCCGACATGAGGTTGTAGTCGGTGAAGCTGAGATAGAGCGATGCCCCGAAGGGGATCATCGTGAAGACCAGAAGTCCGATGATGTAGGGCGAAAGGTAGCCAAGCCCCAGAGCGCGCTTGCGCGTCATGAGCGGCCTCCTTTGCCGCGGCCCACCGAAACGGCCGACTTCGGCGAAATATGCATGTGTCCTCCCAAACTGCGCGGAAATCGCCGGTCCCGTAGCGTCAGCTGGCCCTCTCCTCAGGGCTGGCGGGTGACAGGCGGTCCTCCACAGTTGTATGATGAATTACTGGCAGAAGGCGAGGCCGGATTGAATTCACCAGGATGGCGAAAAAGATGGACGAAATCGGAGGTTCAATTCTCGACCGTGTGCCGCCGACGGCGCTGACCCTGACGCTCACCCGCTCGGCGATCCGCATGCAGCATTCGTCGCTGTGGCGGATCGAGAAGGAAAACCCGGTGGAGGATCTGGTGATCGCGCTGGAGGGGCGGGGGGATTACCTCATAGGCGGCGCGCGCGTCACGCTGGAGCCGGGCGAGGCGATGCTGCTGCGGCGGGGCGAGGGATTCACTGGCTGGAACGAGGCAGAGGGGCTCTACACCGGGCTGGCGCAGCATTTCACCCTTGGCATCTACGGCGACACCGATCTTGTCGCGCAGATGGATCTGCGGCGGAAGGTACGGCTGTCGCGCTGGGACGAATTGGCGCCGCTTATCCGCACTTACCGCGAGAGCGCGCCGCCCAATTCGGTGACGCTGATGCAGCATCATCTCTTCATGGTGTTCCTGATCGCCTTTATCGACGACGCCTTCCTTGGCTGGCGCCACGGCGGGGCGGTGCCGCTGGACGGGGCGGCGGCGATTGATCTAGCAGTGATGAAGGCGGCGGCGCAGATCTCGACCGCGCCGCTCGATCCCGAGGTGGCGGCGCAGGCGGTGAAGGACGCGCCCTACAATGCCGATTATTTCCACCGCGCCTTTCGCGACCGCCTGGGCCGCACGCCGCGCCAGTATCAGGAGTACTGCCGGATGGAGCGGGCGATGTCGCTGCTCGAGCGCGGCATGAGCCCCTCGCAGGTGGCGGGCGAGATCGGCTACGGCGATCCCTATTACTTCAGCCGGGCGTTCAAGCGGCAGATGGGCATCAGCCCGCGTGGCCATCAGAAGCGGGTGAAGCGTGCGCAGGACGGGCAGGTGATGGGCATGGACGAGGCCGATCAGGCGCGGGCGCTGGAGGAGGGGTGAAGAGGGGTAGGGTTGGCCCGGAGTCAAGGCCGAAGGCCGCCGGGCGAGCGCCTGCCCGTCCCTGCGGGCTGGCGCTTTGTCAGCGTCGCGCATCCTTCGCATGTCGTCCGGATTTGGTCAGGATAAACCGCATCCGTCCAAGGTTGCAGCGCCACCCCACGGGCAGGCGCTCGCCCGGCTCAATGTGCAGTGTTGGTGAGGTTAAAGAAAATCGTCCCGGCGCGGGGTGAAGCAGTCGATCAGCCGCCCGGCCTCATGGCATTCGCAGCCGTGCTTTGCACCCGAGGGGATGACGAAACTGTCGCCCGGCTTCACCTCGAAACTCTCGTCGCCGAGAAAGAAGGTGAAGCGCCCGCTCTCGCAATAGGTGGATTGCACATGCGGATGGTGATGCAGCGCGCCCTGCGCGCCTTTCTCGAAGCGGAAGGAGACGACCATCAGTTCGGGGCTGTCGGCCAGCACCTGCCGGGCGACGCCGGTATCGGGGAAAACGACGGGAAATGTGCTCATGTTGAGCTCCTTGGGTTCGGGACTCATTGCCCGGTCTTGCGCAGCAGGTTGCGATAGCGCGACTGCGCGCCCTTGAGGTGAAGTCGCATGGCAAGCCGCGCCGCATCCTCGTTGCCGTCGAGAATGGCGCTCACGATGGCCTCGTGTTCGGCGTCGATCGCCTTGAGGTAGGTGGCGGTTGCGGCGTCGCTGCTGTCGCTGAGCGCATGGCGCGGGATCACACTGGCCCCGATCATCGACAGAAAATCGCGAAACCGCGGATTATTGGTCGCATCGGCGATGGCGAGGTGAAGCTCGAAATCGGCCAGCGAGGTCGGCTCTCCGGCGGCGGCCTTGGCGCGCAAGGCCGAGAGCGCCTGCAGGATCTGCTCTTCCTGCGCGGGCGAGCGGCGCAGGGCGGCAAGCCCGGCGGCTTCGACCTCGACCGCGGTGCGCAGCTCGAGCATCTCGATCATCGAAGAGATGCGCACGAAGTCGATGTTCTGGAAAGGCAATTCCATCTCAGGCCGCGCGTCGAGCACGAAGACCCCCGCGCCCTGACGCGGCTCGACCAGCCCGTCGTAACGCAGCGAGGCGACGGCCTCGCGCACAACAGTGCGGCTGACGTCGAACTCCTCGGTCAGTTTCGCCTCGCTCGGCAGGCGGCTGCCGGGGGCATATTGTCCGGACTCGATCTGCGCGCGGAGCTGGTCGCGCACCTGTTCCACGAGCGTCTTGCCGCTGCCGCGCGAGGGGCGGGCCGTTTTGACTTTCTGCTCGGTCACGTCGCTGTCTTTCCGGTTGTCTTTGAGGTTCTACATATATGACAGGTTTCTGCAGGCCTGTCCACGGCGGGGCGTCACAGATGGCGAGGGCGCTGCGTCTGTTTTGGTGTCTGCTGCCATGCCTGCCGCAATATGTGCTGTATCTGCGCCAATTTGGCGCATCCGGGCGCGTGGGCTTCGCCCGTAAGTGTGCGGTGGATGAGCGGAGATCAGATGTATCTGCTATCTTGTATGATAACATCTTGAAGGCGAGGCGCAGACGTGCTTCCTTGCGCGCGAGGGGCGCCAGCGGGCCATGCAGCCTGCCGCGCCGGGAGTCCTTTTGGGAGAAAGCCAATGCTGACCGTCGAAACCCGCCACGCCGTCCACCCGACGCAAGCCCGCGACATGTGGACCGAGGAGCTGCGCGAGCATTTCCTTGCGCAGGGCATGTTCCGGGAGGGCGAGATCCGTCTCGTCTACACCCATTACGACCGTTTCGTCATGGGCGGTGCGGTGCCCGGCAGCGGCACGCTGACGCTGGACGTGGTGGAGGAAACCAAGACGCCGAACTTCCTCGATCGCCGCGAGATGGGCATCGTCAACATCGGCGAGGCAGGCACTGTCGAGGCGGGCGGGCAGACCTACGAGATGGGCCGCGGCGATGTGCTGTATCTGGGAATGGGCACGGGCGCGGTCAGCTTTTCGGGGGCGGGGCGGTTCTACATCACCTCCTGCCCGGCGCATAAGACCTATCCGTCCAAGCTGATCACCCTCGCCGATTGCGTCGAGGTGACCATGGGCGCGCCCGAAACTTCGAACAAGCGCACCATCAAGCAATTCATCCATCCGCAGGTGATGGAAAGCTGCCAGTTGATCCTTGGCTACACCTCGCTGGAAGAGGGATCGGTGTGGAACACCATTCCCAGCCATATCCACGACCGCCGCATGGAGGCCTATCTCTATTGGGGCATGGACGAGGAAAGCCGCGTGCTGCACCTCATGGGCGAGCCCGATGAGACCCGCCACCTGTTCATCGCCAATGAAGAAGGCGTGGTGAGCCCAAGCTGGTCGATCCATTCGGGCGCGGGCATCGGCAAATATACCTTCATCTGGGCCATGGCAGGCGACAACGTCGCTTACACCGACATGGACTTCATCCAGCCCAAGGACCTGCGCTGATGGCCGGGCTGTTTTCGCTGGAGGGCAAGCGCGCGCTGGTGACCGGCGCCAACACCGGCATCGGTCAGGCCATCGCGGTGGCGCTGGCCGGGCAGGGCGCGTCTGTGACCTGCGTCGGGCGGCGGGCCTGCGACGAGACCGTCACGCTTATCGAGGCGGCGGGCGGCACGGCGGAGGCGCTGCTGCTCGACTTCGCCGACCCGATGGCGGCGCGGGATGTGTTCACGGATGCGGGCTATTCGCTGCTGGTGAACAACGCCGGGATCATCCGCCGCGCCGACAGCACCGACTACTCGGAAGATGACTGGGACGCGGTGGTCGACACCAATATGAAGGCGCTGTTCTTCAGCTGTCAGGCTTTCGGGCGCGAGCTTATTGCCAAGGGGCAGGAGGGCGCGGTGGTCAATATCGCCTCGCTGCTGTCGTTTCAGGGTGGCATCCGGGTGCCCGCCTATACGGCCTCGAAACACGGCGTGGCCGGGATCACCAAGATCCTCGCCAACGAATGGGCGCCGCATGGGATCACCGTCAACGCCATTGCACCGGGCTATATCGCGACGAACAACACCGCCGCGCTGCGCGCCGATCCGGAGCGGTCCGAGGCGATCCTCGCGCGCATCCCCGCCGGGCGCTGGGGCGATCCCGAGGACATCGGCGGCACCGCGGCCTATCTGTGCTCGCGCGCGGCGCGCTATGTGACCGGCGCGGTGCTGAACGTGGATGGCGGCTGGCTGGCGCGCTGAACCTGTGCTGCGCCTGCGGCAGCGGCGGGACCGCCTCCGGCGGGCGTATTTTTAAAGAGAAGAAGCAGGGGGCGGCCTGGGTGCGATCCGGCGGCGATCCGGGGC
The DNA here is from genome assembly GCF_001687105.1 of Salipiger sp. CCB-MM3. NCBI lineage: Bacteria > Pseudomonadati > Pseudomonadota > Alphaproteobacteria > Rhodobacterales > Roseobacteraceae > Salipiger > Salipiger sp. CCB-MM3. The sequence goes on from NZ_CP014596.1 coordinate 1,069,127, forward strand.
GGGTCGCCCTTTCGCTCTTGCGAAATGCGTTTTGGAGACCAGTTTTGAGGGACGAAACGGAAAGGTCCTTCTTATGTCCCGCATTCTTCTTATTGGCGCCACTGGCGGCGTCGGCCATCGGCTTCTTCCGCGACTCATCGCGGCAGGGCATGAGGTCACCGCGCTGCACCGCAAGCCCGAGCAGGCCGCGGAGCTTCGCGCCGCGGGCGCCACGCCGCTGCAGGGCGATCTGATGGCCATGGGCGCGCCAGAGATGACGGCGGCGGCCAAGGGGCATCATGTCATCGTCTTCTCCGCCGGAGCTGCGGGCAGCGGGCTGGAGCGAACCGCCGAGATCGACGGGCAGGGGCCGCTGAAGATGATCGCCGCGGCGAAGGCGAGCGGCATCGCCCGGGTCTACCTCGTCTCTGCCATGCCCGAGGCGGGGCGCGGCAAGGATCCGAACCCGAACTTCGAATTTTACATGAAGACCAAGAAGGAGGCCGATGCCGCGCTCGTGGCCAGCGATCTCGACTGGGTGATCCTGCGCCCGGGCACGCTGCTGCATGAAGAGGAGGGCGGCGGCGTGCGGCTGTCGCCCGCGATCCCCTATGGCTCGGTCAAGCGCGGAACGGTGGCGGCGGTGCTGGCGCGGCTGATCGACACGCCGCAGATCCGGCGCGAAATCTTTGAGCTGACCGATGGCGAGACGCCCGTGGCGGAGGCGGTGGCGGCGCTAGTCCGCTGAGGGCGGCGGCAACAGGTCCATCTGCTGGCCGGTCAGCTCGGCGTTCATCATCTGCAGGGTCATATTGTCCGGAACCTGTTCCAGCGCCTCGCCAAGCAGGGCACGCCCCTGCGCTTCGTCGCCGGTGGCGAAGGCGATGCGGATCTGCATGATCCAGGCATCGCTGAGCTGCGGGTCGAGGCGCGTCGCCTCGGCAAAGGCGTTGGCGGCGGCGGGCATATTTCGCATCACCAGCGCCATGCCGCCCATCTGCAGATGGGTCTCCGGGAAATCGAGACGGCTGGCCATGGAGGCCTGCCATTCGGCAAAGGCGCTGCGCAGCGCCCGTTCGTAACGCCCCGGCATATGGGCGATCTGCGCATCCAGCATCGATTGCGCGGCGGCCATGCGGACCGAGCGCGACGGGTCCGAGAGCGATTGCATGATGCGCGGCGCGCGCTCCATGGCGGGGGCCACGCGCTGCAGCCGCACCGCGGCGCTGCGCACCAGCGGGTCGGGGTCCTGCAGCAGCGACTCCAGCGCCGCCGCCTCGGATGGATCGCCCGCCTGCTCCAGCAGATAGAGCGCGGTGGCCCGCACGATGCCAGCCATATCGGTGTCCTGCGACAGGCTGCGCAACTCGGGCGCGGCGCGGGTAGGATCGCGGCGGCCATGGGCGAGGATCTGGCCGTAATGCGCGCCGCGGTGGGTGCTTTCTGGGAACCACTGCTCGAGCTTGGCCGCTGCCCATTCGGGGCTTTGGTCCTCGTGGCAGGTGGTGCAGGCGTCGGGCGCGCCGGTCTCGGCGCTGAGGTCCGGGCGGGGGATGCGGAAGGAATGATCCGCCCGCCAGTCGTTGCCCATATAGACGCGCTCGGTCATGTGACAGGTCTTGCACTCCGCGCCTGCCGAGCCCTCGGGATGATGCGTGTGCTCGGGCCCGTCGAAGACCTTGAGCGGCAGCGAGGGAAACTCGGGATTGCCCGCCGGGCTGTGGCACTGGGTGCAGACGGCGTTGCCCTCGGCGATCAGCTCGGCCTCATGCGGCAGGTGGCAGTTCGAGCAGCTGACCCCTTCGGCGTACATCTTCGATTGCAGGAACGAGCCGTAGACATAGACCTCGTCGAGGATCTGGCCGTCCGCCTCATAGGCGCCCTCGCGCAGCAGCGAGAGGTTGTAGCTGTCGTGATAGGGTGTGCCGGGCAGCGGGTTGCCCTCGGTAAAGGGCTCGCGGCGGGAATGGCAGCTGGCGCATTGCTCGATCATCTGCGCGGGCTGCGACATGTCGACGGTGAAGCCATAGGCCGGGGGCGGCGCTTTTTGGGTGGTCTCATAGCTCTCGGCCCAGTCGGCATGCTCCGAGCCGGGGCCGTGGCAGGCCTCGCAGCCGACGCCGATCTCGACCTGCGTCGAGGCGAAGCTGCGGCTCTGCGGATCATAGCCCGCCTCGAAGCCGGTGGCGTGGCAGGCGGCGCAGCGGCTGTTCCACGTCTTGTAGGGGCCGGTCCAGTGCAGCCCATCATTGGGCGCGTAGTTCTGCTCGGGGTAGAGATGGAACCAGCCGCCTTTCTCGGTGTCCCAGACGACATCGAAGCTTTGCAGGCGGCCGGGCTCTGTCTCGAGGATATATTGCTGCAGCGGCTCCACGCCGATCACCGAATGCACGTCATACTCGGTGGTCACCCCATCGCGCTCGGTGACACTGACATGGGGCGTGCCATCGGCCGTGAGGCTGAAACGCGCCTGCATGTCGCCAAGGATAAACTCGGTGCCGTCGAAATTGGCGCTGATGTTGTCCGGCGTCGGCGCTGTCCACGCCAGCGCGTGATGCGAGCCTTCCCATGCCGCGCTTGCCGCCTCGTGACAGGTGATGCAGCGTTCGGACCCAAGATACTCCTGCGCTGCGGCGGCGCCGGCCAGTAGCGTGAGCAGGCACAGGGGCAGCGAGCGGAGAAGGGCGGCGCGAAGGAGGGACATCATGGGCGATCCCGAAGTGAAAAATATATGACGGAAAACGACTTGGGCGGCGCAAAGCGTTTGAGGTGATCCTTTCGGAGCGCGGTGGGGCCGTCAACCCTTGCGTGCGTATTGGACGAGATGAACAGGATCAGTCGAAGGCGAAGAGAAGCTGCCAGTCGCCGCCCGCGCCGCTGCGGTCGGCAAGGCGGATCAGCAGATCGCCGCCTTCGGGCATCACCAGCGTGACGGGCGTTCCCGCGTCGCCGCGCGCCAGCAAGGTTGCCGGGCGGACGAAGGCCGCGAGGGCGATATTGCCGGGCGCGTCGAGCGTCAGGGTGACGGCCTCGTCGGCGGGCGCGCTGGTGACGAGATCGAGGATGCCGCCCGCGGCCAAGGTGCCATAAATCAGTCCGGGGCGCAGATCGAGGTCGCGCAGCTCCGTCGCGGGCACCGCAGGGCTGCTGAGGGCGGCGGGGTCGGCCCCGGCGAAGGGCGCGAGATATTCCGCGGCAACCCAGCCCGCGCGCGCGCCGTCGAGGCTCTGGATCTGGCACCAAGGCTCGGGCGCTGTGATGCAACCGAGATTGCGCAAAAGCGCGCCGGGGTCCAACTCGGCGATCACCGAAGCCTCAGTAGAGGGGCCGCCGCGCATCCGCAGGCTGCTCTGGCTGGTGACATAGACGAGGGCGCTCTGCGGCGTCGATTGCGCCTGCGCCATCTCGGTGAGCAGCAGCAGGACCATCAGCGTGCGCGATAGGAGGGCGGGGGTCATGGCCGCGGCGCCTCCTGCGGTTGGGGCGAGCGGAGCAGGCCGCTTTGCATGATCACGAAGCCGCGCTCGGAGCGGCGGTCGGGGCTGGCGGCGATATCCGAGATCACCAGCGTCAGGCCCGGATGGGCGTAGGTCAGCAGCCGCTCGCGGGTGGCGGAGTTGAGGATCAGCCGGTCGAGGATGCTGGTCTCGGGCTGCAGGGGGCGCTCTGGGTCGGGCTGATGGGTAACGCCAAGCCAGCGCAACTTGCCCGCCTCGGCGGCGCTCAGCACCAGTACGTGCTCGCCAAGGGGGCGGTCGTCGTCGAGCAGAAAGCTCTCGGTGAGCACCTCACGCCCGTCGCGCAGCAGGGTGATGCGCCGGTCGGGCGAGGTGACGAGCGCGGTGGTGATCGGATAGGGCTCGGCCTCGTCCCATTCATCGGGCCAGTCGGAGGGTCGCTGCCGCACATCAAGCTCGCGCACCGCGCCGTCAAGCTCGGCCTGACTGAGCCGCGCCAGCACAAACCCCGGATGAATGAGCTCCCACGGGTCGCTGCTGTGGCCCGACACGATCACCGGCGTGCCGAGATGGGTGATGCCGAAGAGCAGCTTGGAAAACGCGTAAGGCAGGCGCACGCAGCCATGCGACGCAGGATATCCCGGCAGGTTGCCCGCGTGCAGCGCGATCCCGTCCCAAGTGAGGCGCTGCATATTGGGCATGGGGGCGTTGTTGTAGATCGACGAATGGTGGTCGACGTCCTTTTGTAGGATGGTGAACACGCCGGTGGGCGTCTCATGGCCCTCCATCCCGGTGGTGCAGGTCGAGACCGCGATGCGCACGCTGTTGCGATACACATGCACCCTCTGCTCGGGCAGCGAAATGATCACGGCGACCGCCCCTTGCGGCGCGCGTTCGGGATGCCACGTAAACTCGCCAGGCATCATGCGCGCGATCTCCAGCGGCAGTTGCTGGGCGCGGGCGGCGGGGCTGATCGAGAGCGCGGCAAGGCAGAGCAGCCCGCGCCGGGTTAGCAACGTGGGTGTGTCGGTGCGGGGCCCGGGCTGTGTCACGGGGCGGAGGGGGCGAGAGGGCATGCGGGGCAAACAGCTATTTCCGGGCTTGGGAGGGGCGGGGCAGAAGTGCGCGCAGGGCGATCAGCAGGGCGATGTTGAGCAGCGGCGCCAGCGCCGCGAGCCAAGGCCAACTGGGCTGCGGGAAAAGGTCGATCATGCGGTTCCACGGCAGGCCGAGCGGGATCAGAAAGACGCCGGACAGCGGGTCTCTCTCGACGCCCATCAGCCCGAACTGACCGAGCAGAAACAGGGCGAGCGCCGCCGCGTAGGCCAGCAGCATCCCCCAGATCAGCCCGGTCAGCACAGCGCGCATGGCAGGCGTCCGATCGCCCTACATCGCGCCTTCGTCGGTGGTCGACATGATCTCGCTCGTGCTGCCGTCGGAGCGCGCGAGGCAGGACCATTTCGCGCGGTCCGGGCCGACGCCGATCTGCACGAGGATTCCGTCGGCGGTCAGGGAGTTGCCCATCAGGGTGACGTCGGTGGTTCCGGCCATCTCGGCCACGTCGCGCAGGCAGGCCGCCTCGGCATCGGTGGCCGGGCGGGTGTTCGGCTCGGAGGTCTCCGATCCGCCGCAGGCGGCGAGTGCGGCAAGCGCAGCGAGGCTATACACGGCACGGGCGGGCGTCGCGAAAATGGTCATGGGTCTCTCCCTTTGGTCTGAAAAACGGTCTTCTAAGGGCAAATGGCCCCTGCGGGGCCTCAGGTCGCGCCGCGCAGCAGGCGGACGATCAGGATCAGGATGATCGCACCGATGACACCGGCGATGATCGTCGGGATCAGGCCCGCGCCGAAGGAAATGCCCAGCAGCGGGAAGATGAACCCGGCCAGCAAGGCGCCGCCAATGCCGAGAATGATGTTCATTCCCAGCCCGGAACTGCCGCCCTTCATGATGATGCTGGCGATCCAGCCGATCACCGCACCGATGATCAAGGTGATGATCAGCCCGACCAGCGCATTGCCGCCTTCGGCCATGGCCTCGCCGGTGGTTTCCTGTGCCAGCGCGGGTGAGGCCAAGAGCAGGGCGGCGGCGATACTTGGGAAATGTCTCATGAGTAGGTCTCCTCGATGGTGGCGCGCGGAGGCGCCGAGGATGGGTCGCGCGGATGCGCGAAGGAAAAGCCGCTGGCTTTGGTCAGGGCATCGCGGCGCAGGGTCTCGGCTGCCCGGAGGCCGTTGAAACGCGGTGTCATGCGATGGATCCCCATATCGGTCACCTGCGGCGGATCGGCACGCCAACTGTCCAGAGCCATCCGTGGATGCACGGGCGAGCCTGCCTGCGTGTGCCGCGAAGGGCCGCGTTGGCGCGCGTTCAAAACACTTGATTCGAAAAACAATTCGGCTCGGATAACGGGAGCAGCGTAGCCGAAACTCGCGGAAGTTTATCATACATTCGATATACATCTTTAACGGCTGCGTGGAGTCGCTGCCCCGGCTCAGTCCTGTCGCGGCCCGCTTTGGGCGGAACCTCTGCGTTGCTGCGTCGGTTGGGAAAGCAACCCAGATATGGCAAGATATTCGAAAGGACCGAGATGAGCACCGCGCAGAAAAGCAAACGCCCCCAGTCCAAGACCACCCAGGCGAAGAAGACCCAGACCACCAAGTCTCAGGCCCGCAACACCACACGCAACACCAAGAGCCGCAAATCGCAGCCGCGCGGCGAGACCGGCAACACCAAGATGGCAGACGCGGGCGCCAATGCGCCGGTCACCACGATGCAGCGCCGCACGCAGGACTATGCGGCGCTGGCGCGGCGTGTGGACGACGAGGCGGTGGTTTTCCGTCCGCGCGACCTTTCCGGTCAGGCGCGGCGTCTGCATGTGCGCAGCACGATCATCGAGGATCACGCCGTGCGCATCGACCAGAAGGCGGCGGGCGCCGAAGAGAAGTTCAACGTGCTGGCGGACAGCTTCTTCTCGTTTTTCCGGGGCACCTCTCTGCTCTTTCACCGCGACATGGCGGGGGACGACGCGCGGATGCCGACCGTGCTGTGCCTCGGTGACGTGCATCCCGACAATTTCGGGGTCATGCCGAACGCCGACAATGTGCCGATCTTCGGTGTGAACGACTTCGACGATGTGATCTACGCGCCCTTCGTGTGGGACCTCAAACGCGGCGCCGTGGGCTTCCTGATCGCGGCGGAAGAGGAAGGCGATCTGGGGCGTAAGAAGCAGCGCAAGATCGCCAAGAAATTCCTCGAGGGCTATCGCGAGGGCATGGAGTTCTTTGCCGAGCACAACACCGAGCAGCAGAGCGAGATGCGCGAGGACAATTGCCCGGATATCATCCGCCCGCTGTTCAAGAAGGTGCGCCGTTCGCGCGAGGACTGGCTGAAGGGCCGTTATCTCGAAGAGACCGGCCTCGGCTTTCGCGCCAATGACGAGCTGACCCCGGTGTCGAGCCGCCGCGACGAGTTCCAGAAGCTGGTCGACAAGCTGGCCAAGCAGAACGGTATCGAGCCGGGCGGTCGGCACGGTCCGCTGACGGTGAAGGACGTGGCGATGCGTCATGGGCAGGGCACGGCGTCGCTGGGTCTGCCGCGGTTCTACGTGCTGCTTGAGGGGCCGTCGGAGAATGCCACCGACGACATCATCATCGAATTCAAGAAGGCCCGCCGCTCGGCGCTTGAGGGGCTGGTTCCGGCGCATGACTTTAACGCCGGGGATCAGGGCGACCGCATCGCCCACGGCCAATCTGTGCATCTGGCGCAGGGCGACGTCTTCTACGGAAACGTCGAGATCGAGGGCGAAAGCTTTATGTCGCGCGAGCGCGCACCGTTCCGCAATGACGCCGATCTCGATGATTTCTCGAAGAAGGAATGGAAGCGCTACGCCCATGCCTGCGGCTATGTGCTGGCGCAGGCGCATGCGCGCTCGGATGATCTGGGACAGCTCGACTATGACATCGAACCGGCGATCCTGCAGGCGATGGAACCGGGGGACCTGTTCATCGACGACATGCTTTGCTTTGCCGAAGAGGCGGTCGAGCGTCTGCGCCGGGACCATGAGATGTTCCGCCGCGATCTGGAGCTTGGTGCCTTCGAGGTGACCGAGAAGCGCTACCGTTGATCTGGCAAAGCGCTTGTGGGGGGCGGCTGCGCCCCCCGCGCAATCTGCGCCCTCAGACCATCGAGACCAGCGCCGCGCAGACCTTGCTGCGGTCGTAGCGGTCGGGCTCGTCGCCGCGCAGGGGCAGGCGGTGGCACGGAATGCCGTGCCTTTGGCTGACCTCGGCGCAGGCGCTCGGGTCTTCGGCGCTGTCACACAGCACATGGGTCATCAGCCGCGTTGCAGGCGTGTCCATCCCGGCATCTGCGCGCAGCGGCGCAATGATCGCGGCCACGCGGTCGGCGAGGCTCAGCCCGAACGCTTCCGGGTCATGCCCAAGACTGGGGACATAGACCTTGGGCACCGCGCTCGCCGCAATGGTCCGCCCCACGCCTGCGGGCAGCAGGTTGGCGGTCACCGAAGAAAACAGGCTGCCGGGCGGATAGCAGATGAGATCGGCGCGGCGGATGAGCTTGCGGTTGCGTTTGGGCAGCGGCACCGAACCGGCGGGCACCTCGTAGCCGTGCTCGCTCAGAAACAGGCGCGCGATCGGCGTGTCGATGGGCGGTGCTTCCTTGCCGCTGATCTCGCGCTGGCCAAAAATTTTGCGCCCGTCCGCCAGTTCGACGCCGAGGTGCAGGTTGCAATCGACGACCCCGCGCACCGTGCCGCGCACATCCACCATCTTCGACATCAGGAACAGCACCGGCTCGAGCAGCCGCCCATGGCCGAGATACCCGCCCGCAAGGATGAGGTTGCCGATGCTGGCGTTGCGATAGTCGAAATCTTCCGGCGCGGCGGCGTGGAATGCGTTCAGGAAATCTTGGATCAGCAGCCCCATCGGCGTGGAGATGGCCTTCAGCAGAGGATGCTTGCCCGCGACCAGCGCCGCCACCTCCTGCCGCAGCGCCTTGGCGTCGCCGTTCTTGGGCAGGCGGTGGCTGAACAGGCGGAAAATGTCGGGCTGGCCCAGATCGCTTTCGTCGGCCAGCGCCATCAGTCGGCTGCGCAGGTCGCCGACGGCGGGCATGTCGAAGGCCTCGCGCAGCACCTGACTGCTGCCGCCGCTGTCGAACGGGGTGATGAGATGCGCCGAGTTGTAGGTGTAGCTTTTCAGCGCGCGAGAGATCTGGTTGAGCGCGCTACCCCCGCTGAAGAACAGCAGCCGCGGCCCGAGGTGCGGCGCGCTGAGCGAGCGGGCGACGCGCAGATCGTCCGGGAGCCTGGCGCTGCGCTGTATGCTGACCCTCGTCATCGGAGGCTCGTGCTGCTCGTGCCGTTCATGGGGGTGCCCTCGCTGCCCGTGGCGTTGTCTGCCGGTCTTCTTTTGCCGCAGCCTAACCTGCGGGCGGCGCAGGAGGGAATAGCCGATCCCACAGGCGCGGCCGCCCCGCGGAAGCGCGCTCAGGTGAAGATCGCTGGCGCAAATGCAAACATGCGCCGCCCGAGGGGGCAGCGCATGTCATGTGTTCGAGGGTGGGGCTGGCGGCTTAGGCGCCGCCGCGCTCGGCGATGGCGGCCAGCGTCGGGCGCAGCCCATCGAGCGAATAGCCCGCCTTGGCGGTCGCCAGAAGGATGTCATCCGCCGGCTGTTTGCCAGCCTGACCCATGGCCCAGACGGTGGCGCAGCGGGTGCCCGAGCGGCAGTAGGCGAAGACCGGGCCGTCTGCGTTCTCGATCAGCTCGGCCTGCTGGGTAATCAGATCCAGCGTCAGCCCGTCATGGGTGACGGGAAGCACGGCGAACTCCATGCCTGCCGCGGTCACCGCCGCGCCGATGGTCTCGGCCTGCAGTTCGGGCGGCACCTCGCCGTCGGGGCGGTTGCAGATGACCAGTTTGAACCCTGCTTCTGCGAGGGCGGGGACATCCTCCACCGCGATCTGCGGCGAGACGGTGTAGCGGGGGGTGATGCGGTTCAGATCCATGGCTTTGGGATTATTCCGCCGCCACCGGCTTGTCGAGTCTCCTGCGCAGCATCGGCGCCGCGACCATGCCGGTGAGCATCGCTGCCACGAAAATATACAGACCCGTGCCGCCATAGCTCAGCGAGGCGATGGACGGACCCGGGCAGAGGCCCGCAAGGCCCCAGCCCACACCGAACAGCAGCGAGCCGATGACCAGCTTGCGGTCGATCTGCGTGCCCGGCTTGGGCGGCAGCGGTGTGCCGAGGGCCGAGATCGTGCGCTTGCGGGCGAAGAGCCATGCCAGCGCCATGGGGATCATTGCGCCGCCCATCACGAAGGCCAGCGTCGGATCCCATGCGCCGAACACGTCGAGCCAGCCTTGCACCTTCGCGGTGTCAGTCATGCCCGAGATGAAAAGACCTGCGCCGAAGAGGCCCCCGGCGACGAGAGCAAAGAAAAGGCGGGCTGCAGAGGAATTGCCCATGTCAGATCACTCCAAGGATGTGGCGGAACAGGACCACGCCGACGCCGCCGGCGAGAATGTAGCAGCAGGTGGCGACGAAGCCGCGCACCGACAGCCGCGACATGCCGCAGACCCCGTGGCCGGAGGTGCAGCCATTGGCCAGCCGCGTGCCGACGCCGACCAGCAGGCCTGCGGCGACCAGCACCGGGATGTTGTCGGTGATATGGGTGTCGACCGTGCCATAGAGCGGCAGCAGCAGGATCGGCAGCAGGATGACGCCGACGATGAAGCTCAGCTTTTCCCATTTCGTCGACCCGGCGGATCCGTCCACCAGCCCGCCGATGATCCCCGAGGCCCCCATGATGCGGCCGTTGACGAGCAGATAGACCGCCCCGCCGGTGCCGATCAGAAGGCCGCCGATGAGGCCCCAAATCCAATCTGGTTGCATTCGCGCGTTTCCTTGTCGTTCGGCCGCCTTGGTGCGGCCCTGCACTGCACAATGTGTCGTGCCTCCGCAGGTCTGCGGAGGCACGCGCCCCGTCCGTGAGCGGAAATGAGGCGTCCGGTCAGAGTTTGTTGACCGGGACTTTCAGAAAGACGTCGCCCTTTTCGTCGGCGGGCGGCATCTGCCCGGCGCGCATGTTCACCTGCAGCGACGGGATGATCAGTTTCGGCATCGCCAGCGTGGCGTCGCGGGCGTCGCGCATCTGCACGAAGTCCTCGGCCGATTTGCCGGCACCCACGTGGATGTTCAGCGCCTTTTGCTCGCCCACGGTGGTCTCCCACGCGTATTCGTCGCGGCCCGGTGCCTTGTAGTCATGGCCCACGAAGATGCGGGTGTCGTCGGGCAGCGCGAGGATCTTCTGGATCGAGGCGAAGAGCGTTTCGGACGAGCCGCCGGGGAAGTCGCAGCGGGCGGTACCAAAGTCGGGCATGAACAGCGTGTCGCCAACAAAAGCGGCATCGCCGATCACATAGGTCAGGCAGGCCGGGGTGTGGCCCGGCGTGTGCAGCACGTCGCCGCGCAGCTGGCCGATGTGAAAGCTGTCGCCTTCTTCAAAAAGCTGGTCGAACTGCGAGCCGTCGCGCTGGAACTCGGTGCCTTCGTTGAAGACTTTGCCGAAGGTGTCCTGTACCACGGTGATGCGCTCGCCGATGCCGATTTTGCCGCCCAGTTCGCGCTGGATGTAGGGCGCGGCGGAAAGGTGATCGGCGTGGACGTGGCTTTCGAGCAGCCATTCGACCTTATAGCCCTTTTCCTTCACGAAGGCGATGATCGCATCGGCGGAACGGGTGTCGGTGCGGCCGGAGGCGTAGTCGAAATCCAACACGCTGTCGACGACCGCGCAGGCGGTGCCCGACGGGTCGCGCACGACATAGGAGATGGTGTTGGTGGCCTCATCGAAAAAGGCGGAAACTTCAGGTGACATCATGGTCTGATCCTCCGATTTGAAATTCATATAGGCAAAGCTGAATATGTATTCAAGGATTCGTTGCGATTGACGCATATCATGGTGACGCTCACGCTTAAGGTGCATGATTCACGCACAGGCGGGGCTGCCGGACTGCCGTGGGACCATTGGCATTTGGCGGCGCTTAGGCACGCATCGCCCACGCCCGCTTTGGGCGGCCTGCCGTGAGTATCGTGACGCGCAGCCAGGGTGGGCTCAGGGCTGGGTCTAGGGCTGGGACCAAGGCTGGGACATGGAGGAGAAGGCACATGACCGAAACACATCGCATGGACGACAGATTGAAGCGGCGGATCGACGCGATTGACGTCGCATTGGGCGAGGTTTCCGGGGCCGAACACGCGGCGCTGGTGGCCGAGCTTCAGCGGCTCGCTGAAGAGTTGCATGCGCGCGGCCAGCACATGCCAGCGCATCTGCGCGAGCTTTTGCGCAGCGAGGAAGACGCCGAAATCGAGGCGCGTTTCGACAATATGCCGATCTGACGGGCGCCCCGCGCCGCCCCGCGCTACCGTAAGGCGAGCGTCCCATTTCTTTGCTTGCCGTACCTGCTGGAACCCACTAGCTCGCTGTGATGCCGAGATGGCAGGAGCAACGGGCAGGGGGCGCGGCTGCGCCCGGTCGGGAAGGGCAGGCAGATGGCGGGGATGGACGGCGCGGCGACGCTTGAAGGGATCGACGAGCAGATCGAGGACGGGATCGCTTGGCTTGGTCTTTCGGGCCGGGACGGAAACCGGCTGACCGCATCTCTGTGCGCCGCGCTCGATGCCGCGCTTGAGCGGGCGGAGGCGGATGCCGCCGTGGCCTGCATCGTGCTGCACGGGGCGGATGGCTGCTTTTCCAAGGGCGAGCTGCCGTCCGAGCTTGAATCGCGCGCCCCGCAAACGCGCGCTATGCCGGGTGCCGCTGAGCTTTGCCTGCGCATCGAGCGCTGCGGCAAGCCGGTGATCGCGGCGCTGCAGGGTGCGGCGCTTGGCACGGGGGCCGAGCTTGCGCTGGCCGCGCATTACCGCGTTGCCTCCCCCGGCACCCGCTTTGGCCTCACCAATCATCTGCTCGGGCTGCCGCCCGTCGCTGGCGCGACGCAGCGACTTCCGCGGCTGCTTGGCGCCGGACCGGCGCTTGATCTGCTGCTCTCCGGCAAGGCAGTTTTGCTCGACGCGGCGCCGCAGGCGGCGCTGCTCGACCGGCTTGCGCAAGGCCCGCTCGACGAGGAGGTTCGTGCCTTCTGCGCTGAACTGCGCGCCGAGGGGCTGGGTCCGCGCCCGTCCGCCGCGAGGCGCGAGGGGTTTGCCGACCCGGCAGAGTATCAGCGCGCCGTCGCCGCGCGTCGGGCCGAGACCGCCAAAGAGCCAAACCCCGCGCGTCGCGAGATCGTCGCCGCCGTGGAAGCGGCGCAGCTTTTGCCCTTCGCCTCCGGTCTCGCCTTCGAAGCGGACGCTTATGAGGACTGCCGCGCCTCCGATGCGGGGCGCGCGCTGCGTGCCTGCGCCGCTGCCGAGCGCTCGGCTTTCGAGGCTGTGCCGCGCGGTCTTGCGCGCCGCGGACATGTGGCGGTGCTGGGCGACGGGCCGCTCGCGGTGCCCATGGTGCAGGGACTGCTCGCCGCCGGAGAAGAGGTCGACTGGGGCTGCGATACGCCCGAGGCGCTGCACGCCGGGGTGATCGCGCTGCGCGACCGGCTTGGTCCGCAATCCGACGGTGACGACGAAACTTCCCCGCTGGAGCGGCTGCGCGTCGGTGCGGCCGCTGAGATGGCCGCTGCGGCGCGGATCGTGCTGCTTGCGGGGCCGGGGCAGCGCGCCGTGCCGATCCCCGAAGACGCCATCCGCGTCATCGCCTATCCCGCGCGGGTGGATGGCATTGGCCTGCGGTTCGCGCCGACGCCGGTCGCGCCCCGGCTGGTCGAGGTCATCGCGGGCCCCGGCGCCCGCGCCGATCGTCTGGCCGAGGTCGAGGCGCTGGCGCTGCGTCTCGGGAAGCTCGCGCTGCGTGTGCAATCCGGTGGCGAGAGCCTCGGCGGACGGCTCTTTGACGTGCTGTGCCGTGCGGCGGATGCGCTGGTCGATCTCGGGCAGAGCCCCGACGCCATCGACGCAGCCTGCCGGGTCTGGGGCTGGCGGCGCGGCCCCTTCGTGCGGCGCGATCAGATGGGGCTCGACCGGCTCGGCGCGCAGCAGCGCGGGCCGGGCGCGGCAAACTGGGCCAGCGTTCTGGCGGGCGCGGGCCGACCGGGGCGCAGCGGCGATGCGGGGTTTTACGATTGGGATGCGGCGGGAAAGCCGCATGCCAGCGCGGAGGTAGAGGCGCTTTTGAACGAGACGCGGCCCGCGGCGGATCCCATGCCTGCGGCGCGACTGCGCGCTCTGCTGTTGGCGGCGCTTGCCAATGAAGGCGCGCGTATGCTCGAGACCGGGATGGCGCGCTGCGCCTCGGACATCGACCTCGTGGCGCTGCAGGTGCTGGACCTACCGCGTTGGCGCGGCGGCCCAATGCATGCGGCCTCCGAGCTTGGCGCGGCTGCGCTGCGCAAGGCGCTGGCGGAGGTGACGCATCCGGACCGCGAGATCTGGGCACCGCATCCCGCATGGCAGGCGCTGGCCGCTGCGGGCGGTGATTGGGATGTGGCTGCGGGCGCAGGCGCGCCAGCCGCGGGGCGCTGGCTCAGCCGAGCATAACCCCGATCAGCACCATCACGAGACCGAAGACCGACAGCAGCAATGCGCCCATGTTGATCGGCACGATCTTGCGCATCACCGCGCGCAGCGCTTCGTCGTCCATCCCGGCGCGTTTCGCGCTCCAGACGCGGAAGATGCACCAGAAAAGGCCAAGCAGCCCCGCGAGAGAGACCGCAGCGCCGGTCCAGATCAGCCATTCCATGCCGCAAATCCCCTGAATGTGATGCGCATTGAGATGCGGCGCCGGGTACTGCATCGCCCCCCGCGCCGCAACCCCTTGATGGGCGCGGGTAGGGGGGGTAGTCAATCGCCCGATACCGGCAGGAGATGATGTGATGCAGGACAATGATTCCGGCGCCTATGGCGTCGCAGCGGGCGAGCTCAAGCAGTTCATCGAGCGTTTCGAACGGCTCGAGATGGAAAAAAAGGAAATCGCCGACCAGCAGAAAGAGGTGATGGCCGAGGCGAAAGGCCGCGGCTATGACACCAAGGTCATGCGCAAGGTCATCGCGCTGCGCAAGCGCGATCAGGACGACATCGCCGAAGAAGAAGCGGTGCTCGAGATGTATAAGGCCGCGCTCGGCATGGCGTAAGCCTCTCTGCCGGGCCCGTCAGGGCTCGGCGCTTCCGCTCTCAAGCCTGCGGAACTGTTCGGTCACCAGATCCTGCGCGACGCCGATATGATAGCCGATCGCGTGGCGGGTACCGGCCTCGTCGCCGCGGCGCAGGGCGTTCACGATGGGCTCGTGGGTTTCCGCGATCTTATGCGGATCGTCGTAAAGCCGCCCGATGACCATGATCGAGAACTCGGTCTCGGTAGCAATCTGTTCAAACACATGTAGGAATTTCGGGTTGCCGCTGCCTGCGCAGAGCAGCCGATGAAATTCCATGTCCGCCTCGACCTGCGTCAGCATGTCGGCGCCTTGCTGCGCGACCTCGTGCAGCGCGTCGATTTGTGCCGCCAGCCGGTCTATGGTCTCGGAAAGCCCGTGGCGGATGACCCGCATCGCGGCGGCGGTCTCGATGACGATGCGCAGCTCATAAAGGTTGCTCAGCGCCTCGGCAGATGTCTCGCGCACGAAGAAGCCGCGATTGGCGTGATAGGTGACCAGACCAGAGTTTTCGAGCAACCGCGCCGCCTCGCGCACCGGGGCGCGGCTGACGCCCAACTCGCGCGCGACGACGGATTCGGACAGGCGCGCGCCCGGCGCAAGCTGGCCGGTGACGATGGCCTTGGTCAGCAGGGTCGAGACCTGCTGCACCAGCCCTTCGCGGTCGAGCGGCTGAAAGCCGGGTGTTTGTGGTGATTTGGCCATTTTACGTTGCGGGATACTCTGAGGGTCTGCTGCCCGAATTTTCTCCAGAGTAATTGTCGTTTTGCCGATTGTCGACAATTCACTTGACCGAGATGGGGGCGCTGCCCTTAGTCTGTCTGTAAATGCAGCAGAATGACTCGCCTCTGAGGTGAGCGATCCTAGGGAGCCTCTCATGCCCGATGGCACAACACCCCCCGAGGTGCAGGACCTTCGCCGCGACCTTGCCGCCGCTTACCGGCTGATTGCGCTCGAGGGGATGGACGACGGCATTTACACCCATATCTCGGCGCGGCTGCCCGATGGGCCCGGCGGCGAGAAGCGGTTTTTGCTGAACCCCTTCGGTCTGCGCTTCGACGAGGTGACCGCCGCCAATCTGGTCACGGTGGATGAGACCGGCGCGGTGATCGACGATCCCTATGGCGCTGGGGTCAACGCTGCGGGCTTCACCATTCATTCCGCCGTGCATATGGCGCGCCATGATGCGGTCTGCGTGCTGCACACGCACACCGTGGCGGGGGTTGCGGTCTCATCGGTCAAGGAAGGGCTGCTCAGCCTCAACCAATGGTCGGCGCAGTTCCACAATCGCATCGCCTATCATGACTACGAGGGCATCGCGCTGGATCTGGCCGAGCGGGAACGCATCGTCGCCGACCTTGGCGAAAAGCAGGTCATGCTGCTGCGCAACCACGGCACGCTGCTGCTGGGCCGTTCGGTGGCCGAAGCGGTCAAACTGGCGCTCAACCTCGAACGCTCGTGCAAGGCGCAGGTTGCCGCGCTCGGCATGGGGCTGACGGCGGACGTGTTGCCCGAGGCCGTGGCAGAACACACCGCCAGCCAATATCAGCGCGCCTATGACGGCGTCGAAGAGCGCGGCAAACCCGATCCGGAATGGGCCGCGCAACTGCGACGGCTCGACGCTCACGCCCCGGACTACCGGGGCTGAGCCACTGCGCGCCCCGGCAGTAAACGGGGCCTGACTTTCAAAGAAAAGCAGACAATCAAAACCGACAGGGACCATCATGAACAAACTCAGAGCGACCACTTTCCTGATCGCCGCCGCTCTTGCCGCGCCGCTTGCCGCGCAGCAGGAAGGCGGCCGCCTCGACATCGTCGTGCAGCCGGAACCGCCGGGGCTGATGCTCGGCCTCGTGCAGAACGGCCCGACGCAGTTGGTGGCGGGCGATATCTACGAGAGCCTGCTGCGCTACAATTCGGACCTTGAGCCGCAGCCGAGCCTTGCCGAAAGCTGGGAAATCTCGGACGACGGTCTGACCTACACGTTCAAGCTGCATGACGGCGTCACTTGGCACGACGGCGAGCCCTTCACCGCCGAGGATGTGGTGTTCTCGGCCGATGTCTTCCTGCGCGAGACCCACGCCCGTCTGCGCGCCTCGCTGGCCTATGTGGAGAGCATCACCGCGCCCGACGACACCACCGTGGTGTTCCAGCTGAAAGAGCCCTTTGGCCCGTTCATCAACGCCTTCGAGGTCGGCACCATGCCGATCGTGCCCAAGCACATCTATGAGGGCACCGATTACGCCACCAACGAGATGAACGCGACGCCCATCGGCACCGGCCCGTTCAAGTTCGAGAAATGGGAAAAGGGCAGCTACATCCACCTCGTGAAGAACGAGGACTATTACCTCGACGGCAAGCCCTACCTCGATGAGGTCTATTACCGCGTGATCCCCGATGCCGCCGCCCGCGCTGTGGCCTTCGAGACCGGCGAAGTGGACGTGCTGCCCGGCGGCTCGGTCGAGAACTGGGACGTGCCGCGCCTGACCGAGATGGAGGGCGTCTGCTCCACCGGCGCTGGCTGGGAATTCTTCGCGCCGCTGGCTTGGATGTGGATGAACAACCGCGAAGGGCCGACCTCTGACGTGCGCTTCCGTCAGGCGGTGATGTACGCCATGGACCGCGAGTTCGTGAAGGACGTGGTGTGGAACGGCTTCGGCAAGGTCGCCACCGGCCCGGTCGCCTCGGCAACCAACTTCTACAGCGACGACGTCACCCAATACACCCACGACCCCGAGAAAGCCGAAGCGCTGCTCGAGGAGATGGGCTATGACGGCGCGCCGGTCCGCATCCTGCCGCTGCCCTATGGCGAGACGTGGCAACGCTGGGCCGAAGCGGTGCGCCAGAACCTTTCGGAAGTTGGCATCAATGCCGAGATCGACAGCACCGATGTGGCGGGCTGGAACGAGAAGACCTCGCAGTGGGACTATGATCTGGCCTTCACCTACCTCTATCAGTACGGCGATCCGGCGCTTGGTGTGTCGCGCAACTACACTGCCGACCGGATCAAGAAGGGCAGCCCGTGGAACAACGTCGAGGGCTATGAGAACCCCGAGCTTGACGCCAAATGGGCGGCGGCGGCCACGATGGTCACCCCCGAGGAACGCGCCGCGGCCTATGCCGAGATCCAGAAAGAGATCGTCGACGACGTGCCGGTGGCATGGCTGCAGGAGCTTGAGTTCCCGACCATCTACCGCTGCGACGTCAAGGATCTGGTGACCACCGCGATCGGCATCAACGACGGCACCCGCGACGCCTGGGTCGAAGAGTAATCCTCGCAAAAGGGGCGGGCCCCGGCGGCCCGCCCTCAAACCGCTCCCCGGCAGGATCGCCAGAGGGGGCAGGAACCAACGGGACGACCGCTGAATCGACGGGGGCCAATGAGCATATTCACAGTCATCCTGTCGCGGGCCTTCAAGGCCTTCGTGACGCTTCTGGCCATCGCGGTCCTGAATTTCTGCCTGCTGCACGCGGCGCCGGGTGATCCGGCGGTGGTGCTGGCGGGCGAGGCCGGGGCCGCCGACGAGCAGATGATCGAGCAACTGCGCGAGCGCTTCGGCCTCGACCAGCCGTTCTACGTGCAGCTGGGCAAATACGTCGGCAGTGTACTGACGCTTGATCTGGGGTATTCCTTCCGCCAAGGCGCGCCCGTGGCCGAACTGATCGCCGAGCGCCTGCCCGCGACGCTGCTGCTGACGCTGACCGCCTTCGTGATCTCGCTGGTGCTGGGCATCGCCTTCGGCGTTGCCGCTTCGGCCCGCGTGGGCAAAGCCTCTGACAGCCTGCTGACCACGCTGGCGCTGCTGTTCTACGCGACGCCGCTTTACTGGGCGGCGCTGATGGCGGTGCTGGTGTTCTCGGTCTGGCTCGGCTGGCTGCCCGGTTTCGGCTATGAGACGGTCGGCGCGGATTACACCGGGATGGCGCGGGTGATCGACATCGCCAAGCACCTCGTGCTGCCAGCGCTGACGCTGGGGCTCTTCTTCATGGCCGTCTACATGCGCATGACCCGCGCCTCGATGCTCGAGGTGAGCCAGCTTGATTTCGTCAAGACCGCCAAGGCCAAGGGCCTTTCGGGCCCCGCCATCCGCCGCCGCCACATCCTGCGCAACGCGATCCTGCCGGTGGTGACGCTGGCGGGCCTGCAGGCGGGCCAACTGGTGGGCGGCGCGGTGCTGACCGAGACCGTCTTTGCATGGCCCGGCATCGGGCGGCTGATGTTCGAGAGCCTCGCGGCGCGCGACTACAACACCATCCTCGGCGTCTTCCTCGTGTCGGCGGCCATGGTGATCCTGTTCAACATCGTGACCGACATCGTCTACCGGCTTGTCGATCCGCGCATCGGCGCGCGCGCGTAACGGAGGGCTTTGATCATGTGGAAACGGTTTTCCTCCAATATCGGCGCGATGATCGGCGTGGTTCTTCTGGTGGCGGTGATCGCCATCGCCATTTTCGCCCCGCTGCTGTTCAGCCATGATCCGTGGCAGATGGTGCAGCGGCCCTTCCTAGCGCCCTTCACCATGGATGGGCTTCCCTTGGGCACCGACACGCTGGGCCGCGACGTCGCCTCGCAGCTGGCCTATGGCGCGCGTGTGTCGCTGCTGGTGGGCCTTGTGTCGACGCTGGTGGCGCTGCTGATTGGCGTGCCGCTTGGGGCGCTCGCGGGCTTTTACGGCAACTGGGTGGACGAGGGCGCCATGCGCTTCACCGAGTTCTTCCAGACCATCCCCAACTTTGCGCTGGCCATCGTGCTTGTGGCGATCTTCCAGCCCACATTGGCCTCGATCACCATCGCCATCGCCATCGTGTCGTGGCCGCCGGTGGCGCGTCTGGTGCGGGCCGAGGTCATGTCGGTGCGCAAGCGTGAGTTCGTCGACGCCGCAAGGCTGGCGGGCCTGTCGCGCCCGCGCATCCTGATGACGCAGGTGCTGCCCAATACCGTCTCGCCGATCATCGTCATGGCCTCGCTGATGGTCGCCACTGCGATCCTGCTGGAAAGCTCGCTGTCCTTCCTTGGCCTCGGTGATCCCAACGCGATGAGCTGGGGCTATATGATCGGGGCGGCGCGCACGGTGATCCGCAGCGCGTGGTGGCTCAGTTTCTTCCCGGGAATCGCCATCGTCATCACGGTGCTGGCGCTGAACCTCATTGGCGAGGGTCTGAACGACGCCCTCAACCCCCACCTCAGCCGGAAGGGCAAGGCATGAGCGCGCTCTCCATCGAACACCTCAGCATCGGCCTGCCGCAGGGCGCTGACCGGGCCTTCGCGGTCGAGGATATCTCCTTTGCCATCGAGAAGGGCGAGATCCTCTGCGTCGTCGGCGAGAGCGGCTCGGGCAAGTCGATGACCGCCAACGCGCTGATGGGGCTGCTGCCGCCGGGCGTGACGGTGAAGACGGGCCGCGCCATGTTTGAGGCGCGCGACATCCTGCGCCTGCCGGAACCTGAAAAACAGGCGCTGCGCGGCGAGCGCATCGCGATGATCTTTCAGGAGCCGATGACCGCGCTCAACCCGTTGATGCGCATCGGCGAGCAAATCGCCGAGGTCTTTGCCGCGCATGACCGCTTTTCCCAGCAGCAGCGGCGCGACAAGGCGCTGAACCTGATCCGCGAGGTCGGGCTGCCGGACCCCGAGAAGATCATCCGTGCCTATCCGTTCCAGCTTTCGGGCGGGCAACGGCAGCGGGCTATGATCGCCATGGCGTTGGCGCTGGAGCCGAAACTTCTGATCGCCGACGAGCCGACCACGGCGCTTGACGTGACCACGCAGGCACAGATCCTCAAGCTGATCCTCGACCTGCGCGAGCGGCACGGGATGGCGGTGATGTTCATCACCCACGACTTCGGGGTGGTGGCCGAGATCGCCGATCAGGTGATCGTCATGCGCGAGGGCAAGGTGGTCGAACGTGGCAGCGCCACCTCGGTGCTCACCGACCCGCAGCACGACTACACCCGCCGCCTGCTTGACGCGATCCCCACCGGCAAGCTGCCGCCCGCCCGTGCCCCGCGCGACGTTCCGGCGCTCGAGATCAAAGGACTGCGTAAAGTCTATCGCACCGGGGGCGGCATGTTCCGCCCGGTGCGCGAAGTGCGCGCGGTGGACGATGTCTCGCTCACCGTCGGGCGCGGCGAGGTGCTGGGGCTGGTCGGAGAGAGCGGCTCGGGCAAGTCAACTCTGGGCCGCACCGCGGTGCGGCTGGTCACGCCGGACGGCGGGCAGGTGCTGGTCGGCGGCACCGATCTGGCGGCGCTGTCGGAAGAGGAGCTTCGCAAGCAGCGCCACAAGGTGCAGATGGTGTTTCAGGATCCCTATGCCTCGCTCAATCCGCGCCAGCGGATCATGGGCGCGCTGACCGACGGGCCAATCACCAAGGGCGTGCCGAAAGCGCAGGCGCAGGCGCGGGCGAAGGAACTGCTCGAGATCGTCGGCCTTGGCGCCGATGCCGCCAGCCGCTTTCCGCATGAGTTCTCGGGCGGCCAGCGCCAGCGTATCGGGATTGCCCGCGCGCTGGCCATGGACCCCGAACTGATCATCGCCGATGAGGCAGTTTCGGCGCTGGACGTCTCTATTCAGGCGCAGGTGCTGGACCTTCTGCGCGATCTGCGCGAGCGTTTCGATCTGTCGATCCTGTTCATCACCCACGACCTGCGGGTGGCGGCGCAACTCTGCGACAGGATCGCCGTGATGCAGAAAGGCAAACTGGTGGAGATCGGAACCGTGCACGACATTTTCCTCAATCCGGCGCAAGCGTACACGCGGCAGCTTCTGGCGGCCGTGCCGGGCGCCGACTGGGCCAGCGAGGGCGCCGCATGAGGGGCGTCATCACCACCAGCGGCGGCGTCGATCTCTGGCCGCACTACAGCGAGATTTTCGCCAAGGACGCGCCCGAACTGACCGTCATGCGGCGCGAGG
The DNA here is from genome assembly GCF_001687105.1 of Salipiger sp. CCB-MM3. Classification (NCBI taxonomy): domain Bacteria; kingdom Pseudomonadati; phylum Pseudomonadota; class Alphaproteobacteria; order Rhodobacterales; family Roseobacteraceae; genus Salipiger; species Salipiger sp. CCB-MM3. Next base: position 1,090,701 of record NZ_CP014596.1, read on the forward strand.
ATATCACCGATCCGGCGCAGGTGGATTTCGTCTTTACCTTCATCCCGCCCGCCGATGTGTTCGAGGGCATGAGCGGGCTCAAGGCGATCTTCTCGGCGGGGGCGGGCACCGATGCGATCATGGCCTGCCCGTCGCGCCCCGAGAGCGTGCCGGTCTATCGGGTGGAGGACGCCGATCAGGCGCTGCAGATGGCGGGCTTTGCCGCCTTCCACGTGCTCTGGCATCACCGCGACATGGGCCGCTACGTCGCGCAGCAGGCGAAGGGCAAATGGTCGCGCACCGTGACCGGCCTTTCGCCCAGCTACCGCCGCGTCGGCGTGCTGGGCTTTGGCCATATGGGTCGCGCCATCGCCAAAGGGCTGATGGGGCTGGGCTATGCGGTGGCGGGCTATTCGCGCCGCGCGCCCGATCCGGCGGAACCGGGCGTGCAGCATTTCCACGGCGACGGGCTCGATGACTTCCTTGCTCAGACCGACATCCTGATCAACGTGCTGCCGCTGACAAGCACCACGCGCGGCATGATCGACGCGGGCTTTTTGCAAAAGCTGCCGCAGGGCGCGGCGCTGGTGCAGATCGGTCGCGGCGGTCAGGTGGTCGAGGATGAGCTGATGGCGGTGCTGGACAGTGGACACCTCTCGGGTGCCTCGCTCGATGTCTTCGAGACCGAGCCGCTGCCGCAGGAGCATCCGCTTTGGGCGCATCCCAAGGTGCTCATCACCCCGCATGTGGCCAGCATCCCCGAGCGGCGCTTCGTCGTGCAGTCGATCCGCGAGCGGCTCTCTTCCCTGTAACCTTCCGAAGGCCCTTTCATGACAGACCCCAACGACCTTTCCGCCCGCAATCTCGCGGCGGCGATCCGCAGTGGCCGGATGCGCGCGCAGGATGTGATCCGCAGCACGCTCGACCGTGTGGCGCGCGAGAACCCGGCGATCAACGCCATCGTGCAGGACTGCGGCGCAGACGCCATGCGCGAGGCCGAGGCGCTGGATGCGCGCATCGCGGCGGGCGAGACGGTGGGGGCGCTCGCCGGTGTGCCGGTCACGGTGAAGGTGATCGCCGACCAGAAGGGCTATGCCACCACCAATGGCACCACGCTGGCCAAGGATCTGATCGCCACCGAGGACGCGGGCTTTCTGCGCAACATGCGGGCGCAGGACGCGATTGTCATCGGGCGCACCAACTGCCCGGCGTTCTCGTATCGCTGGTTCAGTTCGAACAACCTGCATGGCACCACCAGCAACCCGCACAACCCGGCGCTGACGCCGGGCGGCTCATCCGGCGGGGCCGGGGCGGCGACGGCGGCGGGGCTGGGGCATATCGCCCATGGCACCGATATTGCGGGCTCGATCCGCTACCCGGCCTATGCCTGCGGTGTGCAGGGGCTGCGCCCGACGCCGGGCCGAGTGCCCGCGCAGAACAACACCGGGCCCGACCGCGCCATCGGCCCTCAGTTGATGGCCGTCGCAGGGCCGCTCGCACGGCGGGTGGATGATCTGCGGCTGGGGCTCGAGGCTATGTCCGGCTACGCGCCCGACGACGCGTGGAGCACGCCGATGCCGTTGACCGGGCCGAACCTGCCGCGCCGCGTCGCGCTGGTGAAACGGCCCGGCGGCATCGATACCGATCCGCGCATCATCGCCGATCTCGAACGCGCCGCCGCGATCCTCCGCGCTGCGGGTTGGCAGGTGGACGAGCCCACCGAGGTGCCCGACATCCGTGAGGCGGTGGATGTGCAGATCGACCTTTGGCTGTCGGACGCGCATTCGGACAAGCTGGCGGCGGCGAAACTCGAAGGCGATCCCGGTGCCATCGCGCTGCTCAGCTTCTACGAGGAACGCGCCAAGGCGATTGACGTGGCCAGGTTCAGCGCGCTGTTCACCCGCCGCTCGCGGCTGATCCGGGCGTGGCGCGCGTTCCTCGTCGATTATCCGATCGTGCTGATGCCGGTCTCGTCGGAACTGCCTTTCGCGCAGGATGAGGACCTGAACGGCCCCGAGGCCATCGCCCGGCTATGGGAGGCGCAGGTGCCGCAGATCGGCATTCCGGTTCTGGGGCTTCCGGCGGTCTCGATCTGCTCGGGGGTCGAGGCGGGCGTGCCCTGCGGTGTGCAGCTTGTGGCGCCGCCGTGGCGCGAGGATATCTGCCTCGAAGCTGGCGAGGTGTTGGAGGCGGCTTTCGGTCTGCATCCCCCGGCGTGACGGTTCACCATCCGCCATGCAAAAGCGCCGGCCCCGCAAAGGGCCGGCGTTGTCATTTTGCGCGCAGGCCAGCCCCGGGGAGAGCCAACCCGCGCGGGTCCGGTCACTGTCCGTAGACCAGATCCACCAGCGAGAGAGACACAGCCGGCACATAGGTGACGAGCAGCAGCACCAGCACCAGAACCCCCACGAAAGGCAGGTTGGCGATGGAGGTGCGCCACACGTCGGTGCGCGCGATCGAACAGGAGGTGATCAATACGCTCGCAACCGGCGGCGTCTGCTGGCCAAGGGCGATGTTCAGCGTCAGCAGAATACCGAACTGGATGGGGTTGATCCCGAGCTCATGCACCAGCGGCATGAAGATCGGCACCGTCAGGATGATCGCCGCCGCGCCATGCAGCACCATGCCCACAAAGAGCAGGAAGAGGTTGATGATCATCAGCACGGCAAACGGGTTGGTGGTGATCTGGGTGATGCCCGCGGCCAGCCGCTGCGGCATCTCGGTCTCAGTCAGGTAGAGCCCCAGCACCGCCGAGGCGGCGACCATCAGCATCACCACAGAGGTCTGCAGCACTCCGTCCACCAGCGCCTGATAGAGATGGCGCAGGTCGATCTCGCGGTAGATGAAGACCCCGATGAAGAGCGCCGCCACCACCGCCAGCGCCGCGCCTTCGGTCGCCGTCACCACGCCGCCGAAGATGCCGCCGAGGATCACCACCGGCAGGATCAGCGCCCAGGACGCCTCTTTCCCGGTCTCGGCAAGACGGCGCAGCGAGAAGGCCTCGTCGCGTGGCAGGTCGTAGCGCCGGGCCATGTAGTAGCAGAGCGCCATCAGCAGCCCTCCGCCCAGCACGCCGGGCACGATGCCCGCGACGAAGAGCTTGACCACCGAGGTGTCGGACATGGCGCCGTAAAGGATCATCGGGATCGACGGCGGGATGATGATTGCCAGCGAGGCTGAAGACGAGGTGATCGCCGCCGCGAGCCGCGGCTGATAGCCCTTTTCCTTCATCGCCGGGATCAGCACCGATCCGGTCGCGGCCACATCGGCCACGGCGGAGCCGGAGATCTCGGCAAAGAACATCGACACGCCGACGTTGACCATCGCCAGCCCGCCGCGCACGAAGCCGATCAGCGCCGAGACGAAGGCGATGAGCCTCGTCGAGATGCCGCCCGTGTTCATCAGCGCGCCTGCGAGGATGAACAGCGGAATGGCGATCAGCGGAAAGCTGGTGGCTCCGTCATAGAGCGACAGCGCGGCGTTGAGAAAGCCAAGCTCGCCATTGAGCAGATAGACGCCCAAGAGTGCCGATCCGAGGATCGAGAAGGCGATGGGCATGCCGACGGCGATCAGCACGAACATGAACAGCAGAATGCCGGCTTCGATCATTGCGTGGCCTCCCGGGGCGCGGAATGGGGGGGATGGGCGCGGGCCTGTGCCAGTTCGGCCTCGGCGCGGGCGATCTCATGCTCGATCTCGGCGGTATCGGGATCGACGCCGTCGCGGACCGCTTGCAGCCGCTGCGGCAGCGTCAGGAGCCGCCCGACGAACATCAGGGCAAAGCTCACCGGCAGCACGCCTTGCAGCACGGCGCGGGGCACGAAGCGCACCGTGGTCATCACCTCGTCGCCGAAGATCTCGAGGATCGCCCAACCCGCCCATGTGACGATGGCACAGATGGTCAGGAACAGCAGCTCGACAATGCCGAAGAGCACGAAGCGCCCAAGGCCGGGCAGGCCGAACATCAGCCCGTTGAACCCCATGTGCGAGTTGCGCACCACGGCCAGCGCGGCCCCGGTGAAAGTGATCCATGCGAGCAGCGCGGCGGCCACTTCGTCGTACCAGATCAGCGACTGGCCGGTGTAGCGATAGGCGACGCCGAGCAGCACCACGAGAGCCAGCACGACGATCATCGCGATCGTGGCGATCTGCAGGGCGCGATCAAGCCAGCGGATGGAACGGGACAGCACGTTTGCCTCCGTATGAATTGGGGGGATGGGGCGGCGCGGTCAGGGCCGCGCCGCCGGGATGGCTCAGGACCCCGAGCCGTTTGCCAGCGAGAGCGCCTTGTCGATCATCTCTTGCCCGCCATCAACTTCGGCGGCGAACTTTTCGTAGATCGGCTTGGAGGCTTCGACGAAGGCGTCGCGGTCGGTCTTGTTGACCTTGAGGCCACCCTCTTCGAGCTTGCCCACGAGTTCCTCATCCTGCGCCGCACCGGTCTCGCGCGCCCAGAAGGCGACTTCCTTGGCGGTCTCCTCGATGATCTGCTGCACCTCGGGGTCGAGCTTTTCAAAGGCCTTGATGCCGACCGTCGGATAGGCGGGCGAATAAACGTGGCCCGAGAGCGAGAGATACTCCTGCACCTCGTTGAGCTTGCCGCCGTAGATGTTGGTCATCGGGTTTTCCTGCCCGTCGACCACGCCGGTCTGCAGCGCCACGAACAGCTCCGAGAAGGGCATCGGCGTCGGGTTGGCGCCGTATTCCTTGAACATCGCCACGCGCCAGCTGGAATTCGGCGTGCGGATCTTCAGCCCCTGAAGATCGGCGGGCGTGGTCACCGGATGCTTGGAGTTGGTGATCTGGCGAAAGCCGTTCTCCCAGATCGCCAGCGGCTTGTAGCCCTTGGCCTCGGCGGCGGGCAGCAGCACGCTGTCAAACAGCGCCTCGTCGATCTTCGCCAAGTGCGCGCGGTCGGCCACGAGGAAGGGCAGATCGAACAGCGCGTATTCCGGCGCGATCTCGGGCATGGTCGAGCTGGGCAGGGTGATGTGCATCGTGCCCAGCTTGATCTTCTGCAGCATGTCCTTGTCTTTGCCCAGCTGCGAGCTGTCAAAGACCTTCACCACCGCTTTGTCGCCGAGTTTCTCGTTGGCGCGGCGGGCAAATTCCTCGGCGGATTGATCCTGCAGCGAGCCGTCTGCGGCGCTGATCCCAAAGATGATCTCGGTTTGCGCCAGCGCGGGTGCGGCCTGTAGCGTCGCTGCGACGGCTCCGATCAGTGCGATATGCTTGAGTTCCAAGTGTGTCTCCTCCCTGAGTGCTTGGTCCTGTTGGTGGGGGTGGGCTCAGCCGGCCAGAACCTCCGGTTCGGTGAGCGCCGCGATGGCCCCGGCCGCATGCGTGCGGTCCTCCTCCGTGGCCGGCGGCCGGGGCTGCAGCCCGGCCAGTTTCCGGCCGAGAGCGATTGCATTGAAGGTGGCGCCGGTGTCGGCGCAGCCCTTGCCCGCGATGTCGAAGGCGGTGCCATGCGCCGGGGTCACGATCGGGAACGGGTAGCCCGCGATCAGCGTCACCCCCCGGTCGAAGCCGATCAGCTTCATCGCGATCTGTCCCTGATCGTGATACATGGTCATCACCGCGTCGAACTCTCCCCCCTTGATGGCCCGCACAAAGACGGTATCCGAGGGCACGGGGCCGGTCACGTTAATCCCTTGGGATTTGGCGATTTCGATGGCGGGGGCGATCACCTCGTCATCCTCATGGCCGAAATTTCCGCCATCCCCGGCATGGGGGTTGAGCGCCGCGACGCCAATGCGCGGGTTTGGAATGCCCGCGGCAGTCATCACCTCGGCGGTGAGTTTCAGGCTGTTGGCCACGCGCTCGGTGGTGATCGTGGCCGCCACCTTGCTCAGCGGGATATGCGAGGTCACCCGGGCGTTCCACACTTCGTCGAGCACGTTGAACTCGCGGCCCGATTGCTCGGACTCGATCACCGCGTCGACAAAGCCGATCTCGTCCACATAGCTGGAGCGCGCGAGGCGCATGGAGTGTTTGTTAAACGGGGTGAAGGCGACCACGCCCGCGATCCCGGCCTTGCCGAGCAGCAGCGCCGTGGCGAAATTCTGCAGCGAGGCGCGGCCCCCGGCGTCCGAGGATTTGCCCGGCGGCACCGTGGCTGGATCGCAATTGTGCAGGTCGAGCAGCAGCGCGCCTTCGGGCAGCGGCTTTGCGAGGTCGGCGGTGGAGATCACCGGCAGGTCAACCTTCACTCCGGCGATCTGTGCGCCTTTCGCCAGCAGGCGTGCATCCCCGATGACGATCAGATCGCCAAGGTTCGCCTGCGCATCCGCCACGATCTTCGCAGCCAGTTCAGGCCCGATCCCGGCGGCATCCCCGATCGCCAATGCCACTCGCATATTCGATTCTCCTCCACATGTATTTTGTATATTTTGTGTTCCAATACGGTATCGCGTGGCAAGGAAAATCTTGCTAACCTAGGCGAAACAGTCACTGCGGAGGTGTCATGGACCTGTCTTCAGCTTCGGCCATGCCATTGCAAATCAAGAAGGAATCCCTTCACGATCAGGTCGCGAACCGGATCCGGGACCTGATCATCGAAGGCCATCTCGAGCCGGGAAGCCGGATCGATGAGGTGCAACTGCTCGAACAACTGGGGGTGTCACGCACCCCATTTCGCGAGGCGTTGCGCACTCTGGCCGCCGAAGGGCTGATCGTCATCCAGCCCTCGCGCGGGGCTACGGTGCGCAAACTCTCGCCGCAGGATGTGTTCTCGATGCTCGAAGTGCTGGGCCATCTGGAGAAACTGGCCGGCCAGACCGCCTGCGAACGGGCCAGCGACGAAGACATCGCCGGAATGCGCGCGCTGCACGAAGAGATGCTGGCGCATTACCGCAAGCGCGATCGGCTGCCCTACTACAAGCTCAATCAGGAGTTTCATTCGCGGCTGGCGGCGCTGTCGGACAATGAGACGCTGCAGGAGATACAGCAGAACATTCAGGGGCGGCTGAAACGCATCCGCTTTGTCGGCAATGGCACCGAGACGTTCTGGGCCGATGCGGTGGGCGAGCATGAGGAGATGATCGCCGCCTTGGAAGCGCGCGATGGTGCGCGGCTCGGCGATGTGATGTCGCGCCATCTCACCAACACTTGGGACCGGGTGAAAGAGACGCTCTGAGCCGCCGGGGCGGCCACGATCCCCAGGACTGCAAAAGGGCGCGGCAGGAGTGCCGGGCCCTTCGTTTGTTGTCCTCAGTTCTTCGGCGGCGACGGCATGTCGCCACCGGGTCCGCCGGGGCCGCCTTCACCACCCATGGGCGGCGCGGCCATCGTGCTCTTCTCGGCGTCGAAATCGACCGGGATGGTCAGCGTGCCGGTGTAGCCATCCGAAACGCTGCCGCTCATCGCCAGCGTCTGCTGTTCGATCTCGGCATCGGTGTTGTCGCCGAACACGTTGTCGCTGGGGATGGTGATCCGGCCAAGGTTGCGGGTGCCGTTGGAATAGCGCGCGTCTTGCTCGTAGATCTTGGCGGCCTCGTCGTCCGGCAGGGCGATCTGCGCGGTCAGCACCGGCTCGGCTCCGCTCACAGCGGCCTCGGGGGACTCAAAGATCTCGAAGTGAATGTGCGGCCAGCGCCCGTCGTAGCAGCCCGGCACGATGGTGGTGAACTTCACCTTGCCCTCGTCATCGGCGACGCCGACGCCGCGCAGATAGTTCGCCTCGGGCGTGTCATATAGCGAGTAGAGCCCCGTCGTGTCGCAATGCCAGACGTAGATCGCGTGCCCGGCGAGCGGCGTGCAGCCGTCGGCATCGACCAAGGTCAATTCCAGATCCAGCTGCAGACCATCGGCCTCGGCGGTCATTTCGCCGAACGAGGGGCGCAGGTCTTCGCGGATGACGCCTTCTTGGGTCAGCGCGTTCACCACCGATCCATCGCGGCTGTTGCTGCCATCGGCGGGGTAGGGGCCAGCGGTCTCCCACGGCAGTGCCACGCATTGCGCCGCCAGCGCAGGCAGACCGGATGCCGAAGCAAGGCCGACACCGCCGAGAATGCTGAGAAGTTTGCGGCGGCCGATCATCCGCGGCAGATCGTGAGAGAAGCCGAGATCATGGTCATCGTGGTCGTGGCTATGCGTCATGTCTGAAACTTTCGCTTGTTCTTGGTCTTGTCACCTAGAGGTATTCCACGCGCGGGGCGCGGAGTTCCGTCGCAGAAAGTTTTGCGTCTGACGATTTCGTGAGCCGTGGCAGGGGATTGGCGTCGCGAACGATGCTCGGTCAGGTTTTCACCAGCCGGTAAATCGCCGGGATCACCAGAACCGTCAGCGCGGTCGAGGTCAGCAGTCCGAAGAGCAGCGAAATCGCCAGACCTTGAAAGATCGGGTCCATCAGGATCACCGCCGCGCCGATCATCGCCGCCAGCGCGGTCAGCAGGATCGGCTTGAAGCGCGTCGCGCCCGCCTCGATCAGCGTTTCCACGTCGAGCGGTCTTTCTGGGTTCGAGTGGCGGATGAAGTCCACCAGCAGGATCGAGTTGCGCACGATGATGCCTGCCAGCGCGATGAAGCCGATCATCGAGGGCGCCGAGAAGGGTGCCCCGAAGAGCCAGTGCCCGAACATGATGCCGAGGAAAGTCAGCGGCACCGGCGTCAGGATCACCAGCGGCAGGCGGAAGCTGCCGAACTGCGCCACCACAAGGATGTAGATCCCCAAGAGTGCCACGGCAAAGGCCGCGCCCATATCGCGGAAGGTGACCCATGTGACCTCCCATTCGCCGTCCCACAGGATGCTCGGTACTGAGGTGTCCTGCGGCTGGCCGTGCATTGAGATGGTTGGCTGTTCACCCTCGGGCCAGTTGAGCCCATCCAAGATATCCGCCGATGCGAGCATGCCGTAGAGCGGCGACTCGAACTCGCCCGCCATCTCGCCCATGACCATGATCGTCTCGATGCCGTTGTGGCGGAAGATCGGGTAGGAGGTGAGCTCGTCCTGCAGGGTGACCACATCGCCCAGTTCCACCACGCCGCGCCCGCCGGGCAAGGCGTCTGCCGGGACGGGCGTCGAGAGCGCGGTGGCGTCCATCACTCGGTCGGAGCGGTCCCGTGACAGCACGATGGGAATAGGCCGCCGATCGCCGCCGCGGTGCGAATAGCCCACGGTTCCCTCGCCGTAGAGCAGCGAGAGCGTATCCAGTGCGTCGGATTCCTCTACCTTGTAGAAATCCAGCGCCGAAGGATCGAGCACCACCCGGCGGCGCGGGGCCTGCACGCCGTAATTGTCGTCGACATCGACCACATAAGGGATCTCGTCGAATGCGGCGCGCACGCGCTCGGCGACCATGCGGCGGGTCTCGGCGTCCGGGCCGTAGACCTCTGCCATGAGCGTCGAGATCACCGGCGGGCCGGGGGGCGGCTCGACGGCTTTCAGCACCGTGCCCTCGGGCAGGTTGAGCGTGGTCAGTTTCTCGCGCAGGTCGAGCGCGATCTCATGGCTGGTGCGGTCGCGCTCGGCCTTTGCGGCGAGGTTGATCTGCACGTCCCCCATTTCGGGCATTTGCCGCAGGTAGTAGTGCCGCACCAGCCCGTTGAAGTTGAAGGCCGAGGCGGTGCCCGCATGGGTTTGGGCCGAGATCGCCTCGGGCAGTGAAAGCGCCACACGCGCCACTTGCTGTGCCACGGCAGCCGTCGTTTCCAGCGCGCTGCCCTCGGGCAGGTCGATGACCACCGAAAGCTCGGACTTATTGTCGAAGGGCAGCAGCTTGACCGTCACGTCGCGGGTGTAGAGCGCGGCGAGCGAGCCGAAGGAGAGCACCGCGACCACGAGCAGGAAGAGCGCCGAGACGGATTTGCGTGCCAGCAGGGGGCGCGCGACGGCGGCATAGACGCGTCCCAGTGCCCCGCCCGCCGCGCCGTGCTCGGCACCGTGGTGGAGCGGCGCGCGGCCCGCGATTTTCAGCATCAGCCACGGCGTGATGATCACCGCGACAAAGAAGGAAAAGATCATCGCTGCCGAGGCATTGGCGGGAATAGGGCTCATGTAGGGGCCCATGAGGCCCGACACGAACAGCATGGGCAGCAGCGCCACCACCACCGTCAGCGTCGCCACGATGGTTGGGTTGCCAACCTCTGCCACCGCCGCGACGGTGGCGCCAAAGCGGCTCTGGCCCTCGCGCTTCATCGCCCAGTGGCGGGCGATGTTCTCGATCACCACGATGGCGTCATCGACGAGGATGCCGATCGAGAAGATCAGCGCGAACAGCGACACGCGGTTCAGCGTATAGCCCATGATCCATGCGGCGAAGAGCGTCAGAAGGATCGTCACCGGGATCACGATCGCCACCACGATGGCCTCGCGCCAGCCGATGGCAAAGAGCACGAGGATGACGATGGAAATGGTCGCCAGCCCGAGGTGGAAGAGCAACTCGTTGGCCTTCTCATCGGCGGTCTCGCCATAGTCACGGGTGATCTCGACCTCGATGGAGGAGGGGATGATCTCGCCCTCCATCGCCTCGATCCGGTGCAGGATTTCCTCGGCCACGATCACCGCATTGGCCCCGGCGCGCTTGGCCAGCGCCAGCGTCACCGCGGGGCGACTCTCAAGGCCCTCCGGTCCGTGGGTGGCGGTACTGACATAGTCCGAGCCGGTGTCGGTCTCGAGCGTCAACTCGGCCACGTCGCGCAGGTAGACGGTGCGCCCGTCGCGGGCGGTCAGCTCGAGGTTGCCGATTTCCTCGGCGGTGGTCAGGGTCTCGCCCACAACCAGCCCGACCTGCCTGCCGCCCTCGCGCAGGGTGCCGAGCGGCAGCGAGGTGTTGGCGCCCTCGATCTTGGCCCAAAGCTGCTGCAGGGTGATCCCGTAGAGCGCCAGCCGCGCCGGGTCTGGGTTCACGCGCAGCTGCGGTTCGGTGCCGCCGATGACATAGGTGAGGCCCACATCCTCGATCGCCGCCAGCCGCGCCTCGACCTCGCGCGCGACGCGGGTCAGGTCGGCGGGGGTGACCCCGGTCTGCCCCGCGGCAGGCGAGAGGGTGAGCGCCACGATGGCCACGTCATTGATGCCGCGCCCGACGATCAGCGGCTCGGGGATGCCCACCGGGATGCGGTCCATATTGGCGAGAATGCGGTCGCGCACCCGCAGGATCGCGGTGTCGGACGAGACGCCGACGTCAAAGCGCGCGGTGACCATGACCGCATCGTCGCGGGTCTCGGAATAGACGTGTTCGACCTCGTCGATGCCCTTGACGATGGTCTCCAAGGGCTCGGTCACCAGTTTCACGGCGTCGCCTGCGCGCAGCCCGTTGGCCTGCACATGGATGTCGACCAGCGGCACGGAAATCTGCGGCTCCTCCTCGCGCGGCAGGGCGGCGAGGGCGATGAGCCCCACCGCCAGCGAGGCGATCAGGAAGAGCGGTGTGAGCGGAGAGTTCAGGAAGGCGTGGGTGAGGTGTCCGGCCAGACCGAGGGCCCCGCTGGGCCCGGTGTCATGATCACTCATCGGACAGAAGCACCGTTTCGCCGGATTCGAGCCCGGTCAGGATTTCGCGCCAAGGGGCACCGTCGCGGATCATTTCTCGGCCCGGCACCACGATCCGCTGCACCGGCCCGTCAGTGGTCTCCAAGGTCACCATGTCGAGCCCGCCGCCCCGCGACAGCGCCCGTTCCGGGACAAGGATCGCGTCCTGCGTGCCGACCGGCAACCGCACTGGCAGGCGCAGGCCCACGTAGCGCTCTTCGAGCCCGCCCACTTCCACATCCGCCTGCAGCCGCCCGCCTTCGATCTGCGGGTAGAGCTTGGCAATCGTGCCTTCGCCGCTGTCCATCTCGATCTTGTCGCCCTCCGCCAGAGATTGCGCAAAGCGTTCCGGCACCGAGAGCCGCAGGAACGCGCCGCCGCTGCCGATCAGGGCAACGGTCTCGCCCTGCGCAATGAAGGACCCGCGCGACACCGGGACCGACAGCACGATGCCCGCCTCCGGAGCGGTGACGCCGCCTTCCTCGATCTGCCGCTGGATCACCCGGCGCTGCGCTTCGGTCGCGGTGATCTGATTGCTCAGCACATCGACCGAGGTTTGCAGCGCATCAAGCCGCTGCGCCGAGATCGTGCCGCTTTGCTGCAGGGTCTTGCCGCGGTCGAGATCGGCCTGCGCATTGCTCAGCTGCGCGCGCAATGCTTCCGCCTGCGCGTTGAGCGCGTCGATCTGCACGCCGAGTTTCTCATCCTCGATGGTGGCGACGATCTGCCCGGTCTCGACGTGATCGCCCTCGGTCACCGACAGGTCCACCAGCGTGCCAGCGATACGGGCCCGCGCCGGAAGCTGGTTGCGGGTCTCGACCTCGCCATAGACCGGCTTCCATTCGGTGATGGTCTCGGGGGTCGCCACATAGGGTTCGGGGGGCGCACCGGTCTCGGCCAGCGCGGCGCTGGCGGCGGTGAGCAGGAAAATCGGTAGGACGGAAAATCGCATGGCAGCCCCTCGTGGTCAGGTGGCGATCCTGAGTATTCATATTCTTCAACGTGAATATGAAGGAAGTTCCAGTGATATCTTACCGTTTCGGCTTGGAGGTCCCTTGATTTGGGTCAAGTGAGGTGAGGCCAATCGGCGTAGGGCAGCTCGGGTGCTTTTTTACATCCGAACTGCCCCTCATCGACCCGCAGAGATACATCTCTGGCGCGCCGAAATATGCCGCGCGGTCAGAGGTCTCGCGCGATCCGCAGCGCGTCGTAAATCGCCGCATGGGTGTTGCGCGCGGCCACAGCATCTCCGATGCGGAACAGGCGGAACCCGCCGCCGGGATTGCGCTCGACGCTCTGCACGGCGCCAGTGGAAAGCGCCTCGTAATCGACCTCGCCGAGATTGCGCGACAGCGGCTTCAGCGCGAAATAGAGCTCGTCGAGCGGGCGGGTGCCATGGTTGACCACAATCTGATCGACCTGCCGCTCGCGCGTCACATCGCCATAGTCCGAGCCCAGAACGGCGCGCAGTTGATTGCCGTCGCGGGACACCGAGCGCAGCCGCCACGTGACGGTGAAGGTGGTGTCGCGGGTCTGCAGGGCGCGCATGTAGGGCACGAGGTTCATCGCCATGACCTCTGGCGCGAAGGCGCGGTCGGGGGTGACGATCTCGACCCGCGCGCCGGTGGCAGAGATCACATCGGCGGCCTGCAGCCCCGCGTGATCGCCCGCGTCGTCGTAGACCAGCACGTTCTGGCCGGGTTTGACGTCGCCCGACAGGATGTCCCATGCCGAGACCACCAGATCGTTGCCGCCGGTCAGCACCTCGGTATGCGGCAGCCCGCCGGTGGCGATGATCACCTCGTCAGGTGCCGTGTCCAGAACGTCAGCTTCATCCGCGAAGGCGTTGAAGCGGAAGGAAACCCCGCGTTTTTCGCATTGCTCGAAACGCCATGCGATGATCGATGACATCTCGCGCCGCCGCTCCTGCAACGCGGTGAGGCGGATCTGCCCGCCGGGCTGGTCCGCCGCCTCGAAGACGGTCACCGCATGGCCGCGCTCGGCGGCGACGCGGGCGGCCTCCATGCCTGCCGGTCCGGCGCCGACGATGGTCACGCGCTTCGGTGCCTCGGCCTTGGCGATGGCGTGGGGCATTTCGATCTCGCGCCCGGTCGAGGGGTTGTGCAGGCACAGCGCCATGCCGCCCTGATAGATGCGGTCGAGGCAGTAGTTGGCACCGACGCAGGGGCGGATGTCGTCTTCGCGGCCTTGGGTGAGTTTGCGCACCAGATGCGGGTCGGCCATATGGGCGCGGGTCATGCCGACCATATCGAGCTTGCCGCTGGCGATGGCGTGGCGCGCGGTGGCGACATCGGGGATTTTGGCGGCATGGAAGGTGGGGAAATTCGTCGCGGCGCGGATCTCTCCGGCGAAATCGAGATGCGGTGCGCCGGCCATGCCCTGAATGGGGATCAGATCGGTGAGGCCTGGATCGGTGTCGATATGGCCGCGCACCACGTTGAGGAAATCGACCAGCCCCGAGTCCTTCAGCTTCTGCGAGATCGCCAGACCCTCCTCGCGGCCGGTGCCGCCAGGCAGGCACTCGTCGCCGGTGTAGCGCACGCCGACGATGAACTCTTCGCCGCAGCGCTTGCGGATGGCGCGCAGCACGTCAAAGCCGAAGCGCAGACGGTTGTCGAGATCGCCGCCGTAGGGCGCATCGAGATCATTTGTCAGCGGCGACCAGAACTGATCCATCAGGTGGCCGTAGGCTTCAAGCTCGATGCCGTCGAGTCCGGCGGTCTGCATGCGCTCTGCGGCTTCGGCGTAATCCTCGATCACCCGCGCGATATCCCAGTCTTCCATCTTCTTGGGGAAGGCGCGATGCGCGGGCTCGCGTTCGTATCCGGGCGAGATCACCGGCAGCCAGTCGCCCTTGTCCCAGCGGGTGCGGCGGCCAAGGTGGGTGAGCTGGATCATCACCGCGCAGCCCTCGTCGTGGCACTCCTGCGCCAGCTTGCTCATCCATCCGACCACTTCGTCTTTCCACGCGAGGACGTTGTTGAACACCGGCGGGCTGTCGCGCGAGACCGAGGCCGAGCCCGCGGTCATGGTCAGCGCAACTCCGGCCTTGGCGCGCTCCACATGGTAGGCGCGGTAGCGGTCCTTGGGCATGCCGTCCTCGGGGTAGGCGGGCTCGTGGCTGGTGATCATGATGCGGTTTTTCAGCGTCAGATGCTTGAGCTGATAGGGCTGCAAAAGCGGATCGTTCGACATGCGTGGTGCCTTCTGCGGATAGGGTGCCTGCGCGTCAGAATTCCAAAATGTGCACACCTGTCAAGAAATAGTTCACCACTGACCGTGGCGACGGTGAGTAAATCTGGACAGTAGTGCACATTTTGTAGACAAGGGGGTAGGCAAGGGGGCACCGACCATCAAGGCGCAGGACATGACCGAGAATTCTTCGACCGACCGCGGCTGGCGCGGATCGCAGGACGTCTGGCTGGACGCGGCCTATGCGGCGCTTGTAGAGAAGGGCGTCGATGCGGTGAAGATTCTGCCGCTGGCCAATGCGCTGCAGCTGTCGCGGACGAGTTTCTACTGGTTCTTCAAGGATCGAAAACAGCTGCTGAGCATGTTGCTCGACCGTTGGGAGGCCAGCACCACCGGCGCGTTGGTGGCGGCCAGCCGGGATTATGCGGCCACTGAGACCGAGGCGATGCTGAATGTCATCAGCACCTTCCTGTCGGATGAGCTTTTCGACACCAAGCTCGAGATCGCCGTGCGGGCCTGGGCACAGCAGGATCCGCAGGTTCTGGAGCGGCTGCAGAGCGCCGATGCCGAGCGGCTGGCGGCGCTGCGCGAGATGCTGGAACGCTGGGGGCACGGGGCCGAGGATGCCGACGTGCGGGCGCGGACCATCTATCTTGTGCAGGTCGGCTATATCTCGATGCGGGTGGAAGAGCCGCTGGCGGAACGTCTGGAACGCTTTCCGAGCTACGTGGAAATCTACACGGGAAAGCGCCCGCCGCAACAGGAGATGGAACGGTTCATGGCGCGGATCGGCTATCGCGGCGCGGCGTCCTGACCGTTTTGAATGGGGGGCACCGCGCGCATTTGGCGCGCGGCGCGTGATGTGCAGGCTCAGCCCAGAACGCTGGTGATGGCGTCCTTGGTGACCGAGACGATCTTGTCGGCTTCCTCGGTGGTCAGGCAGAGCGGCGGCGCGAAGCCGAGAATGTCGCCCTGCGGCATGGCGCGCGCGATCACCCCGCGTTCGAGCATCGCGGCGACGACCTTGGCGCCCTTGCCCTCGGAGGCGTCAAAGAACTTGCGCCCGTCACGCTCGGCCACCAGTTCCACCGCACAGAGCATGCCCTCGCCGCGCACTTCGCCGACGTTGACGTGCGCGCCCACCGCCTCGCGCATGGTGTTCACCAGATAGGCACCGGTCTTGGCGGCATTGTCGACCAGCCCCAGCTTGTCGATCAGTTCGAGGTTGGCGATGCCCGCCGCCGCGCCGATCGGGTGAGCCGAATAGGTCCAGCCGTGGCCCAGCACGCCATATTCGTCGGTGCCCTGGCACAGCACGTCCCACATGCGCTGGCCGACGATCGAGGCCGAAAGCGGCGCGTAAGCCGAAGTGAGGCCCTTGGCGGAGGTGATCAAGTCGGGCTTTACGCCGTAGTGGTCCGAGCCGAACATCGAGCCGAGCCGCCCGAAGCCGGTCACCACCTCGTCGACCACAAGCAGGATGTCGTGCTTGTCGAGCACCTTCTGGATCGCGGGCCAGTAGCCCTCGGGCGGGGGCACGATGCCGCCGGTGCCCAGTACCGGCTCGCCGATGAAGGCGGCGATGGTGTCGGCGCCCTCGCGCTCGATCAGCGCTTCCAGTTCGGCGACGCAATGGGCGGTGAAGTCGGCCTCGGACATTTTCAGGTCGGGGCGGCGGTAATAATAGGGTGCCTCGGTGTGGATCACCTGCGCCAGCGGCAGGTCGAACTTCTTGTGGAACAGCTCGAGCCCGGTCAGCGAGCCAGTCATCAGCCCCGAGCCATGATAGCCCCGCCAGCGCGAGATGATCTTCTTCTTCTCGGGACGGCCAAGGATGTTGTTGTAGTACCAGATCAGCTTGATGTTGGTCTCATTGGCGTCCGAGCCGCCGAGGCCGAAGTAGACCCGCGCCATATTCTCGGGCGCGCGATCCATGACCATCTTCGACAGGGTGATCGAGGCTTCGGAGCCGTGGCCTGCGTAGGCATGGTAATAGGCCAGCTCATGCGCCTGCTTGGCGATTGCCTCGGAGATCTCGGTGCGGCCATAGCCGACGTTGACGCAGTAGAGCCCGGCAAAGCCGTCGAGCAGGCGATTGCCGTCGCGGTCGGTGATATGCACGCCGCTGCCGCCGGTGACGATGCGCTGCGGGCCTTCGCCGCGCGCGAACTGGCCGAGGTTGGTCGAAGGGTGGAAGAAGCTCTCGCGGTCCCATTTGGCGAGTTGGTCGTTGGTCAGCATGTCATCTCCTTATGTGTCCTGTCGGGTTGCCGCAGGGATTGGTCGCGCGGGATCAGCCCCAATCGCGGCAGACGTATTTGATGTCGGTGAAGGCCTCGAGGCCCTGACGGGCGCCCTCGCGGCCGAGCCCGGATTGCTTGGTGCCGCCGAAGGGGATCGGCGCGCCGGTGACCTTGGTGCGGTTGACCGCGACCATGCCGAACTGCAGCGCGCGGGTCAGGCGGTAGATGCGGCGCGGGTCTTGGCTGTGGACGTAGGCGACCAGCCCGTATTCGGTGGCATTGGCGCGGGCGATCACCTCTGCCTCGTCATCAAAGACGGTGAGCGGCGCGACCGGGCCAAAGGTTTCCTCGGACATGATCGCGGCCTCGTCCGGCACGTCGGCCAGCACGGTGGGCTTGTAGAAGAGCTTGCCGAGGTCTTCCTCCACGCCGCCGCCGGTGAGCAGCTTTGCGCCCTTGGCGATGGCGTCATCCACATGCGCCTGCTGCTTGTCGATGGCGCGCTCGTGGATCAGCGGGCCGATGTCGGGATCATCCATGCCGCGCCCGAGGGTCAGCGCCTCGACCGCCTTGGTGAACTTGGCGCAGAATTCCTCATAGACGGGCCGCTGGATGTAGAAGCGGTTGGCGCCGAGACAGTCCTGCCCCGAGGTGGCGAATTTGGCCTTGATCGCCTCGGTCACCGCGCGGTCGATGTCGGCGCTTTTGAAGACGATGAAGGGCGCGTGGCCGCCCAGTTCCATCACCAGCCGTTTCACCGTATCCGCCGACTGGCGGTAGAGCAGGCGGCCCACCTCGGTGGAGCCGGTGAAGGACAGCGCCCGCACCCGTTTGTCCGAAGTCCATTCACCGACAATGGCGGCGGCATCGCCGACCACGGTGTTGACCACGCCTTCGGGGAAACCGGCGCGGCGGGCGAGTTCCGCCAGCGCCAGCGCCGACAGCGGCGTCTCGGCGGAGGGATGGATCACCACGGTGCAGCCAGCGGCCAGAGCGGCGGCGGCTTTGCGGGTGATCATCGCCGAGGGGAAATTCCACGGGGTGATCAGCGCCGCTACACCCACCGGCTCGCGCCAAAGCTCCATCTCGGCGTCGGGCAGATGGCTGGTGACGCCTTCGATGTTCGGGCGCAGCGCCTCTTCGGCGTAGAACTGCACGAAGCTGGCGGCGTAATCGATCTCGCCCCGCGCCTCGCTGATCGGCTTGCCCTGCTCGGCGACCATGATGCGCGAGAGATCCTCTTTCGCCTCCATGATCAGCGCGTGCCAGCGGTGCAGGATCGCCGCGCGGTCCTGCGGCAGCGTGGTGGCCCAGCCGTCGAAGGCGGCATGGGCGGCGTCCACCGCCTGCCCCGCGCCGCGCGCGTCGCTGATCGCGACCTGCGCCACCAGCGTGCCGGTGGCGGGGTCGCGGACCGCGAGGCGGCCTTCGCTTGCAAAGTCGCCGCTGCCGGGCAGCAGGCCCGGATCGGTAAGTCCGAAAGTCGGTCTGTTCGACAGATCGCTCATGCTTGCGCACCTCCTTGTTGCGACAAGCATGAGGGCGAAAGCAGAGAGATTTCTCGGGAAGTTTCCTGTCGGGCAAGAAATTTTCTCTGCCTTTGGGGGCTCGGGCAGAGAAACTCTCTGGCAGCGGGCGGGACTAGCCGCGCAGCAGCCCGAGCGCGGGCGGATCGCTCTTCACCGGCTTGGTGACGATATAGCTGTAATAGCGCCGGACCCCGGCGCGGCTTTCCAGCAGCCCGTCCATCATGTCCTGAAAGGCAGCCACATCGGTCGTGACCACCTGCATCAGATAGTCATAGCCGCCGCCGATAGCCCAGCAGCCGGTGATCTCATCCATCCGCGCCACGGTGCGCTCGAACAGCTGGAAGCTTTCGGCGCGGTGGCTGTCGAGCTCGACCGTGACGAAGACCTGCACATGCGGTCCAAGCGCGGCGAGGTCGATCTCGGCGCGATAGCCGGTGATCAGCCCGGCCTTCTCGAGCCGCTTCATCCGCTCCCAGCAGGGGGTGGGTGACAGGTTCACCCGCGCCGCCAGTTCCGTCTTGGCGATGCGGCCTTCGCGGCTGAGCGTGGCGAGAATGGCGATATCTCGGGTGTCGAGGCGGGTGGAGTCCATCCCTCGCTTGTTCCGGCGATCCGGCGTTTTGTCAATCTTTGCCGGGGCAGGGGATGCGGGGTGCACAGTTGTCGGGCGTCGCCGGTCGCGACCAAAGCCGCCCCGGTCCACAACGCTGGACATCGAGAAACCTCTGGGCGACGGTCGCCCTCACCGGGCTCGCCAGCGCCGAGCCGGTCCGAACCATCGCGCGACCGCGCAACTGCAACCGATGCGTCCGCCGCATTGTCCAAAGAGGTCTGAATGCCCGAACTTCAAAGAACCCCAGAGC